>JBJTQF010000157.1:0-16299 GCA_046075485.1 Myxococcota bacterium | reverse complement strand
GACCCGTGTTTGGTTTTTTGGTGACAGATCGGAGAGAGGGTGCTGCGCCGATGGTTTAACATCCACTGCCGACCGTGAGATCGTCACAATCAAACCCATTGGGATCAAACCCACTGGGGGCATCCCCCCGCTCTCCAGGCCAGAAATAATCCTTCAGCCCATCCCGATCCAGCTCTCCCTCTGCTCCCGACGTGCCTCCATACAGTCCAATATCCGACGGTGAGCCATCCGCATCGACTCCTCCAGCCTTCCCGGCATCGACTCCCGGCGAGCTCTGGCTCAGATGCAGGGTCGCAGGCACACACGTCGAGCTCGTACCTTCCGCGCAGCTCTCCCCTGTCTCCAATTGTTCGTAGCGCAAAAACTGCGGCGCCACACTCAAATACGTCCCCGTCGGGCTGATATTATCCCGTTCACAAAACTGAGAGTTATATACAATCGACGTATTGGCCGTCACCACCGTTGTGGTGGACTCCAGATAGTCCTGGAAAAGGTTCCCCCCCAGCTTCCCGTTGTTAAAGGCCAGAATGCTGTTCTCAAGCAGCGGCAGAGAGCCATACAAATACAGACCGCCTCCGTTCATACCCGCTTGATTGCCCGTCACCACCGCTTGATAAAAGGTCGGCATCGACCACGTCAGATAAAAGCCTGCACCAGCCCCATCCGCTCGATTACGCTCCACCCGCACATGCTTGAGCACTGGCGAGGAGACATACAAATAAAATCCGCCGCCATTTCCTGCCTTATGGTTCTCGCGCACACTCGCATGGGTGAGGACCGGGTTGGAGTTCCGCAGCGCGAGCCCTCCGCCCTCATTCCCATGCACCCGGACCTGCGTCAGCGTGGGACTGCTGGACTCCAAATAGAGCCCACCTCCGTCATCGTAGAGCGCCTTGTTGTTCTCCACCAGCACGTTCTTCATGTTCGGATCGGCATAATTGAGGTAGATCCCCCCACCGTGATACGCCGTATTCTGCCGGACCACCAGCCCATCAATCACCGGATCCGCGCCGTAGAGATAAAGCCCACCCCCTCCGATGGAGTAATTACCTCCCGTCGCCGAGTTCTGCTCCACCGTGAGCTCCTTGAGGGTTGGGTTGGCGTACCAGATCTCGAGCCCGCCTCCAGACACCGCCGTATTGCCCCGCACCGTCAGCCGCGAGAGGGTGGGGGTTGCCTTCCAGATGTAGATGCCGCCGCCTCCGGTAAAACTTCCCGCCGTGGTCGCCTGATTGCCTGTGATCAACAGCTCTTGGAGCACAGGCGAAGCCGCATCCACATAAATGGCTCCTCCTGCATACCGGCAGCTCGTAAACGTCGAAGGCGTAAAACAGCTCGCCTGCCCACCGGTGAGCGTAAACCCACTCAGCACACTGCCCGACGACTCTCCCGACTTAAAGACCACCAACGTGCCCAGCCCTTGCCCATCAATCGTCGTGTTCTCGGGACCGTTTGAGCCCATGAGCTTGACCGCCTTGCCTTTCATGCTCAACCCGTACTCCCGGTAGGTGCCTGGACCCACCCAGACCGTCTGACCAGCCTTCGCCGCATCCAGCGCAAGCTGAATCTTGCTGTAAGTAGAGGTCGAGAGCCCAATACTCGGCGCTAAGCCATCATCACCATCACAGCTCTTGTCGAGCCCATCTCCGGTCGAATCGGGCGCTCCGGGATAAATACTCGGGTTGGTATCCTGGCAATCCGATGCGTTGGTGCTCGTTCCCGCGCCGCCCGCACACGAAGCGACGGAGCCCGCTTGACCAAATCCGTCCCCATCGGCATCCGGATAGGCCGTCAGAGGCAACGACTCATCCGCCAGCCCGTTGCAGTTGTTGTCCAGCCCATCACATCGCTCCGCCGCCCCCGGATAAACCTGCGGATCCGCATCGTCGCAGTCTTCATCTGACGAGTAGCCGTCTCCATCCTCGTCGATGTTCGACTCACAGGCCGAGATGCCCAGCAAGACCTGAGCGGAGGCTGCGACACCCCACAAAAGCAGCATGTTGACGATCTTCACAGTTCTGTCTCCTCACGTATTGTCCGTCGTACCGTGCGTTTGAGCACACCCAGCCAGCATAGAACAAATTATGCCAGCGCCACAGAGCGAACGGGAGGCATGAAAAATACACGCAGCAGCCACCCCATCCGATGCATGAGAGTGCCCGCTCTCAGGCTGCGGAGAGGATGGCGCATCGGGTGAGGGCGTTGAGACACGTCACTGGATAAGGTCTCGCGGGTGGTTTGCGCTCAAAATGGCAGAAAAGCTCGGCAGGCGGGACGCGACGTCAAAAACACCGACTCAGCAGCCGCTGGATTGGGCCGCGTTCTGATCGTTGCAGTCATAAGACGAGCTGCTGAAGCCCGACGGAGGCTGGTTGATCGTACCCGGCCAGAAATAATCCGGACGCCCATCTGAGTCCAGATTATACTGGCCAGCCTGATCCCCCCCATAAGCACCGATATCGGTCGTCGTGCCATCCGGGTCAAGACTCCCGGAGCCCTTGCCGATCAGAGGCGAGGTCTTTGCCAAGTGCAAGTCCAGCGGACTCCCGTTAAGATAGCTCAAAAAGCCGGGCTCCTGCGTCAAACAGCCCGCGCCGAGGGTCACATTCGTGTTGTTGAGCCCATTCACGCTGTAGAAGGCACTGTATGACGCAGCCACACTCCCCGGCAGAGTGGTGCTGTTTTGTAGGTTATAGCCGCTGTTGTACGCCGAGATGCTATGGCTCACCGCCACCGACGACGAGGTGCCATACACATTAAGACCTGCCCCCGTCGGTGCGCTGTTGTTGACCACCGCAGCGGTATACAGATACGCTTGGGCTCCATTAAACCCAATGCCACCACCTTCTAATCCGGCACTGTTTGCCTGCACCCGCAGGTAAGCCAGCCCGCTCGGATTGGCCTGATACACATTAATACCACCGCCATACGTCGCCGCCCGATTGCCCACCACCAGCGCACGACCCACCGACGCCGTTGAGCTATTCGCCAAGTTGAGCCCCCCTCCTCCCGAGGTGCTGGCCACATTCTCCCGCACCAGCAGGTTGGACATGATGGTGCTGGAGTCGTAGACGTGTGCGCCTCCGCCATACGCAGCGGTGTTCTCCACCATGCGCATGCCGTCGATGGACCCGCCGGAGCGGAAGAGATCGATGGCACCTCCGCCCGTCTTGGCCACATTGTATTTTGCGCTGATGTTCGAGAGGGTGAAGCTGTCAGAATACTCCAGCGTGATGCCCCCGCCGAAGGCATTGCTGGAGCTGTTGGAGTAGGCGGTATTGCTCAAGAAGACGCTGTTTTTGAGGACGCCCGAGAAGTAGGTGCCAAAGAAGCAGCCTCCGCTGACCCCCAGATTGTTCTGACAGATCAGGTTTTCGATCACCGCACTGGAGCTGCTTGCGTAGATGGCACCTCCGTCTTCTTCGTAACACTCGTTGCCGTCCAGGGTGAGGTTGCGTAAGGTCGGAGAGGCCCCCGAGATATAAATGCTACCCCCCACCGCATACGTCTGGAAGGTCGCCGAAACATACCCTCCGATGAGCTTAAATCCATCGAGCACCGTCTGGGAGGTCTCATAGTTGTTAAAGAGGAAGTGCCTTCCTTGAGACGATGCATCCACGGTCGCGCCTCCGATCCGCACACTGCGCAACGAAACCTTTTTACCTGCAAAGGAGATGTTCCATTCGGAATAGGTGCCGTTGGCCACCCAGATCGTCTGCCCATTCACCGCCGATGCCAGCGCCGCCGCAATGTTAAACGCACTGGCGCCGCTAAAGCCCACATGGGGATCGGTGCCGGTGGTGCCTCCACAGTCGGCATCCACGCCGCCCGACGAATCGCCTGCACCTGGATAGACCTTCCCGTCGGCGTCGTTGCAGTCTCCACGGTTGAGCGAATATCCTGTCACAGCGGTGCAGCTCGTGCGGGTATCACTCTCCAGCCCGTAGGTGTCTCCGTCCGCATCGCGGTAGTAGAGGGTGTTGAAGCCCTCATCGACCACAAAGTCGCAGTCGTTGTCTTTGGTATCGCAGAGCTCCGTGGCGAAGGGCTTGATGGTGGCATCACCGTCGTTGCAGTCTCCGGTGCTGGTCACGTAGCCCGAAGGTTTGGTGCAGTAATAACCGCCTGCCTCCACCACGCCGTAGCCGTCTCCGTCTTGGTCCCGGTAATATCGGGTGGAGGTCTCATCGACGAGCCCATCACAGTCGTTGTCGAGGCTGTCGCAGGTCTCGGTGGCACCGGGTTTGATGGCCGCGCTGGTGTCGTTGCAGTCGGCGTTATTTGTGACATATCCCGTAGGTTTGGTGCAGGAGGCCACGGAGACGCTCGGATTGCCGTAGCCATCTCCGTCGGCGTCTTGGTAGTAGGTGGCGGAGAGTCCTTCATCCACGGCGGCGTCGCAGTCGTTGTCGAGCCCATCACAGACTTCGGTGGCACCGGGCCTGACGCTGGCGTTGCTGTCGTTGCAGTCGGTGCTGTTGGTGACATATCCCGTAGGTTTGGAACATGCGGTGACCGACACACTCGGGTTGCCGTAACCGTCTCCGTCGCTGTCCTGATAGAAGGTGGAGGTCAGCCCTTCATCAACCGCCGAGTCACAGTCATTGTCGAGCCCATCACAGACCTCGGATGCCGTGGGTTTAACGGCGGAGGTGGTATCGTTGCAGTCTCCGGCGATCAGCACATATCCGTTGGGTTTGCTGCATGCTTGAGTGGAGGCGGCAGCATTTCCGAAGCCGTCTCCGTCGGCATCTTGATAGTAGGTGTTGGTGACCCCTTCATCTACGGCGGCGTCGCAGTCGTTGTCCTTGAGATCGCAGCTCTCGGTGCCATTGGGTTTCATGGAGGGATCGTTGTCGTTGCAGTCTCCACCCAGCACGGCATACCCGACGGGTTTGGGGCAGGCGCTGATGGTGCTGCTGTCGGTGCCGTAGCCGTCGCCGTCTGCATCCAAGTAGAAGGTCTGACGTGCCCCATCGTCTATGCTGGCGTCGCAGTCGTCATCGACGCCGTTGCATTGTTCGGTGGCACCGGGGTTGATGCTGGCGTTGACGTCGTTGCAGTCGCCACTCAGCAGCACATATCCCACCGGCTGAGAGCACGAGCTGACGCTGTTACTGGTGACACCATAACCGTCCTTATCGCCGTCGTAGTAGTAGGTGGAGCCTTCATCCACGCCGCCATCGCAGTCGTCGTCGCGTCCGTTGCAGGTCTCGGGATCACCGGGGCTGACGTCGGGGCGTGTGTCGTCACAGTCTCCAGAGACGGCCACATATCCGCTGGGGTGGCTACAGCTCTGCGTGGAGACGCTGGTGTTTCCGTATCCATCTTGGTCTCCGTCGGCGTACCAGACGGTGGCGAGTCCCTCATCCTTTTGGGCATCGCAGTCGTTGTCGATGCCGTCGCAGACTTCGGGAGCGCCGGGATAAACGTCGCGGTCAGTGTCGTCACAGTCGAGGGCGGCGGTATAACCGTCTCCATCGTTGTCGAGCCGGGGCGGCGTGGGGGTGACATCCGGTGGCGTAGGGGTCGGGCCATCGGGAGGCGTAGGGGTTGGGCCATCCGGTGGCGTAGGAGTCGGGCCATCGGGTGGCGTAGGAGTTGGGCCATCGGGTGGGGTGGTCTCCTCGATGGGGGACGCCGTATTCCCCGGTGTGTCTGTGACCGGAGGGCTCGTCTCCTCGGGAGGCTCACTGGAGCATCCCACCATCACCAGCAGGCTGAAGCTGGCCAGCAGCAGCCAGGATTTTACGTCGCGCATGCGTATCCTCATTTTTTCATTGCTTAAAGTGAGCGTGAGGTGTCGTCAAATGTGGCAAATTTTAGCACAGGCGCTCAAACATCGCCCCTAAGATCCCTTCGCGGTCACTGCTTCAGAGTCTGTGAAGCACACAAATCTGACAGGCGAGAGCATTCTGCTGGCTTGTACTAGCGTGTGAGCTCGGGACGTCCGAAGGCGCGGAAGAGCTGGCCGGTGAGGTATGGGGTGGCGTCGGGGTCTCGACGGGTGAGACGGCGCAGCTTGTCGTTGAGCAGCTCACCGGTGCGTTCGTCTTTATACTCGGTGGGCCGGCTGAGGTTCATGCGCAGGCGTCCGATGCCTGCATTGCCGAGATGCAACATGAGCACGGTGCCGTCGGAATAGCTCTCTTCGACCACGGCGATATGGCTGAAAGTATCGTTGAGCTCGCCGTCTCCGTTGCGGTCCCAGGTATCGTCAAAAAAGACCAGATCTCCGGGGCGAGGGTCTCGCGAGAAGATGCGGTTCTCGCGGGCGAGGCGTCGAAAGATGATCTCGGTGCCTGACATGCCTGCCAGTGGGAGCCCTTCTTCGAGCACCATCAGCTCTTCGCCCACCTGATAGAAGACGGCGCAGACATAACCGGAGCAGTCGTAGGGAAACTGGCGATCTTCGACCACCAGCGGCCCTCGAGCCCCTACCAGCCGACGAGCGGCTTCCAAGACATCTTCCACCTCTCCGGCTGGGATGGGGCGAGGCTCGGCGGGCTCTCGTGGCGCAGGGACGGGGAGCGGCTTGGCCATGCCTTTGCCAGGAACAGGTGCGGTGGCTCCCGCCGGTGGGATCGGAGGCGCATCCGGCCACGCGCGAGGATACTGCACCACGGTGCAGCTCACACTCAGCAGCAGCATACTCACACGGTAGCTCGTGCACCACAGCAGGCTTCGGATTGGAGCACTCGGCAAGCGGGAGGATTTCCGGCTCTCTGGCAGGAGCCGCGTCAGGGACAGCGGGTGCGAGGGGCGAGGCACACCGACTCCTTTAATACACGAAGCCGGTGCCAAAGGTCAGGCGAGGACGGCTGAGCACGCCCACGGTGGGGGTCAGATCGGTGTCTCCCAGCATGATGGGGGCGTTGGAGGCTCCGGCGAGCACTTCAACCCCAGCGGCCCAGCGAAACATTCCACTGGTGATGCGCAGGCCCAAGTTGAGCTTATAAGGGCTGAGCACATCGCTGTAGAGCACTTCTCGTTGACCCTCCACAGGGCTGCTGACCACCGCACCTGTTGAGCCGGTATATCCCGCCAACTCGTCGAGCCGATCAGACAGGCCGGTCTCGGGCACGAGGGTCACGCGCAGGCGTCCGACGCCAAAAAAGAGGGAGGCATTGCCCACATGGGAGTCACGAATGCCTGCCACGGGCAAGGTCCAACCAGCGGTGAGGTTCCATTCCCAAGAGGACAATCCCAGCTCGGTATTGCCCAACATGCTGGACGCGCCGAGGGTGAAGGCCACGTCGGGAAGGTATCCCAAGTCGGTGCCCCACATGCCTTCGTGGAAGGCCACCCGTCCGTATCCCGAGAGGGCTGCTTGTTGAGAAAAACCAAACCAAGTGACATCAATACCTGCTTCGGTAGAGTAGGGCAGGCCCTTCCGAAGCCGGAGGGTGGGCAGCATGACGGCATTGGCCAGGGTGAGCCGGTGATCGTCGTCCATCACCCGCCAATGGTCGGCGCGGTCGTAGGCGGCTTGGTCTCCGCTGTCGTTGGTCACACGGGTGGAGGGCAGGATCAACATCCGGGTATCCAGTCCGAGCTCAAACCCGTAGGGGCCGAGGGTCTCGGCGGGAGACACCATCTGAGTGCTGAGGGCCATGCCCAGATCGCGTGCCATGTTTTGAAGCAGGGCTTGTTGGGACACATCGCTGTTGATGTTCCAGTACGCATCGGGTCGAGACTCATCATACAGATTGGCCAGCCGAATATTATCGTCCATGGCCAGGGCTGAGCCAGGAAGCAGGAAGGCCAAAATCGCCATCGAGTGGTGCCGTCTGATCATGGTCGAGGGCTCCCAGGGTATGCGGATGAGAAAAACGGATCGCTGTATGGTGACAGAGGCGAGGGAGAAGTGTCAAGGCTGAAGCCCACATTCCCGAGGTGTTCGGGGAAGGTTCCGTCACAGCTCCTCAAAAAAGTCGGCCATGCGCACGTTGAGGGCGTTGGCGATCTTGTAGAGGCTGGAAAGTGAGGCGGAACTCTCGGCCCGCTCGATCTGGGAGATGAGCGAGACCGACAGGTTGGAGCGACTGGCGAGCTGCTTGAGGGTGAGCTCTCGCTGAGTGCGCAGGCCCCGGATCTTATAACCAATGGCTTGGTTGATCTCGGTCTCGAGGTTACGTAACACCCCTTGTTTTTTGAGCGCCGCGTCTACGATCTTTTTGAAGTCATCGAAGACGATGGGCTTCTTCACGTAGTCGAAGGCATTATTCTTGAGGGTCTCAATGGCAGACTCGACGGTCGGATAGGCGGTGAGAATGATCACACACACATCCGAGTCGGCTTTTTTGAGCTGCTTGAGCAGGGTCTGTCCGTTCATCTTGGGCATGATCAGGTCGAGCAAGACCAGGTGATATTGTCCGGTCTTGACGGACTCCACGGCTTTGGTGGGGTCTCGAAGCAGGGTCACTTGATACCCTTCTCCTTCGAGAAAGTCTTTGATCACGCTGCACACATCCTCGTCGTCATCGATCACCAGAATGCGCACGGTTGGCTGATTTTTCATGGTCGCTACCTACCGAAAAAGACGTGATGAGGACGTGCTCCGGCTTAGGATTGAAGCACCAGCACCAGCTCCGTGATGGCATCCTTACCTTCCTGACGAAAGCGGAAGGTACCTCCCCAGCCACGGGTCATATAATAACAGTATGCCAGGGTGATCACCCCATTCCAGGAAGGCAGGGTGGTGCCTCCGAAGGGATGAAAAACCGCCGCCATATCTTCTTCAGTCAATGCAGGGCCCTGATCGACAAAAACCAAGCTGGCTTCTTCGTTGGCCACATCCGCATGAACCCTCACCTGAAGCTGCCGGATGCTCCGCGCGCGTCCGGTCAAGGCTTCGATGATCGCACCGACCACCATCGCAAGCTGATGGGGATCCACCACCGCTCGTACCGGATGATCCGCCGCGCCATAGGACACCGAAACCCGCTGCGCGCGAGGTGTCCCCCGAAATCGCTCCAGTGCTTCTTGTGCAATCGGTGCCAAGTCCAGAGGCCGTGCCGGAGGACTCTCTCGCCGCGAGAAGGCTTTCAGGTTGGTTAGGAGGCGGTCAATCCGCTCGTTGGCGGACTTCATGCTGTCCAGATCACGCACCAAAATGGCCGGCAGATCTTTTCGCACCCGCATGAGATCCACTCGACCCGAGAGCGCCGTAAACGGATTGCTCAGCTCATGGGCCAAGATCGCCGCCAAAAACTGCTCAATGGGGAGTGCTGCCGTCAGCGGCTCCGGCTCCAGACCGGCTTCTTGTCGAGCGAAGCCTGTCTTCGGCCCCAAGTGTTTATCGGTGAGTGCCACCCGACCTCCTATTTCGTTCCGGCTGTAAGACATGGGGGACAAAACCACTCTTCTAAGTGTGCTGCCTTACAGTATTTTTTCAATTATGAACCGTGAGCGTGTTGTCTTAAGCCTTCTGTTGCGCCAGACATCGCTCCACTTCCAGCAGAACGTCGGGGGTGTTGACGTTGACAAATGAGCACCCCGTTGCACCGCTAGCGTAAATATCGTACTCTACTAAACAGTCTACCTGTATTTTCGAGAAGAGATCAACCACTTTCAACGCTTTTTTCTCAAGCTGCTCTTGCAGTAGGGGCAGAAGAGTACGGTGATACAGAGCGGGCATGGGCTGCATACGATCTGCTATGAGCGGAACAACAGCCAGAGCGGAGGAACTCTGCGCCCGTGTCCACAGCAGACGCACCAGGGCAGGCTCCAACAAAGGCGCATCGCAGGGCACCAACAGACTCCAGGGATGGAGCGCCACGTCAAGCCCTCGCGCCAGCCCACCCAGGGGCCCTTGTCCCGGCGGAGCCTCCACTTCCCAGCGCACGGTGGCCGGCAGACGCTCCCGGATGAGGTCGAAGCGACTCTGACGATCCGCCACCACCACCACGTCGTCCGAGCAGGTCAGGAGGGTCTCAAGCACATGTTGAAGCAGCGGGCGTCCGTCGAGCTGGACCAGGGCTTTATCGGCTCCAAAACGACGGCTTTGGCCTCCCGCCAGCACCAGGGACGTCAGGGGAAGGCTCATGGCTCAGCGGGTGGGAATATAGAGGGTCTGTCCGAGGGCCAGTGCATGGGCATCCCGAAGGTTGTTGAGGGCCTTCAGCTCTTTGATGGTCACTTCGTAGCGGCGAGCAATCTGACTGAGCGTCTCTCCTCGCTTCACCCGGTGAAGCCGATTCTCACGCGCGCTCGCATCACGATGCGCCAAGTCTGTGCTCGGGCTGAAGCTCGCCAGCGCACGTTCAGCAGCGGTAGCGTCCTTTTCGGCATCCAGCTCAGACGCAACGGGCACGGTCTCGTTCTCGGCGGAGGTCTCCGACGAGCGCATGGAGGCCATGCCCCGCGAGACTTCCTCTTGAGTGGGATAGCTGGCGCGTGCCAGTGCCGTCTCTTGAGGAAGCTCCATCGGCTGCATATGCTGCGGAATGGTCAGCAGATCCCCTTGCTGGACACGGTCGGAGCGCAGGCCGTTGAGCCGCTTGAGCTCCTTGACGGAGGTGCCATATCGTCGAGCGAGCTGCTGGAGGGTCTGGCCTCGGGTCACTCGATGCTGTCGGAACTCAACGGAGGCAGGGGTCTGCAAGGCAAGCTGGAGCATCTCCACCGGTGCCTGGAGGGGCAAGCGTAGCTCATAGGCACCCGGAGGGGTCTGCCGTCGAACCAGCTCCGGGTTGAGGGTGGTCAGCAGCTCCACGTCTACGCCAAGCTGTGCCGCCATGAAGGGCAGGGAGACGGTCCCCCGCACGGTCACGGTCTGGAACTGGAGCGGATCGAGGTAAGGCACCTCGTAGAAACCAAACCACTCGGGATATTCGGCGATGAGGGCCGCCGCCAACAGGCGAGGCACATAGTTGCAAGTCTCCGGGCTGAGGGCTCGCCGACGCACCAATGACCAATAGTCGTGGGTGTTGTAACGGTTGATGGCCCCGGAGACACGTCCAGCGCCCGCATTATAGGCCGCCAGCGCCAGGTGCCAATCTCCAAAACGACGATAGAGCATCTCGAAGTGTCGCGCTGCCGCACGGGTGGCCTTGACCGGGTCACGTCGTTCGTCCACCCAGCTCTGCACCGTCAGGCCCTCTGCGCGTGCGGTGCGGGGCATAAACTGCCACATGCCCGCAGCACCCATCGGGGAGCTGGTATGGTGGACAAATCCACTCTCGATCATGGCGACAAACGCCAGCTCTCGGGGAAGGCCAGCCGCTTCAAGCTCCTCCTGAATCAGGGGGAGGTAACGAGCGGAGCGGGCCAGCCATGCGGTGTAGGTCCGCCGACCTCGACCGGTGAAGAACTCAAGCCACCGCTGGACCTCAGGGCCCGTGTGCATCGGCAAATCAAAGACGGTCAAGTCAAGCTGGTGGAGCTCAGGCAGGGAATTTTGCCCGTTCTGTGCGTCGAACCCGTCAAATAAAAACGGGAGAAGGTCTGAAAAGCCCGAGGGCTCATCCACACGCTCGTCGTCGTCAGCGGCGAGAGGTGCTGTCTGGTCCAGGGCCTGCCAGTCGTCAGGGGCGTTTTGTAGGGTTCCTGTGGCGTCCGTACTGGAGACAAAGGCGTCCTGCTCGGCTGCCAGAGCCGAAGTGGGAGCCCAACCGAGCCAGATCCCGACACAAAGAAGCGATACGAAAACTCTCATGCTTCCCTCTTGATGGTACACACAAACAGGCGCCGAGGGCGCCGGGATCGCTTGCCGTGGCATGCTCTGAGCGTCTGAAGCGGGCATGTTCAGACGCAGAATTGATCACCTCCTTCCTGCGAGAGCAGTATCGACAAGCGGAAAACGAGATCCACGAAACCATAAACCCGCGCATGAGTCAACCAGAAATTTTTCAACTTTCTTAAAAATACATATAAATCATGTACTTATAATACAACCTTGAAGGTTCTTTATGAAGGGCGTAAATTCGCGTCAAGAAAGTACAACGCTAAAGTAGTCAATTGGCAATTAGATGAATCTTGTAACTTCTATTCATTTGTCCTGCTGTTTTGATATCGCTGCTTTCGCCTTTTATTTGTGTTTTTAACCGCTTCGCAATTGCCCGCTCACAGCTCGTCGTACTTGCCCGCTCGCCCGTGAGCGCGTGTCACCGGATACTTCTCCCCCGTCTTGATCAGCTTTTTTCGCACCGCCTCACTCAGGTCGAGCCCACTCCGATGACACAGGTTCAAAAGGCACATCGCCACGTCCGCCACTTCTTCTTCCACCCGCTCCCGCGAAGGGGCTTCTCGCCCACCCGCTTCTCCGGTCACCCACAAAAAGAGCTGCAAGAGCTCCCCGGCTTCCACCGAGAGGGCTTTGACCAGCTCCCCAGGGGTATGAAAGGCACCCCACGCACGCGCATCCGCGAAGGCCACCACTTCTGTCTTGAGCGCCTCCAGGGTGGTGGTGGCGTCTCCCCGCGCGGAGGCCGAGGTCGCAAGGTGGGTGCCCGCGCCCGTCTCCGCAGCAACTGCTTCAGACACATTCTCTTCTGACATCATGTCCTCCATGCGGCCCCGATGAGCCGCGTGCAACCTGTATCAACCTGTCGCTTCCGGTCTCGACGCTGGACAGCGCCTGCGCAGAAGGCTATTCTGACCTTGCAAGGCCACACCACGCGGGTCGAGGCTCCAGCGACGGTCTCCACCTTGCATCATAATAGGAAAGACTCAAGCATCTCCCGCAGGCAAACACGCACGCACGCGGGCACAAAGGAGCGCATTTATGGCGGCACTCGTTCGTTCGGAAGGCAATAAGCTGATCGCAGGGGTCTGTGGAGGTCTGGCCGACTGGTTGGGCTGGAATCCCACCGGCGTGAGAGCCTTGTTTGTGCTGGTCAGCGTGGTATCCGCCGCATTTCCGGGCATACTGGTCTATCTGATCCTGTGGATGGTCATGCCGCGCCGCTAGCCCTTCCACCTCAATTTCCCGCCCTCACAGGCTTGTCGAAAGGTCCAGCTTTTTCAGTTCTGTTTGCAATGTCGCCGGAGTTGGGTTAGATTCAAGCCGATTTTGGGCTCCTCGACGGCGCTTCAGGCCAATACGCTTGGACTGGTCCATGAGCCCTCTTGGGTGCGGTCTCGCCACCAGCCCGCTGAGCTCCACTCTGGCGCTGAGGATACTGCGACATGGCCGAGTTTTTCGCACTGGCGCTTTCTCTGCCCACCTTGCTCTTTACCCCGCTGCTCGGTGCCCTCTTTCTGTACTGGGCGCTGGTGATCTTAGGCATCTTTGATGTGGACTCACTCGACAGTGGACACGCCGAGGGTGCGCTCGAAGGGGCCATGAAAGGTGCCGGAGACGCCGCCCTCGAAGGCATGATGAAAGGGGCAGGAGACGCCGCCCTCGAAGGGGTGATGAAAGGCGCCGGAGACGCCGCCCTCGAAGGGGTCTCCAAAGGTTCGGCGGAGGTGCTCGCGGGCATGCACAAGGGCTCGGAGGCACTGGCTGAGGCAGGCATGGCGGCCAATCTGCTGGCCTTTTTGGGCATCGGCAAGGTGCCCGTCACCATCGTGTTGAGTGTCATGGTGGTGGTGGCATGGCTCACCAGCTTTGTGGGAAACTTCACCCTGCTCAAGCTCGGCTTGGTCGATGGCCCCCTCTTTTGGCTCAGTGCCGCCGGTGTCCTGTTGAGCGCCTGCTTCGTGTCGATGGTGACCACTTCGCTGGTCATGCGCCCCTTCGTGAAGCTGTTTAAACCGGAGGCCGTGCGTGCTCAAGAGTCGCTGGTGGGTGCCACCTGCAAAGTCACCAGCGCCCGTGTCGATGCACGAGCGGGTCGCGCCGAGTATAGCCACAAAGGTGTGCATCTCACCCTGGATGTGTTCTACGACGGCTCGTCACTCATCCTGCGTGACCAAGAGGTGCTGATCGTGCAATATGACCGCAGCAAAAACCTCTACGTGGTACGGCCCCTCTTGGAGGTGGCAGACACACAAGGAGTACAATCACCCGATTCTACGTCGTCCCGGCAGGCCCAAGCCGCTCAGTCCGTCGGGTCACACTCGCATAAGAGCGGACAATGATCTCGTTCAACTCAACCGGGGATGATGCCACCTAAACCATCCCCCTGATTTTTCTGGAGGCGTCCGGCATGGAAATTCCATCCTCTCTGCTTGCGGCAGTGGGTCTCGCCATTTTTCTTCTGCTGATGGTGCCGATGGGTTTTGCAGCCCTCGCACGCAAGTTTTACCTCAAGGTGGAGCAGGGCAAAGCCCTCATCATCAATAAGCTCCGAGGGGTGGAAGTCACCTTTACCGGTGCGCTCATCTGGCCGGTGATCTATCGCGCGGAGATCATGGACATCTCGGTCAAGTGCATCCAGATCGACCGCACCAGCCAGGAAGGTCTGATCTGTATGGATAATATCCGTGCAGACATTAAAGTGGCCTTCTTCGTGCGCGTGAACAAAAACGAAGAGGACGTGCTCAAGGTGGCTCAGACCATCGGCTGCGTGCGCGCCTCCGCCCAGGATACCCTCGAGCAGCTCTTCAGCGCCAAGTTCTCCGAGGCTCTCAAGACCGTCGGCAAGCGCATGCAGTTTGAAGACCTCTATAAAGAGCGTGACTCGTTTAAAGACCAGATCATCGAGGTCATCGGACGCGACCTCAACGGCTACGTGCTCGAAGACGTGGCCATCGACTATCTGGAGCAAACCCCCATCGAAGAGCTCGACCCGGATAACATCCTCGACAGCCAGGGCATTCGTAAGATCACCGAGCTGACCGCTCAGCAGAAGGTGCTCACCAACCAGTTCCAGAATACGGAAAAGAAGCAGATCAAAAAGCAGGACGCCGAAGCATTTGAGGCCATCGGTGCCCTCGAGCGCCAGCAAGCCGAAGCAGCCGCCCGCCAGAAGCGTGAGATCGAGACCGTCCAGGCCCGCGAAGAAGCCGAAACCGCCAAAATCCGCGCCGAAGAATGGAACCGCTCTCAGCTCGCCAAGATCAAGGCCGAAGAAGAGGTCATGATCTCCAACGAGAATAAACAACGCCAAGTCGAAGTCGCTCAGAAAAATCGCGAGCGGGTGGTCAAGATCGAAACCGAGCGCATGGAAAAAGACCGTCTGCTCGAGGTCATCAGCCGCGAACGTGAGACCGAGCTCCAGCGCATCGAAAAAGAACGTGTGCTCGAGGAGCAGAAGAAGCAGATCGCCGATGTGGTCCGCGAACGTATCGCCGTGGATAAGACGGTGGCCGAAGAAGAAGAACGCATCAAGGATCTCCGCCTGGTGGCCCAAGCCAAGCGCGAAAAAGAAGCCCTCATCGTCCACGCCGAAGCCGAAGCAGAAGAGAAGCTCGTCAAGCAGCTCAAAGAGGCCGAGGCCGCCGAACAAGCGTCCAAGTTTAAGGCCCGCGAGCGCCTCACCCTCTCTGATGCAGAGCTCACCGCCGCAGATAAAGATGCCAAAGCCAAAGCACGCATGGCGGAAGGTCTCCAGGCAGAATATGCAGCCAAAGGTCTCGCTGAGGCCCGTGTCCAAGAAGCAGCAGCCGCCGCCTTTGAACGAAAAGGTCTCGCCGAAGCCCGCGCCATGCAAGAAAAGATGAAGGCCGAAGCCATCGGGCAAGAAGAACAAGGTCTCGCCCACGCGCGTGTGGCAGAAGCAGAAGCCCTCGCCATCGAGAAAAAAGGTCGGGCCGAAGCATCCGCGATCCAAGCCAAGATGTTGGCCGAAGCCGCCGGTCTGGCCGAAAAAGCGGGCAGCATGAAAGCCCTCGACGAAGCCTCCCGCACCCACGAAGAGTTCCGCTTGAGGATCGAGATGGAAAAGACCATCCGCGTGGAGCAGCTCCATGTTCAAGGGGAAATTGCCAAAGCACAGGCTGAGATTTTGAAGGAAGCGTTTAAGACCGCGAAGATCAACATCGTCGGAGGAGATGGCGCGTTCTTTGAGAGAATGACCTCCGCGATTTCATTGGGGAAGTCGGTGGATGGATTTTTTGATGCCAGCCAGTCGGCTTCTAGCTTGATGAAGGATTACCTGTCGGGGGAGAAAAGCCTCGCGGGGGATGTGTCGTCCGGGCTGAATAAACTCGGGGAAGGGTCGGGACTGTCACAGGCAGCGCTCAGCGCGCTGCTGGTGAAGATGCTCAACGACACGCGCCCAGAATCCACGCCCAAATCAGACAAATAAGCCGGGGTCAAACAAGCCGGGGTCAAGGGGCCCGCTGGCCCCTTGCAGGAAAGTCTGAAAGGACAGCGTCCTTTCAGCTAAAAGAGGGTGCAGCAAGCTGCACCCTCTCCGAAGCCCTGTGTTGAAAGGGCGTTGCCCTTTCAAACTATCCCAGCAGGGG
>JBJTQF010000156.1:0-5927 GCA_046075485.1 Myxococcota bacterium | reverse complement strand
CGTGTAATAGGACTGCATTATTCCTTATCGAGGACGCTGTCGCCCCCGTCAACATCTCCATCGTCTGCCTCATCTACGGCGGGTTCCTCCTCCCCCGCCCCATCCGCCTCGTCCAGCACGTCGGGGAGGGATGCCACCGCTTCACGAACGTCCAACTTGCCAGTGACCACATCCGCGATCAGGCGGGTGCGGTACTCGCGCAGAAGGGAGAGTTCACTCAACGCCAATTCAATTCCTCGTTCTATGTAGGTCAGATCTCGTGATACACGATCACAAATCACTTTCTGCTCATCAATGGGTGGGACCAAAATCCTCCAAGATCGAACATGTCCCTGTGAGATTTTTGGCATCGTTCCGCTGGCACCGCGTGCGTCCTTTTCTATCTGTGTCCGCCCAAAGGAACTCAGCAATTGCAGCAGTAGGAATTCCGGCTGGAGCGCCCGGCAATCAAGTCTGAGGCGATAGATCAGATCTGACATGATGGTTCTGGGCAGTGCATTCTCAACAACGCACGCATCTCCAACTCTTTCCCGTGTGTTTGATCGCGTAAGAAGGAAATCTCCGTCGCAAACCAAAAGATGTTTGGGAACTTCAGCAGACTTCGAGATTGGCTTCGCTGCCAACGGGTTGAATATGCCTCTTCTTATGGAGGACAGGGTGAGCACACTCCACTGCTCCTCCGATACATCACCTTCTGCGGCAACAGGACTCCAGCCTTGCTCAATATCAGTAATATAGTTTCCAAGTCTCTTCACCTCCCACCCCTCCGGCACGTCCCCCAGCCAGGCCACCCCCGAGGGTTTGAGCTTCACGTTGGGATCGAGTCCCCGGGTCACGGCACGATGGATGATGGCCTGCTTCTGCTCCTCGAGCAGCTTGATCAGCTTCTGTTTGGCGCGGATGTACTTCTTGATGAGCCGGTCGGCGTGGTCGAGGAAACGAGAAATCGCAGATTGCTCGTCCATCGGTACGAGCGGAAGATCAACGCGACTGAAATTGCCGAAATTGAGATCTTGACCATCTCGAATAAATTCGGCAGTAGACTGAAGGGCTCGAATGTACCCTTGAGACTTGAACAGATAAGTAAAGTAGTCCACCTTGACGCTGTCAACTGGTTTTAATACCACGTAGGAGGATCGAATAGCTCCGGACGTCCAGGCGCTCCAGAAGGGTGATCTCTTCCATTTTGAGCAGCTTCTCGGCGTGGTCGAAGCACCCGACTCCGGCGACCTGTATCCAGGTGGTTCCCAGCGCAATGTCAATGGATGAAATCTCACGCCGCTCATCCATCAGAGAGGGGGCGAGTGGGCCTTCGATTTCTCGCCCCTCCATGAGTCGAATGGTAGCGGTGGCACCGGCTTTCATACCGATGAGCTGACCCACGACGCGGATCTCCTGGCGTAACAACGGTGCATTCGGGGATGCCATGAAAATCCGTCGGCGCACTTCAGGCGTGAGGATTGCCGGTTTCCCGTCCTTGCTCTGGCCGAGCGAGATGGACTCTCCCGCCTGAAGTCCCTGACCGAATCGCTCTAGGTGTCGCATGGCGCTTGGCGGGAGTGACGGCAGAGGGCTCTCCTCAGGGCTATTGGCGCTTGCAATGAGCTGGGTGATTTTTTCACCGGACTCCCGAGCCAGCATCACGTGAAGGTCGTTCTGAGGGAAGAGGGTCAAAGGATTCAGGACAATCCCCACCTGGGCGACGAAGCTGCCCTCTTTTGTCGCCACGATGTGAAGGTCAAGCTGTGTACTCAAGCCTCGAGGTATGCGCTTTCGAGCGGGATTACGCTCCCGATAGAGGGCCTTTGCCGTCTCTTGAACCACCCCCTGGAGAGCCTCCAGGTCACGCAGGAGTGAGAGCGGCAACGAATGGGCCTTGAAGCGTTCGCCGTCGAAGTGGGTCTCCAGCAGCGTTTCCGTGCTCATCTTAGTGTTCATGCGTATCCTCCCACAGAGCATTCCCAGACCAAACCCCACTCGCGAGAGCGTTGCTGTGCGCAGAGACGTGACTGCTACGTCCAAATATAGTTCATTTTTTTATTTCGGATAGGGTTTGAGAGGATCGATCATGGTGGGCTCCCCTTTCGCTTGGCGCGGACCGGTTTTGTCTCGTTCTTGTCGTCATCTCGAGCATTCAGCGCGTAGAACTCGTGCAGTTTGGCCTCGAGCAGCTTCTTATCTGGCAGGTGGGTCTGGTATTCGGCGATCAGGGCCGGGGAGAGGGACCGGCTCAGGGCGTATTCCACCACTTCGCTGTCTTTGCTGGCGCACAGCAGCAACCCGATGGAGGGTCGCTCATGGGCCTTGCGCACATCCCTGTCCAGGGCCTCGAGGTAGAAGTCGAGCTTGCCCAGATGTTCGGGCTCGAAGGGGCCGACTTTCAGCTCGATGGCCACCAGAGCGTTGAGCCCCCGATGAAAGAAGAGGAGGTCGAGCTTGAAGTCCCGCCCGCCCACCTGAACGGGATATTCGGAGCCGATGTAGCAGAAGTCCTGGCCCAGCTCGGTCAGAAATCGACTCAGATGCCGAAGCAGCGCTCGATGCAGATCCTGCTCCGAATGGTCCTGCGGTAGGCCGAGATACTCGAGCAAGTAGGCATCTTTGAAAAAGGCATCGGCCCCCGGATGGACCTTTGTAAGCGCCGCAGTGGCTTGCGGAGGACTCAGCACCGCCCGATGGAACAGACCACTGGCGAGCTGACGCTCCAGCTCCCGCTTCTTCCAGCGCTCGCGTCCGGCCATCCGAAGGTAGAATTCCCGTTCTTCCTCGGACTTGCATTGGGACATGATCAGGAGGTTGTGGCTCCACGGCAAGACTCTCACCAGCGGTGAGAGTCTTGTATCCTCCCGATACATCTCATAAAACTGTCGCATCCGCCAGAGGTTCTGCGGTGAATAACCTTGAACACCCGGCTGGTGTCTAGCGATGAAGGCCGACAGGTCCACGACGGTGAGCTTCTTCCAGCCATCCGCCTTGATCTTGTGATGCAGGTACTCGCCAACCTGCCAATAATGTTCAATGAGTTCGATGTTGACGGCCTGCATGCAACGCTGCCTGGCCTGCTGAATAATACGCAGAACCTCGGTGAAGGAGACCTCGAGGCTCGAGGCTACTCTTTCGACCGAAGTGGCGGTTTCAGGCATGGTCTTCTCAACGCGACTCATTCCTCCCCCTTCCCCACGATCTGAGCCAGCAGGCCATCGGTCTCCTTTTCCAGCGCCAGGATATCCGCCCGAATGGCCTCGAGGCTCCGCATCGGCTGGGGTTTGTAGAAGTAGCGGGTGAAGCTCACTTCATAGCCGATCTTGATGCTCTCGGGGACGTACCAGGCATCGGGGGCGTGGGGCAGCACTTCGCGGCGGATGAAGGCTTCGATACCACCCACCTCGAGCAGCGGCACTTGCTCGGTGTCGCGGAGGTCTGGATCGGGCTCATACTCGACCACACAGCGTTTTCCACCGAGGGTCACCTCAAACAGGCCCCGCAACGGATCGGGTGTGATCTTGCCACCTTTGTGAATTTTGCGCAGCACCGGAGGGGCCTTCTCATCCACCTTCCCGGTGGCTTTCAGCTCCTTGAGCTCTTTGGGCGTGTAAACTCGAGTGGGATCGGCTCCGTGAATGCGCAGGGGGCGCTCCACGGTTACTTTGGAATACCCGAAGGCCCCATTCGGGAAGATTTTTGACTGCTCCGTCTCTTCAAAGCGGAGGAAGGTGTCGCAGATCCGGGTGATGTCTTCTTCGGCCAGCTCACAGTTCTTGCTGCCCAGGTTTTTGCGCAGGGGTTTGAACCAGCCGGTGGCGTCGATGAGCTGGACTTTACCGCGCCGCTGGGCGGGTTTCCGATTGCCCAAAACCCAGATGTAGGTGGCAATACCGGTGTTGTAAAACATATTGAGCGGCAGGGCGACGATGGCCTCGAGCCAGTCGTTTTCGATGATCCACCGGCGGATATTACTCTCACCCTGCCCGGCATCTCCGGTGAACAGGGACGAGCCGTTGTGGACCTCGGCGATCCGGCTGCCCAGCTTGGAGTGTTCCTTCATCTTGGAGAGCATGTTGGCCAGGAAGAGCATCTGGCCGTCGCTCGAGCGGGTCACCAGTGAATATTCCGCGTCACCGGCATGTTCAATCATGAAGCGGGGATCTTTGAGCCCGTCTTTGCCGCCCATCCGCTCCTGGTCACTCTTCCAGCTCTTGCCGTAGGGGGGATTGCTGAGCATGAAGTCGAATGCGCGCGATGGGAAGGCATCGTTGGCGAGGGTGGAGTGTTCGGGGCCTCCCACCAGGTTATCTGCTTCGTCGCCTTCCCCTTTGAGCAGGAAGTCGGCTTTGGCGATGGCGTAGGTTTCGGCGTTGATCTCTTGGCCGTAGAGGTGGGTCTCCACCCGTTTGCCGCGCTGGGTCGCCAGCTCTTTGAGGGTATCATCGGCCACGGTGAGCATGCCACCGGTCCCGCAGGCTCCATCGTACAGGAGGTAAGTGCCCGACTCGAGCTGGTCGGCGATGGGCAAAAAGATGAGCCGTGCCATGAGCTTCACGGCGTCTCGTGGTGTCCAGTGTTCTCCGGCTTCCTCATTGTTCTCTTCGTTGAACTTACGGACCAGCTCCTCGAAGATGGTGCCCATAGCATGGTTGTCGAGCCCCGGATGTTTGACCGAGCCGTCTCCATGCAGGACGGGATGGGGGCTGAGATTAATGGTGGGGTCCAGCAGCTTCTCGATGAGGGTGCCCAGCGCATCCGCTTTGGAGAGGCGGGGGATCTGGTTACGAAACTCGAAATTTTCCAAAATCTCCTGCACGTTGGGGGAAAAACCATCCAGATACGCCTCAAAGTCAGCCTTCAGGGTCTGTTGGCTCGCCCGGTTGCGGAGATCCTTTAGGGTGAACTGGGAGGTGTTGTAGAACGCTTGTCCAGCGGCTTGGCGGAGCGCCTGCTCTTGATTGGCCACCCGGGCTCCATCCAGCATGGTCTTCATCTCGAGCACCTCCTTCTTGGAGCCCTCGAGCACCGCATCCAAGCGGCGAATGACGGTCATGGGCAGGATCACGTCCCGGTACTTGCCTCGGACGTAGAGATCGCGCAGGCAGTCGTCTGCGATGCCCCAGATGAAGCTGACAATGCGGCTGTAGGTCACGTCGTCCAAGCTCATTCTCCCTCATGATGGTTAAAATGCAGTCAAGATAGCAGATGGTGCGGAGGGGTAGGCACAAAAATCGGAGCTCGGCGAGCGGGTGGGACGGGGCAGATACGTGCTGGCGCCGGGTGAGACGATGTGGGCTGATGGCTGTTGGGGGGAGGGCAGAAGGGCTCCCAGCTCCTCAACATCACGCTTCTGCAGGAGAGGAGGCTGCATGGACCCGCATGCTCAGCCACCGTTCTGGAGTCCGTTGTGTTTTTCGAGACGGGTGCCATTGGGTTCGTAAATGGGTTTCTTTATCATTTATTTCCTCCATAATCGCTCCAGACCTCATTTGTATTTGGCACCACCGTCTATTTTCGCTCCGCAGACGGCTCAAGTGTGGCGGCTCCGGTGCAGCTCAATATCGACATGGCGGCCTCACAAGCGGAGGTCGAGTTCACGACGAAGTTTAACTCCCTCGACGGTAAAACGCCGGGGGGCCCTATTCGTGGCTTACTGCGGGTGGTTCAATCTGGAAGTGGTCCGCGTTTTGTGGTCAAGCTCGCCGACGACACTGACGCGGCGGTGACGGCTGTCAGCCTTGAGGTGGTCGCCCCTCCCGAGAGTGGCTGGCCTCAAAAGAGCGCGCTGGCCCTCGAGCATTCAGGCTCAACCCTGCGCTTTTTTGAAGGCGACCTCGGTCGCTTTGATCACCGTCTTCCAGGCCGCGTAGGGCTTGCTTCCCCACTCAAAGAGGTGGGTTGAGTAGATCACGTTCTGCCAGGCATAGGTGCTGGGCGCAGGC
>JBJTQF010000155.1:0-26305 GCA_046075485.1 Myxococcota bacterium | reverse complement strand
CTCGACATCTGCCACCACCGCATGAATATGATAGGCCATATACTTGCCTGCACTGCTGGGACGCTGCTGGATGCGAAACACCTCCACCCCTCGCGCGAGCAACAGGTTCTCAAGCGTGTTTTGAAGGCCGCTGCTGCTCTCGTGGTGTCCGATTACGCGAAAGGTATATTCTCCGGGAAACGTGTGGTGCTCTTGCAGCAGTGTGCGAAGTTTGTCACTCATCGACGGTCCTTTCTGTGGGGTGACAAGAAGTGAATGGAGGGCATCTTGCCTCTCTATTCCTATGGCGTCAAGCCTTGCTTCTGCCGATGTGGTCACGGAGGAGGAGGGCAGGGCGCTGAGCGTGATGCCTCGGAAGGGGGTTGACAGCTTGCGTCGGTTTTACTACTTAAACATTCAGCGTGCCTCATGTGGAGTCGGCGGTGGCACTGCTGGGTTTTGGGCGATCTGTAGCATGCAGGAGACGAGCTTGTGAAAGGTTCTTTGTTGGTGGCCTCGCCACAGCTTCATGATCCGCTCTTTGAGCGAGCTGTGATCTTGATGGCAGAATATGGACCTGAGGGCGCACTGGGATTTGTCATCAATCGTCCCACGCCGCTCACCCTTGAGACGGTGCTGGAACAACTGGACATTCCTCATCCAGAGCCTTTTGGGGATGCCGTGTGCTGGGGAGGGCCCGTTCAGCCCAATGCAGGCTTCTTGCTCTATCGAGAACCGCTGGTGGAGCCGAAACCTCCCCGAGATGAGACCGTGCTGGAGGTCATGCCGCGTGTCTGCATCTCCTCGTCTCGATTTGCCTTGGAGGGCATTGTGGCGGGATGGATCGAGCGTCCGTTTTGTCTCTGCTTGGGATATGCAGGCTGGGATGCAGAACAACTCGACGCTGAGATTCAGCGGGGCTCTTGGATTGTCCTGGATTTTGATGCGCGTCTTGCCTTTGAGGTGCCCGCCGGAGAGCGCTGGGAACAAGCGATTGCTTCCCTGGGGCTTCAGTCAGAGCAGATCTGGATGACGGGTGTGGTGGATGAATAGAGCGGCTTAGGCCCTTCCCAAGGGCAGGCATTTATATGCGGTCGTCGTCGTCATCGTCGTCGTCATCGTCATCGTCGTCGTCGTCATCGTCGTCGTCGTCATCGTCGTCGTCGTCATCATCGAAGCCCAAGTCGTTCTCGAACTCCAGCTCTTCATCGTAGACTTCCATGGACTCCTGGCCATCGTCATCGGGCTCATCCATCAGCTTCATCTCAAAGAGCACCGTCAGCTCGCGTGCCACTTCTTGATAATGATACGAGGGATCGGCCAAGATGGAGAGGTGAGAGGGATCTCGAAGCACCTCCCCATATAACTTCGGCACCACGTTGAGGTCCAATAAGGTGTAGAGATCGATCTCATCGGCAAACACCTTGCCGGGCATGTCCTTGAGCCCAACATGATGGAGCGCGTGCTCCACCCGATCTGGATCATTGGAGTAGATGCGGAAGATCTTATGCTCGGTGATGAAGATCTCCATCTCTTGAGGCGCACCAAAACCAAAAGCCAAGTTCCCGTCGTGAAAGAGCCGAAACATATAAGGCTCTAACATGGCCAGCGCCGCGCTGACCTCCATCGGCTGGCTCTGCCACGTCACCCGCTCCTGGGTATCCTCAAGGGGTGCCTCCAATAAAAAGAGCACCTTGCCTCGGAACAGGCTGGAGAGGGTCGCAAAGAGGTTTGCAGCCCGATGTGCATAGACCTCAACTCGGATGAGCTCGCCGTACTCGGTGGACTCTCGTTTATAACCTTCGGAGCGAGGAGGAGGCGAGACCCCGTCCTCATCGCGCACCGCCATGACCCCGAGGTACTCTCGGAAGTCCTCTAAACCCCGCACACCATCACCCTGTCGCACTGACGGCATCCTTTCATTTCTCCGCGCGTTTTCCTCAGCTCCCGCTGCCCGTCGATCCAAAGACCGAGCAGGGCCGCCGAGGAGAGCCGCTCTTCGCTGCGCACACTACAGGATTGCAAGATTAGCTGGAGTTCAACACAATCGCAAGCAGGAGGATCCACATCTTTACAGAGAAGCACGCTAGAATAACGTGGTAAGATGATTTGCCAAGTACTCGGCTTCCGACCGGTAGATCTCTGCTCCTAAAGTATTGTACACATGCTCTACGTTTTGCCGCATTCTGACTCCAAATCCCCGAGGCCCCATTGAATGGAGGGTGCATGATTAAGAAGAAAGCAGTCTGGACACTTCTGGCCTTAGCCGGAATTCCGTCCACGTCAAACGCGCGTGAGCTGCCAAATATGGACGCTTCCCGCTCCGGGCTCTATCAGAGCGCCGCATCTCTCAAACCCGTCCGTACTCAACGACTTGCCATCTCTGGACGTGATGAGCTCCGTGGACAGCCGACGTTTGCGCGCGCCACGCCCGCTCAGGAAGTGCCGACTCAGGCTTCCCGCATGACGTTGGAAGCGGTGGCCCGCTTTTACCTCCAGCAGAACGCCGCTGCCTGGGGCCTCTCGTCCCGCGCCCTGGAGACGGTAGAGCTGGAAGCCGAGCACCAGCTTGGGGGTGGGGCAACCCTGGTGTCTTTCTCTCAGCGTGTGGACGGCATCGAAGTCTTTCGTGAGCGCCTCTCGCTGCTGATGGACAAAGAGCGGCGGCTGGTGGCCATGTCGGGATATCTCAACCTCGAAGCCCGCCCCGGCATGCTGGAGCGCTCTGGAGCCTTCCGCATCACCGATCTGCAAGCGGTCTCCACCGCATTTTTGGATCTGCACGGAACGCTGCTGGTGCCACAAGACTTGGTGGAGCAAGGCAAGCGGCGCGGGCTGGATCGTTTTTTTGTTCAGGCTCGCACGTCCTCGCTGCCCGAAGAAGGTTACCGCTTGACCGGGCCCCTGCGCACTCGACCCGTGCTCTTCAGCACCGCAGAGGGGCTCAAAGCCGCCTACTTCATCGAGCTGATGACCCAAGACTTGGTGGAAGGCGCTCAGAGCGCCTACGCCTATGTGATCGACGCCCGCAGTGGTGAGGTGTTGCTGCGGGAGAATCTGACCCACGAGGCCAGCTACAACTACCGCGTCTATGCAAAACCTGAGACCAACGGACGCCCCACCACAGGGCCCGTGGCTGATTACCTGCCACATCCCACCGGCTATCCCGACGGTTGGTATCCCGGCTTCGAGGCCCCCGCACTGGTGGCCGCCGACGGCTTCAACAGCAAGGCCGATCCCTGGCTGCCAGAAGGTGCCACCCAAACCATCGGAAACGCTGGCGTGGCCTACGTCGATCTTGCCTCCCCGGATTATTACAGCACCGGCGATCTGTACGGTGCGCAAGACGCTGAGGGCGAGTTCGACTTCACTTATGATGTGACCCTCACCCCCAGCGCCAACACCAGCCAGCGTCTGGCCGCCGCCAACCACCTCTTTTATGTGGGCAACTGGCTGCATGACTATTGGTATGACTCCGGCTTCAACGAGACCGCTTATAACGCGCAAGAAGACAACTTTGATCGCGGTGGGCTCGACGAGGATCCCCTCGAGCTGCAAGGGCAAGACTACAGTGGCACCAATAATGCCAATATGTCGGTGCCCAGCGATGGTATCTCCCCGCGCATGCAGATGTATGTGTGGAGCGGCTATCGCGAGACCAGCTTGACGGTGTTTCCGCTGGGGCTCAAGCCCTCCAGCTTGGGAACCGGGGCTTTTGGTCCCACCAACTTTGACCTCGCCGCCACGCCTTTGGTGTTGATGAACGACGGCTCAGGCACCACCACCGATGGTTGCCAAGTCGTTCCAGTAGGCACCTATACCGGGAAAGTGGTCGCCATCGACCGTGGCACTTGCACCTTTGAGCTGAAGACCCTCTACGCTCAGAATGCGGGTGCTGTTGGGGTCATTATCATGAACAATCAGGGTGGTACGGTGGTCATTCAGATGGCCGACGATGCCAACACCCCCAACAACGTCACCATCCCGGTCCTCAGCATCACCCAAAATGATGGCACAACCCTCAAGACCGCGCTGGCATCCACCACCGCACAGACGGCGGCCCTTAAGCGTATCACCGGTGTGGATCACGATGGCACCCTCGACAGCTCGATCATCGCGCACGAGTGGGGACACTACCTACACAAGCGCCTGCTGGTCACCTGCAACAGCCGGCAGTGCAACTCGCAGAGCGAAGGCTGGGCCGACTTTGTGGCCCTGCACCTGCTGCTGGAAGAAGGGGATCCACTCGATGCCACCTATGCCGTGGCGGTGTATGCGGGAATTCAATACCGCGATTCCGCCTATTTCGGCATTCGACGTTATCCGTACTCCACCGACTTCAGCAAAAACCCGCTGACCTTCACCCACATTCAGGATGGTGTGGCCCTGCCCACCACCGCTCCGATGGGGAGTGGCGGCTCCACCAGCAACTCCGAAGTCCACAACGCAGGCGAAGTCTGGGCCAACATGGTCTGGGAAGGGTATGCCGAGCTGTTGAAAGACAGCCTTCCGCCCACACCCACCCGGACCTTCGACGAAGTCCAGCGCGCCATGTCCGACTATATCGTCGGAGGCATGCTGCTGGCGCCTGCCAATCCCACCTTCACCGAGCAGCGAGACGCCCTACTCACGGCGATGTCGGTCATCAATCCGTCTGACGCGGTGCGTTTTGCCGAACAGTTTGCCGTGCGTGGTGCAGGCACCTGTGCCATCTCACCCGCCAGTACCTCCACCGATCTCAAGGGTGTCACCGAGTCTTATACCCTCGCCCCCACGATTCAGCTCGGCGAGTGGACCCTCAACGACGCCTTGGGCTCCTGCGACAGTGATGGTGTCCTGGACGCGGGCGAGCAGGGATATCTCACCTACTCGCTGGTCAACAGTGGTCCGGCGGAGCTGCCCCCAACCAAGCTGGTCTTCTCCAGCACCACCCCCGGTCTGAGCTTCCCCGAAGGGGAAACCGTGACCATGCCCGCTCTCGCCCCCTATACTTCTGGCGAAGTCAAAGTCGCGGTGGCCCTCACCGGTACGGCTGAGGGCTTCCAGACCCTCGAGCTGAAGACCGACATCACCAACGACTCCGCGTGTGTGAAGGCCCTCTCGGATACGGTCTCCTTACGCTCCAACCTGGACGACATCCCCAACGCCTCCGAGACGGACACCGTCGAGAGCCAATATGGGGTCTGGAACGAAGAGATTGTGCTGGGACGCTCCGCCTGGACGCGGCTGGAAAAAGAGACCTACAAACATGTCTGGTATGGTCTCGACAATGGAAAAGTGGGTGACGTGCGGTTGGTCTCTCCCTCGCTCAACGTGAGCAAGACCAGCCCCCTCATCATCACCTTTGAGCACCTCTACAAGTTTGAGGCGTCTGACGATGACGGTGATGGTGTGGTCACCTTCTGGGACGGTGGCGTGCTGGAGATCTCCAAAGACAATGGCACCACTTGGGAAGACATCGCCGTGTATGCCAATCCAGGTTACGACGGCGTGATCACCGATACCTCCGAGAACCCCCTGATGAAGCGCCAAGCCTACTCAGGCTCCAGCCCTGGATATCCGTCTGCCACGGAGACGGTCTACCTCAACCTGAAGACCGCGATGGCTGGCAAGACCATCAAGCTGCGCTTCCGCATCGGCACCGATCAAGCGGCGTCGGATTATGGCTGGGAAGTGGACAACATCGCCTTCAGCGGCATCACCAACCTGCCCTTTGGTGCGGTGGTGGAAGACAGCGCCGACGTGCCCACCGTCTATCAAGATGGTGACGGAGACGGTTATGGCAACGCGAGTGCCGCGCTCGGAGTCTGTAAGCTGCCCACCGGATATGTCAGCAACAGCACCGACTGCGACGATACCAAAGCCAATGTGTATCCCAGCAATGCGGAGGTCTGCGACGGACTCGACAACAACTGCAACGAGCGCATCGACGAAGACGCGACAGACGCTCAGACCTACTACGTCGATGCCGATGAAGATGGGGTCGGTGACAGCACCACTGCCGTGACCACCTGTATCCAGCCTGAAGGCACCGTCACCCTCTCGGGAGACTGCGACGACAGCAACCCAGACGTGGCACCCTCCTTTGAAGAGACCTGCGACGACTTCGACAACGACTGCAATGGCACCATCGATGACAACGCCGTGGACGGCAGCACCGTCTATGCGGACCTCGACCTCGACAGTTATGGTGATGCCGCCTCCGTCTTGGTGGTCTGCGCGCCGACCGAAGGCTATGTCAGCGATGCCACCGACTGTAACGACAGCTCGAGCGCCGTCAATCCCGCTGCCGCTGAAGTCTGCGACGGCATCGACAACAACTGCGACGAGAGCTCCGACAACAACCCCACCGACGGCACCTCCTACTACTTCGACGAAGATGCAGACGGATTTGGTGTGGCCGACAACAGCGTGGTGGCCTGTGTCCAGCCTGCTGGATACTCCGACAATGGCGCGGACTGCGACGACTCTGCCCCCCTCAACAATCCCGATGCCCCCGAGGTCTGCGATCTCGAGGACAACGACTGCGATGAGAATGTGGATGAAGGTGCCCTTGATGCGCCGCGCTGGTATTACGACGGAGACGGGGATGGTTTTGGAGCCGAGTCTGTGAGCGAGCTGTCATGCAGCCAGCCAGCGGAGTATGTGCCCACTTCAGGCGACTGTGACGACACCAACCCGCTGATGTATCCGGGTGCAGCAGAGACAGGCGACGATGGCATCGACTACAACTGTGACGGCGAAGTGCAGGAAGCAACTCCCGTGCCGACACCCGCCTCTACACCGACTCCAGCAGACACCCCCACGCCGACCCCGGTGGAGGAGCCAACCGCTACGCCGACTGTAGATCCGACGGATGCGCCGACGGATGCCCCGACGGATGTGCCGACCGATGCCCCGACGGAGGCTCCGACGGACGATCCCAACACCTTCCCCGGCGGAGGGGGCGGCTGTACCTGTGATGCTGGAAATGGCTCCAGCCAGCCGACTCAGCCGGTGGCCCTCGGTGCTTTGTTGCTGGCCACCTTGTGGGGGCTTAAGCGGCGACGTGATCAACGCTGAGCCTGCCTTCATCCTTCCAGCCTGAGCCTGCCCATCATGAATCCAGCTCAAAAAAGCCTGTCCCCCTTCGAGCCTGCCCAGCTTCCGGTCATACTTGGAGGGGGAAACTCCCCGGTGCGTGCGCGCTTGGCACCGACGCCGAGTGGCTTCTTACATCCGGGCAATGCCTTTTCGTTTGTATTGACCTGGTTGTTGGTGAGAGCACAGAAGGGAAGGCTGCTGCTGCGCATCGACGATCTGGATGCCACGCGAACCCGAGCGGAGTACATCGACGATCTGTTTGCCTCCCTCGACTGGCTGGGGCTGGAGTATGACGAAGGCCCTTCGGGGCCCGCAGACTTCCAGCAAAGCTGGTCTCAGCGGCATCGGCTGGGGCTCTACGAGCAGGCGCTCCGAGGGCTGGCCCAGGCGGAGCAGCTCTTCGCCTGTGGGTGTTCTCGAAAGCAGCTCCAGGCGCGAGCTCCAGATGGGCGATATCCGGGGACGTGTGCGGGGTTGAAGCGACCGCTGGAGCAGGTGGATGTGGCGTGGCGGCTCAGGCTGGAGCCTCCCGACGGGCTGATGCGGGATCCGTCAGGAGCGGAGGACGAACAGTGGGTGCAAGAGCTCATGCCCTATACCATCTTGAGGCGACGAGAGGGTCTCCCGGCCTATCAGCTTGCGTCGGTGGTGGACGACGTCCATTTTGGGGTCAACCTGATGGTGCGGGGAGAGGATCTGCTTGGCTCCACCACCTTTCAGCGGATGTTGGCGCGACGGCTGGCCTGGGTGGGGGTGGAGGGCATGGAGGCATTTGGCTCCGCCACGTTTCTGCACCATCCGCTCTTGTACGAAGATCCCACTCGTAAGGTGTCCAAGTCTCATGACGACCTGTCACTGCTCCAGCTTCGTCGGGTGTGGCCGACACCGGCACCGCTGCTGAGGTGGGTGGGGGAGATCCTGGGATTGCCTGCCTTTGATGGCAGCTTGGTGGGCTTACGCGCGGTCTTTGAAGCGACGGTGAAGGGACCAGGGCGCACGCTGGGGTTGAGCTGGCCCGCTGAGACCCGCCTTCCGATGCTCACGACCTCATCGAGGTTTTAACGAATCTCGGCCAGTCGGAATGTGAGATCGGAGACCTGCCCATCCTCGCCCACCTTCAGCTCCGTGACCAAAAACTTATAATATTTGGAGTCGGCAGCATTGGTGAGCACATAGACCTCATCGCTGGGGGAGGGCACGCTGGAGGCATTCAGCTCATAACTTCCCTGCACAATCGAGCCAATGCGATCTGAGGTCCAAGCGCCATCGATGGTGGAAGAAGCGGCTGATTGAAACTCGGGCAGCTCACTCTCGGGGGTGAAGCCTTTGATCTCGGAGGTGGTCTCTTCCCGGTCTGCTTGGAAATCGAAGCCCTGGACCCCTTTGGGGCCGCTGACCCCACCGTTGAGCTTCACATAATACCGTTTAAAGGCAATGTCCCACTCTAAGCTGGTGCTGGCTTCTTCGTCCGTGAGGTCGATCACCCCCTTGCCGAAGGCAAAGTAGGTGTATTTATTGGCGGGATCGTCTTCCTCCGCATAAGCCCCTCCTGCGCGTGCATCGAGCAGGACTTCAATGGGCGTATCTTGATCGAGCTCGGCCCAGCGGAAGGTGATCATGCCAGACTCGAGAGAGCCGTTCACATCGTCATAATAGTCGAGGAGCTGGAGCTTATAGGTATGTTCCGCATCCACCTGGATGGCATACACATGATAGCGCGAGTAGACCCCGTGCGTGGCCCCTGACACGATATAGTCATACCAATCGGTGAGCACCGACTCAAACTCATCATAGTACTGAACGGGTCCGACCACATCATCGTGATCTGTGAGGGCTTCGTAGTCTGCGGTGCCAAATCCGACCGGGCCGAGTCCCCAAGCGGCACCAGCGCCGGACTCTCCGCCGTTGAGGTGTAAAAAGTTGCCTTCCAGACGTAGATCCCACTCGGTGCTGTTGTCGGGGTTGCTGGGGCTGACGGTGCTTCGGCTGCCGAAGTGGAAATAGGTCGGTGTACCCGCTTGGAGGCTGAGTGAGACGGCATCGGTCTCACCCGGCTCGGGGGTGGGGGTGGGCTCGCCGCTGGGGGTCGGGGAGAGCTCGGGGGTGGGGCTGTCTTCGGAGCCCCACTCGAGGCCCTGGCAGCCGCTGAGACTCAACGAAGAGATGGTCCACATCAGAAGGGGGGTCCAAGATCTGATCTGCATAAAGGCTCCTTTATCACGAACAACCCGGAGGTTTTTTAAGACGCTCCGTCGAGGTTGATGTTTCATCCTTCGCCCGCCGAGGGCTTAGAGATCGCCGCGCACGCCAAAGAAGAAGGTGCGTCCCGGCATGGGGCGGATATCCAGCCCTTGACTGGCGCTGGTGGTGTCGGTGGTCAGTAGGGTGGGCTCACGCACCACATCCAATAGGTTGTTGATCCCTGCAAAGAAGCTCAAGGTGAGGGGCCGTCCCGGGATCTGGAAGCGTGCTTGAGCGCGCAGGTCCACCACCGTAAAAGGCACGGACTCGACAAAGCAGGTCGAGACGGCCTGATCGATCAGGGCATTGTCCCAGCCATTGGTGGCCAAGAGCTGCTCCTGGAAGGGCTCAAGGCAGGTGGAGCCGTCTCCTAAGCCGCCTTGAGTGGCTCCATCCGAGCCATCACTGACATATTGTTTGCCTTGAAAGCGTAACGATGAGCCCAGCTCGATGCCGGAGTCTCCAAAGGCATAGGTGGCGTTGAGCTTGGCGGTATGGCGCGAGCGGCGCAGCAATGGCAGGCCGGTGGCTTTATCTCGCGCATCCAGGAGCTGATACGCCGCAGTAAAGCGCAGATCACGCAGGCGGGTGGAGCCGATCACCTCCATGCCCTGGGTGACGGCTTGGTTGATGTTGGCGGTCTGGAAGACATCCAGTCCCGTGTCGGGATCGGTTCCGGCATAGACAAAGTCGATCAAGTTGATCGCGTCGTTGAAAAAATAACCGGCCCGCAGCATGCCATGTTCTTGCCCATCCAGCTCCGCGCTGAGGTGGTTGGTCAGCGAATACTCCGGCACGAGGTCGGGATTGCCCCGAATAATATAGTTGTATGCCAGGTGATCGAAGGCGTAGTTCAGCTCCTTGAGGGTGGGAGGCCGATATCCCAAGCCCACATTGGCCCGCAAGATCAGGGGCTTGACCGGTCGCAGCTTGATATTGAGCACCGCCGGGGGATAAAAGCCATAATTCTGGGTGAAGTTGGCCCTCAAGCCACCAAAGATCTCCAGCCGATCTTGCCACAGCAGCAGGTCTGCCAGCAAAAACGCTTCTGCGGTGAGCAACGAGGTGGGGGCTACTTCCTGCTGCTCCGTGTCTTTGTCATCGGCGTCGGTGTAGATGGCCACACTCTCGAGGGATTGCCAGCGGCTCTCCATACCCGCCATCAAAAAGAAGAGTGGGGAGGGTGTCCAGCGTGCTTGGAGCCGTGCATTCAGGTCGGCCAAGTCGGTCAAACGATTGGTGGCCTTAAAACCTCCCTGCACCTGCGAGAGATAATCCCGATGGTATAAGCTGGAGGAAATCCAGCCTGCGATGGCCAGCTTATCCCCGGTCCACTCCGCCGAGAGGGTGGAGAACATGCGCCGTTCGGCCCAGGTCCAGTCATAGAAGTAGTAGTCCCCCGAGAGCTCATAAGACGGAATATCGAGGTAGACCCGTGCTCGGTCGCTGTCACTGAAGAGGCTGTCGAAGCGCACGTTGAGCTGAGGATTCACTTGCCAGGTGAAGCTGGCAAATACATAACCTCGGCGATAGGCTTCTCCATCGGTGTCCTTAAGATCCGGGTTGAGGTCAAACCCGTCGCTGGAGCTGTAACTTCCCACCAAGAGCGCGCTCATGCTGCGGGCCCCATAAGAGAGGGCTTGGGAGGTCTCAAAGGTGTTAAAGTTGGAGTATTTGAAGCTGGTGGCCATGTTGGGGCCACCGGAGCCGGCAGGTGCTTCTCGAGTGAAGAGGTTGATGACCCCGCCGATGGCTCCGCCGCCGTAGAGCACCGACATGGGACCGGTCACCACTTCGATGCGCTCCAGCGCGCTGGCCGGAAAGGCGCTCAGATCGACGATGCCGTCGGAGTCGCCGACAAAAGGGCGACCGTTCAACAAGACCAGCACCTGCTTGCCACTCAACCCCTGGATTTCAGCGCCATTACCTCCGCCACGAGCAGAGTTTTCTGAGATGGAGACCGAGACACCGGGGGAGTAGTTGAGGGTCTGCGCGAGGTCCAAGCTGGCGGCGCGCTCCAGATCGGTGCGTTTGAGCACCAATACCGGCACCGGACTCTCATCGACGGGGCGTTCAGCTTGTGTGGCGGTGACTTCGATGGCTTCGGTGAGAGGAGGGGGATCGTTCGGGCGACGTGCAGGGCGTGCGCGAGGTTCCACCACCGCCGGAGCCGCCTGAGCCGCTGGAGCCGCTGATTCCTGTTCGGAGGGAGGCGATGCGCTGTCCGCTAAAGCGGACTCCGCCTGCAATGCGGCGGGTGTTAAGCTGAAAAACGCAGACAGTGTGCTTCCAACATAAAATCGTGCTTGAGCCCCGGAGGGGCGCAGCCGATGCAGAGGGGACAACATAGGATCTCCGTTGGGACGCTACCATGAGACGGCTTCAACGCTCGCCTCTGAATCAGATGAATCATTTCACCTCAAAGATGCATGCTTATGCACATCTGTAAAGTGCGATGACGTGACAATCCTTTGGCCGGACGGCACCTGAATAAAATCGGGCGTGGATGCGCACTGGTCCTCGACCGGAAAATTGACATAGCCGTCGCAAGATGGTACTCTTAATACAACCGTGTTATGAACGACCAACCATCCAGCCTCTTTCTGGAGAGTGCTTGAGGAGATCTCAACCATGTCTACCAGTGCTTCAATCGCCCTGACGGATGTGTCCACACCTGTAGTGCCTCCCACACGGTTGGAAGGTGCTTCGACGCCAACTTTGGGCGCTGCTGTTGTGGGTGAAGCGGACAGCACCTCCGCAGCCGTGGCAGCCGTGGCAGCATCGGCAGCGTCTCCGGTCTCCGAGCAGCGCAATTCTCCGGCAATGCCGGTGATGGCCGCTCCAGCCAATAATATTCCGGCCACAGTGGAGCCCGCCACATCCGCTCCGCCCACGGTCCCGGCTGCTGCGGGTCATGCCCAGGTGTTGCTTGATGCCCTGATTCCTCCTCCGCCGGTTCCAACGGGCAGCACTCCCGCTGAGACCTTTGAGAATAAGACCAATCCTCACTTTGTGGTCCGCAGCAACCCCAAACCTGGAGCTGAAGCCCGTCCTGGTTCCGCCGACGACATTGAGGAAGAGTTTGGCTGGGCCATCGGCTCAGAGCTGGAATTTTTGGAAGAAGACTGGGATGGACCGGTGGGAGATGGACTCGACGAAGAAGAGGGGCGAGGAGGCATGGCCGTTGCACGCCCCATTCCAGGGACCACCTGAGCTTAAAAAGGTGCATGATCCGCAGGGCTGGACCTGTTTTTGCCTGCTCCGCCCTGCGCCCTCCCAGCGCCTCTGCTCTTGACTGCGGCGCATCCGCTCCGGTGTCACGGGCTCCGGTGTCACGGGCTCCGGTGTCACCCGCTCAGCCCGCCAAACGTTCTGCGGGTGGCAATATCAGCTTTGACTCCACAAACGCTTGCACCCGAAGCACAAACGCCATCCAACGCAGCCGCCAGCCCAAGGTTTCCATCTCAGCCGGATATTCTTCGTGGAGCAGCTCCAGCTCAACCTCACCCCCGGACGGCATCAGGCTCCAGGTCACTTTAGAAGCCCCCAGCATTGACGACGGCATACGAAAGACCAGCACCCGATCCTTTTTGAAGCTCAACACCGTACCCGGCTCCACCTCGGGACCGCTGCGGGGAGGCCAGCGCAGCAACATGCGGGCCCCTTCCTCCAGGCGCAGCTTGAGCTCGATGCCGCTGAAGGTGTTAAAAATGGCACTGTCGGTCAATGCTTGCCAAATCGGACGGGCAGGACTGGAAATCGTGGTGCCCAGCCAGATCAACGGCTCGTGCGTGCGCGTGAAGTCCATGGGCGTGGGCACATGCAGCTTCTCTTCAAGCTGGCGATGGAGCTGGATCAGCACCAGTGTTTGCCAGCTCTCGGCCCAGACCTCAGCCCCCGGCACTTGAAGCTGTAGGGTACAGCGGACGGTGGTTTCTGGAAACTCAGGAGCGAGACGCGCCGAAGTCGGCAGCAGCTCAAATCGCCAGCGCCAGCTTCCATCGGTGGCGTCGAGCTGCCAGTCTTCGCCCGGAGAAAAGCGCATGACCTGAGCTGACAAGACACCGAGAGCAGCACCGGCTTCGAGCTGGCAAGCACCTCCAACGTGAGGCTCAAAGCGCTCAAGCGGCAGCCACCAGCGCCGGAGCTGGCCAGGCTGGCTCAAGGCTTCCCAAAGCTGCGCATGCGAAAAAGGCAAGGACCAGGTACGAACAAGGGTCAGCGACATGAAAACTCCGAGCAAGGGAAGAGGCCCGCTCCGAGGAGGCGGAAAAAACGGGCAGCTTTTGTTCAGCGTGCGTTGATCAGACAGGGAGAGGAGGGGGCGCTTGTTCCGCCAGCTTCCGAACCACCACACTGGCGCAGGTCATGCCAAACATCGACGTCACAAAAACCGCCGTCCCGTGGATCACATTTCGTTTTTCGCAGGCATGGGGCGAGTTTTCTTTGTGAGGGCAGACGCACATAAAACCCCCCACCGAAGCGTCATAGTCCAGCTCGAGCGGATCCAAGATCGGCTCATCCGAATAGACCGCTGTCACCCCCGTCGGACGGGTGCAGTCGATGTCGTAATGCCGCCCCAGATATTTCCGAATGGCTTTGGCAAGTCGATCCTTGCGGGTCTCACTCAGATCGCCTGTGCGGATACGGGTGGGATCGAGCTTGGCAGCCGCACCCATCGATGATACCACCGGGATGCCACGCTTCATACAAGTGGCCAACAGATGGAGCTTGGCCGTCACATTGTCGATACAGTCCACCACAAAATCCGGTCGAGGCTCCAGAAGCTGCTCCGCCGTGCTGGCCTCATAAAAAGCTTGGATCGGCTCCACCCACACGTCCGGGTTGATGGAGAGCGCCCGCTCCGCCATCAGGTCTGCTTTGGCCTTGCCGACCGAGCCCCGCACCGCATGGAGCTGACGGTTAAAGTTGGTGACACACACATCGTCAAAATCCACCAGGGTCAGGCGACCGACCCCCGAGCGCACCAGCCCTTCGACCGCAAAACTTCCCACGCCCCCCAGCCCAAAGACCACCACATGCGCTTGGGCCAGCCGCTTCATGGCGTTGTCTCCCAGCAGGCGGGCCGTCCGATCCCAGCGTCGATGGAGCCGAGCCGGCGGTGGTGGAAATGTCTCCTTGTTGGGTCTGGCCGGAATGTGCCAGCGTGAGGGTGAGGCATGCGGCTCCCCATCGTCGGGAATGCCTTCATGCTCCGGCGCACAGGCGTGTGCATGATCGTGGCCGTGATGGGCACACTCCGCCATTTTTTCTTCGGTACAGCCCTTGATGGCACAGACCCCCTGAGGATCGGGCTTGCCGCCACAGTCCAGCGTGGATGGATCCGTTTGTAATTCCATGACATGCTCCTTATCCAGCATCAGCTCTCGAGCGCGAGGGCTCTGAGAGGTTCACGCGAAAAAAACGAAGGGCATTGAGGGTGGTCTGCTCCGCGACGTGCTCCACCGGAAGATGAAGCGTGTGGGCCACCTGCTCCACAATGCAGGGCAAAAATGCAGGCTCGTTGAGAGCCCCAGGCCGTTTGTGTGGGGTCGGTACTTGATCCGGCCCGTCGGTCTCCAACATCAGGCGCTCGAGCGGCACCGCTTGAAGGGCCAGGAGAGGCTTTCGCGCCGAAGGATAGGTCACACTTCCGGCGAAGCTGAAAAACGCCCCCAGCTTAAGATACTCCCGCACCAGCTCGGCACTGCCGGAAAAACTGTGCAGCAGGAAACCCGGTTCGTGTCCTCGACGCTGCTTCAGCAGACGCAACAGCGGGTCATGGGCCTGAAGACAATGTAAGATCACCGGCAATCCCAAGTGCTGCGCCAGCTCAAGCTGCTCATCCAGCAGGCGAAGCTGGCGTGCCATTTGCCCCCCCGGAAAGGCGCTGGACGGACCATCCAGCCCACACTCCCCGAGGGCCACCCCGTGGGCCGCCAATCCCGCCGCCAGTCGCTCGAGGCCCGCGCGGGTCTCCACCTCCGTCAGCTCTGGAATCACTTGCGGATGAAGCCCATAACACGGCCACAAGGTGAGTGGCCACCCCTGCATCGCCGCCAGCTTTTCCAGCCCTGTCCACTCGGACGGTGCTACGCCCGGCACCACCACCCCTCGGATGCCCGCGTCACGCGCACGCATGAGGCGCTCACGCAGCCCTTCCGTCGATCCATAACGAGGATCGTCGAGATGACAGTGGGTATCGATCAGGCTTAGGTGTCTCATAAGGGTCGGAATATAACATGCTTTTGGCGAGACGCAACCGAAACCCCATCGGCTGGCAGGGGACTTGCCATGAAGGGGTGCTTGGATATCCGGTAGCCCTTGACATCATCCTCTGTTAAACTAGAATGCAAGCTGCTGATTCATCGCTTGTGAGCGACTGGGTTGATCTGATTTGCAGGAGCTGTACCATGAATCCAACTGTGATTCGTCTGCAACGGGCCGAGGATGAGACGATGGATGTGCTGATTCGACTCCCCATCGAGCTGGTCCGAAAGGCTCACCTTGAATCCAACGGTGACGTCACAGTGCGCGCTCAGAGTGGCCGTCTGATCGTAGAAGCACTGGAAGTCAACACCGAATGGATGGAGATTCATGCCGAGGAGTATGCCACAAGCCATCGTGAGCTGCTGCTGGCGCTCGCCCACGCCGAACGTGCTGAAGTGTCCGCCGAATAGAGGGGCCGAATAGAGGGGCTGAATCGTGGGGCTGAAGTGGTGCTGCTCCGCCTTCCTGTGCTCGACACCACAGAAGTTACAGGGCTCGCTGCTGAATGGCTCGCTGCTGAATGGAGTTGATCTATGCCACCCAATCGATTAAACCCACCCCCCAAGACTGAAGGCATTGAGCTGCTCAATCGGTCTTTTCTCACACAGTATCACATGCGCCTGCTGACCCTCTTCGGAGGCAGTCCCGGCTGGCGTGAGCCGCTGCTGGTGGATCTGGCCCTCGAGCGCGCTCGAGCGTGCGCAGGTGCAGCACTCAATGGGGATCTTTTGATGGTGGTGGCCACCTATGGAGTGGAGCTTTCCAAGGGTCCATTTGTGGAAGGAAATTGGATGTTGGCCTGGATTGCAATGGCCACAACTCTTCGATTGAATGGGAAGGAGCTGAAGGCTGGCATCGCGGAGGCTTCAGCGGCGATGCGAGAGGTCAGTGCAGGGTCATGGAAGCTCCCAGAGCTCCGCGCATGGCTCCAAGCACGGGTGGAGCCGCTGGATCCGTGACCTCTTTTAGAGCTCCACCGTGATGGCACTGGAGACCGCTCCCAGCGCATACTCGGTGAGCTGATTGTCTTCCCGATACAGATTGAGAATCCGATCCACCGGCTCGCTGATGTGAATGGTGCCCATAAAGGCGTCATCCACGTCCACACAGGCCGTCCGATTGACGTCCCAGTCCGAAGACTTACACAAGAGCGGCCACGCCAGGGTCTTCGGATCCATAAAGGGCAGCAGCGAATAGGCCAACAAAGGATAACGCATCCCGTAGGATTGCATCGCAGCGGTCAGGCTGTCCAGATCCTTCACCACATCCGGCGGAAGATCGGAATAATCTGCACTCTCGAGCACCTCTGCATAGAACCAACTCTCACCACTGGGGACGAAGTTACCCTGCCATGAGAAGTCATTTCCTGCGATGGGAACTTCAAAGATCACGTCACCCAGCGGATACATGTCCAGGAGCTGATCGCGGGTCACCCCTCGAATGATCGGTCCAGAAATGATGCGCAACAGCCCTCGATTGGCACGCGCCACCCGCGCTGTCACCGTCACCGTCGCACCCGCTGGAATCCGCGCCCCCACTTCATAACTCACCCCATTGAGCTTTGCACCCAACAGCACCTGTGGACCTGCGGGTGAGCGAGAGACAAAGGTTTTCCGTGCTCGAATTCCCTCGATCAGCCCATCAGACGAGGGCTCTGCTGCCTGCACATAGGTGGTCGGATGGCCGGGCAGCACCAGCATATGCCGATCTCCGCCTCCCACTGCCGCTAAGGGCACACCTGCCACCAGATGCGCCTCATAGAATGCACGATACTGTCCGTGAATGCCTTTCCCTTCTTCTCGCATGGCGCGGCGAATGAATCGATTCTCAACCCCATAGTTTGCCACATGTCCATCCAGGACCGCTTCAGAGGTCGGCTGGCCTGCCAGCGACACCCACATATTCCAAACTTCAGCAGACTCGTACCCACTCACATCCCAAAACCATAGATCATCATCCCCTGCCGGATGATTGATGGAGAATAGACCTCCCTGTGCTTTGGTATTGTCGATGGCCCATTGAATTTGTTCATTGGGAGTGCGCCCCTCCACCGGATCATGGAGCACGACAGACGAGATGTTGAGGGCTCCTGCATGCCCCGTGGAGCCAAACTCTTCCCCTGGAATCAGGATGAGCTTCTCAGAGCGGAAGTCCAGATCGTAGGTGCCTTCCACCGTGCGGTGGTCGGTGAGGGCCACAAAGTCGAGGTGATTGTCCACATACTCCGTGAAGGTGGCCTGAAAGACCGGATCCTCGTAATACTCGGCGATGCGGAGGGCGGGCCCCACCCAGTCTCCCCCTTGCTCCAGGGCGTCATCGGAGTAGTTGGAGTGAAAGTGCAAGTCCCCCCGATACCAGCCGATGCCTCGATGGGAGATTCCTCCGCCGTCTCCGGTCACGCGGGTGTTTTGTGCGCGTTTTGTCGTGCCTGTGGTGGTGGGTGGCAAGCGCGTTGCGGACGCTGAAGAGCGGGTGGCCTCTCCCGCACGTCTGGGGGTGTGCGCGCTGCTTGTGCGTGTTGCGGCGACCCCTTCGCCGGTCTTGTGGCTTCCACTCGCCTCCCGTGGAGCCGCCTGACTGAAACCTGATCCTCCCAACATGGGCAACAGAGAAAGTAGGCAGATGAGGGTGCGTTTCGACATGATGCCGCTCCTTACAAAATGATTGAGAGAAATGAACTTTTGACGCGCTCAAGGATTATGTATACGGCATTCGCATCCGACAATAAGAAAGCGAAGCACTTGACATACAGCTAGAAAAAGGTCCGGAGGATGTATGGGGGCGACTCAGAAGCTGCTTGCATGGTGGGTGGTGGCCTGCTGCGTGTGGGGAAGCTGTGTTGGCACATTGCAGGCGTCGGAGAGTAAGACGCCGGAAAAACAGGGGTCAGAGGGCAGGGCGTCCGCATCTGTTACGGCTACCCGGGCCGATCAAGGCTCTGCGGTGTTCCAACGTTTATCCATTGAAGAGGGACTCTCACAAAGTGAGGTCAACACCCTCGCCTTTGATCGCGAAGGGTATCTCTGGATCGGCACCCAAGATGGACTCAATCGATATGATGGCACACAATTTGAAGTCTTTCGGCATGATCCGCGTGACACCTCGTCGATCAGCCATGACTTCATCCACAGTGTGGTGATCGACCATGCAGGGGAGGTCTGGTTCAACACGAAGACCGGCTTTGATCGGTGGGATCCCCTTCGGCGCGCCTTTGAGCGATATCAGCTCCCCCTGTTGCCCGGAAAAAAGGAGGCTGAGCCAGTGGTTCTGCTCCATCCCTACAAGCGGGGAGGGCTCTACATCGTCTCCAACAGCAGCGCGCTCTATTACCTGCCGCCCGGCGAAAAGGTCCCGCAACAGCTCTCAAAGCCGTCAGAATCCGTGACGCTGATTCGGGAGCTGGTCAAGGTGGTGCTGGCAGAGGACAACCACCTCGACCTATGGTTTGCCACCCAGAGCGTTCCACTCATGCGCTATCGCCCCAGCACTCAAGAGTTCCTTCCAATCCCCACGGACAAGGAGCTACCCGAGGGATGGGGAGGCGGCACTCTCTTTGACATCTATCCGCAAAAAGATGGTACGCTCTGGCTGGCAAGTGAGAAGGGATTGTTCTATCGTCCCGCAGACACCCTGAGATTCCTTCCCGTCACGGTGCCATTTCAGCATGGCACTGTCAAACGTTGCTCCTTCATAAGCTGTATTGAAACAGGCCCCGGCTCCACCCTCTGGCTGGGGACCACCGAAGGTCTCTTTTCTGTGGACACCGTCCAGCACACGGTGAAAAGCATTCCCTTTTTATCCCCTGTCAGTGAGCCCGGACGTTATATCACCAGTATACACACCGATAAACAAGGAATGTTGTGGGTAGGCACCCTCAGCTTCTCCATTCATCGGTACGATCCTCAAGCGCAGGCCCTGATTGAGTACCAGGATACGCGCGGAGAGGTCTTGCCACAGGATGGCATGATGGTCATGGCACTCACCTCTGATGATGCGGGCAATCTATGGATGGGGGGCATGGGAGCACTGTGGAAGATCAGTCGCAATCGAGATGTCTTCTTCAACCTGCTTCATGACACCAAAAGAGAGCCTTCGTTGAGTGATCCCATGGTCTGAGGACTGATGGAGACCCCCGATCAGCATCTCTGGATCGCCACGGGAGATGGTACTTTAAATGAGCTCACGCTTGAAGGGAAGATGAAGGTTCATCGTGCTCCACCCTCGACCCAAGAAGCACCCACTTGGCGACGGGCGCTCAGTCATATGGTGCCACTCAATGAGCATGAGCTGGTGATGGTCTCACAGGATGGTTTTGTCAGCCTCTTTGATCGACGGACGGAACGTTTCAGTCGGCCTCCCTGGTCCCTGGAGCTCCGCGATGCGCGCGTCGTAGATGCTCAGAGTCCAGACATTGCAGCCCAAAAGATCAAGCTCATCCCGAATATTCCCCTCGGCTTTTATCCCATCGGTCTGCATGGGATTGGCAGCATCCTCTCGCTGATGGTAGACAAGCAGGGGGATCTCTGGCTCGGAACTCAAACGGGACTCTATCACAAACGAGCGCAGGAGTCGATTCTCAGGCTGGTACATGCGTCGCTGGGCTCGATGAACCTTGATCAGCACATTGTAAACGTCTTAACTCAGGATCCAAAAGGCCGACTTTTACTGACCCTCAACGATGTCTTGATGTGGTATGACCCTCAAACACATACACTGGATGAGGTGTTGAAGTCCAAACGCCTGAAGAAAGAAGTCCCTGCTGCGCATCTGATGGCTGCATTTCTGCAAGGAGAGCACATCCTCTGGCTGGGCACTCAGGGGCATGGACTCTATCGGGTGGATCTGAAGGAGCAAAACTATCGCATGTTGACCTCTGCCGATGGTCTTCCCAATAACACCCTCTATGCAGTCTTGGAAGATCGGAGCAAAAAGCTCTGGTGGAGCAGCAATCTGGGGTTGGTACGGCTGGATCCTCAGACCCTGGCCTTGCGGAGTTATCAAGCGTGTGATGGTCTCCAGTCCAACGAGTTTAATCAAGCAGCGGCCACCGTAGGGCCCACGGGTACGCTCTATTTTGGAGGGGTTCAGGGCGTGACCTATTTCCGTCCAGAGCGGCTCCAAGACAACCCGGTCGCGCCCAAGATCAGCATCAAGACCTTACGAAAGTTTGATGTCATCTCTCCCCTTCAACGAGATGAAGCAGGCACTCTGAATGCTGAGATCGGCTACAAAGAAAACTACTTCTCCATCGAGTATGTGGCATTGGATCTCACCGATCCCCGTCAAAATCGGTATCGTTATCGTCTGCAAGGGTTTGAAAATGACTGGCATGAGGTGGGCAGTCAGAGAATTGCCAGCTATACCTCTCTGCCGGGGGGAACGTATCAGTTTCAAGTGCAGGCCAGCAACAATCATGGGATCTGGAATGAAGAGGGCGCCTCGCTTCAAGTGGTGGTGATTCCTCCCCCGTGGAAAACCTGGTGGGCCTATACCCTCTATGCATTGACCCCTCTGTTGGCACTCTATGTGTATGCCCGTGCTCAAGCGCAGCGTTTGGAAAAAGAGCGTGCCATCAATGAGCAGCTTCGACGGGTGGATCGTTTGAAAGATGAGTTTTTGGCCAACACCAGCCATGAGCTTCGCACCCCTCTGAATGGCATCATCGGTCTGGCCGAATCGATGGTGGATGGTGCCACGGGTGAGCTCAATCGTGAGACCCTTGCCAATCTGGACATGATCGTCACCAGTGGGCGGCGGCTCTCCCATCTGATCAACGATATCTTGGACTTTTCACGTCTGCGTCATCGAGATCTGAGCCTGTCACGAAAGGCGATGTCCCTTCAGCCGGTGGTGGAGCTGGTGATGACCTTGCTGAAGCCACTGACGGCGGGCAAAAAGTTGGTCATGTACAACGAGCTGACCCCCGAGCTCCCGCTGGTGGAGGCGGATGAAAATCGACTCCAGCAGATCTTCAATAATCTGATTGGCAACGCCCTCAAGTTTACCGAACAGGGCCAGATTCATGTCTATGCCATACAACATGGAGAGCACTTAGAGATCACCGTTGCGGATACGGGCATCGGTATTCCAGAAGACAAACTCGACAGTGTCTTTCAATCCTTTGAGCAGGTGGATGGCTCGATCAGCCGAAAGTATGGGGGCACCGGTCTGGGACTGGCCATCACCCGCCAGCTTGTCGAGCTTCACGGTGGCACCATCTACTGTGAGTCAACCATCTGAAAAGGCTCAAAATTTACCTTCACTTTGCCTCTTGCAAAGGGCTCAAATGTGGCGGTATCCGCTGCCATTCAAGATGAGCATGTCTCCTCGGGTGCGTCCTCGACCGTGCAGGTGATGCGCATGCGTGACGAGCGGGTGCCCGAGATTGTGCAGCTTGAGCCCGAGAGAGGTGTTCGTACCTTTCGCCTCCTGCTGGTGGACGATGAGCCTGTAAACCTTCAGGTACTGGTCAACCATCTCTCAGGAAGACGCTATGACATCATCCTTGCAACCTCTGGACAAGAAGCACTGGCGCGTCTTGAAGCCGTGGGTTCTTTTGATCTGGTGATCTTAGATGTGATGATGCCAGGGATGAGTGGATTTGAAGTCTGTCGTCGTATGCGAGCTCGTTTCTCTCCGGGAGAATTGCCGGTGATTCTGCTGACAGCGCGGAATCAGATCGCCGATCTGGTAGAAGGTTTTAATGCAGGTGCCAATGACTATTTGACCAAACCTGTCTCCAAACATGAGCTGCTGGCACGCACACGTATGCACTTGCAGCTCTCCAAACTGACCGCCGCTTACAGCCGCTTTGTACCTCGGGAGTTTTTGGAGCATCTCTCGCTTGAGAGCATTCTGGATGTCAAGTTGGGTGACCATGTGCTTAAAGAGATGAACATTCTCTTCTCGGACATTCGCTCATTTACCAGCTTGTCGGAACGTATGACCCCTGAAGAGAACTTCCGCTTTGTGAACTCTTACTTGGAACGTATGGAGCCCGTGATCCGAAATCATCGAGGTTTTATCGACAAGTATATCGGAGATGCCATCATGGCGCTCTTCAGCGGTGGTGCGGACGATGCGGTGCAGGCCGCGATTGCCATGTTGCTGAGCCTGACTGAATACAATGCGGGACGGGTAAGAGCAGGATATGATCCCATTCATATTGGGATCGGACTGAATACCGGCAATCTGATGTTGGGCACGGTGGGCGAACCCGACCGGATGGATGGTACGGTGATCAGCGATGCGGTCAACCTCGCCTCTCGAATTGAGGGTCTCACCAAGATGTATGGCGCAAGCATCTTGCTCACAGACCGCACCCGCGAGCGATTGAAGCAGCCGCAGCTCTTCGCCATGCGCATGGTAGATCGGGTGATTGTGAAGGGACGCAGTGAGCCTGTGGAAGTGTACGAAGTCTTTGATGGAGATCCCAGCCACTTACGAGATGGAAAGCTGGCCACCCTCGATCTGTGGCAGACGGGACAGCGACTGTATCAGCAAGGAGACTTTTGCTCGGCAAAAGAAGCCTTTGCAGCCTGTCTCCGCCTCTGTCCTGATGATGTGGCCGCCCGAATCTATCTGCAACGCTGCGAAAAGACCACCCAAGAACGTCCTTCAGAGGGATGGGATGGGGTGACGGTGATGGATCACAAATAAGCTGCGAGGGCATCTCGGCGAGTGGTGTTCAGGGCTTGAGGCGGGTGCGTGGTGATTTTCCCAAAGGATAGACATTAAAGCCCAGCGTAAACAGAGCGTCTGCGTCGATCACGTTTCGGCCATCGAATAGAAAGGCGGGCTTGAGCATGTGCTCATGGATGCGCGCGTAATCTAAGGTGGTCCACTGAGGCCACTCGGTCAAGATGGCAATGGCATGAGCACCCTCCGCAGCGCGATATGGATCCGGTTCAAACTCCACCTGCTGAGCCAGCGTGCCGAGCTCCAAGCGGGCGTTGTCGAGGGCTTTGGGATCACAGACCACGACCTTTGCATGCTCGGCCACCAGCCCACGGCATACCGCCAGTGCGGGAGACTCACGGGTATCGGAGGTGTGCGCTTTAAAGGCCGCTCCAAAGATGGCGATACGTTTTCCGGCCACCGTATTAAACAGCGTCTGGATCATCTGCTGAACGAATCGAGTCTGCTGGTACTCATTCATCTGAACCACTTGAAGCCAATAGTCTGCCACCTCTTGTAAGCCATACGATTCACAGAGATAGACCAGGTTCAGGATGTCCTTCTTGAAGCAGGATCCACCAAAACCCACCGATGCTTTGAGGAAGTGTGGACCAATTCGTTTGTCGAGGCCGATGGCATAGGCCACTTCCGTGACATCCGCTTCCGTTTTTTCACAGAGGGCGCTGATGGCATTGATGGAAGAGATACGTTGCGCCAAAAATGCGTTGGCCACCAGCTTGGAGAGCTCTGAAGACCAGAGGTTGGTGGTGATGATACGCTCACGGGGCACCCAGCAGGCAAAGATGTCTACGATGGCCTGCATAGCGGCCTGACCGGACGGTGTCTCTCGCGCTCCAATCAGCACGCGGTCGGGAGACTCGAGGTCTTGAATGGCCGTGCCTTCTGCCAAAAACTCTGGATTGGAGACCACATCAAAGAACAGACCCTTGTCATTGGAGTTGAGGATGCGCTCCATCGCCTGAGCGGTTCTGACGGGGAGGGTGCTCTTTTCGACCACGACCTTTGGGCGATCAGAGTTTTCTAAGATCTGACGTGCGGTACGCTCCCAATGTTGCAGATCGGCGGCACGACCGGCCCCATGTCCGAAGGTCTTGGTGGGGGTATTCACCGAGACAAAGATGATGTCTGCCTCATGAATGTTGCGATGGATCTCTGTCGAAAAGAAGAGGTTGTGGTTCAACGTGGCCTTGACCACTTCGTCGAGACCCGGCTCATAGATGGGGAGCTGAGCGGACTGCCAAGCAGCGATGCGTTCGGCGTTAATATCGACCACCACCACCCGATGCTGAGGGCACTTGAGTGCAATCATTGCCATCGTGGGACCACCGACATATCCAGCCCCGATGCAGAGAATATTGGCCATGCTTTCTCACCTTTCCTTTGTCGCTTGGAGAGGCCCACGGAGCGGGTGAGCCTCATCGAACTGGAGCGCGGCAGCAGTGCGCGACCTCTTCGCTCGACGCATAAGCAGCGTCTGGAGCGTGGTGGCTGCCAGCATGAACCGGTGAGGCAACCTTGTCAAGGGGGTTTGGACAGACGCCACACGTCAATCACACCAGACTTAAGATTGTGCTGTTGACAGGAGAGCGTCCATTCGCTACGGTTCATGGCGGGGCTGAATGGATAGAATGTACGCCCAAAGCGTATGGCTGGCGCGCTGACCGAGCAAAGGAGTGTGTACATGATGGATATCACCGTGAGCGCATGGGGTCTCACCGATGTGGGCAACGTTCGCAATGTCAATGAAGATGGCGTGCTGCTGAAACCGGCGTTGGGACTGTTTGCGGTCGCCGATGGCATGGGTGGATATCCAGCGGGAGAGGTGGCCAGTCGGGTGGCCCTCGAGACCTTGGCGGAGCATTTGGCATCCCATCGTGAAGTGCTTCAGCGTGTCTCCGACGACCGCTCCAAAGCCACCGAGCTGTTGCCGAGTATGGCGGACGCGGCCTTTCAGTCTGCCAGCGCCAAAGTATATGAGCAAGCCAAAGCCATGCGCAGTGGTTCAGGACAGACCATTGCCACCACCTTGACCATGATGCTGGTGGTGGGCAACCGAGGTGTGATGGCCCATGTGGGGGATTCTCGCATCTATCTGCTACGAGATAACCAAATTTATCTGATCACCGAAGATCACAACCATCTCCAGATCTTGATCAAAAATGGGCTGGATCCACGTAATGCAGCCCGTGTGCCCAATGCCCGTGCTTTGACCCGGGCGATTGGACCTCAACCCCGGGTCGAGGTTGACACCCTCTCGTTTGTCCCGATGCCTGACGACATCTATCTGCTCTGCACCGATGGCCTGCACGCCTTACTCTCCCGTGATGAAGTGGCCCAGCTCTTGCGCTCGCCGGAGCTGGAGCGGATCCCGGAGCGATGTGTGGCCCTGGCCAAAGAGCGGGGCGCCCCCGACAACGTGAGCTGCGTGGTGGTCAAGGTGAGTGCCGCTCAGCGCGAAGTCAAAGGCAGCGTAGCGGAAAAGGCACGGCTCGAGATGGATGCCTTGTCCCGACTGGAACTTTTTGGTAACTTGGAGTATCTGGACATCTTGGAGCTGATGGGACGGTTTGAGGAGCGGCAAGTGAAGACTGGCGAAGTGATTTTTCGGCAAGGATCCACCGGAACTGAGATGTATGTGATTGTGGAAGGTCGAGTTGCCTTGCGTCGAGACAACAAACTGATTCGGTTTTTGGAGGCGGGCTCGCACTTTGGTGAGTTTGCCCTGATCGATCAGGAGCCACGCTCCGCAACGGTGGTGGCCGTCGAGCCTTGTCATCTGTTGGTGTTGACGGCGGACCAGTTCGACCGGCTTAAGCGTGAAGATCCTTCTCGTGGACTGGCTTTTTATGAAGTGCTGTCGAAGCGGTTGTCACTGAACCTGAGAGAAGTGATTGAGCTGCTGCTTCAGAAGACGGGCATCAACATGTCCGAGACCTAAGACTGAGTGTCTGAGAGAATTTTTTTGTAAAAGTCCTTGTCATGAACGAAAGTGTTGCTTATACTCCAAGTGACCTTTGGCGCTCTGTAGGCGTGT
>JBJTQF010000154.1:0-24213 GCA_046075485.1 Myxococcota bacterium | reverse complement strand
CCCAGCAGCTCTGTCAGCTCTACTTGAGCGCGCTGCAATCGCTTCTCGGCACGACCTTTCAAGGACTGGCACTGGTGGGACGCACCAAAAGCACCCTCCACTTTGAGGGGTTGACGTCACCCCTTCCGGCGGCTTTCTGTGAAAAGGTGGCCTGCCGCGCCATTCAGGAGCGCCAGCAGCTTATGCTGGACGTGCGCACTTAGGAGCCCAGTGTGGCCCAAGAGCTTCAACAGCATGGGATTACGCAGCTCATGGTGTTGCCCTTGAAGTCAGGCGTGCGAACCCTGGGGATCATCCTGGCCGGACACGCTCCGGGCGTCCGTAAGTTCGAGCCAGAAGACCAGGAGCTGCTGAGGGTGGTGCAGGAGCAGACCCTGCCCCTGCTCGAGTTATGGTGGCATCAGCAAGCCTCTCATCCGGTCAAGCCGGTTTCCAACACCTTCCAAGCTCATTCTGCTGGTTTGATGCACGGTTTACCGCTCCTCACGCATTATTTCTCCTGAAGGGCGCTGTTGATTCGCCGAACTTATCAGGGGACCATAACCAACGGACCAAAGCGCTGAGCTATTCTTCCTGACGAAAGGTGAGGTCAACATGATCAACCGAGAGCAGCTTCCATATGTCCTCTGTGTGGACGATGAGCAGGGAATCCTCGACATGTATGCCGAAACCCTGGGGGGAGGCTCATATTCGGAGAGCACGACCACACCCTATCCCCTCTCGTCGCGCCGTCGCCGAGCGGGCGCGCAGCTTCTTCAGGAACATCCGGATCGGCAGCGGTATCAGGTGGTGTTGGCCCGCTCTGATGAAGAGGCCATCGAGAAGGTTCAGGCTCTGCGGGCCCGTCATCAGCACATCTCCGTCGGTTTTTTTGACATGAAGATGCCAGGCGGAATCGACGGTTATGAGACCATCCAGCGCATCAAGGCGCTCGATCCGCGGATGCTGGTGGCGGTCGTCACCGCCTATAACGATCACCCGATCATGAAGATCGCCAGTCTCTTTCATCATCAGGATGAGTGGATTTACCTCAACAAACCCTTCACCCACCAAGAGCTGCTCCAGACGGCCAATCATCTCACCTATGGCTGGACCATCCGCTGGGAGCGCGAACAGACCCTCTCGCGCCTGAAAGAAGCCAATCAGCTCCTACAAGAAGCCAACGTCGCCATCGTGATGGCCACCGTGCGCATGCTCGAGATGCGCGATACCTACACAGCGGGTCATTCTCACCGAACCGCTGAGTTTGGTAAGCTGATTGCGCAGCGGCTGGGCTGGTCTCAAGCGGACTGTGATCAGCTCTACTTGGGATGTTTGTTGCATGACATCGGCAAGATCGGCATCAACGACTCGATCTTACGGAAACCCGACCGGCTTAACCCTCATGAATATGAAGAGATGAAGCAACACTCGGTGTTAGGTGCTAAGTTTCTGGTGGACTCCCGACTTCCGGCGCTTGCGCCACTCGTGCGTCATCATCATGAGCGGATGGATGGCAACGGGTATCCAGATCGGCTGTCGGGGGCGGATATTCCGTTGGGCTCCCGTATTCTGGCGGTGGCGGATACGTTTGATGCCCTCACCTCCACCCGCTCCTATCGGCAAGCCCGAGGCATGTTTGCAGCCCGTGATATCTTGATCGACTGTCAGCGCACGCAGCACGATGTGGAGGTCTCTGTGGCGTTTGTCTCCATCATCAACGAGGCACCCGAGCTGGTGATGACCCGTATGTCGCCTGAAGCGATCAGCATGGCATCGATCAAAGATCCGGGTGTGTGTCCGTTCTGCTGAGCCTCTGCTGTGCTCTGCTGTGCGGCTGCGCTGCCGTGCCGCATCGAGGAGGTGGAGCCCTCGCGAATCCCTCCCCGCCTGAAGCCTTGCGCTTGCAACTGCATCTCACCCCATGTATAACCCCTGCACTTTCTTTTGAGGGAGGTTTATTGTGAGCAAGCGTGCATGGCCGGGATGGGTCTGGGTCACCGGAGGCATTGGCGTCGTTATTTTGTTGGGCTTTTTTGTGCTGGCCCAAGGGATGGAAGGCATCATGGGTGGTGGCCTCAGAGCCGCCGAAAGTGCAGCGGTCTCACGCCTGCGCACCCTGCTGTGGGCCCAAGATACCGCCAAAAAATACGCCTTTTTGGATCGCGATGGAGACGGGGTCGGCGAGTATGCCTTCTTTAAACAGCTTGCAGGCATGGCCCCGCTGAGCAACGGCCAGCTGCTCGGGACTCCCCTGCTCTACCGCGATACCGCCAAATTTGCCCCCCTCGCCCCGCAGAACGTGTTGATTTCAGGGGGATATTGCCATGTCCTCTATCTGAGCGCCTCGGCAGGAGGAGGCGCTGCGGAGCCACTCGACGGTGCAGAAAAGGCGGGCGTGGTCAGCGCCGATGGTGCAGAAAAGTATTGGGTGGCCTACGCTTGGCCGCTCCAGCCCGGACACAGCGGACGCCGCGTCTTCTTCATCAACCAAGACGAAGAGATCTGGGAGAGCGCCAACGATGGCCCTCAGCAGCAGTACAGCAGCCTCGAGCGCCTGCCGAAGTTTGATGCAGCCCTTCCCCGTCCAGAGCTCGCCAGTGTACCCGTCGAAGGGCAACCACATGGTGACGGTGGAGTCTGGAAACGCTGGAAAAACAAACGCGCGCGAAATGCGAGCCCCTGATGCAGCAGCTCCTTCTTCCTTCGCCTGATATCGTGCAGACAGAGCTGGACCGCCGACTGGACAGCCTCCTGCTGGAAGAAGCGTGGGAGCTGCTCCAGCTCTTGGCGGGACTTCAGCCCCTCAACGGCGCTCAAGCGCAGCTTCAAGAGACACTTCAGCGGCTGATCAACCAAGTGGGGACTGTTTTTCCGCTCAGCCATCGTCAGCCGCTCCGCCTGCTCGAGGCTTGGCAGCAGGCTCAAGCAGACTGGCCTGCCCCGCCATATCCGGAGCTGCTGGAGAAGTTTGCCCGTCGGATCTTTGCACGTTTGGGCCAGATCTTGGCACGCCGTCCTGCCTCCAGCACCTGGGATGAGCACCCCGCCGGTTGGTATCTGGCGCGTGGCATGCAATTGGCACCCGCCGCCACCACCTTAGAAGCCCGCCTCCAAGCCGATCCCCTCGACGTGGAGAGCCGTCGGCTGCTGGCTTGGATCTACACGGAGCAACAAACCCACACCTCTGCCGCACAACACTGGCTGGCACTGCTGCTTCAAGCGCCGCTGGAAGCCCCTCGAGTGTGGGAGCAGCATGCGCTCGAGCTTCCCCCCGGCTGTTTGGCCGATCCGCTGAGCCTGCTGGCGCATCAGCCGCTGCCGTTGCTGGAGCAGCTTCATGAGCCGGTGGTTGAAGAGAAGTTACCGGGAGATCCTCGGCTGTGGTGGGCAGTGGTGGGTCTGTGGTCCGGTCTTTTTGGCTGGGAGCTGCTGCCCGGTGCGCCCATCTGGGATGGAGTGGGAACACCTCGGGGCGTGGGGGGTATTCCGGGAGCGGTGCTCAGCTTTTTGGCGATGCAAGGAAAAGGACGTAAGACACCCGCGCTCAAGTGGCAAGGGGCGGAGGCGCAGCGCCAGCTTCAGCGGCTGGCCCCCTCCCTGTATCAGCGGTACAAAAATCGATAAGCGCGACACTCAGTTGTCGAGCTTACAACTTCCGTCATATTCGAGCTTTTCCACCACGCAGACCTCCCCGAGCTTCTGAAGCTGCGGCAAGACCACATCCTTATCGGAATATACCACCAACAACAGGTCATCAAATGGTAAGGCCGAGGCCGTTCGATTGGCCACCTCGAGGCTGACCGCCTTGAGCTGCTCCGAACGCTGCACCAGAGAGCTCAGCGGGAGCTTGTAGCGCGCGAGTTTGGCCAGCTCTTGCAGCAGCGCCTCGGGGGTCTGGATGTTCTGCGCAAAGCGTCCTGCCGCCGATGCCCGTGCTTTTTCAAACTCCGGCGCCTGCATGCCCTTGTCCTTGAGCCCCTTGAGGGTGTCGAGGGCCACCTGGATGGTCTCTCCGAGGGTCTCATTTTTGGTGAAGGTGGAGATGACAAAGGGGCCGGTGTGCTCAAAGGTGACAAAATTGCTGTTGGCCCCATACGACAAGCTGCGGTTGACCCGGATTTCTTCCACCAAGCGGCTGGTAAAACCTCCGCCGAGAGCGGTATTCACGACGGTGCGCTCGACCTCTCCCGGTGCGCCGCTGGCAAAGGCGAGGTTGCCGATGCGGATTTGGCTCTGGGTCAAACCGGAGCGATGGACCAAGATGATCCGACGCCCTTTGATCGGTGCGGGAGCACTGGGCACCGAGACCTTCAATGCTGGGGTGCCTGCCACGGCTTTACTCCAGCCCTTAAAGGCTTGATCGAGCTGCTTTTTGAGCTGCTTTGGATCAAAATCCCCCACCACACCCAGCCAGGCATTTTCGGGCCGGAATAGGGCTTTGTGTAAGGCCACCACATCGGCCCGCGAGAGCTTCTCGACGGACTCCAACGTGCCCGTGCGGGCGTGTCCGTAGGGATGATTACGATAGAGCTGCTCGTAGAAGGCCACTTCCACCGCCGCAGCGGGATTATCGAGACGATCCTGGATCTCGGCTTGCAGTTGACGGCGGATGCGGGCCAGCTCATCCTCCGCGAAGGTGGGGCGTATCACCAGATCAGAGAGCAGGGCCAGCGCCTGCGGCACATCTCGCGAGAGCACTTCCAGGGAGATCTCCACTGCGTCGCGGGTGACACGCAGGTCGAGCTCCGCGCCGAGTCCGTCGAGGGCTTCGGCCAGGGCTTTGCCGTTGCGGGTGCCCGCGCCCGCACGAAGGGCATCGACCATCAAGTTGGTGAGACCTTCTTTCCCTTTGGGATCTCCGGCAGCACCTCCCTTAAAGGCCACCGTCAAGGTCACCAGGGGGAGGGTATGTCGCTCGACGAGCTGCGCCTTGATGCCGTCTCCCACCGTCACGTCTTTGAGGGGGAGGCTCAAGGCGGCCTCGGCCTGAGCGGGTGCCAGGGGTCCAAATGTTAGGGCACCGATCAGCGGCGCGGTGAGCAGCGCAGCGGCAAGGGTCGCACCCACTCGGCGCAGCAGGAGGGTTGTCTTGAGGTGTTTCATGGCTGACCTCCTGCGGGAGAAGCGGCTGCCGGAGCACTTTCGGCGGGCAGCAGGGTGATCACAGTGCGTTTGTCTTGCACAAAATACTGACGCAACACCCGCTGCACGTCGGCGGCGGTGACTTTGTCGCGGGCCTCCATCAGCTTAAAGACCTGCTGAGGATCGCCATATATCAGGGCGTGGGTGGCGATGGCATTGCCTCGGCCATCGACGGTCTTAAGCTGCCGTAAGGTGCTGGCCCGAAGCTGATTGCGGGCTTTTTGCAGCTCCGCTTCGGGGATGGGCTGCTGCGCCAGCCGCTCGACCTCGGCGTGGAGGGCGGCTTCGGCGGCAGCGGCGGAGACACCGGGGGCCACTTGCAGGATGGCAATGGCCAGAGAAGGCCCCGAGAGGGTATCGTACCAGGCTTGAGCTTGAACGGAGACGGCTTTGTCCACGATCAGCCCTTGATACAGCCGGGAGCTCTCCCCGGTGCCCAGCAGGGTGAGGGCCACATCGATGGCCACCATATCGTTGCGGTTCTCGACACCGGGCACGCGCCAGCCGACCATGATCATGGGGAGCTCAGCTTCTTGAACCAGGGTCGCCCGTCGTTCGCCCATTTGTTCGGGCTCGAAGGCATACACGGGGGGAACTTCGGGCCCTTTTTTGACCTTCTCGAAGGCTGCTTTGAGCTTAGGCATCAGCTCAGCGGTCTTAAAATCGCCTACCACCGCCACCACTGCATTGTTGGGCGTATAATAGGTATCAAAATAGCGGCGGGTGTCTTCCAGCTTGATGTTGTTGAGATCGTTCATAAATCCCACCACTGGATAGCGGTAGGGGTGGGCCACAAACGCTTGCAGGTAGAGCATCTCATCAAGTTTGCCCAGGTTATCGTTGTCGGTGCGCAGGCGTCGCTCTTCTTTGACGATGCCTCGCTCCTGCTCCAGATTGGGCGGATCGATGCGCATGCTGGCCATGCGATCACTCTCGAGGTCGAGCACCAAGTCGATGGCTTCGGGGGGGAAGGTCTCCATATACGCGGTGAAGTCTCGCACCGTGTAGCCGTTGGAGTTGCCCCCGGCGGCCTCGAGCTTAAAGTCGAACTCCTTGGGGGCATACTTGGAGGAGCCATTAAACATCATGTGTTCAAACAGATGTGAGATGCCGGTGATGCCCAAATGTTCGTTGGTGCTGCCCACGTCATACAGGATATAGAAGCTCATCAGCGGTGCCGAATGATCTTCGTGGGTGTAGACGGTGAGTCCATTGCTCAGCACATGTTTGTCGATCTTGAGCTCTTGCGCCTGCGCAGGCAAGACCAACAAGCCCAGGCCGAGGGCAAGTGCGGGGTTTAAGCGCCGCATGGGATCTCCTTGATGAGAATGGAGGCAAGACCTGAACCCCAGAGAAGTCGGGTGTCCAGGTTGGCTCCGGTATGAGCCGGTGTCGCAGTATAACCTAGAACACGGTGCCACGCTGAAGGTTCATGCAGTCTCACCGGATCAACAGCAATTGTCGCGCATTCGTCTTAAGACGTGCCCTGGCTGCCCATTAACTTAAAAGAACAATCACAAACATAAAGACACCACACACTACTACCCATCACAGAAAATGGGAAAAGGAGGCTCCCAATTTGCCCCCTTTGACAGAATAGCAACAGAATAAAACAGTCGCAAACCAACTGACACGACATCAACAATCACACATCTTCACACCCTTCGGCGGTGTGCAGGCGGAGCTTGGACCGCAGGCGCTCTCCGGGATCCACCGATTTCATCCGTCCGGGTCCATCGGAGACGGCCCACACCCGCACTTCTTCCCCTTCTACCACCAGTCGATCTCCGTTAAAGAGTCGATGTTGCACGGTAAAGCTGCGCTGGCCGAGGTGGATCACCCGGCTCTCGGCACGCAGGAGGTCTCCGAAGGTGGCGGCACTGCTAAACTGCGCGGAGGCTCGGCGTAACGGAACGCCCAACAAGCCGTACTGCTCGCGGAGGGTGTGATGATCGAGCCCCACGGCGCTCAGCAATGCGTGGGTGCTGGTATCAAAGAAGGCGTAAAAGCGTGGATAAAAGACCACACCAGCGGCGTCGCAGTCTCCCCAGGTGACTTCAAGGGGGCGGCTGAGCTGGATGCCTTCAAAGGAGGTGCTCTGAGAGGCGGTGTCCTTAAGCTTCTCCATCGTCGAGCCCTTCGTCAGAGGGGTGTGTCGGCTGGGCGAGGGCTTGTTGGGCCTGAACCTGCTTCAGCAGCAGCTCCAGCTCTTTGGACGAGAGCTCGCGCCACCCGCCCAGGGGGAGCTCGCCGAGGGTGATGTGCATGATGCGCACCCGCTTGAGCTCAACCACTCGAAAGCCGAGGGCTTCTACCATCTTGCGGATCTGTCGATTCCGGCCCTGCTTGAGAATGATCTGGAAAGTGGCGGCTCCCATTCGCCGTGCCACGCAGGGTAAGGTCGGCACACCCTCGATCTCCACCCCTCGGCTGAGGGCGGTCAAGAAGCTCTGCTCAAAGGGGCGGTCGAGCTTGACCACGTACTCCTTTTCGTTGCCAAACTGGGAGCGTAAGATACGGTTGACGATGTCTCCATCGTTGGTCAACAGAATCAAGCCGGTCGAAAACTTATCCAGCCGTCCAATCGGGAAGATTCGCTGTGGGTGATCGATGAAGTCGATGATATTGTCGGGCACGGAGCGGTCGGTGGTACACTCGATGCCCAGGGGTTTGTTGAGCTTGATATAGAGGGGTGCAGGTTTGGCTTGAACCGGCTCTCCTCTGACGGTGACGAGGGCTCCATCCGGGACGATGGTGCCGAGCACGGCTTGTTGACCATCGATGGCCACCAGTCCTCGGGTGATCAGCTCATCGGCCTGCCGTCGAGAGCAGACCCCATGAACGGTGAGGTATTTGTTGATGCGCATGGCGTTTCAGTAACCTTTTCGTCGGTTGAGGGTGGTTCGAGCGGCCAACACTTCGTATTTGACCTTGTCGCCCCCAATGAAGAGGGGGCCGCCGTCCACGTTGATCTTGCGGGTGGCGTCGTGGGCTTCCAGCCGCTGAGAGAGCTTGGTCTCGTAGGTGCCTTTGACTTCGCCGTCGATGTTGCGGTAGGTAAAACGCACGGTCACGGTGGTCAAGGGCAGGGAGTTGCCATTCACCAATGTAAACTCGTGGTAATACTTGCCTTCGCTGCGCTCCATCTCTGCATCCTCGATATAGATCTTCTCGGTGACGTTGGGGGCTTCTTGTCCCACCCCACATGCACTCAGGAGCCAGATGCCCACGATGCCCGTCAGTGTCCTCAGCAACCGCCTCAACATGCCAGGCTTTTGTGGCTCCACGTTCATGTGAAGGCTGTTATGAGCCCTTTTATCCTGCCTGCGCGGATATTGTTGCATCTCTCGCCCTTTCTGCTGCGCCTGCTGCTGCTGCTTCGACCTCATATCCTGCCCAGACGGACGCAGTGGCTCGTCGCTGCCCCCGTCCCGCTGCTTCGTCTCGCTGCTTCGTCTCGCTGGCTTCGTCACCGGATGGCTCTTCCACTCGGCGGCGCTTGCCCTTTCCACGCCCCTTCTGCCCGCGTCGATTCTATCACACCTGCCGCTTAGATCAGCACTGCCCCCAGCTCGCGGATGCGTTTCCAGACTTTTCCCTTCAAAAAAAGTGGGAACTCTTGGGCTCCACCGGGAAAACACTCCAGCCACGGCAGAAGGGAGAGTGGCTCGTGGGGCTCCAGCGGGCCTTCTCCCCAGGGACGAGGGGTCGCCTGCTGCAACACCGCCATCAACCAGCGGCCTATGGGCTCGGGCATGGTCAGGAGCTCTTCTTCGTCTTGCCCTTGCACACGCACGGGCAAGCGTGAACCCTGGAGCGGCTGAGGCTGAAGCACTCCGCCCAGCCACACCAGCTTCTGCACCTTCACCCGCTCGGCATCACCTTTGAGCGGCTGGCCGAGGGCCTTCTCGATCAGGTCGCGGGGCACTTTGGCGGAAGGCACCTTAAAGTCAAAAAAACCGCGCACATCCTGCTCCAGCCCCTGCCCTACCATATAACCCTGAAGGGCCCGATCCAGCCCCGGCCCAAAGGCATCGTGGTCGCAGCCTTCTGGATCGAGATGCGCCAAGTCGTTGTTGGCGAAGTTTAAGGCATCGGCATTCACAAGCTGGATGCCATAAGCCGCCGGATCTTGTCCAATCGGTGCGTGCCGCGTGGCCACAAATCGATGCCAGTACGCCGACTGGATCGCTCCACTCTCAAAGAGTTGCCGCACCCGCTCCAGGCTGTCCACCGTCTCTTGTGCGGTCTGAGTCGGAAACCCATACATCAAATAGGCGTGAACCATCACCCCCGCTTGCGTAAACGCCTGCGCTACCCGCGCCACCTGCTCCACCGTCACCCCCTTCTGCATGCGCTGAAGCAGACGGTCGGAGGCCACTTCAAGCCCTCCACTGACTGCAATACAGCCAGAAGCGGCCAGGAGACGACACAGATCCGGGCTAAAAGTCTTCTCAAAGCGGATATTACCCCACCACGAGATGACCACCCCTCGACTCAGCAGCTCGAGGGCCAGAGCGCGCAGCAGCAGAGGCGGTGCGGCTTCGTCCACAAAATGAAAACCCGTTTGGCCGGTCTCTCGCACCAGCAGCTCGATGCGATCCACCAGCTCCACCGCTGAGGCCGGATCGTAACGCCCAATATAGTCCAGGGTCACGTCACAGAAGCTGCACTTTTTCCAGTAACACCCGTGCGCGAGGGTCAGCTTGTTCCAGCGCCCGTCCGACCAGAGCCGATGCATCGGGTTGAGCAGCTCCAGCACACTCAAGGTCCGGTCGATGGGCAAGCCCTCATACGTCGGCACACCCAGGGCACTGGCCGGCAGATCGTGCTCGGTGGCCCCGTCGAGGTACATCACCAGGTCAGAACCTTCCCGCATGAAGGTACGCTTGAGGGCCGCCGCAGGCCGAGCCCCCGCCAAGTACTCCAGCAGACACAGGAGAGGACGCTCCCCATCGTCGAGGGTCACAAAATCCATGACCTCAAAAAGGCGCGGCTCGTGGAGCTGGCGCAGCTCCGTATTAATATAGCCTCCGCCGAGCACGGTCTTGACCGACGGATTCCAACGTTTCACCACCTGAGCAGCCCGTAAAGCACCGTAGAGGTTGCCTGGAAAGGGCACGGTAAAACCCACCAGCTCCGGCTGCGTCTGCTCAAGGGCCTTGACCATGACCTCCTCCAGCATACGCTCGATCAGTCCAGGAGGCTCCGCCAAGAGCGTATGCAGCGGATCGTAGGAGGGAGCCGCCGCCGCCAGCCGCTCGCCATAACGGGTCAAGCCAAAATGAGGGGCAATGGTCTGGCTCAACAAGTCGGCAAGATCATCCAAAAAGAGGGTGCAGAGATGGCGGGCCCGGTCGGTGATGCCCAGGGCACCAAAAGCCCACTCATCGTCCCCCGCACGGGCAAAACGAGGGCCTTCCGGCAGAAAGGGCGTGTGGCAGATTCGATGGGCAAGGGTTAAGTCCCGGTTTTGTAAGAATCGAATCACCGGCTCAATGCGGTCTTCGTAGCGCCGTCGCTGGGCCAAAAAATCATGCACTTCAACGGGTTGAGGCTCTTTTAAGGCCGCCACTTCATCAAAGAGCTGCTGGAGCCCTCGACGGGTGAAGAGGGTCAAGAGGGTCTCCATGCCCGCATCACGCTGCGCACACATAACACCTTGCGCACGCAGGAACCCCGTCAGATAGGCGGTGGCCGGATACGGGGTGTTGAGCTGAGTAAAGGGAGGCACAATCAACAGGACTCGAGAGGACACGGGCATTTGCTCCTGTCTGACAAAAATGGGAAATCTCAGCAGAGACCGGTGCTTAATGTAGCCCAAAAACCCAGCGAGCAATGCCCAAAAAAGCCATAAAACCACAGACGTCGGTGAACGTGGTGGTAATAACAGAGCCTCCCAGGGCCGGATCTTGATTGAACCGCTTGAGCAAGACCGGCACAATGGCTCCCACCAGCCCCGCAATGGAGAGGTTGGTCATCATGGCCAAAAAAAGCACCAGCCCGAGGCGAGGGTCTCCTTTCCAGAGCCAGGCCACCAAGCCGGTGAGTGCGCCCGTCACACCTCCGACGGTGAGGCCCACCGCCATGTTGCGCACCACCACGTTGGCCGCTTTGGCAAACTCAAACTCGCCGAGGGCAATGCCGCGTGTGATCACGGTGAGGGTCTGGGTGCCCATATTGCCCCCCATGCCTGCCACGACAGGCATAAAGGCCGCCAACACCACCATCTGACTGATGGTGTCTTCAAAAAATCCCACCACGGCAGCCGCCATAAACGCAGTCCCCAGGTTGATGCTCATCCAGGGCAGCCGCTTCTTCACGGAAGTGGTCATGGGCGAAAAAACACGGTCTTCTTCGGCCAGACCCGCCATGCGATACATATCTTGGGTGGCTTCTTCTTGGATCACGTCGATCACGTCGTCCACGGTGATGATGCCCAAGAGCTTCCGAAATTCATCCACCACGGGCAGGGCCAGCAGGTTATACCGAGACACCAGCCGGGCCACTTCCTCTTGATTGGCAGTGGCTTGCACCACAATCGGCTCGGAGAGCATCAGCTTGTCTACGGTGCGCTCAGCCGGTGCGGTCACCAGCCGTCGAATGGGCACCACCCCGTTGAGCCGTCCGATCTCATCGACCACATACAGATAAAAGATGGCTTCAACTTGCTCGCCGCGTGTACGCACCGCGTCGATGGCTTCCTGAGCGGTGGCGGTGGCAGGAATGGCCAAAAAGTGCGGGGTCATCACATTTCCGGCAGTGCCGGGTGGATAGCGTAAGAGACGCTCCAGATCCTGCCGAGAACGACTCTCTCCCATCAGGCTGAGCACCCGCAGTCGGCGCTCTTCGTCGAGAGATTCCAGAAAAACGAGGCCGTCGTCGGGGGGCACGCGGGTCAGCACTTGAGCCAGGCGCTCGTCGTCCACCAGCTCGAGGAACTGAGGCACCAGCTCGGCAGGCAGCTCGCTGAGGGTCTTGCCCGCCCGTCGCTGAGAAAAGAGCAGATCCAGGAGCTGGCGCGCTTCGGCAGGTCGCAGCTCGCTGAAGAGCGGTGCGATGTCCACCGGGTGCATGCGGTCGAGCACCTTCTCGGCACGCTGAAGAGAGCCGGATCGGATCAGCTTGAGCAAGATGTCGCTGTGAATGACGGGTCGGCTCATGATCTACTCCCACGTCCAGGGCAGGATGGGAGATACCACCGATGGGGGGCATGATGCAAGGTGAATTCAAGGAAGATTGAGCGGAAGGATCAGCGCGTGGTGAAGGAGGGCGTCCAGCAGGCGGGCTCAGCGTTGGCCCACCGAGATCTTCAGATCATCTCGGTCCACGTCGGCCAAGATACGCCCGCTGGGATCTACGATCACCACCCGCTCCACGCCTTCACGTCCGAAGGTGTGGGTGATCAGGTGGGAGACCATGCTCGTATGTTGCTCCGGCGTGCTCTTGAGCCACTCTGGACTGGCCGAGATCAGCAACATGCCGCCGTATCGGCGCGCACCTGCCAGCGGTAATTTTCCGGCCAGCGCATCGATCTGATACGCCTGATAGGTGCTCGAAGGAAACTCAAAGGAGCGGGGAGGCTCCAGGAGCTGGCTCACCCCCACATAACCCGTGAGAGTCAAGCTCACGACTGTTAACACATTTACCACCCTACGCACTGATGGAGAAGGGATAAACGACTTCTGGAGCACTTCCGCCTGCGCTTGAGAGTCTTTGCGCTCCATCATTTCACCACTTATTGCTCGTGAGGATGTCACAGAGCCCGATTTAGATGCGGTGCTCGCCCCTGTCGCTGGTCTTGAGGCCCCCGCAGGGCTCAGCGCGGTGGTGGCCCTGACACTCGCCTTGTCATGACCTTTGGTCAGCTCAGCACTGCGGGTCTGTGCAGAGGGCGTTCGGCCCCGCGCCCACTGTTGAAGCGTCTCGCCTCCCGGTGTCTTGGGTGTCAGGGTGGAGCCGGTCTTCAGACTGCGCAAGGTGGGCATCATACGCTCTTGTTTGACTGGCAAGGGCATTGTCAGAGACCCTTTCCCCACCTTAACCGGCTGACTGAGACGCGACAAGAGGTGCTGAGACACTTGCTTGAGCTGCTCGAGCCGTCCTCGAACGCCACCAAGACCCCCATTCCCATCGGCTCCATCCCAGGGTGCCGGGGTGGAAAACCGCTTTTCGGCTGAGACGCCTTTCACCTCTTCGGATCGGCTTGGATGTTCGGCCACCCTCAAGCGGGTAGACTGCTCAGCGGCGGAGCCTTCCTCCTCCCGTGCCGTGTGGGTGCGTTCGACGGTCGTTTCTTCGGAAGGCTGCGGACGGGAGCCCTCCATCACTTTCCCTCGAATCTGAGAGGCACGCTTCTTGATTGCGGTGGCCTGAGCAGCCTTATGTTCCGCCGCATGGGGATCCTCCAGCTCCAGCTCTGGCACCGACATCCGCCACAGCTCATTGCGCTGCTCATCGGAGATCGGCGGACAGCTCATGTCCAGCTTGAGCCCGCCCACGGTGGGAGGCTGCGGAGGTGTCTGGACGGGAACCAGCGCACCGGCAGCGGCCTCCAGCTCTCGACGAGTCGGCGCATCCCCCTGGACCAGACTGGCTTGAGACCCATAGCCGTTTTCGTGATGGTCAAAACGTCGCACAAAACCCGTGTCGAGCGGAATATCCAGGCTCAGCTTGAGCATGTCGGAGAGCTCGGGATGCACCAGCTCGGGTTGGACCCGCTCGGGTTGCACCAGCTCGTGCGCCCTCAGCCCCTGGCTTGGATCGGGCACTTGAGGCGGTAAAAGCTCGTGTCCATTGAGGTTTCGAGCAGGATCCGGCACCTCGGGAGGCTGATCTGAGAGATGCCCCAGCGCCAACGATAAAACGGAGCCCCCCTGCTCCATTTGGCTAAACCCCTCCACGCTGTACACCCGCGAAGGCTCCATCAGCGAAAAGGGATTGCCCTCCAGAGGCTCGTCATCGATGGAGGGCCGCGTGCCTTGAGTGCGACGAGTCTCCACCGAGGCCGATAGGGTGGGCACCTGCGGAGCACCTGCCGGAGCGGACATCGCTGGCACTTCCGGCACCGCTCGACAACCCGTCTGCTGCGCCTGCTCCAGCTTACGGTTGAGGGTCTCCAGCGCCCGAAGGTTTTTGCCGGTCAGGGTATCTTCCGACAGTGCCTCGGGATCGTTGAGGACCAGCTCCAGATCTTCGAGTACGTTGCTGAGCAGTCGTCGTCGCTCACGTTCGGAAGGCCCTGATTTTCCTGCTTTTCCGCGCGAAGGCTGAGCGGCATTCCCTTGCCCTGCTGTCTGAGCGGCATTCTCCGGCGCTGCTTTTTGAGCGGTATTCTCCGGCGCTGCTTTTTGAGCGGTATTGCCCGGTGCTGCTTTTTGAGCGGTATTGCCCGTCTGCCCTCCCCCCGCAGAGGCGCGTCTCAGCCCTTCTGGCTCCGGTACTTCGGCGGCATTTTCTGACGCCCCCGCCCATAACGAGCGAGGCGGCAGAGTGTGTTTCCACTCCCCGCTGACGGTGATGGTGCTGGAAGGTGACATAAATGGACTCTGAGGCGGAGAAAGTGACAGCCCTTGCTGCTGCGCCTTCGCCCAGGTGCCGGGGGTGAGGGGCCGACTGCCCGGCGCTCGACTCGACGTGCTGTTTGCAGTCTGATGCGCCGCTGCACGCTGCGCCATCGACACCGACACCCCACTCTGCTCACGCGGGAGGTGTTATGCGCGCGAAATGGGCGGCAAGACCAAGCCCGAGGATGCCGGTTTTACAAAGGGGGCGGGCCCCACCTGATGCGACACGTCCGCGCCACTGCGTGCCACGGCTGAAGCAGGGGTCTCCACACCCGGCCAGGCACTGGGGGGCGGTGGCAGGACAATCACGGAACGATCTCGGGCTGTTAAGGGCTGTCCATTGATGCCCGAAGGCTCTGCTCGTGGGGGCAGGACCAGTCCAATGGTCACCACCACCCCACTCGTGGCTCCGGCTTGGGCAAGACGACGGGGAGTACGCTGCATCACCGGTGTCACACGCGGCTCTATCGGCAAACGCAGCAGCCCTTCCCCCGAGAGGGCCTCCAGAGACGCAAAACCGGGCTCTCCGATCACCCGCTCGAGCAGGATCAAGCTCTGAACGGCGGCTTTAAACGCGCTTCGTGAGAAATAACCCATGCCCAGGTTGTATTTCACCTCGCGGATGCGCTCGAGCAGGCGAGCGTTGACCAAGTGCTCCAGGTTGGGCTGACGCAGGGTCTCTTCCATCAGCGCCAGATATTCTTTCACCTCTGGAGCAGGGCCGGGGGCGGCGGCGTCCTGAAGCAGCCAGGTGATGAGCTGATCCACCTGCTCTTCTGGGAGGAGTACCCGATAACGCCCACCACTACTTGTCTGAGAGAAGAGCTCTACCAGCAGATACTCCAGGGCACGCAGGGCTCGTGGTTCTGGGGAAGCTCTGGAGATCAACCTTCGGGCCAGCTCCAAGCGCATGGGCCGACGTTGGGGGGAGCGCACAGAGGCTGCGGAAGGGGTGGGGGAAGGGCTCCCGTGTAAGATCCCGGACGATTGAAGGGCTGAAATCATGATGGAGTCCTCCGCCTAAAATGTCACCGTGCCAGGATCACCCGTGGGATCCCACCTGTTTGATGAATCGACGAACTTCTAAAGTTCATGAGCCAATCCTTTGTCATATCAGCGGATTCCAGCGACACGCGAGTCATGAAAAGTATTTAAGGTGACGGGCGTTTAGCTCGATGCATAACCAGCTTACCAGGAGGAACACGGCATGAAAGAGCGTAGAAGAAACAGTCGAATTCCCATCAAGCTGGAGCTTGAGTTACGTCGGGGGCAGTGAGAAAACTATCTGACCGAGGACATTTCTCAGCGAGGGCTGTTCATACGGATGGCGGGCCCCTGTGCGCTGCGCCAGCTCTTGCAGGTGCGGGTGCGCCTGCCTGGAGATCCGGCTCCGCTGGAGATGATGGCTCGAGTGGTCCGCCGTGAGGCACCCTAGACCTCCCTCCAGCGCGCTCAGCTCACGGGTGTGGGAATGGAGTTTTTCTGTCTGAGCGAAGATGTCTTACGTCGCTGGGATGGGCTGATCCAGTCGGCCCAAGGGCTACTAGACGAGACGCCCCACCTGGATGCCTTCAGTCTGTCGAGGCAGCTTGCCCTCACGCTTCCGTCGGAGCAGGACGAGGCTCGGCGAGAAGGTGGTCCCCCCTCGACGTTGGGTGCCCCTCGCCCCCCCAGCTCGCGGCGAAAAAAGACGGCCTCCGGCTCGGTCTACATCTTACGGGCTCAAAATCTGGAGCGGCTGGAGCGTTTTGTCACCGAAGAGCTCACCCAGGGATTTTTTTGCCTGGGCCTCCCGTATGAGATCAAGACCCAGGAGCCGGCCAGCTTGCGGGTGATCCATCCTCACACGCAGGAGGAGTTTGTGCTGCATGGTCGGCTGGAGCACGGCTCCAAAGATGTGCGATATGAGCTCCGTTTTGAGGGGCTTGACAACACGATCTTAAACGCATTCCAATCTTTCATACAGACAGAGCAAGCGGCAGTGCTCTGATAAGGTCATCACGTCGATTGTGCAGCGCTTTCCTTGATCCGACTTCCCTCCCAGCAGTATAATCCCCGCGACACACGCGGAGGTGATGGCCCAGGGCGCTCGTGGCGCTCGCGTGGCAAGCAGGCGGAAAAGGAGCGAGACGTGGCAGGAGTGGTGGTTCCTTCGGCGCAAGCCACGGCCCGCGAAGCTCAACAGCTCGTGGGTACTCAAATCGGACAGTATGAGGTGATCAGCTTTCTGGGCCGAGGTGGCACCGCGATGGTGTTTAAGGTCCAGGATCTGGAGACCGGGGGCTATCGGGCCCTCAAGATCACCGCTTCTGGCCCCCGCGAGAGCGACTTTCACCGCTTTAAGCGCGAATTCCGGGTGATGAGTCGTCTGGCGCATCCTCATGTGATCGCGGTGTACCGCTACGGCATCCACGACAAGCGCCCCTACTTTGTCATGGAGCTGATCGAAGGTCGCGATCTGCGCACTTGGCTGCGTGCGCAGGCAGACCAGCCCACCTATTATGAGCGGATCGCAGAGCTTTTTTCTCAAATTTTACGAGCACTTGCCTATATTCACGACCGCCACATCATCCACCGAGATCTGAAGCCGGGCAATATCCTGGTGACCCATCTGGGGCTGGCCAAAGTGATGGATTTTGGCATCGCCTTTGAGCTGGATCTGGTGGCTGGACCCACCCAACGACAGCAGACGCTGATGGGCACGCTGGCCTATGTCTCGCCGGAGCAGGCCACGGGGCGAAAAGTGGATGCCCGCTCGGACCTCTACAGTTTGGGCATCATTTTGTATGAGCTGCTCACCGGGTTGAAGCCCTTTACAGGCAGCACCATCTCGGAGGTGGTGTACAAACACCTGCACGAAGTCCCCCGTTCTCCCCACGAGCTGAAGCCGGAGCTGCCCAAGCCGCTGGTGGATCTCACCCTCGCACTGCTGGCCAAACGTCCGCAAGAGCGGCCTCAGTCGGCCCACGAGGTCTTGCTGGCGCTGGAAAGTTTCCTCTCAGGCAATGTGCTCACGGAGCTGGATGCGTCGGCGCTGGAGTCGGTGCAAGAGGCGCCCCCGGTCGGCGAGCCCTCGTTTGTGGGGCGCACGGAGCTGCTGGATCAGCTTAAGGCAAGACTTGCCAGATTACGAGCGGGACGTGGCGGTCTGGCCATGATCATCGGGGATGCGGGTCTTGGCAAGTCACGGCTGCTCGATGAGCTGGCCCGTGATGAGGCGGCGGAAGGGCTCTATGTTTTTTCCAGTCGCTGTCTGGCGCAGGCCACCAGTCCTTATCAGGGCTTTCGAGACATCTTGATTGGGGCGGTTCGTCAGCTTTCCGAGCAGCCGGGAGGCACCAACAGCTTGCTCTCGGACGCTCAAAAGGGGGCGCTGGCTCGAGCGTTTCCCACCCTCTTGCCGTTTCTGGAGCCCATCAATCCCGAAGAGCAGGTCTCTCACTCGGGGAATGCAGACTGGCTCAACCTGTTTACGGCGGTGCGCACGGTGATTGAGCGGCTGTCGGAGCAGAAGCCGGTGCTGCTGACCTTCGACGATCTGGATCGGGCGGATGAGGCCAGCTTGGCCCTGCTTCAGTCGCTGGTGCGCACGTTGAGCTCGGGCTCGACGGCCCGGCGGGTGTTTTTGGTGGGCACCTCTCGCCCGGAGGCGCTGGTGCGAAATGCGACCAGCTCGGGCACCCTCTCGGGGCTCTCCACGCAGCTCGGCAGGCTCCAGTCGATCTTCGAGATGGTGGGCTTTAACGAGACGCCGTTGTTGCTCTACCTGGATCCGCTGACGCTGTCCGAGGTCGAGGCAATGGTCTCGTCGATGTTGGGATACACAGAAGATCCGAAAGGACTGTCGGAATATCTGCATCAGCAAAGTGATGGCAATCCCTACTTTGTAGAGGCAATCTTACGGGCGCTGGTGGAGCAGGGTCTGGTGCTGCGGCGAGACTCTAGTGCAACCGGATGTGAGTGGACCCTTCGCATGGATCGGCTGGGGGAGGAGCTGCCCAACTTGGCGCTGGCGGCAGGGCTCCAGGGGGCGTTGCGCAAGCGACTGACCCTGCTGGCCCCGAAGGATCTGCTGGTGCTTCAGGTGGCGGCCACCATCGGCGAGCCATTCCGATACGAGCTGCTCAAGGATCTGGTGGAGCTGGATGAAGACTCCCTGCTCGATTTCTTAGACCGGATGCTGAAGGCACATATTCTGGTGGAGCGCCCCGGGGAAGGACACTCGATCTTCGACTTTTCCCACGCGAAGGCCCGAGAGCTGGTGCTGACGGAACTGCCCCGCCATGAGCAGGTGCTGCTGCATCGCCAGGTGGGACAAGCACTTGCCAAACGCTCGGATGAGAGCATGGCAGCATCCACCGCTCAACATCTCTACGAAGGACGGCTCTACGACGAGGCCCTGCCCTTCCTGCTTAAGACCGGCGAACGGGCGGTGCGTCAGCAGCTCTTTCGGCTCAGCCTCCGCCCACTCTCGCAGGCCGAAGAGGTCTTGTTGCGCTATCGTGTGCCCCTCGAAGGAAGAGATGATACGCCGCTCAAGCTGCGATTGCATCGCACATTTGGGGTGGCACTCCTGGGATTGGGTCGAACCGATGAAGCCTTCGCGCATCTCACACAGGCGCTCACGCTCCTGCGCGAGAAACCAGAGCTTCCCCTGGAAGCGGAGATCCGCACGGCGCTGGGGCATGTGCATCGAGAGCGGGGTGAGTATCGTGCTGCGCGTGAACACTATGAGGAGGCGATGGGGGCACTATATGAGTCCAATCAGTCGCACCGCATGGGGGATACCATCCTGGGGCTGGGGGAGATTTTATGTCGTCAAGGCATGCTCACCCGCGCAGAAGCCGTGTACGTCGATGCGCGGGAGTTGGCCACCGAGCTGCAACATAAGCCGGGCATTGCAGCGGCCACGCTGGGGCTGGCAGAAGTGGCATTACTTCAGGGATATGCACTGGAGGCTCAACGCCGCGCAAAGGAGGCACTACACACCTTTCGATGGCTCGAAGATCGCCCGATGATGGTGCAGGCGCTGGAGCTGATGGGGGCAGCACGTCGGCTGAATGGCGAATATGATGCGGCATTGGAATCGCTGGAGGAGGCCATTCTGATGGCGCGGGAGTACGATCTCCGCTCCAAGCTGACGGGATTGTTGACGGGCTTGGGACAAGTCTATCTCGATCTGAATGCACCGACTCAAGCAGATGGCGCGCTGACAGAAGCCATGACCCTCTGCACGCGGCATGGCTATATTTACCATCGAGCGGCGGCATGGCTCACGTGGGGAGGGCTGAAAGAACAGCGGGATGAGCTGAGTGTGGCGCTGGAGAGTTATCGACAAGGACTGAAGCTGACGCAGGGGATTGCTGCACAGCTCTTGACGTCGAAGCTGCTGACCAAGGTGGCCAGTCTCCAGCTTCGTTTGCAGGAGCCAACGGGGGCGCTGCGACTGATCGAAAAAGCGATTGCGGATCTGAAGGGGCTGGGGGCGCTGGGAGATACGGCAGAAGCCTTGCTGGTGCTCGCACGCATCCGCGCACACGGGCAGGATATCGAAGGGGCGCATCAGGCGGTGCAAGCGTCGATTGCATTGGCGGAAAAGACGGAGGCCCGGGATCTCTGTTTTAGGGCGCTGGTACTGCGGATGCAGCTCCCCGCGTTGCCCGAGGGTGGGTCGAAAAATGCCGGGGTGTTGAGGGCAGCAGGACTGCTGCATTGGCTGCTGGAAGGAGCGGGGCCCACCTGGAAACAGAAGCTGATGACCCGTGCGGATGTGGCCATGTTTATGGGGACGCACCCTTCCCTGCTCAGGTTGGGGGAACCATAGGCGCTGAGACGTGGTTTTTTGTCCGGGCACCAGACACTTTCGGGAACGCTCATCCCCTGGGGGGTGGCATCATGATCGGAGACGATTCCACGGCACTGCTGAGCTCCAATCTTTTTGCCTTTAATGTGGGATATACGACTCAATTGGGCACTGCTGCACAGGCCCTCTTCTCCTATAACAACTTCCACAATCCTGGCTTTGAGCTCAGTCCAGCGGCCCTCAACCTGGATTCTTCCAATACCTTCGTCGATCCCCGTTTGGTCACTTATAGTTCCAACGGAGACAGCTCAGACGACATCATTCGGTTGTTACCAGACTCTCCCCTTCTTCAAGCGTCTGATCCAGCACTGTTGCCCACAGGACAGGCACGCACTCAGCTTGGTGCCTTTGGCGCAGGCGCACTCCCCGATGCGTATGTGCGCGACCAAGATGCCGATGGATTGTACGATGGCTGGGAGACTCAGCGTGGACTCAATCCCTCTCAAGCCGATGCCACCCTGGATTCAGATGGCGATGGGTTGAACAATCAGAGTGAGTTTTTGAAGCAGCTCCATCCCAAAAATGCCGACACCGACGGAGATGGTCAGTCGGATGGTCTCGAAGTCTCGGGCGGAAGTAATGCACGAGATTGGTATGAACGTAAAGGCAACAACGGCCTGGAGCATGTCGTGGCAGATGTCCCGGGTGATTTTGACTCCCTGCAGGAGGCTGTGCATCATATCGTTCACACAGGTGCTGTGACGCTTACTGCTCCCGTGGTGAATGCAAATATGTTACTCGATGGTAAGTCTCTGCAAGTCTACGATCTCGGCGGGGGCGATGCAGATCCCGATGGAAGCCCCACCGATGCGGGCTGTTATGGAGGGGCCACCGGCGGACGCTGGGATCGGGATCTGGATGGACTCCCCGAATACTTCTGGCCCGGCACGTATGCCGACGGACCGGCGGGGGTGACGGCTTCGGACTTTGATGGGCAGGACTCTCCTTAAACGGACTCAACAGACTATTATACCAACACTGCCGGATTTTCTCCTGCCCGTGGGCGCATCCGCTCCCGCATGAAGGGTCAAAACCTCCCCCCTCCTCCTTCACACTACTTCACACCACTGCCCACATACCGCGCCACTTCTGCCGACGCCCTCCGCATGGCTTCGAGCTGCTTCTCCAGGGCGCGAGAGGACTGGAGCTGCTTGCTCAGCTCTCCGCCTTGTGGCAAATCAGAGACTTTGATGCTGGCCGCATCCATCCGAATATTGGTAAGCGAGGCGAGGTAACTCTCGGCAAAGGCTTCGATGCGCTCTTGAAGTCCGGTCAGGGCACGCACTTTTTCGTCACGCGCGGCCAAGAGCTCAAGCTGCTGCTCGTAAAGAGCACGGGTGTCAGGGTCACTGCTGGCGTCGAGCTTCTGCCGCACACGACGACGTTCACTGTCGAGCTTTTCAGGCTCGGCTTCCCGAAGGGCGTCACGAATGGCAGACTCTTGGTTGAGCAGGCTGCGCACCCGCTCAAGGCCCTCATCGATATAGGCCAGGGCATCCACTTCGGAGGCTCCCAGCCCTTGAAGGGCCGCCCGTGTCTGCTCCGCCGCTGCCGCACACTTGAGCTGAAGGGGATGGGCCTGCTCACCACTGCTCAAGGAGGGAACACTCGGCGAGGTGATGACCGGGTCCGTCTCAAGGGGGCTCGGCAGGCTGAAGCTCGGCAACAGCGAGGGCTCTGTCCCATTCTCCAAGAGATGATACAAATCGGTGCGCTCGTGCTCGCGGATCACCCGCTCGGCGGCGAGCAGGCGGGTATGATACGCCGCTCGCCAAGCTCGATGGTTGAGGGTATGAAGGGTAAAACCAATTCCCCAACCCAACGCGGTGACAATCCCTGGTATTGGTGTCTTGGCAACCAGGGCGAGCATAAAGGTGAGGGCCAAACAGACCACCCAGTAGGCGTTTCGATGGCCTTCCCACGCCTTCCGTTTTCTATATCGCAGCTCGAGCAGCTTTTCTTCTTCGGTGATGGTGAGCTTACGCTGGAGCCGCTTGCCCCCCTCTTCGAGAATGGTCAATCCCACTTTCTCCAGCTCTTTCCAGCTTGACATGAAGTTCTCCTGGCACAACCACGGGGACGGTGGTACCTGACCGTCTTTCAAGCGCATCGCCACACCGTCATCATGTGATAAGCGCCGAGGGGTCAGAAGTCAACGAGAAGCAAGCGGGAAGAAAACACGCGCACGGGTAAGGCCATTCGATGGCTCAGGACAAGCTCCAAGCAGGCGCTCATGGCGTCGGAGACAGCAGCATGTCCACCAAAGCATAGGCGGCAAAGGCCACGGTGATGCCCAAGACCACGATCAAAAATCCCGTCAAGGCTTCACGCACTTGAGAAGAGATCAGAGTGCGTTTGGGTAAAACCGGTAAAGGAGGGGAGAGAGTCGGTCCAGGCTCCACCGATGATGAGGCCAACAACACCGGTGCCGGCACCACGGGGACGGGAGATGCCGGGGGCACAGCGGACGACTTTAAGGCAGACTGCTCCCGCGAGGAACGTAAGGGCCCCGTCTCCACTCCTCTTCCCGGTGAGGGCACACTCGGCGCAGGCACATTCGGAGGCGGTGGGGTCGCACGCGATGCTGCGGGCGCGGCACCCGGATTAAAAATAGATGGTCCCAGGATCGAGGGGCCCGGCACCCCCCCCGGCACTCCCACACTTGGACGGACGGCTTCAGGCTCCACAGCCGGAGCAGGCTCGAGGGCTGCCAGCTCGACCTTGTTCCGTTTGATGCCCGCCTCTCGAGCAGAAGGCTCCATCACCCCCAAGCTGCGCATGAGGGCCACCAGCGCCTTTCGATCTTGGGACTGCACTTGAAGGGAGCGCAATACTTCGGCAATCTCAGCGGCATCGGCGTAGCGGTCTCGGGCCTCCGGTGCCAGGAGCTTGGCGAGCACTTTCTCCAGGCCCGGGATATACCGTCGGGCAAGCTCGATGGGCTCCACAAACTCACTGTCACGCACGCGGCGAAGGATGGTGAGCTCGTCTCCTTGACCGTAGAGCCGCTTGAGGGTGGCCATTTCGTACAACATGGCACCAAAGGCGTACAGGTCAGCGGCTTGTCCAATGGGCATGCCTCGCGCCTGCTCGGGGGCCATGTAGCCGATGGTGCCTTTGACGGCCCCCACACGGGTGCGCCCGTCGATCTGGGATTCGGCCTTCACCACGCCAAAGTCGCTGATCTTGACCACACCTTGCGCGGAGATCAACATATTGGAGGGCTTGATGTCTCGATGGACCAGCTTGAGGGACTCACCCTCGACGTCGGCGTTGTGGATATACTCAAGACCTTCGACAATCTGAAGGGCGAGCTGCATAAACAAGGGAGGGGGAAGGAGCTGACCTTTTTCACGGCACTTGTTTAAAACATGGCCCAGGTGAGAGCCTTCAATATACTCCAGTGCAATAAAATACACCCCGTTTACTTTGCCAAAGTCCAGGGTCTGCACCACATTATGATGGTAAAGCATGCCACCTATCCGCGCTTCGTGAATAAAGCTGCGGACAAACTCCTCGTGCATGGTAAGGTCCGGGAAGATGCGCTTGAGCGCCACTTTACGCTCAAAACCTTCGATGCCCTCGGTTTTGGCCAGAAAAACCTCGGACATCCCCCCCACGCCAATACGCTCGAGGATGGTATATTTGCCAAATTTTTCG
>JBJTQF010000153.1:0-73985 GCA_046075485.1 Myxococcota bacterium | reverse complement strand
CTGCTCCGTGAGGGGCTGGAGCCTCATCACATTCTGCCGGTTAAGATCGATGGAATTTCAGCACGCTACAGTATTCTTCAGGAAGAACGGCAGCTCCTGCTCGAATCCGAAGGGCTTTTTCAGCCACTGGAAGTAAAATTTCTTGCACCGCTGGATCCCGTGATCTACGACCGAGAGCGCACGCGAGGACTTTTTTCCTTCGACTACACCTGGGAGGTCTATGTGCCGCCCCCCAAACGAAAGTGGGGTTATTACGTCCTGCCCATCCTGCTGGGTGAGGCGCTGGTGGGCCGCCTGGAGGCAAAACCTGAGCGCAAGCGCCAAGCCCTGGAGCTGCTGAGCCTGTCCCTCGAGCCGGGGGTGTCGGTGGAGCAGGTGGCGTTTCCCCTGGCTCAGGGGTTGTTAAAGTTGAGGGATTGGGTGGGTATGAGCGGAATTTTCAGCCATCATCTGAAAGGGGAGGGGCTTCGTGCGGCGCTTCAGGAGGCAGGTTGTCCGATTGAAGGATGAAGGAGCGTCCCCGCTTTTTTAGCGCTTCTGGTTAGGTTTTGTAGAGCGCGGCTACTTGTTCGCCGTAGCCATTATAGAGCTGGGTGGGACGCCGTTCGCCGGTGCCGATCATGCGCTCCGTGGCTTGAGACCAGCGTGGGTGAGGTACGGTCGGCTCCACGTTGGCATGGAACGAATATTCCTCGGGCTGGAGCTTGTGCCAGAAGGTGGGCGGTTCTTGAGCGGTGAGCTCGATCTTAACGATGCCCTTGATGCTCTTAAAGCCATACTTCCAGGGCACCACCAACCGAAGAGGCGCACCATGCTGTTTTGGCAAGATGTGCCCATAGATCCCCACGGCGATGAGGGTGAGCTCGTTCATGGCTTCTGGCAAGCTCAGTCCTTCGTAATATGGCCACGGATACCAGGGCTGATTGGCTTGCCCAGGCGCTTCTTCTGGCTTCATAAAAGCAGTCATGCGCACGTAACGAGCTTCTGAAGTCGGCTCCACTTCTTTGAGCAGCGCCGCCAATGGAAATCCAGTCCACGGAACCGCCATCGCCCAGGCTTCAACGCAGCGAAAGCGGTAGATGCGCTCTTCCATCGGCATCCGCTTGAGCAGGTCGTCGAGGTCGAAGGTCTTGGGCTTCTGCACCAGCCCTCCCACCTCGAGGCTCCAGGGACGGGCCACATACTTCTCGGTCAGCTTCCAAACGCGCTCTTTGTCTGTTGTGAATTCGTAAAAGTTGTTGTAACGGGCTGCCACGCGCTCATCGGTGAGCGGTCGATCCAGGGTGTATTTTTCATTCCGCTTCACTGGGAATTTGAGGGGACTCTCTTTGTAGGCTGGAAGTGTCGGATCGCCTCCGTCGATCAGGCCCGCATCCGCACTGTTGCAGCCCGTGGCTCCGAGGATGCCGCCTCCGACTGCACCGGAGGTCAGCAGCCCTCGAGCTGCGCTCCCCAGACCGATGCCTCCCAGACCCAGTGCTTTCAACAGCGAACGACGGTTGAGGTATACCGACTCCGGTGTGGCTTGGTGCTCGGACATTTCCCAAGCGTGTCGCTTCTTGATCAGCATGCGCAAAAATCCTCCAGTTGGCATATGATGCGCGGTCACGGGCTGTAGACCGTACAGAGAAGGGTTACAGTCGGGGTCGCCAAAGTCAAGCGTGTGAAAGGGCTGGCTCCAATTTCAGGGGGCTAAGTTCCGCTTCGGCAGCTTAGGCCGGTCTGTGCAGTTGAAAAGGGTGTGCGTTCATGAAGGATGTTCAGTGAAGCAGGGTTGAGGGCGGGGAGGGGCGGGCGGATATAGGCTGCGAGGCGAGCGCTTACCACGTATAACCATACTTCCGGGCAACACGTTCGTAATAATCAATGATTTCACGGACATATGCTCGTTTTTCGTGGTAAGTTCCGGGGAAGAACGAACGTTTAAAGCCGTAGATGAGCAAGCCTTTGAGCTGGCGTGGCTGAATATCAAAATTGTGCATCGCCAAGCTGATTTCTTTGCTCACCGTGGTATTCGAGACCAGCCGATTATCTGTGCAGAGGGTCACCGACAGACGGGCTTCCAACATCTTGCGAAAGTTATGCTGTCGGATGTCGGTAAGCTCCGGCATGGTCTGAAGGTTGGAGGTCAAACACACTTCCAGGGTGATGCGCCGGTCTGCAATGAACTGCGCCAGCTTCCGCACGTACTCTTCTTTGTCCGTGATGCTCTTGGACTGAATCCGATCCGCGCTGAAGAGATGATAACCGTGGCCAATTCGGTCGGCGTTGAGATCGGTAATGGCTTGAAAGATGCTCTCGGGGCCATACGCTTCACCGGCGTGAACGGTCTTGCGGATAAAACCTTTGTGAACGATCTTGTAGGCGTTGATGTGGTTATCGGCTGGGAAGCCATCTTCCGGCCCTGCAAGATCAAAGGCGACAATCGGCAGTCCTTCTCGGTCACGAAGGGCGACGATGGCTCGAGCCAGCTCCTCGGAGGCGAGGGCATAGACATCCTCGGCAGGGGTAAAAGCATGCAGGTTGATAAACTGGCGGTAATACTTGCCAAAACCGGTAGAAAAGTAGCGCATGGCACAGGTGATGATACCCGCCTCAAAACGAGGCTCGCCCCCATGAACGATCTGAGCCTGTGCGTTGATCTCCGCCTTCGCGCGGGCGATGCCTCTAGAGACCGCTCGCAGTACTCCTGCCAAGTCCAGACCTTCGTTGACGTGGAGCTGCGGCGCAAATCGGAACTCCGCATAACGCACGCCTTCGTTGAACTCGTCCCAGCAGAGCTCATAGGTGACTCGCTCGAGGGATTCGGCATCCTGCATCACCGCACAGGTAAAACCGAATCCACGTAGGTAATCCACCAAGTCTTTATAGCGGTCTTTGAAGACCAGCTCCCGCATGCCTTCTTCGGTGTAAGAGGGCAGGGTGACGTTTTGCTCCTTCGCCAGCTCAATGAGGGTGCTCAGCCGAAGAGAGCCATCCAGATGAACGTGTAGATCGGTTTTCGGTACTTCGCGAATAAAATCATCGGGATAGGTATGCATAATCCGGATCCATCCTCAGCGCAGTTATTTCTTTGACTTGACAGGAATTGCCCATGCCTGCCGGGAGGCTTCAACGAGCTGCTCAAAGACGCTCTGACTGGCCGCCAGAATGCCATCGTCGAGCCTCACGTCTCCATCGGGGCGAGCATAACGAATGGGGTTGCCAAGCGCATCGGCAAATCTGCCGCCCGCTTCTTCCAGGATCACCTGGGGCGCACACGCATCCCAGAGCTTGGTGCCGGGTGAAGGGTGCAGGTATAGATCGGCTTTGCCGGTGGTCACCAGGGCGATCTTTCGACCTACGGAGCCTGACGTATATTCTTGTTCGATGCCCGTGAGCTTTTCGAAGGTCTCCACACGCGGGCTGCGATGGGAGCGACTGACGGCCAATTTCAGCTTGGAGGGGTCCGTTTCCTGTGAGACACTGAGTCGTACCGGTTCAGCGGCACCCGGCGCCTGTCGCCAAGCGCCCAGTCCTTTGGCCGCATACAGCTCATCGCCGGTGGCAGGCTCCACCACCACACCCACCACGGGCTGACCGTTATGACACAGCCCCACCATCACCATAAACTCCCCATTGACACTCAGATATTCTTTGGTGCCATCCAGCGGATCGACCATCCACGTCCACTCCCCGCTGGTGATCCAGGTCTCGGGATTCTCTTCAGACAAGATGGCGTCGGTCGGAAATGCTGCTCGAAGACCGGCGAGGATGATGCCATTGGCGGCATGGTCGGCTAGGGTGACGGGCCCATCATCGCCTTTAGACTCTGTGCCAGCACTGGCACCTGCTTGATATTCAAGATAAAGCACTTGAACCTTATCAGCGGCGGCGCGGGTAATCTCACGGGCTTTTTCGAGTACAAGACCTAGATCACGCGACATAACAAACCTCATGCGTGTCAAAGATGGCAGGACGTGACGCGCTCGAGCAGCGCAAGATTGGTAACTCTAGCATCGCTTCAGGGCATCGTATAGGTCAGATTTCGCTCTTTGGTAGGCTGGAGCCTTTTCGGTCAAAAGCTGTCCGATTCTACTTCGCGCCGACGTTTGTAAACTTGATACAGCCACGGAAGGGTCGAGAGCAGGAGCATACACACGGTTGCGAGTCCCAACGAACGCCACGCCGCTCCGCCCGAGGTGCCCAGCCACAGCTCCGAAGCAAACCAGGTGGTGATCACCAGCCCCGGTGCCATGGCCACGGCGGTTGCCACAAGATAGGCCGGAAAGGCCACCCCCGTCACCCCCAGCGCAAAATTGCTGAGGTTAAACGGGATGATCGGAATCAGTCTTAAGGTCAGCACCGCCGAAAATGCATGGGCCGCCACCGCTCGATCCAGCTTCTGGAGGCGCGCGCCCATCCACTTCTCGACGAAGGGCCGTCCCAGGTGACGCCCTACAAAAAAAGCCAGTGCGGAGCCGAAGGTCGTACCCAGCCACACATAAAATGCGCCCGGCCATACCCCAAATACCACCCCGCCCACCAGAATAAAAGGGGAGGCAGGAAAAGCCAGCGCCAGCCCACCCGCAAAACAGAGCACAAAGATCAGCGGTGCCCACGGTTCACGCCGAATGTCCTCAAAAAATGCCTTGAGGGTCTCCAGGGCCAGCCACTCCCGCAGCGGCGAAAAACGAAGGGCCAGCAGGACCAATATGCCCATCAGCAACAGCACCAGCAGCTTCTGTGTCGCTCGATCTCGGAAAAAACCCGGGGCCACCACCACCTCCGCCTGATGTGCTGCTGCCGCTCAACGTGCCGCTCAACGTGCTGCTCAACGTGCTGCTCAACGTGGCGCTTACTCTGCGCTCGAAAGTGCAGGCGGTCAAGGCACAATGTTGAGGCTTGTCAAAGAGAGAGAAGGGTGGTTAAATCGGTTCATTTGTCGTGCAATTGTGTGAAACATTTGAAACTTTTCAAACGTAAAGGGGGCTGGCATGTACGTCGGTGATTATACGGGCAGGCGTGCGCTCTATTCTCCGGATGCGCTCGCCGTGATCGATGCGGGGGTCTCGCCCGCACTGCGTCTGACCTATGCTCAGCTTGATGCGCGTGCCAATCGACTGGCCCATTGGCTGCAAGCTCAAGGTGTCGGTCGCCGCGATCGGGTGGGCATCCTGGCACATAATGGTGTCCCTCATCTGGATGTGCTCTTTGCCTGCTCCAAGCTGGGAGCCATCGCGGTGCCCTATAACTGGCGCTTGCACTGGCATGAGCAGGTGGAGGTCATCAACGAGACGGGCCCAAAAGTCCTCTTTTATTCTGAGGATTTCCAAAAGGAGCTGGTCACTGCAAAAGTGCGCATCCAGCCGGTTCAGGTCTATGTGGCCCTCGAAGGGGAAGGTTTGCCCGGCGAGTGGCGCTACGACGCGGTGCTGGAGTCCCAGGAGCCCACCGCCATCTTTGCCCAAGACATCGAAGAGACGGATGTGCTCTGCCTGCTCTTTACCGGTGGGACCACGGGGCTGCCCAAAGGGGCTCAGATCACCCACAAGCAGATCGCTTGGAACACGCTCAACACCATCATTCATGACCTGACACATGGAGATGTCACCATCAACGTATTTCCGCTCTTTCATACAGGCGGACTCTTTGTTTATACTGTTCCCCTTCTGATCCTCGGCGGTACTGTCGTGCTCACCCGTAAGTTTGATCCCACCCAGATCCTTGAGCTCATCGAGGCTGAGAAGGTCACGGTGTTTGCTGGTGTCCCCACGATGTTTCAGATGATGACCCAAAGTCCGCGCTGGAAAGACAGCCAGCTCTCCAGCCTGCGTTTTTGTACCTCCGGGGGGGCTCCGCTGCCCATTCCTCTGGTGGACCAGTTCCAGTCTGAAAAAGGTGTGCGTTTTAAGCAGGGCTTCGGCATGACCGAATGGGGCCCCGGCTGTTTTGCCCTCGCGCCTGAGCACGCCCTTGAGAAGGCTGGCTCCATTGGGCGTCCCAACTTTTTTGTGGCCGCGCGGGTGGTAGATGAACAAAATCAACCCCTCCCGCCCGGTGAAGTGGGAGAGCTGGTCTTTAAAGGACCATCGGGTTTTTCGGGTTATTTTGAGAACCAAAAGGCCACTGCCGCCGCCTTTGATAGCCAGGGATGGTTCCACACCGGGGATATGGCCCGCTGTGATGAGGGCCAGTTTTTTTACATCGTGGACCGCAAAAAGGACATGTTCATCTCGGGAGGTGAGAACGTCTATCCAGCAGAGATCGAAGCGGTCTTATACAAACATCCTGCCGTTGCCATGTGTGCCGTCGTTGGTATTCCAGATGCTCGATGGGGCGAGGTTGGAATTGCCACCGTTGTGCTAAAGTCTGGTATGTTGGCAACCGATGCTGATTTGCTAAGTTGGATGCGAGATCGGCTTGCCCGTTACAAAGTCCCACGCGCAGTTGTCATTCGTGAGAGTCTTCCCATCTCTGGTGCAGGCAAGATTCTTAAGCGCGAACTTCGGGATGAAATTCTAGTTGTGAAATAGTCACCCTCATGCTAGAACTGCTCCGTTGGGATTGTAAGCCAGCTCACAGAGTCATCAGCCCGGTGTCGTGCTCTCTGGTGTCAGAAGCGCACGGCGAGTATGACTTAGGGAACAGGTCACAGTTTTTCAAAAGGAGCGGCAATTATGGTGTCCTTACGCATCTCACGCAGTCTTTTTACTTGTTTGGGTGCAGCTGTTGTGTTCGTGGGATTTGGGCCTGCTCAGGCTCAGGCGGGCGAGGGTGATGTCAAAGCACCCCTCTCCTTGACCCCCCAAGGATACTTCTTCACCCGCTTTGAACGCTACGACGGTTATCAGCCCAAAGACGTGGAGGCCCATGACTTCGTGCGATACCGTGGCATGCTTTCCCTGACCACCTCGCCGATTGCCATCAACGACACCTACACTTTTCAAACCCGCATCTCCCCTCAGGTCAGTAACTTCTGGGGCGTCGGCATGGATACTTCTGAGGATCCCACCCTCTTCATGCATGAAGCCGCCATGATCCTCAACATGCCTGGATCGACCCTCACCGCAGGTCGTTTTGAGATGCAGTATGGGGATGACCTTGTGATTGGCCCTTCTCGCTGGAGTTATATCGGGCGCGCTTTTGACGGGGTTCGCTTGCGCATGCAGAAAAACGCCGATGCGCCCTGGGTGGATCTCTTCATCACGCAGCCCAATGAAGGTTTTGTGGCCGACGCTGACAACTGGAACGCAGGAGATGCTTATTTTGCCGGTGTCTATGGCAATATGGGGGCGCTCGTTCCTGGCAAGCCCGATCTGGACTTGTATGCCCTCGCCAATTTTGCCCCCGGTATCTCCGTGGATGGTGCCATCCCCACCGATGGACTCACCCGCGTCACCCTCGGCACTCGCTTAAAAGGAAAGTATGGTCCCGGCGATTTCAGGGTGGAGCTCGGCTATCAAACCGGTGCCAAAAACGTTGAGGGCACCGATACCGCCGTGACCGCCTTACAAGCCGACGCAGAGCTGGGGGTCAATCTCCCCGTCGGGAAGGGCTTCCGGCTGGCCCTCGAAGGCTTTTATGCCAGCGGAAATGATCCCGATACCTCCGATGTCGATGAGTCCTGGGATCAGCTCTTCCCCACCACCCATCGAGCCCTGGGCCACATGGACTATCTCAACAAACGCTCCAACCTCTACGGATCCGTATTTCATGCCAAGCTCGAGCCCTTCAGCTTCTTAACCATCGAGTCCATGACCCATCTCTATTGGTCTCCTTACCATAAGTGGGCGGATGGCACCTATACCACCGATGAATACGAAGGTGCAGAGAGTGATCTTGGCTTGACTTACAAAATTGGCAAGGGGTTACAGCTCAAAACCGTGGGCGGCTTCTTCTGGCGTCCTGCCGCAATCTATCCCGCTGTTGATGCGGACAAGCTCCGCTTGGCCTATCTCGACCTAGAGCTACAGGCCAAGTTCTGAATTCCAGCTCAGCCGCTTTGAGCCTGCCTGATGCGCTCGTCCCTCCTCGTGGTCCCTCAGCTACACACCTGCTTGGTGGGATCTTCGTCATAGCAGTCATATCGGTAGGGGTTGACGTTCTCCGGGGGCAGCGTATAACCGCCCGGCCAAAAATACTCTCCAAAACCATCCCGATCCCGATCAAATCCACCGCCCTGAGCACCACCGTAGGCCCCTGGATCCGACCGTGTCGCGTCTGCATCCGGGAGCGAAGGACTGCCCTGATCCAGCAGGGGTGAGCCCAGCAGCAGATGGAAATCCGTCGGCAGCAGATCGTCTCCATACCTTAAAAAACCGGGCTCCACCGACAAATTAGTGGCAACCAAGCTCGGAATATTGGTGTTCTCATGACCCTCCGGGTTCCAATAGTCTGAATAGAGCGTCGAGACCAGCCTCGGCTCATCCGTATACAGATTATAGACGTCATTGTACACCATGATGGTGTTGTTCACCCGCAACGTCACACTGGGGCAGCTCGGCAGCAGACTGGAGGCCACATACGCCCCGCCTCCCACCATCGCCAGCCCTCTCACCAACGTAACATTCTGGAGGCTGAGATCCGCACAGCTCACCCACAGCCCTCCTCCTGACCCGCCAGCTTCTCCTTCGAGCAACAAGGCATTGACCAGGCTGAGGGCGGCCTTGTTGTCGACGTAGAGTCCTCCGCCATTTCCATCGGCGCTCGCTCGCTGCACCCAGGTGTTGAGCAGCTCACCTTGAGTACCGCTGGCGTAGAGTGCGCCCCCTCGACCCGCGCTGAGGCTGGAGAGCAGCAAATTCCGGCTCTGAAGGGTGCCACTGATCAATGCAAGGCCACCTCCAGCGGCGTCTGAGCCTGCGGAGCCTCCCAGTATCTGCACATCTCGCAGCTCCAGCCCTGAATTTGTGGCCAGCACGGCACCACCATCCCCTCCGGCACTGTTCCCATCAAAGGTGCAGTCCTTCAACAAGACCTGGGCGTTCTCGAGCTTGAGGGCTCCCCCCCCTTCTTCTGACCGGTTCTGCTGGAAATTAACCCGCTCCAGCGTGCCCTCCACCTCTCGCAGCAAGACCGCTCCTCCTTCGGAGGCGGAACGTTGGCCTTCAAAGTGGGCATCTTTGAGCGTCAGCTCGCCATTTTCTTGGTAAAGTGCCCCCCCACCGGCTCCGCTGGGATCTTCCACCTGGTTGTTGAGAAAGCGTACATTCTCGAGGCTCGCATTCACATTGAGCAGTTTTAGCGCGCCCCCCTGAGCACTTTTTCCGTTGCTGAACGTCACACCCGAGAGGTTGATGCGGCTTTGTGTGGCGGTGAACAGGCCCCCACTGCCCCCGAGCAGTGTCACTTGTCCGGCATCACTGGAGCCCTCCAGGGTCAAGTCTTGGTTGAAGACCAAAAATGGTCCTTGATACGTGCCCGCATCGAGCACCACATGCCCACGGTACTGGATGCGGGCGATGGCGCGCGCGAGGGCTTCGTTGAGGGGACTGACCGAGATCTTCACGGGATACGCTTCACCGGGGCGGCTGTACCAGTCATTGGGATCGCTGCTGGCATCCAGCTCGATGCCATCGGAGACCTCATCCTCATCGGAATCAGCGATCAGCGGCAGGGTGCCGGCTCTCAGCTCATCCAAGTTGGAAGCCCCATCACCGTCACTGTCCTGGTTGCTCTTGAGGGCGTTGAGATCCGTGGCAAAGAGCAGCTCCCAGCCATCAAAGAGGTTATCGCGATCCACATCTTGATAAAAACGTCGGTCTGCGCCTTCACCTCCGAAAGCACCGATGTCGGCGCGTGTATTGTCCGAGTCCAGCAGGAGGGGATCGCCGCCGTTGTAGAGCACCGAGCCTGGGCATGGCAGGAGCACATCATCGGAAGGCACTCCGTTGTTTGTGTAGTATACAAATCCTGGCTCTGCCACCGTGATGCTCTCGGGCAGCACTTCCAGGTTAGTGGAGTCACCCCCCACCACAAAGAGGTTGCTCCAGGTGAGCTTCAGGGTCTCCACGGGGGCTGCGAGGTGGAGGTTTTCACTGGCGTTATAAGCCAGCACACTATTCGAGACCTTAAACCTCTCCGTGGAAGTCGCTCCATCTGTCAACGAGAGGGCCAGTCCCCCTCCCGAGCGCCCAGAATTGGCCACCACCGTGGCTTGATCCAGCACAAACGAGACGGGATCGAGGACACGCAGTCCGCCTCCTTCCGACCCGGTATGATTGGCGTGCAGCACCACCTGGCGGAGCTGGGCATCCACGGCGCGAAGGCTGATCGCTCCACCTGCTTCTTTTGCGCTGTTTTCGGTCAGCGAGAGCCGTTGAGCGACCAGCCGTCCTCCTTCCAGGGCCAGCGCTCCCCCTTCCGCCAGGGTTTCGCCCAGGGCTTGATTGTAGCGAAACTGCACATCCGTTAACGAAATCTCACTGTTGAGACCATACAAGGCACCCCCGCGAGCGGTGGACACATTCCCTTCAAATAGAACCTGTTGCAGGCTGGCCCGAGCATTTTGGAGGCGGATGGCACCTCCATCGAGCCCGAGGCTGTCCACCAGCGCGACCCGCTCGAGAACGAGGCTGGCACCTTCGACTTCGATGGCGGCGGTGATGCTGGCGCTGGAAGAGGTCACGGTGAGGTCGGACAGGCTCAGCGAGGTGAGCGTCACATTCTCATCGGTGGCATTGGAGGCCGAGCCAAGCACTTGGAGGCCGGTGCTCTGAGTGCCAGCCAGCACGGTTTCTTCGGGCGCGGCGACGCCACGCAGGTGGAGCTTTTTGCCTTGAACTTCCCAAGCCGGGAATGCATGCCGCTGAGGAGCCAGCCAGATCGTTGTGCCATCTTTGGCGTTGTTGAGGGCCTGTTCGAGGCTGAGCTGACCCTCAAAACCGACATTGGGATCGGCCTCATCGTGGCCACCGCAGTCGGAGTCGATGCCATCTCCCTCTGCATCCGGTGCCGCAGGATAAGTGGTGCTGTTGGCATCATCACAGTCACCCTGACGTGCATCGCGGTATTGAGGGGAGGCACAATCGGAGGTCAGCACGGTAAAATAGCCGTCACCGTCGGCATCTTGTGCGGAAGCCGCTTCATCGATCAGACCATTGCAGTCTTGATCCTGTCCATCACACAGCTCTTCTGCGTTGGGGTGGACGGTGGCATCTTGGTCGTCGCAGTCTCCTTCGCGGACTTGGTATCCGTCCTGGTCTTCATCGGCCTGACCAGCGCACGCGGCGAGCAGGAGTGAGACCGGCACAATCCAGTGTAGGGGGGAGGCGGGGAGCGGCAAGGGGCGACTGGACATGGAAAGACTTCTCCACGGTTGGGGGTCCATGAACTGACACCAATGACAGGCTTGGCTGACAACACTGTCGCTTGAAGGATGCGGAGGTTGGAAGGGAATGTCAATGTTGTTGCAACAGATCCAGCGTCGTAGGCCCTGACAGGCGCGTCAGGACACGCCGATTTTCCGTTCAGAGTGGGAATGGGCGCGCCAGTATGCCTTTTGCCCGCGTGTTCTACACATTCTCCAAATGATAGGACACGTCGCTGTGAAAGGCGTAACACTTGGCATCTGCAAGAGAATCATCTATATGTAGAGCAGCGATGATCCCTGAAAGATAGCCCGTTGCGGAAGAGGTGGTGGCATGGCGGCAGCAGATCGGATGCGGAACCCTCAGCAGTCTCCGTTACAGAACACGTTTTCGCGCAGTGCATGGCGCCTAACACTCTTGTTGCTGGCTCTTTCTACCAGTCTGAGTGTGGCTTGTGTCACCTTAGACGGCGCTGCTCCTGTGCTCAGCTCCGCCTCTCCCGGAACCGTTCCCCGCACTCCGGAACGACTCCCCGAAGGCACCTCAACCCTGCGTGGTTTTTCCCCGGAGCTGCTGGCTCGTCTCGAGGCCCTGGATCCGGCAGAAGTTGAAGCGCTGGTCGAAGTGTTGGAGACCCGTCGAGCAGAAGAAGCCGCCCAAAAGCAGGCCCTTGTGCGTCCCGCGCCTTCCGAAGAACCCACGGCCTCTGTTTCTTCCGTCGCACCTCTGGCACCCGCTTCGCAGCCCGAGACCTCCGCCGTTGAGCGTGTTGAGCCGTCCGCCGTTGTTTCGTCGAGCCTGCCTGCTTCGCCCTATCCGGCCCCGCTGGTATCCTCCGAGCCGTCGAGCCTGCCTGCCCCTGCGCTCACGCCTGCCCCTGCGTCCGCGCGTGCGAGAACCCGTTACCGTTCGCCCTCACCGGGTGCGATTCCGCCTGAAGACGTCGCGGCTGAGGCGTCGGCTGTCCTTGATCCGATGTTGTCATCTTTACCAGCTCGTGAGGACTCAGCGGTATCGCGTCCGCTGGAGCGGGTCTCAGAGGGGGACTCAGAGCGGGTCTCAGAGCAGGTCTCAGAGCGGGTCTCAGAGGGGGTCTCAGAGGGGGAGTTGCAGCCAGCAGCCCCCTCCGATTTGCCGGGGGCTTCTGATTCAGCCGTTGATGCCTCCTCCTCGGGGCAATCTGATCCGGTGGTGGTGGCATCAAACGACATGTCCGTGCGGGTTTTGCCGCCGATCTCCGAGCCGCTGAAGTTCCCTGAGCCGGTGAAGCTGCCTGAGCCGGTGAAGCTGCCTGAGCCGACTGTTGCGATGACCGAGCCAGCCACTTCCGCTGCGGAGCCCTCTGTCTCCATGCTGGAGCCCACCGAGCTGGATCTGGCGGCCCTTGAGCCGATTCCGTCGGGGCGAGTGCCTTCCTCTCTATATTTGGTCTCGGGCGGAGAGCTGATCGACTATCCCTTATTATACAAGCTGGTGAGTCGGCTGATGCCGGAGACCTGTCCTGCTCAAGTCCGGGTGGTGCGCATTCCATTTTCGGAGCTGCGCAGCGAGGGCTCGATGTGGGTGGATCCCCTTCGTCCTTATATTTACGTGCGAAGCGACGAGCCTGATTTTTACAAAGCCGACGGATTTGACAGCCAGCTTTTTGCGTGGCTGGGGCGTCTTTGTTTGGCCAACACCAGCCGTCAGGGGGACCATGCGCTGAGCCGCGAAGAGAAGGGCCTTCGTTTTCTGGAGGAGGGGTTTGGTCATTATCTGACGACTCGCCCGGAGCAAGCAGCGGTGGGAGGCCGTCCCGAAGCCATGTCGAACTTCCTCTCATTTTCTGCGCAGGTGGAGCTGGCCCATCGTTTTGGTCTGGAAGACTTCTGGGAGCGGCTGCCGGATCGAGCAGAAGCACTCAACCTTTCGACCTCCTTACATCCGCGCCGGGTGGAAGCTGGATTGTTGGCGGGGGCTTATGTGCGGGCGCTGATTGAAGAGCAGGGCCTGGGCGTGCCTGGATTTTTGCAGCTCTGGCAGATGTTGGCGGCAAATCCGTTTCGGCGGAATGCTCAAGGTTACGCCATTCCGCGTCATACCGTGGGGCCGGTGCTGAGCAGCTTCTTGACGGTGGCATCGGGGGGGAAAGTGAAGAGCCTGGAGCGTTCGTGGGCTACCTTTGTGACCGCACTTCAAGCGCAGACCTTTGAGCGGCCCACGGTGGATCTGTGGCTGGAGGGGTCTCGTTTGGTGGTGGCCTTCAGTCGTCCGATGTTGCAGGAGCGGGTGGACCTGACCCTGGACGGCGTGCAGATTGGCCCGGAACGGTTAAAGGGGGGCTTGGGGAGCTGGACCAACGACCGCACCGTGGTACTGGACCTGACCGAAGCAAAATCGCAGATGGGGTTTGAACGATTGGAGCAGGTTCAGGTAAACTGGGGACGGATCTGGCAGTGGTTCCGCGCTCAGGATGGTGTTCCGGCGGAGGGTGGCATGATTCGTTTGAATCCGCCGCAGCAGGCTGGAAATCGTCCCATTCGTTAGTCTCACGAGCGCTGCCCACACACGCCGATCCAACCTGACGATTGCCAAAAAGCGGCCTGACCGCTCCCACGAGTTGCCCATCCACAAAAAGGCTGGTTCATGCATCCATCCGACATGCCTCCGAGCTCTGACGCGCACCTTCCGCTGCCTGCGGAGCTGCTCCCGATGGCGTTTCAGCCCCATCATTTCCGGCCATCGATGTTTCGGATGGCCGAAGCCGCCCTGGTTTTTGGTAAAAACGGGGCTCATTTCCTGTTCGACCGGCTTAAACGGCAGCGGGCGACCTTACCGCGCCGACTTCGCCATTCTTTTGAAGCCCTCGGCCCGACCTTTATTAAGTTTGGACAGCTCATTGCCTCCAGCCCTGGCATCTTCCCGCGTGCCGTTGCCGATGAGTTTCAGGCTTGCCTGGATCGGATGCCACCCCTCTCCTTTGAGGTGATCCGGGGCATTCTTCAGCGCGAGCTGGGAGACAAGCTGAGCCAATTTAAGCGGCTCGACGAGCTCCCGCTGGCCACCGCATCGATGGCCCAGGTGCATGCAGCAGAGCTGGTGGATGGTCGTCGGGTGGTGCTGAAGATCCTGCGGCCCAATATCCGCCCTCAGATTCAGCGTGATATTGGCAACATGCTGGCCTTTGCCCGCCTGCTCGAGCGTTTCCACAAGACCTCTCGCATGGCAAATCCGCTGGGGGTCGTCGAAGACTTCTCCCGCACCCTCTTGGAAGAGCTGGATCTGAGCCTCGAGGCCCGCAGCATGGCCCGTTATCGTGAGATCTTGCTCGAAGGGTTTGAGTTCCAGATCGATATTCCCGAGGTATATCCAGAGTTTTGTACGCAGCAGGTCTTGGTGATGGAGCGGCTGGAGGGCATTCGAGCCGACGACAAGCGCGCCGTCAAAACAGCGGGCATCAACGCCGAGGAGTGTCTGTTGCGGCTGATGCGGGCAACTTTACGCTCGGTGATGTTTCATGGGCTGTTTCATGGCGATCTGCATGCGGGCAATTTGCGCTTGGCGGAGGGCGACCGAGTGGTGTTGATGGATTTTGGTTTGATGGGTCGCCTGAATCAAGAAGAGCGCAAGCAGATTGCGTGGCTTTTTGTGGCGATGGCCAAGCGTAACTTTAGGGGCATGGCCGAAGCGCTCCTGGCCCTTGAAAAGCTGCCCCCGGCGCAGGCCGATGCGTTTGCCGTGGATCTCGAGAAGACCTTACGTCCCATCATGCGCAGTAAAGTGGGGGACATGAACTTTGGGCGTATTCTTCAGTCGGTGATTGAGCTGGGCGCTCGTCACAACCTTCGTCTACCAAAAGCATTGATTTTGTTGCTGAAACAGCTCCTTTACGTGGATCGTTTTGCCCACCTGCTCGCCCCTGGTTTTAATCCCTTTAAAGACGTGCGCACCATCGACTTTGTCTGGGAAGAGCCCCTGGGACAGCAGCTCTATCCCGATCTCTTGGAGCGCCTGCTCTCCCCCGTGGGGTCGGATGCGTCAGGACATTGACATTGGCGAGTGATGCAGCCAAAATGTGCCGAAGAATGGGCTGAGTCTGGCGTCAATCCCATCACCCACATCCGCTCATAAGATGCGCCCGGATGCCTCGGTGTGCTCAATCAAGAGACCTGAGCCACTTTCCCCCACGTATTAGGAATGCATCCCGTGGAGACACCACAACACATCGGCAAATATGAGATCCTCGGACGGCTAGGTGCCGGTGGCATGGCGGAAGTTTTTCTCGCGCGTCGAACCGGTGCTGCTGGATTTGAGAAGAAGGTGGCCATCAAGCGCATCTCCGCTCAGAAGGCCGAAGACGAGATGTTGATCCGAGGGCTCATCAACGAAGCGCGCTTGGTCTCCCAGCTCTCCCATCAGAACTTGGTGCAGGTGCTGGAGTTTGAGCTGATCGACCGCTCCTATTGTCTGGCGATGGAGTTCATCGACGGCATGACCCTAGAGACCGTGATGGATCGGGCAGCCGCAGCGGGCATCTATCTTCCGGCAGGACTGGTGAGCTACATTGCAATGGAGGTCTGCGCGGGGCTGGATTATGCCCATACGGCCCGCAATGACCTGGGTGAGCCCCTTCAGCTTGTCCATCGTGACATCAAGCCATCGAATATCATGATTTCGCGGCAAGGCCAAGTAAAGCTGATGGATTTTGGCATTGCGCGGGCCTCCACGAATGCCTACAAGACCACCCAACACGGCTCGGTGAAGGGCACCCTGTCGTATATGTCACCGGAACAGCTCTCGGGCGAGCCGGATCTCAAGCCTGCCTCCGACCTGTACAGCTTCGGGTTGGTCCTCTACGAGCTGGCCACCCTTCAGCGCCTCTACGACGACTCCAACCTCTTTAAGCTGGCGGCCTCGATGCAGACGGGGTTGGCGGGTCCAGCCAGAGAGCGTCTCAGCGCCTGTTTTCCGGAGCTCGTGCCCATTGTGAGCCGCTTGCTCGACTTTTACCCTGAGAAACGTTACCCAGATGCGCGTGCGCTCATGTACGAGCTGCGTCCGCTGAAGTTTCATGCCAGTGCGCTGGAGCTGTCAGAATTCCTGCAAGAGCTGACTCAAGGCGGCCCACGCGGTCGAGAGGTCAAAACCCTGGCCTCCGTGCCTCAGTTTAAGCCGGTTCGTGCCTCGGGTATTCAGGCTGCTCAGCCTTCTTTTGTCTTAGAAGGGGAGGGCATCGAGCGTGGTTCGACCATCGAGCTGCCCAGTGCCGCCCTCAATCCGTTGACGGGAGATGCGGCGGCAGTGGCCGCTTCTCTGCGCGGTGATGCCCAGACGCCTCCAGGTTCTGCTGCCGGGGCTTTTGAAAAGGTAAGAGCCAGTGCCGTGCCAGCCGGTGCCGCTCGGCTGAATGGCCGTCCTGCGGGGTCCGATGAAGCGGCGTCCGCCGCGAAGGTGTCCGGTGCTGAAGCCGCTCCAGCTCAGCGGCCTGAATCGGATGTGTCTGCGTTGCGCAGCATCGAGCCACCAGCGCCTGTCCGAGGGGGGGCTTCGGACGCCCAAGATGTGCGCTCCACCGGTTATACCCGGCGGCATCTGGTGGCATCTGCCGCAGGAGGCGTGTTAACGGGTGTGGGCCTGGTGGGAATTGTGGTGGCAGCGGGCGTCATCTGGCTGTTGACCTCTGGAGCCGAAGAGCAGGCCAGCTCGAGCGACACCACGCCCTCGGCAGCGGCTCTGATGACCCCAGCGGTGGGAGAGAACGCAGGCGCGGAGGCCAAAACCAGTGTCTCACCGGAAGTCGCAGTGGCTCAGGCTCCTGCAATGGCGGAAGTTGGAGCCCAGACGGTCTCGACGGTGGTGGACTCCGCCCCGACAGCCGCTCCGGTTAAGCTCGAGCCTGCTCGTCAGGAGTCGCCGAAAAAGCCTGCTGGCAACAAATCCTCTGCGCGTCCGCGAGAAGCGGCGGTGGCCACTCGAGCGGTGGAGGTGTCCCCTGCACCCGCTGAGCCTGCCAAGCCGGAAGTGAGCCCCGGAACAGTTTTTATCAACTCAGATCCTTGGTCTGAGATCACGCTAAACGGTCAGCAATATGACGCGCCCTATCGAGGAAAACTTCCGGCGGGTCGATATGCTGTGAAGCTCAAGGCCAGCTCGGGCGAAGAATATGCCTTCACGCTGGAGGTGCCTTCAGGCGGCAGCGTCAAGAAGGTCTGGAGCTTTAAGGAGAAACAATGGCTGGGCCAGTAATCGGCGAACGCCTGCAAGCGGTGGTTGAAGTTCCGTCTCGAGGGGCGCTCAAGCGGCGGGTCCGGGGGATGGGGCTGGCATGCGTGCTGGGCTTGATGGCCTTGAGCCTGGATTATTCTGTGCAGGCGGCTTCTCCATCCGGCACCACCGGCGTTGTTAAACCTTCCCAGGGGTTGGGACCGGGTGCTATTTTTGTGCTGCCGGATCCAGGTGCTGAGATGCCGGATCTGACCACCACCCTCGTTTCACTCAAGCGGGGGGGATATAATCCGCCGGGCAATCAGCTCGAGCTGGCCGATGGACGCCAAGTGATGGCAGACTTTGGCGAAGGCCGGGTGGTGCTGAGTCGAGGGACACGGACTGCTTGTGAGAGTGCAGAGGCCGATCCTGATGCGCGCTTACTCCAGGCCCTCGACGACGTAGACAAAGAGCTGCTGCTGGGGGAGTACGAAAAGGGGGAGAGTCTCTTGAAGGCGGCGGCGCCACTCTTGCCCTGTCTGCGCTCGGACAAGGTGGGCGAGCTGCTCTATCGGGCTTTTTTCCTGCAAGGCATGCTCGGATTTGGGCTCAACAAGCAAGACGAAGCCTTGGCGGGTTTTACCCGTGCGGTGGGCATCAACCCGGATCGTGAGTGGGACAATCGTTATCCCCCGCGAGCCCTTCAGATCTTCTACAAGGCACAGAAGGGGTTCTTTAACCAGCAGGGTGTTCAGCTTCGCCAGTCCCTTGACTTGGAGGGGGTGAAGGTGCTGATCGACGGCGCTGTGCTGACCGATGCGCCGCGAAAAGTGGCGCGTAGTGTTCATCTGGCGCAGTGGGTGGACCGTGAGGGGGGGCAGACTTCCTTTTTGCTCGATCTGAGCCAAGAAGCGGAGGGTTCCACCGTCTGGTTCAGCGCCAGCACTCAGCTTTTGGGTTGGCAACATCTCTTTGAGCCGGAGAGCTCTCCCGTGTTGCGGGCGTTGGTGCTCGATGCGTTTCTGCGAGTGGCGCGGGATTCGGGGCGGCGCTGGTTGTTGCTGTATCAGCCCAACGAATATGCGGTTGCGCAGCGCGTATTGTACGTAGACGTGACGGCTGGTCAAGTGACGGAGCCTCCAGCGGGGCTTTACACCAGTGGGCAAGAGGTCAAGTTGCCATCGGTGGCGGGGCGTGGAGGCAAGACGGTGAAGGTGCCCACCGCGCTGAGGGGCTGGCAAGTGGGGCTGGGACCACAGCTCATTCAGCAGCTCAATGGTTTGCAGGGGCGATATATCGGCTTGGAGCTGGGAGGCGCGCGTGAGGTGATACCCTCTCTGGATGCGCGCTTGGCGCTGGCGCTGGCGGGGTACTCGGGAGGGGGGGCGGCGCTGGCCCTGCATCTGGGGGTGCGTCGGACTTGGGAGCTGGATCCGTTTAGCCTCTTCATCGAAGGGGGCATGTTGGCGTGTAAGTGTGCCAAAGTGGAGACGGCGTCGTTGGGAGCAGAAGTGCGAGGGGGGACCGGTTACTTCTTCATAGACCCCTTAAAACAGAATGGAATCGAGTTCACTCTTGGGTTTGGATTTCTCTTCAGCGGTGAAGTGTTGGGACAGTTCGGATTGACCTATCAGCGAGGATTTTGAGGTAGCCCTGTGCCTCCACGACTATTTCCTAGATCAAGCGCATAAGCTGGCGGGATTCCAAAAATAGCCCCTTCCAACCCATCCCATCTCACCCATCCCATCTCAAAGAGCAGCGAAGAGCAAACAAGGGCTTCGTGATGCGCTCGCGTGCGCGCGTGAACCTGCATCTCATCCCCGCTCGAGATACTCAAAGCCTTCTCGGGGGGTGTGTCGTGTTCCCGTCACCAACACGGCAGGAATCGCCCCGGCAAACCTCGCGCGTGCGCGCCAGCCCAACCGTGTGGAGTCCGCCGTAAACTCATGCAGCGTCTCACTGCTGAGCACCACCATGCTCACCACCTCCATGCCGGGATATTCGGGGGGATCCAGGCGAAGCTGGAGCTCCGCCCCCGGTTCGGGACGGCGCGACATCCAGACCTCAAACGAGCCATCCTCAAAGAGTTTGGCAATCATGGCCAGCGCGGTCATACCGGTGGGCCACTGCACCATCCCCGGCACCGCACACAGCGTCACATCCCGAAAGTGTGCTGCCCGCACCGAGTAGATTGGCATGGGCACCCGCACCCCCTTGAGCATCTTGGCAGGCAGCGCAAACACGCTCACGTCTTTGGCAATCGGATCAAAGGTGTTCTCCGAGAGAAAACACTGACAACCGCTGGCTTGGCTCTCCACCCGCTGAGCCAGGTTGACGTGATTGCCCAGCGCCGTGTACTCCATATGCTGCACACTGCCCACATTCCCCATCACGAAGTTGCCGGTGTTGAGCCCGATGCCGACGCGAAGGGGCTCCGCCTCATCCGGTGCGGCAAGATTAAAGCCAAAGATGGCCACCTGCATCTCGAGGGCCGCACAAGTCGCCTTGAGGATGTCATCCCCCAGCTTGACCGGAACTCCCCACAGCGCCATGATCGCATCCCCGCCAAACTTGTTGATCGACCCGTTGTAGCGGAAGATCACATCCACCATGTGCTGGAAATAGCGGTTGAGTGTGGTCACAAGCTGGACGGGGCCGAGCCGCTCCGCCATCGGCGTAAAGCCCACGATGTCTGAAAACAGCACCGTCCCTTCGTAGAGACTGCCACCCGGATTCAGGTCGATCTGTTTGGTCAAGACCTGCTCCACCAGACCCGGTGGAAGATAACGGGTGATGTGCAGACGCAGCTCCGCTTCCCGCAGATTGTCCGCCATGAGCTGAGAATTTTTGACCGCCACCGCCATCTGAGCCGACACCGCCGTGAAGAGCCGTAGGTCATCCCCCGTAAACCGAGGCCGTGCGTCTGTCGTGTCCACGTAGAGCACCCCCAGCACTTCCTCTTGAAAGAGCAGGGGTGTACACATAAACGAGCGCACCCGGTTGATGATCACGCTCTGCTTGTTGAGAAAACGCTCATCCCCCGCTGCATCCGTTGAGAGCACCGCTTGACGATCCGTCAGCGCCATGTTCGCAATCGTCAGCGAGAGGGGAGGGGCATCAATCTCACCGCCACTGCGCGAGCGAGCCGCCAGGGGCACCAGCTTTCCATCCTGATCTAATAGATGGAGGGACGCATTTTCCGCCACCGGGAACAGCTCAAACGCCTTCAACAAGATCTGATGCACCAGCGAGGGCAAGTGCAAAATACTCCCAATGGTTCGGCTGATCTCCGTCAAGATCTGGAGAATGTCACGCTCACGCTGGAGGTTTTCCGGCTCGAGGGTCAGCGACTGACCCATGCGTGTGGCGCGTGCATCGAGCATCATGTTCCAGACCGGTGCGCGCTGTTTGTCCGGCGGGCGAGAGACTGGAACGGAGGGTGCCGACGGAGCCGTGGCCGAGCTGGCGCTGGCATGCGGGGAGCTTGGAGCCGTCCCCAAAACAGCCGGAGACACCACGCCCGCAGCATTTGCCGCTGCATTCAACGGAACCGCAGGGGCACTCGAGAACACCTGCGCCGGATGCGAAGGAGAAGATGCACCGGGACTTCCCCGTCCGGGCAAGGTGGGCACACCGGGAGGCGGAGGAGCTGAGCTACGGCGATCATGCGAGGCCCCCACATCATTCCAGAGATGCAGGAGGTTTTGTGCCGGCACCCCCCCCGGCGCGGTACTCCGGGGGGCAAAGGACTCCCGCGCGATGGTTACTTCGCCCAGCGATGTTTCTTCGTCCTCGGCGGCTTCGATCATCTCGATGGCAGGATCTTCTTGGCCTGCGGCGGGACGGGCATCGAGCTTCAGCGGCACAGCAGGTTGAGATGCGAGGGCATTTTTGCCGGTTTCGAGGGAAAACCGAAAAGTAGTACGTCCAACTGTGAGAAGTGTCCCTTCTGGTAAGGCTGAGAAGGGTTTTCGCACGCCATTGATATACGTGCCATTGGCGCTGTTCAGATCTTCAATGACGTACTCACTGCCCTGGCGGCGGATACGGGCGTGTTTACGAGAGGCTTCTCGGTTGGCGACCGCCAGCCCTCCTTCTCCCGGATCTCTGCCCAGCAGCAGCATGTCCCCCACCGGAGTCTCCCGTCCGGGGGAATACCCTGCAATTTCAATGAGCTTCGCCATTGCAGACAGCCCTTCTTATGTGACAAGAAAGATACAGTTCTCGGAATTATACTGGAGAGATGGCAGGGTCGTAAAGGCAATTGAAAGCGCTTCAGACAACACTTGCCATGATGCAACAGGGGGGCCATGAAGTGCTCAAAACCAGACGTAGAATCAGCGGGATATGGTGAGAAAGCTCAAGGCCGTATCAAGGGCACAACCCAGAAGAAGGCAGGCGGGTTGAAGTCCGGCTGTCAATTCAAGAGCTGGCCAGAAGGTGTCCCAGCGGGAGGTTCTGCCGCCACCTCCGCCACCGCGTCGATGACCCGAGACAGGCGTTTCTCGACCTCGAGGGTCTCCAGCAAGAGCTGACGTTCCGCTGGATCGGGCACAAAGATCGATGCCAGCACATCGGCGAGGGTGGCAGGACCGTCGCTGATGCGTAAGATCTCACTCAGCACACCCGCCAGACGTGGGTTGGTGCGGGTGAGACTGAGGGCCAGACCCTGGAGGGTCAAGCGGGCGGCGTGGAGTCGCACCTGCTCGGTGGGATGTAGCTCGTCCGAGAGCAGCTCCGCCTGAACCACTCGATAGGGTTGATCACTGTCCAGCTCCTCTCGGATGCGCACCCGTCCGACGCCTGCCAGCATGAGCTGATAACGTCCATCCGGGAGTGTGCGGTGCTCAACAATGCGGCCAACACCCGCCACGGGAAAAACCTCGTCCGGTGTTCGGGCACCCTCTTTGAGCTGCACGATGGCCAGGGGGAGCTTCTGCGCCAGGACATCCGCCGTCATCTTGCGATAGCGGGGCTCAAAGATGTGCAGCGGGAGCAGGGTATGCGGAAAAAACACCAGCTTGGGCAGCGGAAACATGGGCAGCCGCTGTAATTCTGCGGGTAAAAGGGGCGTCACCATAAATCCTCCCTGTGGATGTGGGTTCTGTAGGAAAGGATGTGTCCCTGAAGCGCGAGTTTCAAGGGGGAAGGCAGGAAATAAAAGGGCAGGGCCGGAAAAGTCGTGCTGAGCGGGAAAAGGGAAGTGGCAAGCATGGGTGTCTGTGGCGACGAGTCCATCCCATCCGAACAAAAATGGCAGAGGTATGAATTTGTAGAAAAGCGTATGAAAGCAGACGAACCGATCCAGAAATCATCCGCCAATGTCAACAATGGCACTTGACAGCGCAGACATAATTTGTTTCAATTACGCTGTTAAGTGGCGTCTGAAGCATTCTATTGTGCTGATTTTGTTGCAGATTGGGACTGTCTCAACGATCATGGATGCGCCTGCGTTTGCTGGGTCATGGTGCTCAGACCTCCATTTTTAGCTGGGCTGCGTGAACGCCCACGCCTCCCCCGTTTTTCTCCCCCGGATGAGCCAACTTGGAGGATTTTATGATGCTCTCGCCCCGTACTTCGCTGATGTCTCGCCTTCTTGGAGGGGCCCTCTTGACCCTGCCCCTGGTGGCTTGTGAGGCGAAGCCGCCTGTTGAATCTCCCACCCCAGAAGATTCACCGACCCCAATTCCGGCTACACCCACAGCAGTGCCCAACTTGGCGGGTGAGTACAAGACCACCAGCTTCTTGATCGCCCCGATCGGCAGCGGGTTTGACCTGGATGGCAACGGCACATTGGACAATAATCTGCCCAGTGTGTTTGATACGCTCAACACCCAACTCTATAGCTCGATCTACGATGCCATCTTGCAGGGCAATGGCGGCAATACCACCCAAGCCCAAGCCCTCACCGATCAGATCTGGTCCGCGCTGGAAGAAGCCGGGCTGGTGCTGGATGTGGATACCCTCAACACCAACCTCACGGCGGCCATCAACTCCGACGCCTTGATCTACCTGGAGACCCTCACCGGACCCCCCGATGAGGCGGTGCTCACCTGGTTTAACGGCCTCAAGAATGGTGCTGGTGCCTACGTGACCGATATCTCGGTGGGCATACAGACTGGCTCGGTGGATCTGGACGCAGGCAAGGGCACCTTTGGCCCTGGCAGCTTCACCTATGTGATCGGCGGCTCCCTCAGCTTGGACGTGACCGGCACCCTGGCGAGCTGTGACTATACCATCACAGGCAACTCCACTGCATTGACCTCGGGACTGCTGGGAGGGGCGATTCTTCAGTCTGAAGTTGAAGCACTCTTGCGTAATGCCATCCCGGACTCTAACCAGATCCCCGAGGATGAGATCGTCACCGCTGCCCTCGAAGCCATCGCTCCATTTATGGATCTGACCATCGAAGAAGAAGCAGCCTTCTCGGTCGCCTTTAATTTCTCGACGGCTTCGATTGACATCAGTGATAAGTGATGGCTTCAGGCGCGCATGCGTGTGAGTATGCGCGTGAGCGTGTGCATGCATGAGCCAGCCGAAGCGCAGACAGAAGGGCCAGCCATCTGCATTCATCTCACCCCTCGAGTGGTGGAAGGTGCGGGTGAGCTGGCTTCCTTTTTTGAGTCGGGCTGTTGTGCGATGGAGACGCGCTAGATCGAAAAGGGGGGCAGGGGAGAGGCCGTCTTTTACAGTACCCGCAAGATGAAACACTTCAGGTAATACGACTCAGGATGGGTGAGCAGCAGCGGATGATCCTTGCCTTGTGTGCGTTTCTCGAGCACTTGGATCTGTCGTCCACCATCGCGGGCCGCTTCCTCCACCACGGTCAAAAAACGTTCTTCCGAGAGGTGATAGCTGCACGAGCTGGTCACCAAGATACCACCTTCCGGGAGCAGTCGCATGGCCCGAAGGTTGATCTCCTTGTAACCTTTCACCCCCGCTTCGATGCTGTCCTTGCTCTTGGCAAATGCCGGAGGATCCAGCAGAATCGTGTCAAAACGATCTCCGCGTTTGTCGGCGGCATAAAGATAGTCGAACACATTCTCTTGCACCGCTACGATGTTCTCAAAGCCGTTGAGCGTGGCATTTCGACGCACCATCTCCACCGCTGGAGCACTGCCATCCAGTGCGATCACCTTCTCGGCGGTGGGCGCACAGTGGAGCGCAAACCATCCTTGATAACAGAAGGCATCCAGCACCTTTCCTTTGGCAAAAGGACGAATCGCCACTCGGTTTTCACGCTGATCTAAGAAGGCCCCCGTCTTTTGACCATTCCAGGGATCCACGATCAATCGAATGCCGTTCTCTTTGACGATCAGCTCACTCGGCACCTCACCATAGAGTGCCACCTTCTCTTGGATCAGACCTTCCAGCTCGCGGGGCTTCTGATCATTGCGGGCGAGAATGGCATGAGGCTGATATACCTCTCGAAGGAGGTCAATCCATTGGGCCCGCTCTCGTTCGATGCCTGCCGTGAGAAGCTGCACCACCAGCACTGAGCCATACCGGTCGGCGATCAGCCCGGGAATGCCATCGGCCTCCGCATGGACCATTCGACCGGTATCATCTTGTGGGTCTAAGACCTGCCGACGCAGCGAGAGTGCCCGCTCCAGCCGTCGTTTCCAAAACGTTCTGTCGATCACTTCATCCTGGCGGGTGATCAAACGAAAGGTGATCAGGGTCTTTGCATTATAAAAGCCCAAGCCGATCAGATATCCCAGCTCATCGATGGCTTTGACCACACTGCCCGGTACAATATCGGGAGAAGCGGCGCTGATTTCACCGCGAAACGCCCAGGGATGGCCTCCCCGCAGACGTTTGGCCCCTTTTTTAACGATGGTGATGGTTTCGTACATAAACTGCCTCCCAAAAATGGGCTGCATTTTGGCCAAGAGTCGTGCGAATGTCCAGGAGAAAGCAGGCAAACTGCCGCTGCATCGTCGTCTCAGCGCACTTCAACGCAGGACTCATCCCCCAACGGAAGCCTCAATGTAGCTCCCAAGAGGTCAAGACCCTCCGCCCGCCGCCCTTGAGGAACGTCTGGACAGGGCCGCCGCTTTAGGTTACATTCCTCCTGAATTTGAAACGAAATCATGCCCCCCTTGAAGGGCCGTAGGAGGATCCCCACAACTATGGAAGCGTCATCTCTCGACCTGACCGCACCCCTCCTGGAGCTGATTCGTAAGACCTCCGCCGAAATCCCCGAGGACGTCTTGCGGATCATTGAAGCCAGCCGCGCCCGCGAAGAAGCTGGCACCTCCGCCCAGTATGCAATGGATGTCATTGACAAAAACATCGGCTTGGCACGCTCCAAAAGTCAGCCTCTGTGCCAAGATACCGGCTCTATTCTGTTTTTTGCCCATGTCCCCGTGGGTTTTGACACCCTCTCGTTTGAAGAGCAGGCCCGCGCTGCTGTCGTCACGGCCACTCAAAAAGGATTTCTGCGCCAGAACTCGGTAGACTCCATCACCGGCAAAAACTCTGGCAACAACCTCGGCCCCGGCACCCCCACCTTCCATTTTGAGCAGTGGCGCAAACCCCATATCGAAGTGAAGCTCATGCTCAAAGGGGGCGGCTGTGAAAACGTAGGCGCTCAATATAGCCTGCCTGACGGACGCTTGGGCGCCGGTCGTGACCTCGACGGCGTGCGAAAGTGCATCCTCGACTGCGTGATTCAAGCGCAAGGCAAAGGCTGCGGTCCCGGTGTGCTCGGCGTGGCCATCGGCGGAGATCGTGCCACCGGTTATCTGCACTCCAAAGAGCAGCTCCTACGCATGCTTGACGACGAAAATCCCCATCCAGAGCTGGACGCCTTAGAAAAAGACGTCATGATCAAAGCCAACCAGCTTGGCATTGGCCCGATGGGATTCGGCGGCAAAACCACCCTGATGGGATGTAAAATCAGCGCCCTGAACCGCCTGCCCGCCAGCTATTTTGTGTCGATCTCCTATATGTGCTGGGCCTATCGTCGGCAAGGCATGGAGTTGGACCCAACCGGAACGCTGCTCAAGTGGCTCTACTGAGCCCGGTGAGAAGGGAGAAACTGCATGATTCGGCTTGAAGCTCCGTTTTCAGAAGAAAAGATCCGTGCATTGAAGGTCGGAGACATGGTGTTGATCTCTGGCACCGTGTACACCGGACGCGACGCCGTGCATAAATACCTGCACGAAGGGAATCCTTCGCCGGTTCCGCTGGAAAATCAGATCATCTACCATTGTGGTCCGGTGGTGGTGCGAGAGGGCGAAAAGTGGGTGGTCAAAGCGGCTGGACCCACCACCTCCATTCGGGAGGAACCTTATCAGCACGAGCTGATTGCTCAGGGGCTCCGAGGGGTGATCGGCAAAGGTGGCATGGGTGCCAAGACCCTCAACGCTTGTAAGGAGCACGGCGCGGTCTATTTTCATGCCATCGGCGGGGCGGCCCAAGTGCTGGCCGAGTGTGTCACCCAAGTGCAAGATGTATACTTGCTAGAGAAGTTTGGCAGTCCAGAAGCCATCTGGGTGTTGGATGTTAAAGATTTTCCCGTGGTGGTCACGATGGATGCTCATGGAAAGAGCCTCCACCAAGAAGTGCTCGAGGCGTCCCAAGCGCGTCTCAAAGAGCTGATGGCAGCGGAGTGAGCAAGAGGTTAGGGCCCGCATGCTGAAACGCATCTCCTATGGACTGACAGATCGAGGCTGTGTCCGCGAATCCAATCAGGACAGCTTCCTGATCCACGAAGGACAAGGTCTCTACGTGGTCGCCGATGGTATGGGTGGACACGCAGGTGGTGAGGTCGCCAGCGGGTTGGCCGTGAAGGTGATCTACGACGTCTATTCTCAACCTGAAGATCCAGAAGCCACCATCGCCGACTTTTCGGCCATCTATCCGGCGGAACATGGCCAGACCTTCGAGCGTCTGCGATATGCCATCAACCGCGCCAGCCAAGCCATTCAAGCGGAAGCAGTGATCCGACCTTCTTGTCGCGGGATGGGCACCACCGTTGTGATGCTCTCCGTTGAGCATAATACCGCTTTTATAGCTCATGCCGGTGACTCTCGTGCCTACCTGATCCGACCGGATGGCCTGCGACGACTGACGCGAGATCATACTTGGATCGCCGACCAAGTGCGCGCAGGGTTGATCACCGAAGAGCAGGCCGCGACCTCTCAATATCGAAACCTGCTGACCCGCACCGTGGGCATCGAAGCCCGGGTCAACTCGGACACCACCGCGCGCCGGATTGAAGCAGGAGATCGTTATCTGCTGTGCAGCGACGGTCTCCACGGTGTTGTCACCGACGCCGAGATCTTTCGGCTCGTGCTCAATCACTCCCCTCGGCTGGGGGTTGAACGACTGATCCAGCTTGCCAAAGAGCGAGGTGGACCCGACAACGTGACCTGCGTGGTGGTGGCTTTTGAAGAAGAAGATCAGCGTCCGCGCCGCCGTTACCTGCCCTATGAGCCCGAAATCTGAGCCTGCTTCACCGACCGGCTGGATTTTCGGCCTCAGCACACCTTCTCCCTTCGGGCGCACAGTCCCGACTATCCATGAGGCCCCTTGATGAAGCTCCTCGTCGTTGCCCCCAAAACCAGCCTCACCATCGAGCAACTCAGCGAAGCCCAGCGGTGGTACGGTTTTAAGAGCCTGCACGCGCCACACGCCCTGGCACAGCTTGCCGCGCTCACCCCGTCTACGCATGAAGTGTGCTGGGTGGACCAATCCGTGGGCCAAGTGGTTGATTTTCAAGCGGATGTGGATGTGGTGGTCTTTGTGGCCGCCTTTGAGCAGCTCTCCCCCCTGAGTTATTTGGCTGGACGTTTTCGTGCTCGGAAAGTGCCGACCGCCTTGGCCGGTTCTTTCGTGAGTGCTCATCCTGGCCGGGTGGACATGGTAGATCACAAGCTGATCGGTCCTCTGGAGACGGTCTGGCCTCTGTTTCTTCAGCAATTTTCGGCAGGTGTGCGGGAGCGGGTCTTTCGAGGACCGGCCCTGGAGAGCCTGCACGACCTGCCCGCGCCGCGTTGGGATGCCTTTCCCCTGAGCGCCTATCGGATGGGCACCGTCGAAGTGGTGCGAGAGCTGGGCCCCCTCGATCCAGACTCGCTGGAAGAAGGCCGCACCGGACGCCTCTATCAAGCCGCTGCTCGAGTGGTGGAGCAGGTGGAGACCCTGGCACAACAAGGGATGCGCCGCATTCATTTGGCAGGACCGGATCTTTTGGCCTCCGTTCCACAGGGGTTGAGTGTATTGCAAGCCCTGGCCGCGTGGAATGCCGCTCGGAAGCGCCCGGTGAAGTTTGAGGCTCACATTTCACTGAATGGTGTGAAGTCCGACGAGGTGTTGAGAATATTGGTTGCGGCTCATGTGCGGCGGGTGGTCTTGCCTCTGAACGCCCCTGAACCGGCTCAGCCGGAAAGCCATGAGACCCTCCTACAAGCGGCGGAGTCGGTTCGGCGGATGCTCGCGCATGGCATTCGCGTGGCGGGACGGCTGTATCTGGGCCGAGCCATCGACGATGCCCGCGCACTGGAGGAGCAAGTGGCCCTAGCCCGTGACGGAGGGGCCATTTTGTGGCCTCGAGTGGCCAAGACCTTGCCGGGAACTCCGCTTTACGAGCGCCTGAAGGCTCAGGGGCGGGTGTTTGCCAGCATGCGTGAAGCACGTCTGGACATCTTGTTGCTTGATGCGCCTAATTTTAAGCTGCCCTTTGTGGACAAAGAAGGCTTTCTCGCCCAGCTTCGCAGCCTGTTGCAGACGGCGTACAGTCCGCTCAGCCTGGAGCTGCGTCTGCGGAAGCTCTACGAAGAAGCGGAGCAATATCCGCCCCGTGGTGCTTGGCTGGAGCTGGAGGATGTGCAGGCGCTCTTGTTGTGCATGGCCGGAACGTTAAAACATCCCGAAGAAGCGCGACTGGAGCAGGTGGCTCGAGCGGTGGCGTTAACGGCGGTGTTGCGGCCTCATCCGCGCCTGTGGTCTCAGGGGCTGGAGCAGGTGATCGAAGAAGCCGCCACTCGCAGTTATGTGCTGAAGACCCTGCACGAGCAGCCGCTGGACTCGGAAGTGCCGGAGCAGTCGTTTAAGCAGAAGCTGGTGGGGATGGGGGCGCGTTTGGTGGGTAAGCTGGGGCCCAAATCTCCGGTCAAACAAGCATCTGAAGCCTGAGTGTGAGGAGTTGCCATGTCTCTCTTTTCTCCTGAGCATGAGCTTGCCCGTAGTATGTTGCGGCGTTGGTGTGAAGAGACCCTCGCCCCACGAGTGGATGCCCTGGAGAGTGGGGAGGAGCTGCCTTATCCGCTGGTACGCTCATTTGCGGAAAGTTTTGGTCTGATCGAGCAGGCCGATGCGGTGGGACGCCGTCTCTGGCGCAGCATGGAGCAGGGTGAGCTGCCCGAAGATGATGAAAAGCGTGCCAAACGGAAAGCGCGGGAGCGTGATCAGCAGCTCCTCTCTGCCATTTTGAGCTGGGAGCTGTGCCGTGTCTGTCCGGGCTTTTGTTTTGCATTGGGGGCGAGTTTGGGGCTGGCAGGCTCGGCGGTGATGTCGAAGGGCACCCCCGAGCAGAAGCTCCAGTGGGGCCTGCCTATTCTCCGCTTTGACAAGATCGGAGCATGGGCCTTGACCGAGCCGGATGCGGGCTCCGATGCGCTGGGGGCGATGCGGACTCGAGCGGTGCGAGACGGGGCGGATTTTATCCTGCGAGGCCAGAAACGTTTTATCACAAACGCGCCTTATGCCGATCTTTTTGTGATCTACGCCAAGTTTGAAGGTCAAGACGGCGTGGAGCGGGTGGGGGCCTTTATCGTCGAGCGTGGGACACCGGGCCTGGAGACCTCCCGGCCTCTCAAGAAGATGGGACTGCATGCCTCCCCGACGGGGGATATCTTTCTGGATGATGTGCGAATTCCGGCGCAGCAGCTCTTGGGAGGGGAACAGGCAGCTCGGCGGGGAGAGGTGGTCAAACGTCTGGCGGCGGAGCGGGCGGGTATGGTGCCCATGTGTCTGGGCATCATGGAGCGATGTATCGAGGTGGCGGTTTTGTATACGCGGGAGCGGGAGCAGTTTGGCCAGCCGATTTCTAATTTTCAGCTCGTTCAGGCAACACTTGCCAGAATGCAGGTCGCCTATGAAAACGGACTGGGCCTCTTCTCCCGCCTGCTCGACGGCATGGCCAGTGACAACATCGACCTGAAGCTGGCCTGTGCTGCCAAGCTGTATATCGCTGAAGAGACCACCAAAGTGGCCCTTGCGGCGGTTCAGCTCTTGGGGGGCAACGGTTATATGGCCGAGTACCGGGTGGAGATGTTGGCTCGAGACGCCAAGCTCTTTGAGATCGGTGGCGGCACCAACGAAATTCAGCTCTTGACCATCGCCCGTGAGATGCTCAAGGTGGGGTCTTGAGCATGGAGTGGCTGAATTATCATCATCTGCATTACTTCTGGGTGATTGCCCATCAAGGAAGTATTGCCAAAGCCTGTCAAGTGCTGAGACTGGCACAACCGACTCTCTCGGCGCAGCTCAAGGCGCTGGAAGAGCAGCTTGGCCAGCCCCTGTTTGAGCGGCGGCAGCGACGGTTGATCCTGACCTCCACGGGGCGGGTGGTGCTGACCTACGCGGATCGCATCTTCCAGCTTGGGCAAGAGCTGATGGATACGGTGGCGGAGCGCCCGACCGGTGGCCCTCAGCTCCTCAACGTGGGGGTGGTGGATGCGGTGCCCAAGCCGGTGAGTTTTGCCCTGGTGCGAAGGCTGCTCGACGAAGAGCCGCTGGTGCGGGTGACGGTGCATGAAGGGCGGCTCCAGGGCATGCTCCAAGAGCTGAATGAAAACCGGCTGGACCTGATCTTGAGTGACGTGGCGGCTTCAAATGAGCCCGCTCAGCCGACCATGAGCCGTCCATTGGGCCGCATGGCGGTGGGGCTGGTGTGCTCGGCGGCGTGGCGTCACCTCAAGCGAGATCTGCCCAGCAGTCTCCAAGATGCGCCGCTGGCTCTGCCAACCCTGCACAGTCCACTGCGTCACGAGGTAGATGACTGGTTGTCTCGTCAAGGCGTCCAGTTGCGGGTGCTGGCGGAGTTTCAAGATACGGAGCTGCTCAAACGTTTTGCCCTGGAGGGCATGGGGCTGGCGCCCCTCAATCTGCGGGCGGTCTCGGCGGAGCTGGAGAGTGGGGCGCTGATTCAGCTCGGGCCGGAGCTGGCCCAAGAGCAGCTCTGGATGGTGGTCAGCCCGCGTGCCACCCTCAGCCCTCTGGCGGAATGGCTCTGGAAAAAATACGCGCTGGAGGATGAAGGAGAGCTTTAATACCCGCCCGCCTGCCCATACGCCCGCACGCTCACATGCATCACGCACATACGCTCACACGCATCACGCATACACGCACGCACAACGCGCACCCGCGCACGTACATGCGCGCAGACCTGCAAGCTCGGGCAGGCGTGAGCCGCTCCATCATGCAGCGCACGCCTTCACCTGACCTTCCGCTGCTCAAAAAGCCTGCTCGAGCGCAAGATCTTGCGCTATTCCACCTTCAAAATCCTTCCTATACTCGATGGGTGGGCTGAGCCATTGGTCATTCCACACAAGACCCGGCTCCTCACCGAACACACCCGTGCTTGGCTCAGGCCCGCAATTTTCACCGTGTCATCTAGGAGGAGAGCGTATGCAACAGCGTCATGTCCTTGCTTTGTATTACTCCATGACCCAGCAGACGGCGCAGGTGATGCAGCGGGTGGCGACCACCTTGGAGGTTCAGCAGCATCAGGTGGAGCTGGTCAAGCTGCGACCCCTCAAAGAATGGACGGTGCCGATGGATAAGGCGGAGTTCTTTCGGTATTGGCTGAAGATGATGTGGCTTCAAGAAGAGCCTCAGCACCCGATTCAACCCCTTCAGCTCCAGCGAAAGGTTTACGATTGTATTGTGCTCGGTTTTCAGCCCTGGAATTTGCAGATCTCCATTCCCATGAACAACTTTTTGGAGAGTGATGACGCCGAGATCTTGCGCAATACCGATGTGGTCTTGGTGATCACCGCACGAGGACGTTGGGAACGATGTTATCGCCTGGCCCGCGAAAAGGTGGAGCGGCGAGGCGGGCGGGTGATGGATGTGTTGGTCTTATTACATCCGGGCAAAGAACCTGCCAACATCATCACCACCGTCTATCATCTCTTTGAGCATCAAGACCCCACTCAACACCACTTCTTTGGTGATAAAGTCCCACCCTTTGGCCTTACAGAGCAGGCACTCAAATCGGCTGAACAGTTCGGCCACGAGCTGGGAATGAAGCTGGGAGAAGCACACTATCGAATTTTTCAAGGATGGCGACTGGTGGGCGAATCAAACGCCTGGATGTAACCTCAATCGAAAGGAAAACACATGAAGCTGATCACCATGACAGCATAGGAAATCGGAGTTCATAACCCTCAGACAGCCTGTTCCTGAATGCCTTAATACTTCTTGACAGCCCTCACCCCCACGCGCTACAGATATAGAATACAGTGTGCGAAGACGTGGAAGCTCTTTGCATACGAGGTCGTCATCTAGCCGGAGGATGCACCGATGTCAAAAAAGAAGGTCACAGGTACACAGGCCAAATTGGACGAAGAATCTCTTGAGTTTCGCATGGTCCTCAAAGCCTTTGAAGTGGCCGTATATCTGGCACACTATTTTGAGCTTTGTTCCGGTGAAACCCTTGAGCTGCTGCTGCATAAAGCCACCATGCGCGTCCAACTTGGCATGAATATGACGGTGGCAGAGCAGGCCATGAAGCTCGACTGTTGCGAACGCACCGTCAATGCCCGTCGGCAGAAGCTGCTCGAGCCTGTCGAGAAGTCTACCTTCCGTCTGATGTTGCAGCTTGTGCAATCCGGTCAACACACCCGCGAGAGTATCCTGGCCAATTGTCGCGAGACCTTCGGCTTTGATGTGGTGGAAGTGGGGCTCGATATGTTGACCCGTCAAGGTTATATCGAGCCCATGAAAGAAGGCCCCGATGCGCCCATTATTCCCGTCAAGTCAGATTCACCCCGCCACCGCTTAGACAGTGCCTTACGAAAGCTGGAGTTGCAGCATCTGGCGCAGCTCATGATCCTGGAGACTCTGAGCATCCGCCACCAGACCAGTATAAAATTGCAGGAGGTGTTGAAGCGTCAGAACTTGCCTCATCAAGAGCTGTCCAGCTTGCTGGAAACGTTGGAGCGCAGAGGTCAGATCGTGAAGGCCACCCCTCCGTCTGAATCCCCCATCCGTTGGACCCTTCGACCTGCCTCTCATCATTTGGTATTGGACCAGCCCAGCTTACGTTGGCGTAGTGGTATGCTCGATATGTTTACCCTCATGAAGCGTCAACTGACAGCGGTATTTCGGGCTCCCCACGATGAGACCTTTGGCCAGCGCAATTTTCGTTTTACCGCATCACCCGACGATCTGAAGTCCTTCCTTCGTGAACATCGTCTGTATGTCTTGCACGCCCTTCAAAAGCTAGAAGAACAGGCAAACCCCACCTCCGCCCGCTCATATGCCTTCACCTGGCTGATGGCAGAGCAGCTCCCCGAAGATCTCCTGATCTGATCTTAAATCACCCCACGACACCCATATGATCCACCTAGAAGGACACCTTTGAGCGTGTCTCGGCGAGCCATATTGTTCACGCCAGAGAGGATTCCATATGCTCGAGCTTCCCCCACGCTTTCAGTTGAAGCAGGTACTGGGACGCGGTGGTTTTGGTGAAGTCCAGTTGGTGTTTGATCGAGACCGTCAGGAACATGTTGCCCTCAAGGTTCTCCATTCAAAGCGGCATCACCATGCATTTAAACAAGAAGCCAACCTGCACAGTAGCCTCCGTCATCCCAATGTGATCAAGATCTATGAGCTGATTCGATTGGAGCATGCACTGGGCATCGTCATGGAGTACGTGCCGGGAGTCCGTCTGCTCGATGCCGTCTGGGGAGGCCAACGTCCCGGTCCATCCAGTCGCGAGGCCAGCAGAGCAGGCTGGATCACGGAGACCCTCTCGTCCTCACAGCCCCTCAGCACGGGCTTAAAAAACGCGCCCAGCCCGCCCCGGGATGCCGAGGATGACCGGCTCTCAGTCGCTGATTTTGGGGGCAAAACCCTCCAGCCCCCCCAGCTTGTCTTGCTCGAGAAGCTGCTGGTGCAGCTCTGTGAAGGACTGCTGGCCCTGCATGCGAGTCACCGCGTTCACTGTGATCTCAAACCCGGCAACCTCTTGGTGACCCCAGACAATCGCCTGGTGATCCTAGATCTTGGCCTCGTCCAGTTGATAGAAGGTCAAATGCGCCTCCGTGGAGGGGGTGGCACCTTCGATTATGCCGCACCGGAGCAGCTCTTAAAACGAGTCCCCACCCCCGCCAGCGATTGGTACGCCGTGGGGGTGATGCTCTATCAGCTCCTCAGCGGGCGACTTCCGTTTACGGGCCGACCGGCCATGCGGCGACACCGAAAGCTCCGAGGTGAGTTTCCCTCCCTGGAGTCCATCGGGCTGCATTATCCGCCGATGTGGAGCCAATGGATCAACCAGTTGCTGGTCCCCTCACCGCGTGTACGAGCGGGAGGTACACAGCTCTTGGAGCAGCTCGGGGCTGAGCAGGTGCGGCGAGAACAAGCGCCTCCGCTTCAAACGGAGCCCCCCTTGATCGGGCGTCATGCCATGCTGGACCTGCTGGAGCAGTGGCTCTTGGGGCGACCGCTGACCCCCGAGCGGCTGTTGCTGGTGGAGGGAGAATCGGGCATTGGCAAGTCCGCCTTGCTGCGTGCGCTTCAGCAGCGCCTTCAGCAGCGTGTGGTGTGGGTCTTTGGTGGCCTGTGTCGTGAGCGCGCCGACGTTCCGTTTAAGGCCCTCGACGACGTGCTGGAAGAGGTGATGGAGGAAGTGCGTCGCTTGCCATCACACTGCTTGCAGGCCCTCAGCTTGGATGAACGGGCAGCACTCTGTCAGCGGTTTCCACGCCTGGAGGATGTTTTTCAGCTTCGTGAAGAGCCAGAGCCGATGCCCCCTCAGCGTCGGCAGCAGCTCTTTTTTTCGGGTGTAGTGATGGTGGTGCGTCAGCTTCAGACCCTCAAGCCGGTGGTGTGGCTGATCGATGACCTTCAGTGGGCCGACGAAGACTCCGCCCAGCTCTTGCGCGCCTTACATCTGGCGGATTCCGGCCCTCCCATGCGCATGTTGGGTTTTATGCAGCCCATCGGCGCCAGCCTCACCCCTTTTTTTCAGGTGCTGCTGGACCAGACCTCCCGGGTGCGGTGTCGTCGCCTGCGCCTCGAGCCCTTGGCCCCTGAAGCCGCAGCTCAGCTCGCCGACTGGCTCTTTCCAGAGCTGAGCCCAGAGCAACGACAACGTGCGGTGGCAATCGCCGGTGGCAGTCCGCTCTTTCTCCAGAAGTGGTTGCAGCATGGACTGCAAGAGCTGAGCCAGACCTCACCCGCGCCCGTGCTTACGCGGGAAGATCTGCTATTACAAGAGCTGGAGCGACTGCCCCCGCCGTTGCAAACCCCCTTGGAGCTGCTGGCCCTGCTGGATCAACCCCTCTCTTGGCCCGTGTTGTTTCAGGCCCTGCAAGAGCCGCCTCAACTTCAGGCGTGGCTGGAGCGGCTGCTGGAGCTTCGATGGATCAAAACCGCAGGCACTCGGCTGCTGCGGGTGGTGGAGTTTACCCACTTTCAGTATCGGCGGGCGGTGCTCTCGAGGTTACAGTCACCGATGAAACGGCTCTTGGCCCTGCGGCTGGCACAGGCGCTGGAGGTGCTGGAAGGAGCCGAGCATGAAGCCCTCGCGGAGCTGTATCTGGAGGCCGAAGCCTGGGAGCAGGCCATGACCCAGCTCTTGACCCGAGCGGAGAAGGCCCTTCAACATGGTGCGGTGGCCCTGGCCCTCTCGTTGTTTCAGCGAGCGGAGCCGCTTCAGACCCGGCTGGCGTGGGCGCCTCGCCGTAGACGAGACATGTTGATCCGTTATTCTCAAAGCTGTCAGCTCGCAGGGGACGGCTTGCACGCGGCGGAGCTGCTCGAGCAGGCGTATGCCCTCTCGCCTCCTGACGAGCCGGAGCGTGATGAGCTGTTGAGGGCGGCGACCCTGCATTATGCGGTGAGTGGGGCGCTGGAGAAGGGGCTCACGCTGATGCAGCTCCAGTTTAACCGGTATGGGCTGAAGCTGCGTCGTCCGGCGTGGCGGCGTATTGTGTCCATCATGGGGTCGTTATTGCTCATTCAGCTCTTGTGGCCCTGGCGGAAGTGCTGGAAACAGCCTCCCACATCTTCAGAGCAGCACTATCTGGATGTCTGCGCCAGTGTCGTCCAGAGTTTGGGGCTGATCGACCCGCTGACGGCGGCGGAGTTTCAAGGCCGACGCATGCGTCTGTTATTGCGACGCAACGATCCGATGCGGCTGCTTCGTGCCCTGGCGATGGAGGTCTTCTGTTTTTCGGCGGGAGGTGTTCTGTCGCTGGGATGGGTGGAGCGCATGCGCCAAGAAGCCGAGCGGCTGATGGCGGCTCAAGGGCTGAGTGAGCTGAGGGGGAGCTGGATGCTTCAGCTTGGCAAGGCTTACCATCATCAATGTCGCTGGCGAGCGTGTGAGGCCCTGTGTGCGCCTGCGATCCAACTGCTTCAGCAGCTCTCACTTCAGAAAGTCAACTCACTGGATAATATTGATGCATTTCGTATCGTTTCAGCCAAAATCTACGGGATGGAGTCTGCATTTCAGCGGGGTGATTTTGTGGCCCATGCAGGCTGGATGGCAGGCATGCTCGACGATGCCACGCAGCGTCAGCAGCGGCATGTGAAAGTCCACCTCCTCACGGTGGGGCTGGCCTTTCAGACCTTGGTGGAAGATCGCCCGGAAGATTTTTTGCCGCTCTTTGAGGAGGGACAAGCCGCGTGGCCTTTCCAAGAGACGCATCTCCAGCATTTTTTTTGGACCCACTCGCTCGCTCGTTACCTGCTTTATATGGGCAAGGCAGAAGAAGCGGTGACAACACTGCTCCCGGCGGGGCGTGCGTTTTGGTCAAGCATGCTGATGTTTCCGCAGCACATGCGCATCTTTCGGACCTGCATTTTGGGTCACAGTCTGTTGGCGGCGCTGGAGCAACATCCACAGCATCCTCAGCGTTTTGGGTGGCATGCACGGGTAAGGCGATGCTGCTGGGTGCTCCGGTTGGAGCAACAGGCCCCGGCGAAGGCTCAGGCGCTGTTGCTGGAAGCGGGGCTGAAGTGTTTGCAGGCGCGGAGACTTCCCCGGTTGAAGCCGCCGCTCGAGGAGCTTCTGCTGGCATCGGAGCAGCTCTTTGAGCAGGCGGAGCAGGAAGCGCACCGTCTTTATGTACGCTGGGCCCGTCTCCACCAGGATCAGGCCGAGCGTGCGCGTATTCAAACACAGCTTCGTGCTCTGGGGGTGGTGCATCCTCGCCGATTTGCTCGCCTTTATCTGCCGGTGGATGCGCTGTTGGGCGCATAATTCCTCTTTCTCTCGCCTTGTTCGTGGAGGGTTGCATGCGTGATCAGAGCCATCGTCATTCGCCTGGGGCGAACACGTTGGACGAGTCGGGGCTGGAGCATGCGGCCTCCGAGACCCTCTCAGAGACGGTCAGCCGTGAGGAGCTTCCGGCCATGACGCTGGGGCAAGGGATGCTGGTTCCGCCCGTGCCGATGTTGCGACCGACCTTTATTATCCTGTGGTGCAAGTATGAGCCAGAGCGGGTGGGAGAGTGTGCTCGGCTTTTTTACGGGAAGCAGCATGTGGGACGGCTGCATGCCAGCTTCCGTAAACCGGGTCGGATGGTGAGCTTTGGCATGTGGCACCCTCGGGGATTTGCCGATGGCGGGCCGCTGACCGATCCCCACATCTCGCGCTCGCTCGTCGAGTGTAGCTGGTCTCGGCTGGGAGAAGTGATCCTGTCCGATCAGAGTGGCGAGAAGCTCATGCGGGTGAATCGCCGACAGATGCAGGAGCATACCTGCCAAGAAGGAGACGTGATCGCCCTGGGCAATCAGCTCTTGCTGCTGTTTTCTCATCGCGCTTTTGAGTTTGACCAAGAGCATGAGCTGGAGCGTGAGCCCCCGTTTGGCAAGCCCGATGCCTGGGGAGAGATTGGAGAAAGTCCTCTGCTTTGGCAACACCGCGAGCGTCTCCGGCTTCAGGAGCAGACCCGGCGCGCGGTGGAGCAGACCCTTCAGCGGGCGGCGTCTGAAGTGCTGGGTAAAGGGCACCCGTCCCTGAGCTCACCTCCACTTTCTCAGCGAATTGAAGACATTCCCCTGCTGATGCGGGCGGCGCTGCTGACCCATCGGGCGTTGATCCTGCCTCGACAGTTGGATTGGAAGCCCGGCATGGGCTGGCGACGAGAGCCCTTTGAGATGAAAGCGGTGATGTGGATGGTGCTTCGTCCGCCCAGCTCTCTGTGGCTGCTGAATGAGCAGATCGTCCAGATTCTAAACTATCAAGATATCCCGATGCCCTTCAGCTTGGACATCCTCTGGCTCGAGCTGCCGCGAGAAGAACGTGAGCTGCTGAGCGCCCTCCGAGAGCGCCAGTTTATCATGGAGCTGGTGATCCGCAGCCATCCGAGCCATTTTCGTAAGAACCGCATCTATGAAGTGCATTGGCCTCACATCAAAGAGACGGCGCTTCGGCTGGCCAATCTGGAGCTGGAGCGGGCGGTAGACCTGCTGATCGGTCAAGAGGATCCCGAGCTGAGCCGCGTGCTGATCAAACGTCTCAAGCAAGACACCCTTCGAGGTGGAGCGGGCGAATAAGCAGGCACATGAGCAGATGAATCATACGGTCTGCCAAACGATGGCCTCTCACCGGTCGCGGAGGAGCTGCTTACGGACTGCCACAGGTTCCCAGAGGGCCAGCACCGGTCTCGATCAGCGACTTGAGCCAAGCCGGAAGCTCCTCGGTGTCGCTGGGCTCGGTGGGGCGAGGACAGGGATCTTCCTCCTCTTCCGTCTGAGCCGGTGCAGACTGCGGCTCTACCTCCTCAGGCATCGCCACAACCGGCGCAGCTTGGCGCTCTTGATGGCGTGTGGGCGGAAAAAGTGCATGGGAGGGCGGGTACAACAGGAGCCCCTGAGAGGATACGGCTGAGTCCACCCCCTCGGCGGTGGAGACATCCGGCTTGGCCATCAGAGAGGGAGTCCATCCCAGCAGGCTGAGCAGGCTGAGCAGGCTGAGCAGGCTGAGCAGGCTAAACCGCCACACCCAGACAGGGGGGGACCACGGGTGCATCGAGCAGGAGCCAAATGCCAACACCGTCACACCTTTCTTGCCAGCTTCCGGAAAAAGGGTAGGGGAATGCATGGTGTCCTCCAGGGTTTGAGTCAACACCGCCATATAATAAGGGCTAAGATTTGGACGCTTCAGCGGTGCAATACACCCAGAAGCAACTCGACGGCCATGTTGAGCAGCCGCCGATCATATTTTTGAGGGGAATAAAAATGAATAAATTCAAAGGGTTGGAAATCGATTGAGAGGGTTTTGATTCAACATTCTGTCTGTTGCTGGGTGTCTTGTAGCGAAGTGATGACACATCCCTCTGAAAAAGCCACACATCTTTCTGCGGATTTGCTACCCAAGGGCAAGACTCAAGCCAGTGGCAGGTCACTCCTTGAAGAGCCGAGCATGCGGAAAATAATGCTGCAAGATGGCCTCCGCCGAAGCACCTTCGAGTGCCCGCCGCCTCGCCCCGAGCTGACATAACCCCACCCCATGCCCCAGCCCTTGCCCTCGTATGAGGTAAAGCTCACCTTGACGCTCCCACGTAAAGCGGGGGCTGCGGAGACGATCCCAACCCTGAGACTCCCCCAGCAGCCGAAAGAGCTTCTCGCCGCGCCGCCGCTCGCCCGAGCGCAGATCCTGCACCCAGCGGAGCACACCGCCCACTCCCGTGTCAAGCCGGATGTGTTCGGGCCCCGGCACCCCCGCTTGTCCGCCAGGCCAAAAGAGCTGAGCGAGCCCATCCGCCAGCGCCTTCCGAGTCAGCCGGAGCTGCCAGGGCTGAGGCGCACAGCCCGAGTCTCCCACACTTGCCGCACCACTGAGATCCGCCCCTTCGTAGAGCTCGGTGGGATCCAAGGTCTGGCCTCCACAGGCCGCATGAAAGAGGGGCAGGGCAGGGCGACCATCGGCGAGCACCAGCCGCCAACCTCGCGTCCGAGTGGTGGCCCGTCGCGCACGGGTGGCATCAGCACTGTCACGAAGTCCTTGAAAGACCTGACAGTGTGCCAGGTCACACAAGTTTGAGCCCTCATGAGCACCTCGACGCGCCAGAGCGAACGAGCGCACCACCACTGCCAGCGCCTCCAGGGTCGCCGGAGGTGTCTTGGGATCACTCTCCGCCCGCACCACTTGGGCCACATAGGACTCAAGCTGGGTATTTAAGATCAGCCGCAGTGTCCCGTCTGGAGCATGCAGCTCGAGCGCGCCCACGTAGGTGCGCGTGAGTCCTCCCGGAAGTTGTACGGTCCACCGAGCAGAAGGCAACCGAAGGGGGAGCGCCACCGGCTGGCCCTCCATAAACAAATGTGGCGCTTTCCACACCAAATGGTAGGCCGCTGGACCCGAGAGCTTGAGCTGCTCGAGCCGATATCGGCTCAGCACCTGAATTCTCACCGAAGGCGCAGGCGAAGCGGAGGGCACTGACACCTCTAAAGGCTGGGCCGCCAAGTTGGAAACGAGGAACGACGGAAGTGCCACCGGCAGCGGAGCCCACCACAACAGCCCCGTAAAAAGCAGGCACATACTCAGGAGCCGCCAGCGATGCAGCCAGCGATGCCGCCAGCGATGCAGCCACCGCAAGGTTTGTGCGCCCGTTGGCTTGAAACCCGCACGCCCCGATGCTAGTGTTATGCACCTGCGTCTTGGCGTTGGAAACGCTGCCTGCGCCGTCACCTCTGAGCCTGTTTTGAGTTCGGGAGTCCGATGTCTTCCTTTGACCATACCGTGCTTCTTGATCCCGCTGCGGATGACGTGGCAAAAGTGGCGGCCCTCCGTGCGGCGCGAGATCGCATTCGCCAAGAGCTTCACCATGTGATCATCGGACAGGACGAGGTGATCGACCTGCTCCTCATTGCGCTGTTTGCGCGAGGACACTGTCTGTTTGAAGGGGTGCCGGGCCTTGCCAAGACCCTGCTCGTGAGCACCCTGGCCGACGTGCTCAACCTCAGCTTCAGTCGTATCCAGTTTACCCCCGATCTGATGCCCTCAGACATCACCGGTACGGAGATTTTGGAGGAAGATCGGACCACAGGCAAGCGTGTCTATCGATTCCTTCAAGGCCCCGTTTTTGCCAACATCCTGCTGGCCGATGAGATCAACCGCACGCCCCCCAAAACCCAAGCGGCGTTGCTCCAGTCGATGCAGGAATATCGCGTGACCGCCGCTGGTCAGACCTACACCTTGCCACCGCCTTTTATGGTGTTTGCCACTCAAAATCCGGTGGAGCAAGAGGGCACCTATCCCCTCCCTGAAGCGCAGCTCGACCGCTTTATGCTCCATATTGTCGTGCGCTATCCCAACCTCGAAGACGAAGTGCAGATCGTGCTGCGGAATACGACCCGGGGCGGCACGTTGCCTCAGAAGACCCTCAGCCCCGACGAGATTATGGCCTGCCAGGAGCTCGTGCGCCGAGTGCCGGTGGCGGAGCATGTCGTGCGTTACGCCGTGCGGCTGGCACGGGCCACCCGTCCGAAGGAGCCCGGAACTCCGTCTTTTGTCAACGACTGGGTGGAGTGGGGAGCAGGGCCTCGCGCCAGTCAGTTTCTGATCTTGGGGGCCAAAGCAAGGGCGGTGCTGGAAGGGCGCTTTGCAGCGGATATGTCCGATATCAAAGCCCTGGCGGGCCCGGTGCTTCGCCATCGCTTGGTGATGAGCTATCGCGCTGAGGCGGAAGGCAAAAAGCCCGACGACATCGTGCGCGAGCTCCTGAAGCTGGTTCCTGAGAACGGGTGAGCCTTTGAGTGAGATCATACACCAGTTTGACCGGGAGACGCTGGGGCGAGCGGAGCAGCTTGCGCTCAGATCTCGCCGTATTGTGGAGGGCCTCCGTGCCGGCCACCATCGCAGCCCCTTTCATGGTTCGTCGGTGGAGTTTGCCGAGCATAAGGAATATGCACCCGGCGATCCCCTCAAGAACATGGACTGGAAACTCTTTGGCAAGTCTGACAAATATTACGTCAAGCGATATGAAGAGGAGACCAACCTCCAAGCCTGGATCCTGCTCGACACGAGTGCTTCGATGGGATTCGGGCGGCAAGGGGTTCAGAAGCTGCCGTTAAGCTCTTGGTGGGAGCGGATTCGAGGCATCAAACCCAGCCTCGCCCGGGAAGAAGAGCGACTCCCGAGCACACGCTTGGACTATGCGACCTTACTGGCGGCCTCCCTGGCCACCCTCTTGGTAACACAAGGGGATGCGGTGGGTTTGGTCACGTTTGGAAGTGAGGGCTCGACGATCCTGCCCCCGCGCTCCCGAGGCACCCACCTCACGACCTTGATGGCCACCCTGAGCCAGACGGAGAGTCGAGGGCAAGGGTTTATCGCCCAAGCCTTACGAGACTTTGCCCCCCGTGTGACCCGCCGCTCGTTGGTGATCTTAATCTCCGATCTGTTGGAAGACACCCCGGAGATCTTGGAGAGTCTGAAGGGGCTCCGCACCCGCCGAAACGATGTGCTGCTGGCTCAGCTCCTTCACAAAGACGAGCTGGAGTTTCCCTACGACGATGTGAGCCGGTTTGAAGATCCAGAAGCTCGCGAATCATTTTTGATCGCCGATCCGCGTGAAATAAAGGACGGTTATCTGAGAGAACTTCAAGCATGGCTTGAGCTCATCCGACAGGGCAGCTTTGAAGCGCAGGTCGAACATCGGCTGATCAACACCCAGACACCGGTGGTCGAAGCCCTGGCCGCGCTCTCGGCGGATCGACAGGGAGGACGTCGCCGATGAGCCTCAATTTCCTGGTGCCGCTGGCTTTTTTGGGTGCCCTCGCGGTGGCCGTGCCCCTGCTCCTGCATCTGATTGACCGTCGGCGTGTGCCGCAGATCGACTTTCCTGCCTTACGTTTTTTGCTCAGCGCGCAGAAGAAGCTCAAGCGTCGGCGTCGGGTGCGTGATCCCTTCCTGTTGCTCCTGCGCATTCTGGCGTTGCTGGCGGTGGTGTTGGCCTTCACCAGTCCCTTGCTTCAGTATCAGACCCAAGTGCCCGCCGGTGCCGATCTGGGCAACAACGTGATCTTCTTGCTCGACAACTCGATGTCAATGTCTTACCAAGTGGATGGCAAGAGCTTGCTCGAGCGCGCACGCGAGCGGGTAGAAGAAGTGGTCCAGCGGCTCCCCGAAGGAGGCCGGGTGGGGCTGATCGTCTTTAATCAGGAGCCCAACGACCTGCTGGGTGGCGTGACCCCGGATCTGGGACGCTTGCGCCGGGTGCTCGCCGAGGTTAAGCCCTCGTATGGTGAGACCAATCTCAAGCCCGCGGTCTTGGCTGGATTACGAGCACTGCTCTCCTCTCCAGAAGGAGGCGGCGATCTGTATCTGCTCTCAGACAATACGGCGGTGAGCTTGCCAGGAGAAGTGGGACTGAAATTGCCGCCGCAGCTTGAGGGGCGGGTACGTTTGGTGGTGACGCAGCTCAGCGATGAAAAACGCTCCAATCGTTCGCTCCTGAGTGTGCAGGCTGGACGAGAAGGGGGCGAAGGGGGAAAGGTCAAGATCACCGCGCAGGTGCGTGCGCAAGGGGAAGGGCTCAGCGCCGAGAGTCCGCTGGATCTGAGCTTGGGTGGGCAGGTGCTGTCCCGAGGGTTTGTGTCGGGCGGAGAAGGGCAGCGTGAGAAGGTGTTCACCCTTCCGGCGCAGGTGGATCCAGAAGGGGAAGGCACCTTGACCTTGGGCCCCGACAACCTGGAAGCGGACAACAGCACCTACTTTCGCCTCACCAGTCGGCGAGATCTGAACGTCTTGGTGATCGACGGTGAGCCTGGGGAATATTTGACCAGCGCGGAGTCGTTTTTTGTCGAGCGGGCGCTGAACCCTCGGCGGGCCAGTGGTTCGCGGGTGACGCCGGTGGTGGTGGGAGAAGGGGCGGTGCCCAAGCTGGATCCGCGTCAATATCCGGTGGTCTACCTGCTCAACGTGAGTGATCCGGGGCCGCTGGCGGAGCGCCTGCTCAACTACGTGAAGGCGGGCGGTGGGCTCTTGATTGGCGTGGGCAGCCAAGTGAACCCGGAAGTCTACAACCGACGGCTGGGAGAGCTTCTGCCCGCTTCGATGGGAGAGGTGAAGGCCGCATCGATGGATCTGACCGGAGAAAAACCACCGGCGCTGATGATGCCCGAGGTCAACCATCCGATCTTTCAGGTCTTTCGTGAAGCGGGATCCAATGTGTTTGGCACCATTGCCTTCTATAAGGTGGTGCCGACGGCCCCGACGCTGAAGGCGGATGCCTCGGTCCTGCTGAAGTTCACCAACGGGCTTCCGGCGTTGCTGGCGCGGGAAGTGGGGGCAGGGCGGGTGCTGCTCTTTACCTCCAGCATGGATCGAGACTGGACAGATTTTCCGCTGAAGTCGATCTTTTTGCCCTTTGTGCAAGAAGCGACCCATTATTTGGCCCGAAATCCGACGGGAGAGGAAAAAAACGCGCGCTTTTTGGTGGAGCAGCCGGTGGTCTTGGAGCTGGTGCCCTCTCAGAAAAAGCTCTGGGTCTTGACACCAGACGGCAAAGAAGAGCTGCTGGATCAAGGAGGTGCGTTGAGACCGGGAGAAGAAGGACGGCCTCGCCGAGTGATCTTCCGAGGTGCGCGGGTGCCGGGCCATTATACGGTGATGGAGCGTGAGGGCAGCAACGTGGTGGTGCGTCCCGAGCTGGGTTTTGCGGTGAACATCCCGGAGCGTGAGACGGATCTCAGCCCAATGCCCGCCGGTGCGCTCCAGGCGAAGCTGCTGGGATTGCCCGTGCTGATGGAAGGACAAGGAGAAGTCAAAGGGGAGGTCACGGTGGATCGCCGTCGGCCTCTGAATCATCCCCTGCTGTGGGCGGGCCTGCTCTTGTTGGTGCTGGAAGGGCTGTGGATGGCCTGGAAATCGCGCCAAGGAGAGCAAGAGCAGCCGAGCCGAGAGCCTTTGAGCCCCTCCAGAGCACCCGCCGAAGAGACCGCTGCCTAACGAGTGTCCCTCCGCTCCACCATGCTGACAAGCATGCTTTCCAAAAATGACCCTCTTTTCTCCATAAATATGTCTCAAAAGTGTACGCGGAGCCTGGCGAAGACCCCCGAGTGGTGTCCGAAAAGGGCCTATCGGAGCTGGGCATGGGCTGAGGGGGGCTCAAACCGCGGTCGGGCAGGAGCACGGCGGCGCTCTGAGGCTCCACATGAGCGGTCGAATTGGAGTCATCTGCCTGTTCAGGTTGTCAAGAGGTCCGCTGATGAGCGTGCATCAGGATGTCCGCATGTGACGAGCGTGAGTCGGAAATAAAGTCCGAACACATTTTTTCGATGATACTAAAATGATAATCTGCCATCTGGGTAAAAAAAGGTCAATATTTCCGGTTAATGAGAGCATAATCATAATGCCTGTGCTGGAATATCGTTCGGTAGGTCAGAATGTCCGAATCAGGGGGGCGGCTGCGGGATCGGCCTCTTCTGAGAGGGGGCAGGGGCTGAAACGCATGGGTAAGTTTCATTACGGGGGGATTTGTGAAGGATCCGTCACACGCAGAGGCAAGACTCAGGCTTCAATCTGAAGGGGACGAAGACCGAGCCGGTGTAGCAGCATGCTGTCAAAATCTTCGCCGGGATTGGGTGTGGTAAGCAGCTTATCTCCCGTGAAGATGGAGTTGGCACCCGAGAGGAAAGCCAGAGCATGGGCTTCTGGGCTCAAGCGGGTACGACCTGCGCTCAGGCGCACGAAGGACTTGGGCATGAGCACGCGGGCCGTGGCGACGGTACGAACGAAATCCAGTGGATCCACGGGCGCTTGATCGCCCAGCGGAGTGCCTTCGACCGCGACGAGGGAGTTGATGGGCACACTCTCGGGATGAGGGGTCATGGAGCAGAGCTGGTGAAGCAGGCCACAGACATCCTCAGGGCTCTCTCCCATGCCGATGATGCCCCCGCAGCACACGTTGAGACCTGCTCCACGCACCCGCGCGAGGGTTTCCAGCCGATCCTGATAGGTGCGGGTGGAGATAATGTTGCCATAATACTCGGGCGACGTGTCCAAGTTATGGTTGTAATAATCCAGCCCCGCATCTTTGAGACGCTCCGCTTGACCGGGCTTGAGCATGCCGAGCGTGGCGCAGGTCTCCAGACCGAGTGAGCGAACTTCTTTAACCATCTCAAGCACTTCCGTGAATCGGCGCTCAGAGGGGGGCGTTCGCCAAGCGGCCCCCATACAAAAGCGGGTGGCCCCTTGAGCCTGCGCTTGCTGAGCGGCTTCAACAACCCGATGCGTTTCGAGTAGCGTTTCACTCTCGAGGTCCGTTTCATAATGTGCGCTCTGTGGGCAGTACGCACAATCTTCCGGGCAGCCACCGGTCTTGATGCTCAGCAGGGTCGAGAGCTGGACTTCGTGAGCGGGATGATAGCGCCGGTGGAGTGTGGCGGCGCGAAACACCAGCTCAAGCAGGGGTGTGCGGTAAACCGCCTCCACCTCTTCGCGTGTCCAGTCAGAGCGCACGTCAGAAGGAATGGCTTGCACAAGAGACTCCCTAGCAGTGAATTAAAGGTGTACCCAGCGGGGGCTTCGTCGAAATGAAATGTAGCCGATAGTCGCGTCAACTGCCACTTCTATTGTCAGCACAAGGGCTGGAAAAGGGGGCGTCTCAAGGGGGATGATGCGGCGAAACGGGAGCGTTTGGGAGGTACGAAGCGCACGCCGGCTCGGTGAAGAAGTGGGACATACGCCGCCAGAATGGTAGAAGGCATGCGCACATTCCGGTTCAGTCAGAATGACCGAAAATAAGATAAAACCTGCCTTTTGATGCATGTACATTAAAGTAATACAGTATAACTGTATCAAAATACGTGATTCAGACAAAAAGTCTGAAGCCGTTCTCCCCTCAAATCCCTCCCATCCCCCCAAAACACCCCCCCAATTTTACTCAGAGTGTAGGCGCTGTGTCTGCACTGTTCTCACGTACATTTAAGCATTCGGACATTTTGACCTCGCAGTCATTCGGACATTTTGGCGATTCGGACATTTTGGGAAGCCCTGGAAACGGACATTATGACCATTCTCCGTTGGATCCCCCCCCACGCCCCTCCGGAGCACTCCCTCCTCCTTCAGACAGTTTTTCTGATTCTACAAGAAATGACTAAAGTTCATCTGGAGAATTGACGCCTTATAAAGTTGAAACTTCAAGCGATTCAGCATCTTGCCAAAAAACTGGCACAGGAATCGATGCCGTCTTGGATCTGAAGTCTGGACGATTTTCAGGTAAGGGCGGAGTTTGGCACGGAAAATGTAAGTATATAGAGACAACAGCAAACGCACGTCGGACCGGATGCGAAGACTTGTTCACTTGGAGGCGACCATGAAGTGCTATCTTGAAACGGCAAAGCAGGTGATGAAGAGCACGGTGTTTGGACTGTGCGTGCTGCTCGCCGGACAGGCTCAAGGCGCTGACAAGCAGCTTGAAGTGACCTCGGTGTATGCTGATGGATCGGAGCGCACCTCCTGCGTGATCCTCGGCCCCGCCGACAACGCCATGCCCCGCATCTTTGAAGGACTGTGCGCCGACGCCGAGTCCAGCGTCATCCTCGGGCCTGCCGACAATCGCCCCGGTCGCCCTCGCCAAGTGATCATCACCCCGGCGGACAATCGCCGTCCTCGGCCTCATCAGGTGATCATCACCCCGGCGGATAACGCCACCGCCCCCGGCTCCGAGGTGATCATCACCCCCGCCGACAACCGGATCGCCTGCCAGCTCCCCGAGATCATCCTCGGACCCGCTGACAACGTGATCATCACCCCGGCAGACAATCGCATCAACTGCCCCTTCCAGGGCGTGATCATCACCCCGGCGGACAACGCCACCGCGCCCGGCTCCGAGGTGATCATCACCCCCGCCGACAACCGCCAGACTTCCTTCGTGGTGCTGACCAACGAAGATGGTCTCTCTTCCGTGGTCAATGGCTCCACCGGCATTGAGAAGCTCGATGGACGCTCCACGGTGAAGGCTGAGACTGTACTGGCACTGGTCGCTTCCGGTGCGGTCCCCTCCCGTATCCAGCTCGACCGGGTCAGCAAGGCCATCGCCAACCTGCCGGCGAACGAACAAACCTACGCCCTGGTCTGGAGTGCCGCTGAGCAGGCTGCCTTCCTGGCCGGTGAGAATGCATGTGGCACCGGCTCCAACTTGGCCAGCAAGCTCTGCCTCGCCATCCGCTGATTGCACGCCTCAGACCACCTCCTCAAAATCGCTGATTCCACGCCTCAGACCGCCTCCTCAAGATCGCTGATGCCACCCATGCTCGACTGTTTCCACTGGCTCCTCCCTGTCACCTGTGCTCAAGACGGCTCTCCAGCCTCTGGACATGCGGAGCCCGCTGTATCGGATCGCCTGTCCGCTGCGGTCGTATGCTGATTTTCCAGTGGGACAGGATTGTCCGGGCATGGATGTCCCGCTGGGTCATTTTGTCCTGCATCGCTTATGTGGGTGGCTTACACGGCTGAAAGCTGGGGAAAGGGAGGAGCGGCAGGGCAAGTACGCGGTCCATCGTGGCAGGCTTCAGGGGGTGGCGAGGGTGGTTTTTACCACATCCAGCAATGTGGTCACTTCAAAAGGTTTGGTGAGGAGCCGACGGCCCACTTCGCCCAACGCCTCCCGCAAATCCTGTGTGAGCAGATCTCCGGTGATAAACACCACCCTTCGGCAGCTCTCCGGACGCTCCGTCTTGAGCCAACGATAGAGATCCACCCCACTCATCTCCCCCGGCATACGAATGTCGGAGATGATCAGATCAAAGGTGCGATCTTTGAGCACACGCTGAGCGGAGACGCCATCGGGGGCCAGCTCCACCGTAAACCCTTCCCCTTCCAGCAGGGCCTGACAGAGCTCCCGAATCACCGCCTCGTCGTCCACCACCAGAATCCGGGCACCCTTGAGCTGCTGCGCCGTCGGCTGCTCCACCACCGGTTTTGTCAACAGCTCCGGCTCTGGACTCTCGAGCGGTAAGGTGATGGTGATTCGCGCTCCCACCTCCGTATTGCTGGCCGAGATCGTTCCACCATGCGAACGCACCACTCCATAAGCAACACTCATGCCCAAGCCGGTGCCTTTGCCCACCTCTTTGGTGGTATAAAAGGGGTCGAAGATCTTCTCAGGCTCCTTGATGCCCCCGCCGTCGTCCAGAATCTCAATACACGCCAGCCGCTCATCCTGGAGTCGGGTCAAAACGCGGATATGACCACTGCCTCGGTGCTCCTGGATCGCATCAAAAGCGTTGTTGAAGATGTTGAGGATCACCCCTTTAAGCTGAAAATGATCCATCATCCCCGGCGTGATATTATGGTCATACTCCTCCGAGAGCCGCACATTGTTGACCTGGAAGTGATAGCGTCGCAGATCCACCGCCTCGCTGATCAGCTTGTTGAGATCGGTCGAGGAGCGCTGAAACTTCGACTTCCTCGAGAAGCGCAGCAGGTTGCGGGTGATCTCCGCACACCGTGTCATCTCAGAGGTGATGTTGTTGAGCATCTGCCGCTGTCGGTCGGTTAAATTGGTGCCCATCGCCAAAAGCTGCGCAAAACCCAAAGCGCCGGTCAGCGGATTGTTCAGCTCATGGGCGATGCCCGAGACCATCATGCCCAAAGCGGCCATTTTGTCCAGATGCCGCACCTCACTCTCGAGGGTCTCCAGGCGCTGGCGTTCGGAGCGAAGGGCTTGATGGGACTCCTCCACCTCTTCCCGCAGGCTGCGTTGAGAGCGAGAGAGCTGAGCTTGTGCATCTCGAAAGCTGCGGTAGAGGCGGGCATTTTCGATGGCAACGGCGGCTTGATGGCCAAAGATCTGCAAAAAATCGAGCTGCTCCTCATTAAACTGAGCAAACTTGCCACGATTTTCCACGCTGAGCACACCGATGAGCCGATTTCGGGTGATCAGGGGCACGGCCATCACGGAGCGCAACCCGAGCTCATGGGCGCTCTTGCTGTCTTTGATGGAGGCGTCGGAGAGGGCGTCGTCCAGTCGCATGGGGGAGCGGGTCTCGATGATACGGCGGATGAGGGTCTGACTGGGCGGGTTGCCTTCACCGGTAGCACCGGAGCGGGACACCGAGACCTTCACATCCCAGGTGACGAGATGATCTTCCGGGTTCATCTCGGAGCTCTGTTTGAGCAGCACGAGGTGGCCATGATCGGCGCGCATCAGCTCCACCACGCGGTCCATCATGTAGGGCAGGAGTGTTTCTTCGTCGAGGGTGGCGTTCATCTGCCGGGTGATGTCGAGCAGGGCCTTCATGCGCTCGGTCTGCTCTTGTTCAAAGCGCTCGACCATCTTGCCGATGTCGAAAAAACCATCGCCTTCGGAGCTGGGGATCCCTTCTTCATCGGGGATCGGTGGCAGGAACGGATCTTTAAGCTGTGGCATGGGCTTATCTCCTCATGGTGAATCTATGGGCAACGCCTCCACGCGGAGGACTTGGGGTCAACGCGGAGTCAACGCTGAGCCAACTTTAGAGCCTGCTCCAGCATCTTTCGGACCTGCTTTCGCCGTGGGTCGTTGATATAGAGCGCCTGGAGCTGCTCGGGGATCTGCTCATAACACAAGCGCATGATCTCCATGCTCCGAGAGAGATACTTGCAGGCCACCTGGGGGCGACCGAGTGCCAAACACAGCCGACCGCGCACCTCCCAGAGCTGCCAGAGCTGATCCGGGTTGAGAGGAGCCTGCGACTGATCTTCAAAGCCTTCGAGCTCGGCCAGCAGGGTCTTAAAGTCCCCGGTGCCTTTGGAGAGGTTCGCGCGTGCCTCCGCCAAGTGAGCCTGAAGCTGTGCGGTCAGGCGCTGAGAACCTTTCACCAGCTCGAGGGCCTCCCCACAGTGTTCAATGGCGGCATCAAACCGCTGCTCCTTCACTTCCAGCTCACTCACCGCACAGAGCACGTCCGAGAGCAGCTCCTTGTTTTCCATGTCCGACATCACGCGATGCGCATGCTCGAGGTGCTCGCGGGCCGAGGTGAGACTCCCCAAGCTGGTGTCGATGACCCCCAAGACGTGATGACAACGTCCCAGCCGCATGCGGTGGCCTAAGCTGCTGGCGAGCTCCAACGCCTCGATCAAGATGGTCTGGGCCTGCCGGTGCGCGCCGATCTCCAGGTACTGAATGCTGAGGTTGATCAAGCTGTTGAGGGTGCCTTGACGGTCGCCGAGCTTCCGCTGAAGCTCCAGGGCCTGCTGCGTGCTGGCCAGCGAGTCTCGATAGAGCCCTCGGGTGAGGAAGATGATGCCCAAGCTGGCGGCGGCTATGGCTTCACCTTGTGGGTTGCCCAGACGTTTCCAGGTGGCCACACTGCGTTTTCCGTAGGTAATAGCCGCTTGGTTATCGGCCAAACCCAAGCTGTTGAGGGCCAGTCGATCCAGCGTGGCGGCTGCCCCTTCGAGCGCACCTTGCCGCTCTTGAAGATCCAGCGCGTCCAACAATACATGACGAGCATCCTGATACTGCTCAAAGTAGTTCAAGATGGTGGCAATGGCGTTGAGGGCCGCCGCCATGCCAGGGGGCGGATGGGCCAGCTTCTGATAGTGCTGGCGTGCCTCATTGTAGTGCTGGAGCGCCTCACGATGATTGCCCCGGAGCTCCGCACAGCGCCCTCGATGGAACGCGATGGAGCCCCGCTGAGAGCTGGCCTCCGCATTGCCCAGCCGCTGAATGGCTTGATGGCAAGCATAGAGGGCATCATCCACCTCACTGCGTCGAATGTGCAGCTCGGCCATATTGTCCAAAATGCCTGCACAGAGCTGCGCATCGGTGGTCTCCTCCAGTGCCGTGCTGAAGTGTTGCAGCGCACCCGCGAGATCCCCTCGGCGCATGGTCACTTCGCCCAAGAGCACCCGCAGCCGACTGCGCGCTGACTTATCGGAGTGCAACCACGGATCGTCCAGCAGACTTCTGGCTTCACTCTCCGCCCGGTTCAGGTCGCCGGTGGAGGCATAGAGCGAAGCGAGGCGCTGACGCACTTCGACCAGTCCACCCATGCCCCCCAGATGGATGCCGATCAGCTCCAGGCTCAGCTCGCGGGCGCGTTCGTAGAGCTCGATGGCTTGACGCGAAAGAAAACGGTCGGCGGCAGTGCGTGCGCCGGTGAGTGCATACCCGAGTGCGCGCGAGGGATCGCGTGCGCGGGTAAAGTGAAGCACCAGTCGGCTGAGCTGCTCCGGATCGCCCAATCCACCTGCGGCTTCTCGTCGCCGTCCTGCTCGTCGGTGGAACTCCCGCATTTCTTCGGGGCTCATATGCTCTTCGACGAGCTGCACCATCGTGCTGTGCCAGAACCAGTACCCGTTGCCTTGTTCACGCAAGAGCTGGCAAGCGAGGGCTTCCTCCAGCCCTTCTAGGCATTCTGAGCGAGCCTGACGGGTGATCTCCATGATATCGGCGGGTGTGGCGGGCGTTCCCCACACCGCAATGCCCTTGAGCGTGTCGAGGGCGTCATCGCCGAGCACCTTGAGCTGCTGACGGAAGGCGTCTCCCACGGCACCGGGCAGGTGGCTCTCTCGCATGCGCTGGCTGAGTGCGGTTGGATTGGGGGCGAGCTTCAGCACCTCTTCGATGAAGAGGGGATTGCCTTCGGTTTGGCGTCGAAGCTGCTCCGCGAGCTCTAAGTTGAGGGGATCCTCGCCGAAGGTGCGCAGCAGCAGGTGTTGAACCGCTTCCAGATCGAGCCCTTCCAGCTCTCGCGAGACCGGAACTCCGACCTCCTCCGGCAGCTCTTGGGTGAGCCGGTCGATCTCGGAATGCGCTGGGCTGGGGGGCCAGGACGTAAAGATCAGCAGTACTTGGCGCGCGCTCAGGTGCAGGAGCAGATGCCGCATGAGTGCCAGGCTCTCGGGGTCGATGAAGTGAACATCTTCGAGGATCAGCACCATGCGTTGTTCGGCGGAGAGGGCTTCGAGAAAGCCGCGTGCTCCGTCGAGCACCCGCAGCATCACCTGCGCGGGGGTGAGCTCAGGCGATGGACGTTCGGCATAGGTCTGAGTTTTTCCGGCCAGCACGGTTCTGAAGATCTCACGGTCGCTGCTGATCAGGTCGGGACGCTCTTGGATCAGACCAGAGAGCAGGCGACGGGCGGCCAGAAAGGTCTCACCGCCGTGATGACATTGTGCCATGCCCACCCGAAAACCTCGGAGCTGAGCGAGCTGTTTCAGGCGATTCACGAGGCGGGTTTTGCCGATCCCCGGCGGTCCTGTCAACACCAAGCTGCGGATGGGGCGTCGATCCGGTAGGGGCTGGCCCAACTCTTCGAGGCAGCGGTTGAAGAAGGCCACATCCTCCTGCCGTCCCACCATTCTTGCTGCGCCGGTAGTGCTCCACGGTGCCGGAGACGAGGCCCCATCACGCTGAAGCAGGCTCTGAAGGCCAGTGAGCAGCTCTTGACTGCTGGGTCGGCGAGAGGGCTCACGCTCGAGCAGGCGCATCACCCACTGGGCCAGACGAGGGGGTAAATTCTCCGGCAGAGGTGGAATGGGGAGCTGTGCGTGGGCCCGTGCGAGGTCTGCGGCGCTCTCTCCGGTGTAAGGGGTATGGCCGGTGAGCAGCTCGTAGAAGACCACCCCGAGGGCGTAGAGCTCAGCGGCTTCATCAAAGGTGCCACCGAGCAGGACTTCGGGGGCGAGATAGCGCGCATTGCCGACGGGGGTGGTGCTTTGTTCCTTAAAACAAGCGAGTCCAAAATCGACCAGTCGGGCTTGAAGCTGTCGGTGGAGGGTTCCGGCAGCCACCACCAGCACGTTGTCGGGTTTGACGTCTCGATGCAGCACCCCTTGTCGATGCAGGTAGTGGAGCGTCGCGGTCAGCTCCAGCATGACGCGAAGCTGCGCGTCGAGATCCAGTGTGCCGATCAAAGAGGGCAGGGGAGTGCCTGCGATAAACTCTCGGGTGAGCAGGGGGGCACCGAGGGGGGGTGCTTCGGTGGGTTCGTGCTCAGCGGGCTCTCCCACCACATAGCGGACGGAAGAATAGTCGTAGGCCCTCACCACATAGGGATGGGAGAGGTCGGCCAGCAGGCGGAATTCATCGGCGAGGCTGGCGGCATACGCTTCTGTCGCCGTTTCCGGCGAGAGGGTCTTGAGGGCCACCAGCATATCTGCTTGCCGCAGATCCTGTGCCAAATAGACCCGGCCCATGCCACCGCTGCCAAGCTGCCGAAGCAGCGCATATCGATCATTTACCACGAGTGTCATAGTCGTATTTTATGCCTGCTCTATACTCATACGACAAGCCTTTTGCATCTCAGCGCAATATCGGTACAATATTGGCAGAAGATTCCAAGGTGTCTGGATATTTTGTGCCACTGGACTGTTGATGCCAGCGCATTCACTTGCTAAGATCAAGATGCTGGTCGTGCCTTGAGCCTCGGGAGGTCGTGGGTCAGGCAGCCAACCTCTGGAGGTTTTTTATGACTGCGCCTGTTGCATCGACTCTTCAGCTTGTGAATCGTTTTGCCCGCCGTCGGCTGGCCGCGCTGCTGGCGATTCCAACCCTTATGCTGTTCTCGGCCTGTGAACCCCAAGCGACCGATCCCTCGGTGAATGTGAGTCCGACGCCTGAGCCGACCCCCACGGCCACCGCTGTGCCTGTCTTGGATGCGGACTACCGAGTCACCACGATGGTGGTGGCGGACAGCAACGCCGGCGAGCTCGACGTGGATGGAGACGGCAAAACCGACAACGGCCTCTCCAACGCCCTCAATGAGCTGGGTTCGTTCTTGAGCAGCCGGATAAAGGCTCAGCTCAGAGAGCTTCTCGACGAAGGCACCATCACCGAGGAGCAGTATCGGGCGCTGAGTGCTTCCGCTTCTGCCGCCATTGCTGCGATTTTTAACGTCGAGACCATCAACCGTTCGCTGGAGGCCACCCTGGGCGCGACCCCCTGGCTGGAGTCGCTGGACTCGACGGGGCCGGGCACCGTGAGCATGGCTTGGTGGACGGGTCAAGAGCACTCCGACGGATATCAGACCGTGGCGCAGCTTGCGTCCATGAACGGGGCCTATACGCACAGCAGCTATCAAGTGGATGCGCGAGGTCCAGCCTTTACCGTCAACTTGACCCTGGTGACTCAGGGGGCCAGCACCGACGTCTCTTTGGACTTGGAGGACGTGCGCTCCGTTCACAGCTACGTGGCCACCCTCCCGCTCCAGGATGCGCGCTTGGCCGGGGGCATTTCGATAGCCGAGCTTGAGACCTTTGTCAACGACGTGCTGGACAAGCTGGGCTTGTTGCCGTTTTTTGACAAGGATAGTATCAAAGAGCTCCAGGCCGATCTGCAAGATTTGCTCGAAGAAGTGGCGGATATTCGCCTGGACAGCGGCGAAGATGCCATCTCTGTCAGTTTGGTGTATGGAGCCACCACCACCGTGCTCTATGGAGAAGCTCCGGCGGAGGAGTGAGCCCTTTCGCCCGCGCCTGCCCGTGTGATGCCCGCGCCTGCCCGAGAGAAATCTACAACAGAATTCTACAACAGAAATCTACAACCTGCGGCTTTGACGCTGTGCTTCTCGAGAGGTTGGGGAGTCCGTGCTGCATCCCATCCTCATTCGACCTGCCTGAGTTTGCCGAATGTATCTCCACGCTCTCTTTACAACGGCAGCACTTCAGGGTATGGTCTGAGCCATCTTTTCCCTTACTTTAGCATGTATGAAAGGAGCTTGTCATGCAGTCCGCTGCGTCTTCTGCAATTCGTCGGGTGGGCATTCTGTTTTCGGGAGGCCCAGCTCCAGCCGCCAATGCGGTCATCTGCTCGGCTGCCATGAGCTTCTTGGACGCTGGCTTAGAAGTGATTGGTTTTTATGATGGATATGAGCATCTTCAGAAGTTTGATGCGCAACAGTTTACGCTTGAAGAAGGTGAACATTATCATCGTTTTACCTTAAAAGAGACCCCCGGACTGCGGACGGTGCAGGGGATCTTCATCAGAACAGCCCGTGCCAATCCTGGCAAAGCCATCAAAAAACCCGTCGATTTGGCCAATCCCGAAAAAAATAAGCCACTCCAGCGGGTCTACGAGGCACTCTGCTCTCTTGAGATCGATGCGTTGATCTCCATTGGGGGCGACGACACCCTCAAGACCGCCAACTTTATGGTGGAGTATCAGAAGCGGCTCTCCCCGGAGGCCCGGCGGGTGAAGGTGGTGCATCTGCCCAAGACCATCGACAATGACTATCATGGCATCGACTTTACCTTTGGGTATTTTACAGCCGTGGATTTCCTCTCCGAAGAGGTCAAGAACCTGCGGGCCGATGCCAAAGCCACCCGCTCCTACTTTATTGCTGAGGTGATGGGACGTAAGGCGGGCTGGCTCTCGTATGGTGTGGGCATTGCGGGTAAGGCCAATCTGATTGTGAGTGTGGAGGATCTCGACGCCAGCTTGACGTTGGAGGAGTCCTTTACAGATGAGGCGACCGGTAAGACGAAGGTGGAGAAAAAGCTCAACGTGGATGCATTGGCGGGCCGCATCGTCGATCTGATCTTGCACCGCGAGAAATCCGGCAAAAAATTTGGCGTGGTGGTGCTGGCCGAGGGCCTTGGAGAGCTTCTCCCCGCCCGGTTTATCACCCACGTGAGCCGCGATGACCACGGGCATATCAGCCTCGGCAAGCTGGACTTTGGTAAGCTGATGGCCTCCGTGGTGGCCAACGAGTACGAGAAGCGTACCGGCAAGGCTAAGAAGGTCAACGGCATCCAGCTCGGCTATGAAGCGCGCTGCGCCCGTCCGCATGCTTTTGACGTGATGTTGGGCTGTCAGCTCGGCCACGGTGCCTATCGTGCGCTGGTGGAGCGGGGGCTGGATGGCCACATGGTGAGCACGGCAGGCCAGATGTCTCTGACCTACGTGCCGTTCCAGGAGCTGGTGGATCCCGAGACACTGGTCACAAAGGTACGCTTCATCGAGCAGGACAGCGATTTCTTCCGCTTGGCCCGCTTCTTGGAAGAGAAGGTGCCACGGGGATAATGCGTAATGTCCGCTGACAATGCGTAAGCCCCGCGGATGGAGTACGCTCAGCTTTTATGATCGACTGGTGGAGCGGGTTGACAAACGCCTTCGTGTTTACAAAAACCGGCTGGGCATCGAACATCACGATGCCCTGAAGATCTGAACTCGGCTCCTCAACTCGGCATCTTGGTTCTCAGCGGATGCTCAAGCGATGGTGATCACAGGAGGCGCATGGCTGTGCGGAACTTGGAAGCTCTCTTGCCTCAATCGAACCGGAATTCGACCCCCACCTTACGGCGACCGCCTCGGCGTTGGGCGCTCCTGTGTGCCCTCGGGATGACCGGAATGCTCCCGTTTGAGCACATCCAGGCCCTTCCCCTTGTTGAGCCGGGCAGTGGACTCCAGCTCGCCATCCCGTCTTACGCCGTCTCCTTGAGCCAGCCCGAGCCCATCAACATCGAGCTGCCCTATCCGGGACGCTTTATCCTCCAGCTCAAGAGTCAAGTGGGCGTGGGCATTCAGCTTGAAGATCGGCTGAGTGGTCTGGGACCGCGTGCGGGACGAGCAGGGGAGCTGGATGGCCGCTTGGACGTCTTTCTGGATGCCGGTCCTGCCCGCGTGCGCCTGACGGTGCCGCCGGGTGCCTCCGGTGCCGCCGTATTGGAAGTGCGTGGGGTGGAAGAGCTGCATCCGGTTCGGAGCTTCTTGCCCTTACGCAGCGACCAACAAGAGCCCCTCGACGACGGCCAGCAGCTCTCCGCTTGGCTGGAAGTGACCGAAAAACAAGAGCTGCTGCTGGAAGCCCGAGGAGAAGCCCTCAACGACCTGCGCATCTGGCGGGATGGCCTCTGGTTGCAGCCGGACGTGCCCCTCTGTCGGCTGGAGCCGGGCGCGGGCGCTCGACGTTGGTGTCGAATGGCCAGCACCTTGGAGCCGGGCACCTATCGGGTGACGTTTTATGGTGGCGAGCGGCTGCCGCAGCCCAACGGCGCACAGCCTCCCACCGTGAGTTATCGAGCGCAGCTCTCCAGCTTGGCCCCCAACTTGCTGGAGCGGCGGGAAGTCTCCGCCCTGGGCATCGAGCGGTTTGAGCTTCCGGCAGAGGCGGGATATGCCCGCGTGACCTTTCAGAGCATGGTCAACGCCAAGCTGAGCCTGCACTCCGGCCCTGGAGAAGCCAAGCTGGGCGCAGGCATCCGTCAGGTGGAGCTGGGCGATGCCGAGCGAAAGGCGGGCAAACTCCCCCTGCTGGAGCTGGACTTGGACAAAACCGGTCAAGCGCGGGTGTTGAGCCTCGAAGCGCCGCCGGGCACTCCGTATACCTTGCAGATCCTCAACCCGATGGGACAGATGGTGCCCTTGACGGGATCCGATACCTATCAACTGGGTGTGATGGTCGCGGGAGAAGGGGAAGCGCCCCCCATCACCGCCTTGCTCCTGCGTCGAAAGTCTGTGCCCGGAGAGCGTGATCAGATCGAGCTGGTCCAAAAGTCGGCCCTCCGCCTGAGCCAGCAGCAACCGCTGGTGCGGCGCTTTAACCTCCAGGGGCAGACCGGCATTTTTATAGACGTGACCCAAGCGGGTGACTATCTCGTGAAGGTGGAAGGGTGCAAAGCCCTTGCCAAGCTGGAGCCGGTGCTTTTGGCACCTCCGCCGGAGTATCGAAGCCCTGAGCCCAGGAGCACACCCTTTACCGCAAATCTCGGTGTGGGCCTGCACAGCATCTTGTTGGATACCTCCACGCCCGCCATTTGTACCCTGCGGCTGACCCATGTGGAGACGGCCAACTCAGAATACATTATGCCTTCTGAGACAGAGGTTTATGCAGATATAGGTCGTGTAAAACTTGAATCACAATTTCCTTATATGCTCGTGCGTCCACCCCTCGCGGGCGCGCGTGTGGGCCTGACCATGAACCTTCAGCAGCCCGAGCGTCTCAGCCCAGCCCGGCTGCTGAGTCCACTGCCCAACATGCCAGTCCTGCGTGAAGGGCAGAGCTCCTACCTGGAGCTGGCCCGGCAGCAGACCTTTAACCTCCAGCTTACCGTGCAGGAAGCGGGCCTCTATCGCCTGGAGAGCCTCGGCTTGCTCGAAGTGTCCGGTGAGCTGGCCTCTGCCCTGGGGGGGAGTCTGTTGGCAACCGCTGGAACCGGAGCAGGCCGAAATTATCGTTTTGAGACCTGGCTCCAGCCCGGAAGTTATCGCCTGAGCACACGCGCGCAAGGGGCCTCCGAAGGGCGGCTGGGCCTCTCCTTTACCCGCTTGCCCCTGCGTCAAGCCGGAGCCCTTGAGCCTGAGCAGCCTTCGACCCTCGCCCTGAGCCCTCGAGAAGGTGCTCTTTACACCCTCAAAGTGAAGGAGCCGGGGCGATATCGGCTCAGCAGCCAGCGGATGGGCAGGCTGGCGCGGGTGCGGCTGGAAGACGAGGCAGGATATCCGATCCTGTCGGAGCAGGGAGGCCGAGCCACCCTGGACCTGTTGACGGGCACCTATCGCCTGATCATCTTGCCTGAAGCCGTGGAGCAGCGTGTCCAGACCCGCTGGGAGGCCGAGAAACTTCCAATTAAGCGAGAAGGACACGGACCCTTTGTCCTGTCCCTCACCGAACAAGTGGCCCACGAGTGGCGCGAGCCGGAGCCGGGTGCCGAGCGTCTCCCAGATCGGTGGACCTTTGAGCTTCCGGCGACCGCTTCCCTGCGTTTTGCCCTGACCGGAGAAATGCATGCCACCCTCCTGCGAGAAGGCCAGAGCACAGCTACGGGTTATATCCCACCTCGAAGGGGGGCCCTCTTGCAGCTCGAGCCGGGCAAATATCAGCTCGAGGTGACTTCCTTTCGGCCCAACCATCGCCAGCCCTATACCCTGGAGGTGTATCCCTCGGTGCTCTTGCCAGGGTTGAGCCGGAAGGTGAAGCTCCCCGTCGTTCAGACCCTGGCCGTGGGTGTGGCAGGTGCTTACGCCGTGAGCACCCGCTGCAACGACGATGCCCGCGCACGGCTGAGTTTGCCGGATGGCACTCTGCTCCTAGAGGGAGACGACAACGGCCCCGACTGGAATCCTCGCCTGGAGACACTCCTTCCGGTAGGGCAGGTTCAGTTGAGCCTGGACGCTCTGCAACCGAGTGTGCGCTGCCAGCTCCGCTTTCAGAAGCTGGATGCCGAAGCCGAGCAGCGGCTGAAAGCGCAGCAGCAAAAACCTCAAGCATCATCAGTAGTAGCGCCTCAAAGTCTTATCTCATTTCGAGATAATTCGGGTCAAGTATCTATAAAAGAAACAGATTTTCCGAATGGTGTCACGGTAGCCCTCCAGCAGCGCCTTCAGCGCCAGAGCTGGACAACCCGCACGTTGAGCCCCAGTCGAGTGGAAGGTGGGCGGCTTTCCATCACCTTAAAAGCGGGTGAAACCGGCATGCAGAGCTTGCCCGCCCAGGGTGAAGGTTGGATCAGCTTTCCTGCGGGCATCTTAGCCACCCTGATAAAAGCAGGCAAGGTGGAGCGGGTGCTCTCGAGCGGGGGAGACGCCAGCTTTCACCGGCTGCGCTGGGAAGGGCAGACCCTGGTGTTGCATGCCCTCGACGATGGACAGGTGAGCTGGCACGAACGCTCGAGCCTGCCTTATGCGGTCTCGGTGAGCGCCGAACCCAATGTGCTGAGGCTCTCGCCCACCGAAGGGGGGGTGTTGTGGCTCAAAACTCCGGTCATGCTGGATCCTATGCGCTTGAGTGCGCAAGGCATGGTGCAGCAGGTACACGTCTGGACCGGTGATCAATGGGAACCTCTGGCAGATAAAGCCCGCCTCTGGACGGAGAATACCCTGATTCGTGTGGAGCACGGCTCCGGCGCGCTCCAGCTTGCCTGGATACCGGAGCAGCTTCGTGCCATGCAAGAACAGCGCCTCACCTTTGAGCCCGGTCAATCCCACGGTGTGACCGTTGCCAGCGCCCCAGTCGGCATTCCGCTCCCAGCGGTGGATGCCCTCTACAGCGCCCTGGCTGGACAACCCGGCTGGGTTCAGCTCCTGTGCGGCGAGACGCGAGGCCCCCTGTTGGCCCTCGAGCCTGGACAGCCCACCTTCTGGACCGTCGGGGCGGGCGGAAGCTGCGGCTCAACCCCTGGCACCGTGCGGGTGGTATTGAGCCCTCAAGTGCCCGGCAGTGGCTCCCTGGTGGTGCGGATTGAGCGGGAATCCCTCTTGCCCTGGCGGGAAGGGGAGCAGTCTCTAGGGCTGCTCGAGCCTGGAGGGGTGCGCTTTGGCAAGCTGGTGATCCCAGAAGAAACCCCCCTGGGCGTGGGCCTGCGTGCGCGAAAAGAGGTGAGCACCGCTCTCTTGCTCGACGCCACGGGCAAGCGGCTGGCACAAGGACCGGTCATCGGCAAGACCCTCTCGGCGGGCACCTATTATCTGGGCGCGTACTTGCCTGCCGACGAAAAGCCCTTGCCTGTCACCCTGCGCGTGTTTGGCCTGGAGCCTCGTGGCACCTTGCCAGCCCCGGCGCTTCAGCGGCAATTCCGAGAAGCCACGGCCTACAGTGAGCCTCGGCTGAGCCCCGATGAGTCCGAACAATCTACCAGCGCCCAGCTTGGGTGGGATATGGTGTCGGAGGTGTTGCCGGGCCAGCTTCCGAGAGGCCCCGCGTTGGTGCGACCTCTCTACCCGCATGATCCGGCCCTTCAAGCCCGGGTGCTGGCCCTGGATGGGGTGGGTGTCGGTGAGAGCGACGCAGAAGGGGCACTCGACGCAGAAGCAGGGGAAGATCTCCCGGTGGTGCCAGAAGAGCCCTCGGAAGCACCCTCAGAAGAGCCCTCTGAAGAAGGAGATTGAGGCCCGTGCAGGCTCAGCCCTCAGACGAAGGCGAAGGCAGGCCCAGAAGGGATGCCAGCAGCTCGAGGGGCGCTTCCATATCCGCCGCCTCGTTCACACTCCGACAGATGAGGAAGAGATAACAGAGCTGGTTGCAACGCGCCAGATTATAAAACGGGAAGGTGAGCCGTCCTTCGGGCAGCAGCTCGATCACCAGACAGCCTGGAGGACAGAACGTTAAGTGCGTCAGCGCCCCTCCATGTGGCGCAATGACCACCTCCGCGTTGCTGAAGCGTCGCGCTTGAGCCTCAAAATTGCCCTCATCTCCGGTCAGGCAGGTAAAGTTCAGCGGCTCGAGCAGGCGCAGCAGCCGTTCTTCGTTGACCACCCGGCGGGAATGCGTATCCCGGCGAGACACATAAAGACGGCGGGGCGCTTGGGCATCCGGCTCCAGCAGCGACCGCTTGAGCCAGCGTTGAATCGAAGGAGTGGTGCTCATATGATGGTTGAGGCGGGAGGGCATCCACAGCCGCTCCACCTGACAGACGCCCCAGTCGTGCTCCACCACCTGCTCGAGCGGAACACCCAAGCGCTCGAGCAGCGCACGATAGACCGGGGTGAGCCGATCCGTCAAAAACCGGGGCTGGACATGAGCGGGCAGCGCATCCAACAGCAGGAGCATGGGCAAAAAATCCTGCACCTGATGATAAAAAGCCCCGCTCCAGGTGGAGCCCAGACGCACCACATCCCCCTCGAGCACCCGGGTGACCGGCACGTCCGCGTGAAGGGGCTCTGGCACCGGCTGGAGCAGCGACTCCAGCAGTGCAGGACGGTTTTGGAGGGTCTCCGCCACCACCTGACCTTCGCCGGTGGCCACCAGATAATGCAGCCCCATCACGGATGCATGGTCGAGGCGGGCGATCCAGGGAGAAGGGGTACGATTTTCAAACGTATCGAGCTTGTGTGACTGGATCTCCTGCCACACATCCTCATACACGGAGTTGATCAGCAGCGGCTTTGTGTCCGGTAGGCGCTCTGGAGACCCCAACGACAGCCAGGTGTTGGGCCCCAGCCCCTCCACGGAATGCACCTGCTGACAGAGCTGGGCAAGTGGGGTCACGCCTCTCAGCGGCTGCAACCGCATGGACATAGTGGACTCCTTTGGGCGTGTCGTCGCCCCACGTTTTGAAGTGCTCGTTTTCGTCTGCTGAAGGCTGAAAAGTAGAGGTATATCATGCGCAGGCTGGATTTTTTACCCCCATCTTTGAATTTGGAAAAGAGCACCGGTGGCCTTCCTCCTCGACGCGACCCCACCCGCTGGCGCTGGATGTTGGGAGGGCTGCTGCTGCTGGGAGGGGTGGCGCTGGCACAGCTTGCGCCAGTGGTGCTGGATGTGGGGACACAACGCACGCGGCCCGCTCAGCTTCAGGTGGTGCCGGATCGGTTCCTACAAAGCTGGGATCCAGTGACCCTCTTTTTCCCCCGTGTGTTGGGTCCAGCCGGGGGAGGCCCTGCCGATGATCCCTCCGCGCTGGTCCAGCTCGACCCACCTCAGCCCGGAGAATGGCGCTGGCTTGACGGCTCAACCCTCCAGTTTCGCCCTGCGGAGCCCTGGATTCCACTCCAGCAGGTAAAGTTGAAGGTGGAAGGCAAGACCTTTGAGTACCTGACCCGGCTCCAGCCTCCGATTCAGCAGGAACCCGCCCCCGATGCCGAGGGCCTCAGCGCCGTAAAGACCCTCACCCTGGTCTTCTCCGAGCCTACCGATCCGGCACTGCTGGCCCCTCAGCTCGAGCTGCGATATCGACCGCTTCCGGGACTCGACGAGACCCAGGAACAGCGCCTGCCGCCCTCCGCCTATCGCCTCAAGGCCCTGGAGCGCGGAAATGCCAGTGAGCCCTCCCGTGTGCGCATCGAGCTGCTCGAGCCCGTGCCCCCCGCAACTCGGGTGCTGTTGTCGCTCCAGCTTGCCCCCGGAGACAAGAGCCTCAGTGCCCGTTACGAGACCTCTTTCAGCACCGCAGCGCCGTTTGCCATTCGTCAGGTCGCCTGTGGAGGACAGAGCCTGCCCTTGAGTGTGGAAGGAACTCGTTATCGAGCCGATCAAGCCCTGGCCTGTGCTCCTTCGCCGCGTGCCATTCGCCTGGAGCTGACCGCAGTGCCCGAGTCCTTGACCCCCGCACTGGCGCGCCATCTGGTGCGACTTGAGCCTCCGGTTGAAAACCTTTTCTTTAAGAATGAAGATCGAACCATTGAGATTATCGGTGATTTTGCATCGGGTGTGCTCTATACCGTGCGCCTGCTTCCGACGGCCTTACGTGACCAAAGTGGGCGACCGCTCCAGCTCCTAGCCCCGGTCGAAGTGCCTCTCCATTTTGCGCCTCAGCCTCGTTACCTCCAAGTGGATCAAGGAGCACTGCTGCTCGAGCGCCGAGGCCCTCAGCGCCTGCCCCTCGAAGCTCGAGGTGAGACCGAAGTGGAGGTGCGCATTCACACGGTGGATCCCCTCGAGCGTTCGTTGTGGCCCTTTCCTGAGCAGCCGGTGGAGGTCAACGAGCGTGAGCGTCCGCCCGGTCCTGGAGAGCTGCCGGCGGCCTTCACCGACCCGCTGGGGCGACCCGATGGCGAACGTCTGGCCCTCTACCTGCGCAGCCTGAGCTTGCCACGTCTCTCGGAGCGGGTCAGTTTGCCCCTCAAACGGCAAGAAGATGCGGCTCGATTTGGGCTGGACCTCAAGCCGCTGCTGGAGAAGGTGGCGGGGCCCGATAAAAGTGGCACCTACTTGGTGGGCGTGAAGCGACTCAACGGCAGTCCCACCCGGAGCTGGTCGCGGGTGCAAGTCACCGACCTGAGCCTGCTGACCGTCGAAGAGCCGCGTGGCGTGGTCTTTCAAGTTTCGGCCCTGAGCACGGGGTTGCCCGTCTCGGGGGCGAGTGTCAAGCTCGAAGCCGGTCAAGTGGTGGCCAACCGTGCCCCGACTTGGCTGACCGTCTTTCAAGGCACCACCAACAAAGAAGGCAAGGTGATGTGGAACCCGCCGCCGCTGGGCTCGAGCCACACCCTTCAGCGGCTGGTGGTGAGCACGGGAGACGATACCCTGGTGCTCGACCCGCAGCATCCCCGCCAGCTCTTTCAAGATGGTTATTGGCGTACCGACTATGGCAATTGGCTGGACGGCACGCAGGCGCAAGAAAAAGATCGGCTGCCGCCCGCGACCTTGCTGGCCCATCTCTTTTCGGAGCGTCCGATCTATCGTCCCGAAGAAGAAGTGCATCTGCAAGCCTGGGTGCGCGAGCGGGTGAGTGGACAGCTTCGCCTGCCCAGTCAGAGCTTGACCCTGGTGGTGGTGGGACCGGATGACTTTACCCAGCGTATTCCGGTGAAACTCTCGAGCCTGGGAACCTTCTACCATCGCTTGAAGGATGAGAATCCCATGCCGGTGGGAACCTATACCGTTCAGCTTGAAGATGCCGAGGCCAACCCCCTAGCCTATATGAGCTTTCAGGTGGAGGCATATCGTATCCCTCGCTTTGAAGTGCGCCTTCAGAGCCCCGATACGGTGCCCAACGACCGGCCTTTTGACGTCAGCTTGACCGCCTCGTTTTTTGCCGGAGGGCGGCTGAATGCAGCCCCCGTGCGCTGGCGAGTGACCCATCTCCCGGAGGTGTGGGCTCCTCGTAGTGTCCCCGGTTATTATTTTTCGACCGATGCCCGCTTCGGCGGCGGTGCGCGCAACGAAGCACAAGGGGAGCTGGAGCGTTCCGATGTGAGCGGAGAAGATGGAGCTGCGCGCCTGACCCTCGATCCGGGCCTCGAAGCATCGAGTGCGCCTCGGCGTTATGTGGTGGAAGCCACCGTGACCGGCGACGATGGCCAGACCGTGACCCAGCGTCGTTCGGTGCTCTCCGTGCCGGCCTTTGCCCTGGGGGTGAAGGTGCCTCGTTTTGTGGAGAAACCGGGGCCAGTGCTGGCGTCTCTGCTGGTGGTGGATCCCAAAGGTCAGCCGCTCCCCGATCAGAAGGTGAATGCGCGCTTGACCCTGCGGGAGTGGCATTCGGTCCTGCAAGAAGGAGACTTTTCCAGCGAAGCCCCCCGTTACCTTACCGACGTGGTGGAGACTCCCATCTCAACCTTGAGTGTGGTGAGTGGCAAAGGAGCCATCGACCTGCCCTTGACCCTCCCGCGTGCGGGCGTCTACGTGCTCGAAGTGGAGGCTCAAGACCGGTTGGGGCGGAGTCAGCGGGTCAACCTGGACTTTTTTGCAGCGGGAGATACCCCGGTGGCCTGGCAGCCCCCCGAAGGAGGGGTTTTTAGCCTCACCCCCGATAAGAGCAGCTACAACCCCGGTGAGCTGGCGCGCGTGGTGGTGCAGAGTCCTTATCAGGATGCCCAGGCCCTGGCCATTGTCGAAGGCCCTGACCGCACAGACTATATTAATATGGTGATCAGCAAAGGGCAGGGGGTCTTGACCCTGCCGCTGAGGAAAGAGCTCACCCCGAGTTTTCCGATCACCGTGGTGCTTCAGCGGGGGCGGGTCGCGGCCACCAGCCGAGCGGGAGGGGAGCCGTCTGACCTGAGCCGACCGATCTCCCTGGCATCGACGGTGTGGCTGACGTTGACCCCTCAAGCCCATCAAGTCAACATGACCCTCAAACATCCCGAAAAAGCCTTGCCCGGCAGCTCCATTCCGGTGGAAATCACCCTCAAAGATCCGGCAGGCAAGCCACTCTCGGGAGAAGTGGCCCTGTGGCTGGTGGATCAAGCCGTGCTCTCCCTGGCGCGTGAAGCACGCTTGGATCCGGTCCCGAGCTTCTTGGAAGATCCGGTAAGCCGGGTGAGGGTGGTGGACGCTCGCAACCTCGTGCAAGGGGCCCTGCCGTTTTATCGCCTGCCCGGAGGGGATGGAGGCCCTGAAGAGGAGCTGGATTTTCTGGACAAAGTGACCGTGCGAAAAGATTTCCGCACCGTTCCGTTTTATGCCCCTGCCATTCAGATCGGCAGCAGTGGCAAGACCACCCTCATGGTAAAGCTCCCAGACAACCTGACCCTCTTTAAAGTGCGGGCCAAAGTGGTGAGTGGGCTGGAGCGATTTGGTTATGCCACCGGTAAAGTGGCGGTTCGACTGCCGGTTCAAGTCCAGCCTGCCTTGCCCCGTTTTGTGCGACCGGGCGATCAGTTTGTGGCCACCGCACTCACCCGTGTGGTGGATGGTGTCGCCGGAGAAGCCAATGCTCAAGCCCGCGTGGAGGGGCTCAACCTGCTCGAAGGTGCCACTCGAAAGGTTTTACTCGACCCGAAACAGAGCGTCCGCATCGAGTTTCCAGTGTTTGTCCCCACCCCCGTGACCCCTTCGAGTGGCCAAGCGCGCCAAGAAGTGAAGCTCACCATCGGAGTGGAGCGCCAGCGTGAGCCGGGCAACGACGCCTTTGAGATCAGCCTTCCGATCAAGCCGGATCGCCCGCTTGAGGTCGTGCGTCAGCAGCGCCTGCTGGAGTCGGGCAAGAGCCTGAGCCTCGACGCCCTGCCACCTTCAAGGGTGGGAAGCCTTCGACGACAGGTGTGGGTCTCCACGCAGCCGGCCATGCTCCAGCTTGTGGCGGGCCTTGAAGCCTTGCGGCAATATCCTTACGGGTGTGCCGAGCAGCGCATCAGCCGGGTGCGGGCGGAGCTGGCCTTGTCTCGCCTTCAAAATCTGCTCCAGCTCGATCCCAGCACCTTGCCCCTCGACACCCTCTTGGGCCAGACCGGAGAATTTCTGCGCTCGACCCAAGATGCGGGGGGACGGGTGGCCTTTTGGCCGGGTTCTCCGGGCACTGTGACCTTGACCGCCTGGAGCCTGGAGCTGCTGGTGGAGGCCAAAGCCGTCGGGCTCTCGGTGGATACTGCCTTGAGAGACAAGCTGATCAGCACCTTAAAGCAGTCCTTACGTTCCGATGCGGGGGCCTTTGTGGATGGGCAAGCCTGGCTTGAGCGGGCTTGGGCGCTCTCGGCCCTCGCACGGGCGGGTCAGTTTGAGCAAGCATATGCGGCGGAGCTGCTGCGTCAGGCGGAGCTGCTCGACGAAGAAGGCATGGCGCGGATTTTGCTCGCCTTTGCTGCGCAAGGTCAGGAGCAGACCCCCGCCGTGCAAGGACTGGCGAACAACCTGCAAACACAGCTTCTTTTCCAGCTCTCGCAGGGTAAAGAAGTGTTTGTGGGGCTCAAAGGGCGGTGGCCTCGCAGTGCTTTGTTGTTAGGCTCTGAGACTCGGGCGGTGGCGCAGGTGGCGCGGGCGCTCTTTCAAGTCACGCCGAATGCCCCACGGCTGGGGCTGGTGTTGGACAACCTGATAGCTCGGGGAGGTCCGGCAGGCTGGGGCAATCCGAATGCCGATGCGGAAGCCCTCCTGAGCTTGGCAGCGCGTATGGAGGGGGCCAATCCGACTGGGCCGAGTGCGACCGTGGCCCTGCGGCTGGGGGCCGATCCCGAGCGTAAGGTCTTGACCGGCAAGACCCCGGTGCAGCGGTGGGTGAGTGGGCAGGCGCTGGCGGGGATGTTGGAGCTGATCGACGGCGCTCCGGTGCTGGTGCGTGAAGAGAGCCGCTTCATTCCGGTGGAGCCGGGTGCAGAGATGGAAGCCCGCACACAAGGTTTTGTGCTCACCCGCACGGTCTCGAAGGTGGATGCGCAGGGCGGACTGACTCGCGTGCCGCTGGACAAATCTGGTACGCTCCTACGCTGGCAAGTGGGGGAGGTGCAGGAGGAGCAGCTCCAGGTGGTCAATCCCCAGGAGCGTTACCATGTGGCCTTGATCCTGCCCCTGGCGGCGGGCATCGAGCCGCTGAACCCGGCTCTGGCGACCTCACCCCCCGAGGCGATCCCTCGTGGCCGCTCCACCATCACACCGACCTATACCGCACTGTTGGATGATCAGGTGGCTTATTTCTTTAACCGTCTGCCTGCGGGCACCTTTGAGCTCTACGTGCGCACCCGCGCCAGTGTGCCCGGAAAGTTCATCCAGCCTGGCGCCACCGCTGCGTTGATGTACAACGAAGCCGTGCGGGCTCAATCACCGGGAGCCTGGGTTGAAATCCGCCGCTGAGTCTCACCCTCAGCCTTTCCTGCCTGCCCGCTGGCGCGCGCTCGAGCAGCGTTGGCCTTTTCTCAAGCGTCTGAGACAATTCCTGTGCGGGTTTTGGCGGCTGCTCCTGCTCCTACTTCCGCTATTTTTGTGTGGCCTCTTGGTGCTCGTGTGGCAGCGGTCTCACCTCGAGAGCCCTGCACCGACCTATCTGCTGCTGGATCGGCACGGGCGGTTTTTGGCCGACGAAGGGCAGGGGCCCTTGGGCTTCTGGCCGGTGGAGCCCTTGCCCAAGCGGGTGGTCGCGGCCACCTTAACCCTCGAAGATCGACACTTTTGGCAACATCCGGGGGTCGATGTGGGGGCCATCCTACGAGCGGCCTACGACAATCTCCGGCTTGGGCGGCGGGTGTCGGGCGCTTCGACCCTCGCCATGCAGGTGGCGCGCCTTCAGCATCCGGGAACGCGCACCCTCTGGCGCAAAGGACTTGAAGCCTTAACCGCCGTGGCCCTCACCCTTCGACATGGCCGAGAGCAGCTTCTCCGCCATTATCTCCAGCGTGTGCCCTATGGAAACCGCTTTCATGGGATTGCCTATGCCGCTCGGCGCTATCTGGACAAGCCTGTAGAAGACCTAAGCTGGGCTGAGACCGCCTTTTTGACCGCCTTGCCTCAAGCACCGGCTCGGATGAATCCGTTCACATCAGAAGGACGTACCCACGCTCAAGCCCGCGCCAAACGAATTCTGCTGGCACTCGAGCGTGAAGGCTGGCTCAACAAAGCGGAGCTTCAGCTTGCGCTTCACGAGCTGGAGAGCCTACGGCTCCTGCCCTTGACCCCTCGACCGACGGAATCCTTACATTTTGTGTTGGGTGTGAAAGCACGTCTGCCGGAGCTGCGGCGGATGCAGCCGCGAGTGCAGACCACCCTCGATTTGTCCCTTCAGCAGCGCCTGGCCTCGGTCCTGTTGCGGGAGGTGCAGGCCCTCGCCGGTCAAGGGGTGGGCAATGCGGCGCTTCTGGTGGTCGATGCCCACTCGGGAGAAGTGCGCGTGCAGCTTGGTTCCACCGACTATTTTGACGACGCTCATCATGGCGCCATCGACTATACCCGCGTGCCGCGTCTGGCGGGTTCGACCCTCAAGCCATTTTTGTACGCCGAGGCCCTCCAGCGAGGGCTGCTCACCCCGACTTCGTTGCTGGCGGACTTGGCGCGTGGACCCGAGGGGGTGGAGAACATGGACCGGCGATACTTGGGGCCCTTACGTCCACGGGTGGCGCTGGCGAATTCCCGAAATATTCCCGCGCTGGAGCTGCTGCGGGGGCTGGGGCTGGAGACGGGTTATGGGCTGCTGCGTCGGCTGGCCCTGGCGGATGCTTCGGTGAGAGCGGAGCAACACGGGATGGGGCCTGCCATCGGTGGAATTCCCGTAACGCTGGAGCAGTTGGTGCAAGCCTATACCGCCTTCACCTCACAGCCTGCCCGTACCACCCACGAGGGCACACTCGACCCGCTGGCGTCGAGCAGGGCCGGATCTCTCACGCCGCTGCGTTATTGGCAACCGATAGAGCAAGAAATGTCCTCCTTACGTCTGCGACCGGTCTTTGACCCAGCGGTGGCGCAGCTCTTGACCGTGTGGCTCTCCGACCCTCTGGCGCGGCTTCCGACCTTTCCACGCTTGGGTTTTACCGAGTTCCCCTTTCCGGTGGCGATCAAAACCGGCACCTCGAGCCAATATCGTGACGCCTGGGCGGTGGCGTGGAGCCAGTCCTACTTGGTGGGGGTCTGGTTGGGGCAGCCGGACTTTCAGCCGATGCATCAAGTGACCGGCTATACCGGAGCAGGTCGCGTCTTGGCGGCGGTGATGCGTCAGCTCCACGCCGATCAGCAGGATGGCCTTGCGGATGGCAGTTTTCCTCCCCCGCGTGGATATGTCTCCGTTCGAGTGTGTGGGCTGAGTGGCAAAGCAGGGGGGCCTGCCTGTGATCAGGTGGTGCCGGAGTTTGTGCCACCTTCGTTGCTTCCCCTCGAGGACTGTTCCTTTCATGTGCGCACACGCGGGCGTGAGGGCGTGAAGCTGCGACTTCCCCCGGAGTATCAGAGCTGGGCGCAGAGTATGAAGCTGCCGCTGCTCGATGCGGTGGAAAATTCTCCGGCAACACAAGAGCAGAGGCTGGATCGACCGGTGAAGCTGACGGTGCTCTCTCCGCGTGTGGGGGGGCGTTTGCGTCGAGATCCGAGCTTGCCGGAGAATGCGGCCACCCTCTCCCTCAAGGCGCTGGTGGAGCCGGTTTTGCCCCAGCTTCTCTGGTATGTGGACGGGGAGCCTTACCGGATGGTCTCCCATCCTTACGAGACCCGCTGGACCCTTGAGCCGGGGCGACACCACTTTCAGGTGGGCGTGCCGGGAACCCCGCTGCGTTCCTCCCGTGTGTGGGTGGAGGTGTTGCCGTAGACCTACGCTCCGAGGCAAGGTGCTGAGACGATGAGCGGGGGGCGTTCTCAGCAGAATCCGGCTATGCAGGATGTTTTCGCCGCGCCGGTACGACAAAAAGCGTGAGCTCCTCAGCCCCAGCGAGTGTCCACCGGACTTGCGCCTTGACGCGAGAAAGTCCACCGGTTAGCCTGACAGCACCCGTGGAGGGCTCCCCCTGAGTGCCTCCGACAGCATTTTGGCCCATCACCCCTCGAGTACAGGAATGCCCATGAACCAAGACCCCACTGTGTCAGCCCCGGGTAGTGCCCCAGAAGATCGAGCATTTTTTGGTCAGCCCCGTGGACTGGCCACCCTATTTTTTACGGAGTTTTGGGAGCGATTCAGCTATTACGGCATGCGTGCCTTGTTGGTGCTCTACATGACCACTCCGACCACCCTGGGAGGTCTGGGGTTTGACACGGCGGAAGCGGGTGCATTGTATGGCATCTACACGGCGCTGGTATACTTGACAGCGGTGCCCGGTGGTATCTTGGCGGATCGTTTTATCGGTCAGCGGCGAGCGGTGCTCTACGGGGGCATCATCATTGCGGCGGGCCATGTGTGTCTGGCCATGAAGGGGCTGCCCTTCTTTTATTCAGGTTTGGGGCTGGTGATCATTGGAACGGGCCTGCTCAAGCCGAACATCTCCACGATGGTGGGGAGCCTCTATGCGCCGGGCGACAAACGCCGCGACGGAGGTTTTTCGATCTTCTACATGGGCATCAACTTGGGGGGAGGTCTGGCCCCGCTCACCTGTGGGTATCTGGCGCAGGACAAGGGGTTTCAAGACTGGCTGCTTTCGAGCGGATTTGATCCCCTGAGCTCCTGGCACTGGGGTTTTGGCGCAGCGGCGGTGGGGATGTTTGCGGGTATTCTCCAGTTTTTGTATGGCACGCGCTTTTTGGGAACGGTGGGTGCCGAGCCTGTACCCGTTACCGATCCGGCGGGGCATCTGCGACTGCGCAACCAGCTTGTGGGAGGCACGGTGGGCTTGGCCCTGATCTTGGCCACGGTGCTGCTCTTGAATCATTTTGGGGTGATGCATGTGACTCTCTCGGGGGTCAACCTGGTGGTGGGCGTGGTGCTCCTGCTCTCGCCCATCCTGTATTTTGCCATTACCCTCACCCGGCCTGAGTGGTCTGACGTCGAGCGCAAGCGCATCAGCGTGGTGGCCATTCTCTTCATCTATTCGGTGTTGTTTTGGTCTTCATTTGAGCAGGCGGGCTCGAGCTTCAACCTCTTTGCCGACCGTCTGACCCGCAACGAGATCTTTGGGTATGCTTTTCCCTCGAGCTGGTTTCAGAGTGTGAACTCAGCCTTTATCATCTTGCTGGCACCGGTTTTTGCTGGCCTGTGGGTGGCGCTGAAAGACAAAGAGCCCTCGAGCCCGGCCAAGTTTGCCTACGGCCTGGGGCTGATCAGCGCGGGTTTTGTCGTGGTGGCGACGGCGGCTCTGATTTCTGGGCCGGAGCAGGCCAAAGTGAGCCCACTCTGGCTGGTGCTGGTCTACTTGTTGCACACGATAGGCGAGCTCTGCGTCAGTCCGGTGGGGTTGAGCATGGTGACAAAACTGGCGCCTCCGCGAGCGGTGGGTCAGCTCATGGGGGTATGGTTTATGTCCATCTCTGTGGGCAACTACGTGGGAGGCCAGATTGCCTCACTCTTTGAGAAGTTCCCGCTTCCGCAGCTCTTTGGCGCGGTGGCCATTACCATTGGTGTGGCGGCGTTGAGCCTTGCCATGATGGTCAAGAGCATCCGCAAGCTGATGGGGGGCGTTCACTGAAGCTGGATCCAGTGTGCGCTCTGAGGGGGAAGCGAGGGCAGCTCCAGCAGTGGCTGCCCTTCCGTCATGCGCAGCCTGAACCCTTCCGCCTTGGCTGAAATACCTGGTCCTTTGAGCTGAGCCTTCTGGAGCCCTTTCAGCCCCGCCTCTTTCAGCCCCGCCTCTTTCAGCCCCGCCTCTTTCAGCCCCGCCTCTTTCAGCCCCGCCTCTTTCAGCCCCGCCTCTTTCAGCCCCGCCTCTTTCAGCCCCGCCTCTTTCA
>JBJTQF010000152.1:0-61554 GCA_046075485.1 Myxococcota bacterium | reverse complement strand
GTCATTAAGATTTCGAGGTTTTCATGCTGGGGGCGCTTGCCCGAGGCCTGTTCGGTACGGCCAACGATCGCATCGTCAAAGGCCTCGACAAGCCGGTCGCCAGGATCAACGCGTTGGAGCCGGAATTCGCCAAGCTCAGCGACGACGCTCTGCGCGGCAAGACCGTCGAGTTTCGTGAACGGCTGGCCAAGGGCGAGACCCTCGACGATCTTATGAACGACGCCTTCGCCACCGTCCGCGAGGCCGCCAAGCGCACGCTGGGCCAGCGGCCGTTCGATGTGCAGCTCAAGGGCGGCATGGTCCTGCACCAGGGCAAGATCGCCGAGATGAAAACCGGCGAAGGCAAGACCCTGGTGGCCACCTTGCCGTGTTACCTCAACGCCTTGACCGGTAAAGGCGTGCATGTGGTGACCGTCAACGACTACCTTGCCTCCCGTGACGCGGAGTGGATGGGCAAGATTCATCGGTTTTTGGGGCTCTCGGTGGGCTGTATTCTGCGGGATATGGGCAATGAAGAGCGCCGTGAAGCCTATGGCTCCGACATCACCTACGGCACCAACTCCGAGATGGGCTTCGACTACCTGCGCGATAACATGAAGCTCCGCCTCGAAGACTACGTGCAGCGCGGTCACAACTTCGCCATCGTGGACGAAGTGGACTCCATTCTGGTCGATGAAGCCCGCACCCCGCTGATCATCAGCGGTCAGGCCGAAGGAGACGTGGAGCTCTACCGCATGGTGGACAAGCTCATCCCGGCGTTGCAGGCGGACATCGACTACTCGGTGGACCTCAAGGCCAAGAGTGTGCATCTCACCGACGAAGGTGTGAACCACATCGAGAAGAAGCTCAAGCTCAAGAACCTCTATGAGCCCGCCAACGTGGAGCTGGTCCACGGCCTCAACCAAGCACTCCGGGCGCATGTGCTCTATCGCCGCGACGTGGAGTATATGGTGCGTGAAGGCAAAGTGGTGATCATCGACGAGTTTACCGGGCGTCAGATGCCGGGACGTCGCTGGTCCGACGGTCTGCATCAGGCCATCGAAGCCAAAGAAAAGGTGGAGATCGAGCCCGAGAACCGCACCGTGGCCACCATCACCTATCAGAACTTCTTCCTGCTGTACTCCAAACTGGCAGGCATGACCGGAACCGCTGACACCGAAGCAGCCGAGTTCCAGAAGATTTATAAGCTCGACGTGGCGGTGATCCCCACCAATATTCCGGTGAGCCGTGTGGACGGAGCCGACTTGGTGTACAAAACCGAAGGAGAGAAGTTTAAGGCCGTGGTCAACGAGCTGGTGGAGCTGCACAAAGCAGGCCGTCCGGTGCTCGTCGGCACGGTCTCCGTCGAGAAGTCCGAGATCATCAGCCGCATGTTGACCCGTCTTAATATCCCGCACAACGTGTTGAACGCAAAAAACCATGCGCGTGAAGCGGAGATCATCGCTCAGGCGGGTCGTTCGGGTGCCATCACCATTGCCACCAACATGGCCGGTCGAGGCACCGACATCTTGCTGGGCGGTAATCCAGACTTTCAAGCGCGCGCGAAGGTCGGTCCCGGGGTGGCCGATGACGATCCGGTGTTCCAAGAAGCATTGGCTGCCGCTCAAGCCGAAAGTCTCCAGGACAAAACTCGGGTGGTGACCGCTGGAGGTCTCCACATCATCGGCACGGAGCGTCACGACAGCCGCCGCATCGACAATCAGCTTCGAGGCCGTGCCGGTCGTCAAGGAGATCCGGGCTCTAGCCGTTTTTATCTGTCCCTGGAAGACAACTTGCTCAAAGCCTTTGGGTCGGATCGGATTACGGCGATCATGGACCGTTTTGGCTACGAAGAAGATGTGCCCATCGAACATCCGCTGCTCAACAAGGCCATCCAGAATGCCCAGTCGAAGCTCGAAGGGTATCATTTTGGCATTCGGAAGGCGCTCAAAGAGTATGACGACGTGCTCAACCAGCAGCGTCAGGTGTTCTACAAGATCCGCTACCAGGTCTTGAAGGGCGACGAGGTGCGCGACATGCTCGCGGAGAGCCTCGGGGCGCTGGTGGGCGACGCAATGGATGCCACCTGTCCCGAAGGCAAAGGGGCCACCGAGTGGGATTATGATGGGCTCAAGAGCAACTTCGAGAAGCTGTTTTTGACGGCCTGCAAGGTGGACAAAGACAAGCTGCCCTTTGCCGCCAAACCGCGCGAAGAGCTGGCCAACCAGCTCACCCAGCAGGCGGTGAAGCTCTACGAAGAAAAAGAGGCGGAGCTCACCCCCGAGCTGATGCGCCGGGTCGAGCGTGAGGTCATGCTCAAGACGATGGATCGGCTGTGGATGGATCATCTCTCGGCCATCGACCATCTGCGTGACTCGATGCGACTGCGGGGCATTGGCCAAAAAGATCCCCTGCTGGAGTACAAACGCGAAGGCTATCATATGTTCCAAGAGATGATGGCACTGCGTGATGAGCAGGTGATCGAGCAGCTCTTCCGGCTCAAGCGGATGACGAATGAAGACGTGCTGAAGCTCGAGGCTCAACGTCGTCTCCAGATGCGGCTGGTGGAGCAGGGAGGCGGCACGGCACCCCATGCCTCACCGATGCCACCGGAAGAGATGTCTCCCGAGCTGGCCAATCGCGCCAGGGCGGAGCAGGCGGCGGCGCGGGCGGTGGCACAAGCGGCAGCCGCGCGGGCGGCAAGACCGGAACCGGCGGGGCCTCCGACACGTCCAGAGAAGCTCCCGGGCCGAAACGATCCGTGCTGGTGCGGCAGTGGTAAGAAGTACAAAAAATGCCATATGGCCGCTGATTACGCCGACTTAGGGATCAAAGAAGGCTCAGGAGAGAGCAGCAGCGAAGGGTGAGGGCGTGGGGGGGTATCAGACCATGCCTCCCCTACTTGTCAGACGCGCTGAAGGTTAGAACGGGATGGGAGGTGCGACGCGCTCGCGACCTCTCACCATCCACTCTCGAGCTGAGGTCTCCGGCGATGAGCTCCTACCTCCATATCTCCCGTATTTTCTGTGAGCGATATAAACCTTTTAATAGGCGCGTCGAGCTTGAGTTCGCCCCCCTTACGATCTTGTTCGGGAATAATGGCTCTGGCAAGAGCTCACTGTTAAGGCTGGTGCCTCAGCTCTTGGAAGGGTTGAATGTCCGGGCACAGGAGGGCCTCCCACTCCACGTTCATAATATTTCCTTCGGAAAGACCTTTGCCGAAATGGTACATGGGCGCAAGCCAATGGGCTTTATTAAGCTGGGGATCGAGCTGGAGGGCGGCGGACAGCGGCTTGGGCTGGACTGGACGCTCAGACGTCGCGACGTGCCTTTTGTCGAGTGTCAGCTCATTGAATCGTTTGAGCTCAGAAGGCATGGGGGGCCCTTTGTATCGTTGAAGTGGGATGAGGAGCCTGGCAGCGACTCAAAGTACGAGCTGAGGGTCGAGGATGCTCTTTTGGATGGGGGACCGTTCTCCATTCGGTTTGAAGGGCTACTTCCATCCTTAAGGGGCCTCTCGAACGCTGGACTTAAGGGTGAGAGCCTTCAAGAGCTGCTTGCGGTATATGATATGCTGCGGGCCTTGTCATCGCAATGTGCTTATCTCGGTCCCGTTCGTACTCCAATACCTGCCTATGAATTGTGCGATGTTGAAGCGGCTCTCCGACACATGCGCTTTGATGGACAAAATGCAGCGCAGATTTTATACGCTCAGCAGCATGAGATCTTACCGACGGCACAGGCATTTTTTCGTCTGAAGGAGCTTGGGGAGCATACTCTGGAGATTGAGTCGCTGGCCCCCCTGTTTGGCCTTCGTCTGAAGAGGAGAGACATCATTACGCCGCTGGGTGAAGTCGGTTTGGGGATGGCCCAGGTTTTTCCCCTCGTGGTACAGCGAAGTTTGCCACAGGTGCCTCCCTCTACGGTTGAAGGAGAGGTGACGGTTGCAAGGCATGAGCTTGTAGAGGAGCCCGAGTCGCATCTGCATCCTTCCGCGCATGGTGCTGTTGCCGATCTTTATATCAAGGGTGTTCAGCAGGATGGTGTCCGTTCTTTGCTCGAGACACATTCAGAGATGTTTCTATTGCGCCTACGTCGTCGAATTGCGGAAGGTGGGTTATCCCCAGAAAACGTAAAGCTCTACTGGGTAAACGACTTGGATCAGAGTCTTCAGACCGTCGAGCTCGATTCAGAAGGTGATGTAGACAATTGGCCAGATGGTGTCTTCTCTTACGATTTTGAGGAGCTAAAGCAGCTTCGTAGAGCACAGCGCGAGCGCGGAGGACGCGCATGAGGGTTCAACTGTCCAAAGAAGTGCTGAACGATCAGAAGTTTTTGAGGGCATTAGGCAACGTACCTATGTGTGGCAGCCCAAGCAGCGGCTCGACCTCTTAGACAGCATCTACAAGCAGTATCCGATTGGGCAGATCTTGGTTTGGAAGACAGAAGAAGACATAAAGTTTCGCACAGAGATTGCCCATGTTACCATCTCGACCCGACCGAGCGGAAACAAGAGCCCTGCTTATCTCTTGGACGGACAACAGCGGCTCACAACCCTGATGGGTATTCTTCTTCTGCCGACGGAGCGAGCGACTGAACCTGACTTGGCAGAGTGGCGGGTCTTCTGCGATCTCAACACCCTAGAGTTTCGTTATCTTCAGAAGGGCGAAGAGCCCACCGCCCCCTTGTTTCCGATGAATGTGTTGCTCAATGCGACGGCCTTTATTCGTGCTTGTCGTGGGTTACAGGAACACTTCATCAACAAAGCAGAGGAACTTTCAGCCCGCTTTACACAGTATCGGATTTCAGTGGTTTCCATCTCAGATGTCGGCTTGGACCGTGCCGTGGAGATCTTTGGCCGACTCAACTCGAAGGGCACGCCCATTCGTAAGCATGAGCTTGCAACTGCCTTGAGCTACCGTCAAGCTGGGTCGGGTGAGGGCGCTTTTAAGCTGGACACTGAGCTTGAGGAGCTGGCTCAGCTTGGTGAGTTCGTATCATTTGGCAGGGTTGAGATAGGTTTTCTCTTAAAAGCTGTGCTGGCGGCTTTGGACGAAGGAGATCTTTATAAGACCTCTTGGGAGACCGTGTTTTCGCCTGCTTCTAGCGCAAATCATGCGAGTCAGGACAAAGATGCCCACTTAAGGTCTGCATTGGCCGCGCTAAAGCAGACCTTCCCAAAAGCAGTCAGGTTCTTACAAGGGGATGGGATCTCAAGCGTTCGAGTGTTGTCCTATAATATGCAGCTTGTCATGCTGGCTGAGTTCTTTCGGCATTGCCCGGAGCCATCTACAGGGACAAAAACATTGCTCTCCACTTGGCTATGGGCAACCTCTTACCAATGCTGGTTTGGAGGTGCGAGCAGCTCACGAATTCGTGAGTGTCTCAAGGCCATTCGGGACTTGGCTTACGGCAGGGAAAATAGACTGATTGAACCTCTTCATGATGCGGATGCCTTGGTGGACATCCCGAAGTGTTCATCCCGATTTCTCGTGGATCGAATGGAGGCTGCGGAACCATTTCCCGAAAAATTCGATCTGAAGAGTGCTCGTTTGAGAACCTTCATTGCATTTTATCTGAGCTTGAAGCCTCGCTCTCTCAGGACCGGTGAGCATTTAGAGGCAGATGTGATCTACGCCTCCGACACGTTTAAGGCATTTGTGTACATCTCACGTTCGCGTGGGTCATCCTCGCTTCAGAGCAGCCCTGCAAACCGCATCTTGTTGTCGAGTGAGGAACGAACGGATGTCCGGAACAGTCTTAAAGAGCTGAGATCACGATTTCCAGCGGATGCCCAAGTAGAGGAGATCCTGAAAAGTCACGCCATTCCGCAAGCTGCATATGAGGCACTGCTCAACGATAAGTTTGAGATATTTCTCGACCTTCGCCAAAGAGAGCTCATGACCCAGGAGGCAAATTTCATCAAAAAGAAGGGGCTCACGCCTCCGAGCTCCAGCCCTCCGTCTTATCCGAAGATCATGGATGAGACCGATGAAGAAGAAGCGGATGAGATTGAGATCATGTTCTAAAGATCGTGTGTGATGGCGAGCGTGAGCGGGTGACGGCTTGACGTTTCCCCCCTTCCAACTGCGCTCGACAGTTCCGACAAGAGACTTCACCTGTGACGGTGGTCACTGGAAGCATAAAACTGGAGGCTCTCCTGCTCACCTCAGCCCCTTCCAAGCTGCTGCGACAGAGAGAGCAAGTCCTTGAAGCGTGGTGTTGGCAGGCCATCCAGTCCGAAACTGCCTCGGTCCAGGGTATACTCCGGTGCGCGGACTTGCCCAGCTTAGCCTCCTGCTTCACCCCCGTGAAGCAGGAGCGCACACCGTCACCCACTCGGCGGCCAGCAGGCGCTGCCTTTCCGCCTCCGCTCACCCCCCTGGGACCAGCCTGACCAGCCACGTCGAGCCCGTATCGATCCCCGACGCATTCCCGCGAGGCGCTCCCGTCACCAGCCACGCCCCTTGAGGCGTCTGCGCGAAGCTCACATCGTTGCCCATATACGACTCCGAAGGACTGGTTTCTCCACCCACCAGCCCCACCAGGCTCTGAGACGGCCCGTTGAGCACCGGATCAAAGCGCATCACCCGCACATTTCCTGCGTTGAGTGTTCCCACCAAGTCGCTGAACAAGCTCCCCACCGCCACCTGAGCGCGACCGTCCGTCTCCATCCCGGGCAGCACCGTCACCGACACCCCGAAGTTTTCGTTGGTGCTTGAGCCCTTCCAGACCTGCGCCGCCCCGTCCGTCATGGGCAGAATTCCCTCCGCCGAAGCGATCTCCGAGAAGGCGCTGGGCGTGAGCGAGCGCATATACCCGCTGCGTACCAGCCAGACCCCGCCCACCGTGAGGTTGCTGTCCTTAAACGCCGTAGAGCTGGCCACCACATCTGGGAAGCTGTCCCCGTCGATGTCCGCTCCTCCTGCCACCGCCATGCCCACCTGCTGATCCTTGACCTTGTTGGAGAAGGCCAGCGTGCGAGGCAACGTGCTGGCACAACGAGTACCCCAGCCGAACACCACCCGGAGAGTGCCCACCCCCGTTGCCTCGGGGAGATCTTCGCTGTAGGCACCCACCGCCGTCTCAGCGCAGCCGTCCCCATCGACGTCCCCCACCTTGCCTACGGCGTCTCCGAGGCGGTCTCCGCCCGTGCGTCCGTAGAGGGTGAGGTCTGGTGCGCAGATCACCGTGATCTTTCCATTTGTATCCGCTGCTCGACCTGCCAGCCACAGCGCGGCACCGGCATCGTTTTGGTCGCCTTGTTCCCAGAATGGAGCCCCCACCAGCAGGTCACTCATCCCATCTTGGTTGTAGTCGAAGTCCCCGACCAGCTCGACCAGCCCGTCACTGGCCTGCGCTCCGAAGTATACAAACGCGGGGACTTTTGAGGGCGTCGAGCCATCCTTTTTACCCAGGTAGACCAGCACCGCACTGGCATCGGCGATGCTCCCTGCACAGGCCGTCGGATTGGCGTACAAGTTGGCATCAAAGGTCGAGGGTTTACTGAAGGAGCGGCTCAGCACCGCGAGGTCTGCCGCCCCATCCCCGTTGAAGTCTCCGGCGGAGGCCACCGCATAACCGTTCAGATCCTTCGTCGTATAGCCTGGATAGCTGGTGAAGGTCTCCTCGGGTGTGCGCGCGAAGCCTTGCGCCGTGCCTCGGAAGAGATACGCCGCCCCACCACTGGGGAAACCGTTCACGATGTCTGCATTCATCGCCCCCACCAGGAGATCGGCATATCCATCCCCATGAACATCCCCCAGCACCGCCACGCGGAACCCAAAGAGCTGACCCGCCGAGATTGACGGCATCTCCAGATAAGAATACAGTCCTGCCTGCGTTGAGATCTCAAAAGGACGCCCCACATCCGTGCCCAGCGAGTCATCCCGGTTGGAGAACACCGCCAGCTCCGGAATGCCATCCCCATCGCGATCTGGGAGCACCTCAAACGCGGAGCCAAACTGCTCACTCTTGCTGAGCCCCGGCCAGACCTTCCAGGCGGAGGTCTCGGGCACCGTCCCTTCGACTCCGGCATAGATCTCCACCGTCCCGGCATTACTCTGGCCACCGGTGATTTCCCCTTGCACTGTGCTCAGCAGCAGATCAGAGAGCCCATCCCCTGTGGCATCCGCCACCCGTACCCGCCAGCCGAGGATGTCATCTTTTGCCAGCCCCAACACCGACCAATCGGCTTCAGACTCCAGCGCCAAGAAGCGGCCTGTCTCGAGCGAGTCCGGCGTTCGGCCCAGCAGCACATGCACGGCTCCCTGGGTATCCGTCTTGCTCGGATCCTTTCGATTGCGCGGCACTGCCACCACGATATCAGCGCGTCCGTCTTGGTCGAGATCCGCGCGGGCGAGTGCGCCTCCGACCTGTGCGCCCATATTGCCGCTGGTTTGAACCGTCCACGCCAACGTAGGGGTGGAGGTCAGACCTCCTAAGAAGCTCTCCTCAGCGGGCAAGCCGGTATACAAAAAGAGCGCACCGTCTGCGGTCGCCGACGTGTTCGGATCATCGTACTCGTTGCAGCCTGCGATCAGGTCGTCGAGCCCATCCCCGTCGAAGTCTCCGCTCGCCAGCGTGTAGGCCAGCTTGAGCTTGTTGTCTGCCCAGCCGCCGAGCCCATCCGGTGCCACGCCGTAGAGGATCTGATCCGCCGTGGCTGCATATCCGTTCCGATTCCCCAAGAAAAGATGGATCGCCCCTTGCTCGCGGATCAGGTTGACCGCCGCGTTGTTTTCGTCGTTGTTGGCGCTCACCGCCAGATCTACCCAGCCGTCTCCGTTAAAGTCCCCGGTGGTCATGGCGTGACCGAAGCGGTCGCCGCTCCCGGTGCCTGCCAGGGTGAGAAACGGAGTGCTCTCGAAGGTGCCATCCTCTTGTCCGGCGTAGAGGTATACAGCGCCGCTGACCGAGACCCGAATGCTGGCATCTCGAGCTCCCACTACTAAGTCGAGCAGGCCATCACCATCAAAATCCGCCAGGGCCAGGGCGGATCCATACTTATAATCCCAGCCAGTGCCGGGGAGGGTCTGAGCCAAGACCGGTGGGCCATCGGCTCTGCCGTGGTAGACGTAGACCGCTCCGGAGTAGTAGGCCCCCGTGGAGACCTCTCCCACGCCAAAGATCACATCATCAAAACCGTCTCCGTTGAGGTCTCCGGGGGCGAGAGAGGCGGTTAAGTCGGCCTGCTCCCCCATGCGTTTGAGCTCGCCGAGCTTGGCGGAGCCCACCACCGTCACGGGCAGGCGCAAGGTCTGGCCGGTGAAATCATCGGTGGCGGTAACGGTCGCACCGCCTTCCAGCTCCCCGTGGATCACCGCGCCTTGCAGTGAGAGGGCATCCCCCAGCGCGCTGAGGGTGAGATATCCGCTGCCACCGGTCACTTTGAGGGTAAAAGAGGCACCTTCTGGAAGGTAGAGCCGAGGCACACTGGTACGGAGCACCGCTCCGGCGCTGACGGTGAGCAGGGCATCATCAAACTGTCCCGTGCGTTCGTCCGTCACCCGGATAAGGTCGTTGCCGTTGTTGGGTCCAGCGGTATAGAGGCATGTGCTGGGATCCAGGCTGGCACCGCTCCCGGAGCTGAGCAGCGCGCATGAAAACTGACCTGAGCCCCCTGCTACTTCCAACTGTACGGGGGTGAGAGGGGGAAGCTCCGCCGAGCTGGGCAGCAGCTCCAGCTCTTCTGCCACTTGGATGTTCACCTGTGCCACATCGACGCAGCCGCTGTCCGAGACCGAGACCACATCGGAGACTCCGCCGAGCTCTCCGGCGAGGTAGACGCCGGTCAGCTCATTGAGCAGGGCTCCCGAAGCGTTGGTGTCCAGCTCAAACAGGTAATCCCCTGTTCCACCAGAGGCGGCGAGGTCCAGCAGGGCGAAGGGCGCTACGATGGCGTCTGTTGGCCCGAGTGTGAGGGGATCCTCACAGGGGCGTGTTGCTGGATCGGGGGTGGGAGAAGGGGTGGGGGTGGGCACCGGGGTTGAAGTGGGGGTGCTGGGCAGCACCGTCGGCGTGCTGGGAAGGGCCGTCTCGGTGGGCTCGGGTGTTGCTGTCACCTGCTCGGGAGGTGTGGGAGAGAGCTCGACGCCTGAGCCATCGCAGGCGGAGGTCAATAAACCGAGGGTCAAGATGGTGAGGGGACGATGTGTCAAGCTCCGTGGCAAGCTGCGCATGTTCAGCATCCTTCATCACGTGAGAGGCAAGAGTAGGAACATTTCAAAATTGGAGTATAACGTAGAAGGCGCGGGGGATTCAATGTCGGAAGGATGTCTGACGGGAATTGCAGAGCTGACCCATCAAGGGCGGAGCTCAGAGCATTTTGAGGTGTTCCAGGTCGCTCTGTCTGAGACCAGGGCTGTGCAAGGCACTGGACGGACACTCAAGCTCCAGCAGTTTCTCGGCCAGCGACGCCGGCTGAGGACGTCCGAACAGATAACCTTGGGCCGATTGGCACCCCAGCTTGTGCAGCAGTCGGACTTGAGCCTCTTCTTCGATGCCTTCGGCAATCACCTGGAGAGAGAGGCTCTGCGCCAGCGCCATGATACCGCCGATCAGCGCGTACCGTTTGGTCTCCTGGGTTAAGCTCAGGATGAACGAACGATCCAGCTTCAGAGACTGAAAGGGCAGGCGGTCCAGATAACTCAGCGACGAATAGCCGGTGCCAAAGTCATCCAGTGAGAGGTGGATGCCGTGTTTGACCAGACTTTCCAGCAGGGCCATCGTGGTGGGAGCGCTGTTGACCATGCAGCTCTCGGTGATCTCTAAGTGTAGGCAACGTGAAGGCAGCTCGTACTCTGATAAGATCTCCAGCACCTGCTCGAGAAAATGTTCGCTCCCGAGCTGCCGTGGAGAGATGTTCACGCTGATGAACAGCTCGCGCGCGTGAGGATAGTGCTGGTACCATTGGCAGAACTGACGACAGGCCGCCTTGAGCACCAGCAGGCCGATCTGCTCGATCAGCCCTGTCTCTTCGGCGGCTTGGATGAAATCTCCTGGAGGCACCAGCCCTCGTTTGGGATGATACCAGCGCACGAGCGCCTCCCAGCCTTGAAGTTCACCGGTGGCCAGTCGGACGATGGGCTGATAAAAGACTTCAAATTCTTCCAGATGGACTGCCACTTGCAGCTCTGTTTCGAGCAGCATGAGCTGGCGTGCGCGTGCGTGCATCGACTGCTCAAAGAGGGTTGCCTGAGCTTTTCCCTGGGCTTTGGCGCGATACATGGCCGTGTCGGCGTCTCGGAGCATCTCAATGGGGCTGGAATAGTCCAGCGTCCCGAGGGGGACACCAATGCTGGCGGAGGCAAAAACCTCATGGCCTTCCAGCAGAAAAGGGGGCTGGAGTGCCTCTCGAAGCCGCTGGCTGAGCTGAAGGGGTCCATATTTGGGATCGGTGGGGCTCATGAGGATGGTGAACTCGTCTCCACCCAAGCGGGCCACCAAGTCGGAGCTGCGAACACAGGCTCTCAGCCGCTGAGCGATGCCTTGGAGCAGGAAGTCTCCGGCGGCGTGCCCCAGCCCATCGTTGACCACCTTAAAGCGGTCGAGATCCAGAAAGAGCACGGCATAGTGAGCTTGGTTTTCCCGCTGGCTTTGGCGCATGCGCGCATCCAGCGCGCTCATAAACTGTGCCCGGTTGGGGAGCCCGGTTAAGCTGTCGTGCAGCGCCTCATGCTCGAGCTTGGACTCCATCCGTTTTCGTTGGGTGATGTCGGTCAGAGAGCCTGCCATCCGCAGGGGTTTTCCTGCTTCGTTGCGAATGGCGAGCCCGCGCACCAGCACCCAGATATAGTCTCCTTGCTGGCGGCGGATTCGATATTCATATTCATAATGCGGCACTTTGTTTTTGAGATGTTGTGTCATCGCATGGCTCAGGCGAGCCAGATCTTCTGGATGCACCCACTCCACCCAGTCCTAAGGGGTCACGGTAAACGCCTCGGACTCTGGAAGGCCCAACATCCGCCGCCAGCGGGGTGAGACATAGAGCGTGCCTTGTACGATATCCCAATCCCACAGCCCATCATTGGCACCGGCAGCGGCTAAGGCATAACGTCGCTCACTCTCGCGGAGAGCCAGCTCCATCTGGCGCCGTGCTTCGATATCCTGCCCGACAAAGTAGTAGGACTCATTTTCCTGACTATAACGGGCTGAGAGCTGAATCCAGCGAGGCTGAAAATCTCCCATCAGCAGACGAAGCTCGAGGTTGCAGCTCAGGCCGTTGTGGCGGATGTTCTCGAGCTCCTCGTGGAGTCTGGCTTGGTCTTCGGGGTGGGTACACGACAACAGGGTCCGCCGACGCAGGGCTTCTTCTGTGAAGTTTAACACCGAGAGCCAGAGGTGGTTGAGGTGATTAAAGCGCCCATCCAGACCCACAGTGGCCATCATCTCCAGGCTGAGGGTAAAAAAAGCGGTCGCGCTCCTCAAGGGTGTTTTTCAGCTCCCGGTGGATCAGAGCCTGAGCGGCGAGCGGAGCCAGCTTTCGGACCACACTCACATGTCGTTGGGTAAAAAAGGCCCGCTGTTGATGGAGGCAGATCAGAAGCGAAGTCGTCTGTCCTCCACGAAGGGGCGCGAGCAGCGCCGAGCCGCCGCAAACCTCTGCTTGCGTAAAGGGCCAGTCGGGGATGCGTGAGACATCGACCAGGGCTGTTGGGGCACCTTGAAGAACACGCTCGAAGAGCGCATGACGTGGAATCACCCGGCCCGCATGAGCAGGATCGGTAAAGGCTTCGGGATGAAGCTGGTGGTCTTCTCCTTCTCGAAGCACGACGGCACTTTCAAACTCAAGGGCTCCTCGAAGCACTTCCAGCAGCTCCAGAAACAGAGACTGGGGTTGCTGAGACAGGGTCAAGATGCGCAGTCCTTCCAGCAGCGCCTGGGACTCTTGACGCATCTCCCGCTCGCGATCTCGAGCCTTCGCCAGCTCAAAGAGCGTCTCGCGCATCAGCTCCGGGTCATTCATGACGGACCCCTATACCGTGAGAAGGGTGATGGAGATCATCAGGTTGCCATGATGATTCCGACCATTGGGGAAACAGCCCTGCTCGCCGAAGGTAAACATGCCCATAAACGGTTTGCCTCCCAGTGCCTGTCGAACCGCTTCGGCCACCCCCGTCATCTGAGGTCCAATGGCCAACATCGAGCTGTAACAAAAGACAATCAGCGCCCCTGCCAGGTCTTGAGGGGTCAAGTTATGGGCCCTCAGCGCCCCGGTGGCGACTCGACCTGCGCGGGTCACCAAGGTCTCGAGCTGGCCTTCCATCAGGTAGAGGCGCTCACCTTCTTGCACCTCCGTCAGCAAGGTCAAGCCATGTTCCGGTGTGACCCGCTCGGGAAGTGAGAGCAGGTATTGAGGGACACCGCCGATCTCTCCCATCTGGCGTCCCAGGGGCTTGAGGGTGGTGATGGCATGAACCGGCCCTGCAGTTTCCAGCTCCGCCTGAATAAGACCTCCCGTCCAGGCATTGTATACCTCGGCGGCGGGTTTGCCATCCAGCGTGTGGACACAGCGCCCTTCCGCTCGGGTGATCTGCGCCGAGTGCGCGTTGGGCTCATAGCCATTCTGAAAGATCGAGACCACCTCCGACGAAGGAAAGAGCACCGCCGTCACAGCGGCTTGCCCATAAATCTGGCCCTGACAGAACTGAGCCCACTGTCCCGAGAGATCATTGTCCGCAGCACTGCCTCCCGAGATACGAGCGGATTCTCCCAGCTCACTCAAGATGCCTTGAAGCACCTGCTCTTCGTGACCCGGTGCGGTGGTGAGCCAGACCATGCCGGGCAGCTCATAGGGGCGGTCGGCTTGGAGGAGGGCTTGTCGAACTGCTTCCGCACCTGCCTGCTGCGCGCCTTGCTCGAGGGAGGCCGCCGCCACCCCAAACGCTCCTGCGGGATCGGATAACCCCAAGAGTGCCAGGGTCCAGCCTTCTCCCAGGTGGTGTCCATCTTCGGTCATGATGCCGCTACACGAGGTGCAGCCAAACAGAGGGACTCCTGGAAGCGCTTCTCGCAACAGCCGATTGATTTCCGCCACTTGATGTTGCACCGTACAGCTCACCACCACCATGCTGAGGGGGGCATTGAGGCGCTGGCTCAGCATGGACAAGGCTTCTTTTACGGCCAAGTGTGCTTCGGGGCGAAGCGAGAACCCGGTGGCAGTTTTCATGCACGCACCTCGATCTTGGGCTGTATCCAAAAGATATAAACCACCTGAGTATGATGATGTCAGAGAGACAGCCGATGCAAAAGATCGACATAAACGTGTCTAAAGATCGGCGTGAGTGCAGAAAGGTTGAAGGTCAAAATCTGGAATCACCTCGCATTATGTCATCATGTGTGTGAAGTAATATGATTGCCTGAGTATTCCATCTATACAGGAATTTACGCGGCATGCTCGAGCCGCTGCTGAAGCGCTCGTGCCTGATGCGCTGCCCTCGATTTTTTACCCCGCCTGCATTAAAAAACGAGCGGCTCTCTTCAGAAGGGCTCCTCCTGCCCACTAGGTGAGGATGAAGGACGTGCTCGCAGACATAGAGGTGTCCTTCATCGGCAGCACCTTCACCCGTGAGAGGAGAACAGCATGATGATCCAGATGATCAAACGTCTATGGCCAATGGCATTCTTATTTCCCCTGTGGGTGTGTCACACCTCCGCGTGGGCGCTCACACCCGCGTGTGAGACCGAGACGACCCAGACGGAGAGCTTGGGCAAGCCAGCCGTCTCCCCTGAGTGGAGCTGGACCGAAGGGGCAGGCCAGCAGGCCGCTCAAGAGCAGGTGGCTCAGCTCCTTCCGGTGAGCTTTCCAAAATGTAAGTGTGGACAAGCAGACTCGTTTGTGGTGGCCGGTGGGCTCAAGGATAAGTTTTTTCCGCCCCAAGATCCGACCACGTTGGATGCCGATCTTCAGGCCCTCTTTCCTTATGCCGTGGGTTATGACGTGCTCGTGCCAGATCGACTCTTTGCCGACTCCTTGCACTTCAGCCTCCCGGCGGGTTGCACCATCACGGGCGCGAAGCTCAAGGTGCATGCACGGGCGCTCCATCCCCTGACCAGCAACGATACCATCCGCTTTTTCCAAGGGACTCAACAAGTGGGTGCTCAGGCGCTGGGGCTGACGTGGCCCGGTGTGCAGCTCCTCAGCTTCGATCTGGGTGCCTTGGGCCTGCTCTCCAGCCTGCAAGATGGGGATCTGGATGTGGTGATCTCCGACGACGCCTCCATCAACTACCTAGAGCTGGAGCTGACCCGCTGCTGCAAGCGCAACGGCTCCATCTGTGGCTCCAAGTTTGACGATGCCAATGCCAACGGCATCTGGGACTCCGGCGAGAGTGGCTTGAGTAGCTGGACCATCACCCTCACCGATGCTCAAGGCAACCTCCAGATCACTCAGACCGATGTTTCGGGCGCGTACTGCTTCAGGCAGCTCCCCAGCGGAAAATACACGGTGGGCGAAGTGCAACAGACCGGCTGGACGCAGACCGCTCCCTCCAGCGGCACGTATCAGGTGAAACTGGGTGCCTGTCCTCCTCGCAACCACGTAGGAGGGCTGGACTTCGGCAACCACTTTGAATGTGATGGCGCCGATGAGGTCTCCGGCTTTGTATTCCAAGACAACAACGCCAACGGCAACTGGAATGGCAGTGAGCCAGGACTCGCAGGCTGGACCGTGACCGCCACCTCGGATGATGGCTCGGTCTTTACCACCCTCACCGATGCCACCGGCGCTTATACGTTCACCAACTTGCCGGGTGGCAACTATACTTTTACCGTGACCCTCCCGGGAGGTTATCTCCAGACCACGCCCAGCCCCAATACCGCGTGGATCGTGGTGGATCCGTGTGATGACGCCCTCGATGCGCCTGTTTTTGGGGTGATCCGCACCGGCGAAAACTCGGTGGTCTGCGGATACAAGTGGCTCGATGCCAATGCCAACTCGGTCTGGGATACCGGTGAGTCTCCTTTGCCGGGCTGGACCATTCAGCTCAAAAACACCTCGGGAACGGTGCTCGCGAGTATGAACACCACCAACAGCGGATATTACTGTCTCCAGGTGCCACCGGGAGGCCCTTATCGGGTGCAGGAAGTGCAGCAGCCAGGATATTTTCAGACCTATCCGGTCACGGTGGATCATCCAGTGAGCTTCAGCCAGCCCACCTATCTGCCGGGGCTCCACTTCGGAAACAACAAAGGCTGTGCGCAGCCCACCCGCGTCAAGTTCACCGAGAACAGTAATGCCGATCCCAGTGAGGCCCTCAGCGATGCGGCTGGAAATGTCTCGACGGTAGACTACGGCGAGAATGCGCTCGACGACTACTTTCTGGATACGCTGCGATATGAGCTCCCGCTGGGGTGTGCGGTGCAGGATGCCAACCTGATCTTGGACTTCACTTTAACCGGTGGAAACGGCGGCTCGGACCAGCTCATCTTGTACCAGGACAATCTGCCGGTGTATGCGGAGGTGTGGAATCCTTATCCCAGCTCCCCGATGACGCTGGATCTGAATGCGTTGACCCCCCCGTTTTGGTACTCGACCAGCATCGTATCGTCACTGCAAGATGGGGCGCTGGAGGTGCTGATCCAAGATGATACGCGGGTCAACAGCCTGACGCTGGAGCTGGAGCTGTGCTGCTACAAACAAGCCACCCCCACAGGCAGACGCTGAGCGCTTGAGAAGGGCAGGGCGCTTGACGAGGTGCAGAGCGGTAGGACTCGTTGTACAGATCATTCACCGGATCACAGCCGATACAGGTGCCTGAGTCGATGATGCCGATGGTCACGCTGTCTCCCGAAGGCCGCTCGGGATTGGAGGAGGTCTTCGAGACCATGCTGGCACCGGTGGTCACGGCGATGTGGCCGATGGGATCCGCCGCAAGCTGGGTCACCACTCGGTCGGGTGAGATCCACTTCACATGACGCTCGCGCGCCATCAGCGCCACCTGTCGAGCCGGGACTTCCACCGCAATGGCTCGAATGCCCGTCAAGATGTGGTGGACCTTCATGGGATATTGGCTCTTGAGCATCCGCATACCCTGGTCGAGGTTCCCCTCAAGCTGGATGATGACCCGCACTTCTCGCCGACTGTGGCCATATTTCTTGAGATACTGGAGAAGGTCGGGAGCCATGTGGAGGCTTTGGGAGGTGCCCTCCCGCAGTGCCTTCCCGCGCATGCGCAGTGGCTGAGAGGCTTTTGAATGCCCGTCCTGCCTGCCGGGAGCCTCAAGAAAGTCTTGCTCCGCGATGAGAGGGCTGGCCGACGCCGTGACGGTAGACACCAGGGCGACACTGCTGAGCAGACTTGCAAAGGTAAGTCGTGTGTTCATGTTAGGTTCTCCTCGGCAGACGATGTAAAAAGAGACCGGCTGGGTACTCTTGATCGTTCCTTCGGATCACCTGACGGACGCGATGAGTGATAGAGAGAGCATGTTTGAAAGTTCCGGAAACATCAGGAAAGAGAAAAGCCTGCCTTGTGCCATACAGAAATAACCGATGCTGGATTTAGCAAGGATACGCGCAGGTGAGGGCGCACGCCACGGAAAGACAAAGCAAAAGAAAGGAAAACAAAGCAAAACAAAGCAGCGGTGAGCAGGGGCTGGATCAGCCCAGGAGGGCATGGATCGGCTCGACCCGCAGGTCGGCGAGATCGTCTTCGATCCCACTCATCACAAAGAGGGTGCGGAGAATGTGCTCGGGCTTGACGACCTCACCGCCTGGATCGGAGAGGCCGGTGTAGAGGTTGGTGGCGGTGGGGCTCATGCCGGTGTCGCTGGAGGCACCGATCACCTGTCCACCCCTGATCTTGCCTCCCATGATCAAGGAGGCGTTGGTCAAGGCGTGGTCTCGTCCGCCATAACCGTTGAGTAAGGCCGTGCGGCTGAACTCCGAGAACGCCACCAGGGTCGTATGATCCAGCCACGAGTCTCCGGAGTCTTTGTACTGCTGAGCAGCGAGGGCTTCGGCCATCCGCGCCATGAGGTTAAAGCCCCCCTGCTGCCTGGGCCCTTGCTCATTTTGCCAGTTGGCACCGTAGTGTGAATCCAGCCCTCCGGCGAGCTCGATGCTCACGCACCGGCTGAGCCCGCTGGTGATGGCCACCACCGCCATCGCCGCCCGCGCTGCTTGCGAGCTGAGCCCACTGCTCCCCGACGGGATGCCGTAGTGGGCTCGAATGGCCGCCATCTCCTCGGTATTGGCCGAGAAGTCAAACATGGCATCAACCCGCTTGGAGACCAGCTCTTGAGCGGCAAGGCGTCCGGCTTCACCCTGCTGATAGAAGATGGATTTTTGAGCCACGTCGCAGGAGGCAAAGGTGTTGAGCAGGTTGTTGATCTGCGCGTCTTCATTGGCGCTCAGGGCATAATCTCCGGGACGGAGGGCTTTGAGCAGATCGCTGACGGTATCCACGCGCAGGCCGGTGGCGTAGGTCGGCTGATCGACGTTATAACTCTCGCTGCGGGCGACCAAGTTGGGGATGATCTGCTCTTTGCCAAACAAGGAGGCCAGCCACGTCGCTGCCGATGATCCTCGGGCATTCACCCCAGAGGGCACATGACCCGTTAAAAAACGACGTCGGCCCGCTTCGTGGGTGAGGGTGTCCATGCTCATCCCCCGCACCACGGAGACACGGTGGGCATGGGCAAAGGTTGCCAAGTCGCCAATGAATGGCCCGTACACGAGCCCTTGTGGGCTCACGATGAGCTGTCCATCGGTGGTATTGGGGTTGAGCAGCTCATACCCCGGCTGGATGAGGGTCTCATCCATGTTTTCGCTGGTAAAGCGGGCGGGATCGCGTGGGTCGAGCCCCAGCAGGATATCCCAGCCTCCGCTGAAATAACAAAAGATGAAGTGATGGTCGCTGGTCACATCCTGCGCCTGAGCGGTGGCCAGCTTCAGGATGGACTGTGGTCCTCCCAGCGCTGCCAGCCCGGATCCCGCCAGCAGACTCAACAGCATCGAACGGCGTGTGATTCCTGGCATGTTTCCCTCAATAGCTATAAAAGTCAGGATGAGAAATCAGGGCGACACAGACCGCTCTCCAGCCCAGTGCTGGATCTTTGGTGCTGTGGCTGACGGTCTCAAAGAGCCATGACCACTGGTTGAGCTGGCTGACATGGGGCTCGTATGCGCGCCCGTGAAAGCGCAGGAGCAGCCGGCGTAAGTTGGCATCCACCCCTTCAGGATTACTGTCGAGGGTGTCGGTGGGTGAAGCCTCCACCATCAGCACACGCGCTTCGGGGCTGGCCTTTTTATCGGCCTCTACCAGCCGAGAGCAGACGGAGCGGGCGGCATCCCCCAGGAACTTCTCGAAGAGCACGGTGGGGCCCATTTCCTCGACGGTGGTTTGGATGAAGTCTGGCTTTCCCAGGGTACTGCTCAGGGCCACAAATTGGTTGGTGCCCTTAATGTCAGTCCAGGTAAGGCCGTTGCTCACCCGTTTCAGCTCCGCTTCGAGCTGGTCCATGTCCATGCGCTTGCGTGGGCGCTCGGGCTCGTTGAGGGCGACAACGGCGACGTTGCCTTCTTCTTGCATGTGGACGGGGACGGCACCCCCTTCCACATTTCCAGCTTCAGCGGATCCGGCAGCGGGGACTTGGGCGGCACCCGGTTGAGGCCCTTGGGCGGCTCGATCCAGCTCTTCGGTGGCCAAGCAGCCGGTCAGGAGCCCCAGGGCCAATAAGAGCCCCCCTCCTTTCAGGTGCTGACGGCGCGGTGTCATGTGTGGTGTCATTGCACCCTCCTATAGACCGAGCTGGTCACGATGTCGCGCACCAGCGACTTATAGCTGTAACCGGACTGGCGGAAGTGATCGGCGCGCTCCTTGAGCCATTCTTCGTCATCGTCGGAGGTGAGGGCTCGACCGAGGAGCCACTCGGAGGCCCGGCGTGCCACGCAGGTGGGCAGGCGGTTGTCCATCACCCCATGAGAGGCCAACAAAGAAGGCCCTTCTTCCACGTTCACTTCGTGCTCTTCATGCCGGAACTCATACCAGCGGAGCTTGCCCAGCCAGGGGGTTTCTTCGCTGGTGAGGGCCTTCACTACGTAGAAGCGGCTGCATTCGTCGGAGCATCCCCCCTTTTGAGCGCAGCTCAAGCAGTCGTCGCGGAGGGCGGGGAAACGCTCTTCCGGCAGATAACCGGCGCCAGACTCGCCCCAACGTCCCCAGTAGGAAGCGGAGGGCTCCAGCATGGCGTGGCAATATTTACAGCCTTCACGCTCCTGGAGGTCGAGGGTTGGGGGTGCGGTCACGGGAATGCCTCCTTCGGGGGGCACAAAGGGCTGGCACATAAAGTCGTTGAAGAAATGATTGGCGCGGGCCCGATTGGTCATAAAACGCAGGAGGTAGGCAGGCGCGGTCAACACGCCTGCATGCTCAGCGCCAAGGGGGACGGGTACAAACTGTGTGTCGGCATACTTGAGGTCTGGCAAGACCTCCAGCTTCACCGGCAGCGGCTGGAGCCGCACTTGTCCGAAGGTGCGAGACTGATTGCGGAAATAATGCACCATCGGGCCGTTCACATACATCGTGTGCTGGGTAAACAGCTCCAAGTACGAACGGTCGTTGGCGATCACGTCGGCGATGCGCAGGCGCACGTCTTGCGCGAACCCTTCGAGCACGGCTTTTTCGTCTTCACTGCGACCACACCACATCAAATTGGGACCACAACCACAGGAGAGATCCCGTGAGGTGCTCTCCACGCCGCAGGCCACTCCGGTGGTGCGGCTGGTGCTCCAGGTCTGCGCGTCGAGCGCACACACTTTGATGGAGGTGGTGGGGGCCCAATAGGGTGTCGTCATCACATACCCTTCTCGACGAGAGCCGTCCGAGAGGGTCTCCATGAGGGGATAACCGTCCTCATCCCAGCCGATGCTGTCTTGAGGTTTGTCCTGACAGGGCACACGCAGCCCTCGCTGCGTCTGAGCGAGGGTGGAGCGATAATATAAGGAGCTGCTCGCACCCAAGCGCATGTTGTCGGAGATCAAGCGCACGGCGGTGACATTGTTCCACAGCAGGGCCTGATGGAGTCGCTGCACGCGCTCGACGAAGTGGGTGTCGTCCAGCCACGCATCGAGGGTCACGTCGGGCACATCGTCGCTCTGGGCGAGGCTCATGTACTCCTCTTCGGAGGGTCCATAACCGCGCAGGTCCAGGCTGAGGGCGCGTAGGTAGCGGTTTTTGTCCATCCGAGGCTCATCGGCGGGACAAATTTTCTCCAGGTTCTCGCTTGAGCCGCCTGTACTGGCCTCTGCGGTTTGGCACGGGGTGGGCGTGGCGGTCCACATCACACCCACTGCGCCAAGCATCGGGAGGAGGCTGAGGGCAAGGGCCTTCACCTTCTGCATGGTTTACTCCAGGTATCCGCCTGCTTGCCAGGCTTGGATGGTGTAGATTTCTTCTTCGGTGACAGGATCTCCGGTGGGAGGCATGACACCGCCTTCGACGTAGTCCAAAATGGTCAAGATGTTGGTCTCCCAGGCCGCCGCGCTGTCGAGGTTGAGAGCACCTCCCTGCGCGCTATGGCACTTGGAGCAGTATTTTTTGTAGATCGGCTTGATGTCTTGCTCCCATCCAGGTGGCACGTAGGCTCCCAAGGTCATGGTGCGTTTGGTCTCCACCGGCTCGTCAATGTCCGTATACTGAGCCCGCATGGAGAGGTCGTAGAGCCCCGCCGTCCATGTTTTGGGGTCGAGGGTCGTGCGCCACGGATCCCGCTCGAGGCTCAAGGGGGTGTCGCCCAGAGACACACTCAGGCTCGAGACCGCTTGTGGGAGGGTGGGAAAGAAGTAGAGGGTGGTGGGTTGCTCGGTCGGAATGGCATCGTCAGGGGCTCCCACCACATAGGTGGGACGCCCAAACACTCCGCGCGCGAGCTGGGCGTCGGCTTCGAGCAAGGCGCGTCCCACGGAGTCCGCCCCTAAGAGTTTGCCGCTGGGCGGAAGCAACACGGGAATCTGTCGCTGCGGATCCACCCACCAGAGGTCATAGTCGGTCTTCACCCAGACGCCGGGGGCGAGTGGATGGGCCGCGATCTGTTGCACCACGGCGACAGGCTCGTCGGCTTGTGGGCCGATGAAGCCCAAGGTGCCCTCAGAGATGCTCTGAACGTCGAGGACGATGCTCCAGCTTCCAGCCGGATCGACGTGATACAGTGCGCCGCTGCTGGTGGCCATCCAGGGGGTGCCGGTGACGTCTACACTCAGCGCGGTGATGGTCTCGGGGCCTTCTTCAAGCGGGCTGGCGAGATAACCATCTCCGTCGGGGAGGAGTGCGTAGAGGGTCTTGCCAGATGCCACCCACAGTCCTTCTCCTCCGTCGAGCACGGATCCCCAGGCGATGAGGGCATTTGCGGTGGGTAGGCCCTCGGGGGTCATGGCATACAGCACGCCATTTCGATGCAGATGCAGCCCTTTGGAGGTGGCCAGCCAGAGGTCGGTAAACTTTTCTTGAGTGCCCACCGCCAGCCGGGCGGGGCCTTCTTGTGCCAGCTTATCGCTCAGCGGGGAGGTCTGAATACCGTCTTCGGTGACGGTAAAGATGCCGTTGGAGCCCGCCAAGACCAGCGCCTGTTCGGTCTCCAGCCATGCCAATCCCGAAGGTGTGCCCGCTGCATGGGTCTGAGAGGTGCTCGTGCGGGTCATATCGGTATAAGCGGAGAGGGTGGTGTCATCCACCAGCCGAAGCTGAAGATCGGGCAGGGCCAGGACCATGCGGGTAAGCTCGAGGTCCACGGTCTTGAGGGCGCTGCTGGGCACTCGTTTGGGGGTGTCGTTGGGCGGCACCAGGGGCATCACCACTTCGAGGGTGAGCGGCTGGGGCGCGCTGGGGGTCGGTGGGGGTGGAGTGAGCGTCGGGGTGGGCTCCGGGGTGGGCTCTAGGGTCGGGGTGGTCGAGGGCGATGGGGTGTCGTCGTCGCCGCTGCTCGAGCAGGCGCTCAGGCTCACGCAGCAGGCCAGCAGGCTCACGCAGGTGATGCGCGCGAGCGAAGCAGGTAGAGCCGCGACGGTGACAGGGGATTGCGGGAGCGGAGCAGGCATCAGATCATCCCTCCTTCAGAGCTTGTAGGAATCGTACACCTAAAGCGCCTCTCAATTCAACAGATTTGAGCTTGTCAAGATGCAGAACGTGCGACACTTAAACCATGTGTAATGACTCACTTGGATGTGTGGTTAAATGCAGGGTCGGTTCATCTTGCCGAGTGCCCCCTTGTTTCTCATGAGAGTTGGTCTCTTATCCATACAGCGAGACCGGGGCGGAGGATGTTCGCCATACAGTGCCATACACCCTTCAGGCGCGGCGCAGCAGCAAGCGTGCGTGAGGTTACGGGGGTGTGGGTGCGAAATATTGTTCGCAGCAGGGCCGCGTCTTTCGCTTCTTCCATACAGTCATACCATACAATCTCACAATAGAACGAGCAGTTTTTACATGTTGTGTTATGTTTATATGCTGTAATATATTGATTTTAATAGTGTTTTGTGTTGAACGAGATTTATGTGATGGAAATTCATTTTACTGGCACGCTGTTTGAATAGAGCTCCTATGCAAGATACAAGCGGCACCATCTGAGGCAGGTGAGTATCCACTTGAGCATCCCGATCTCTGAAGCACTTCGGAGATCCTCTACTTAAAAAGGAGCGATACATGCGAAAGCCTTCTCTCATAAAGGCCGTCCCTCTGGGGACACTGATGGCCCTGAGCCTGAGTCATGCTGTGGTGCAAGCAGCACCTGCTCCGTTGGTATACTTTGATATGGGTCAGCGGGGATCTGCACCGGTGACAACGATCCCAAATAAAGGCTCGATGACCAGCGTGACGGCCAGTGCCATCTCCAATCCAATTGACATCTATGCAGGTGATCCCGCCGTCGGAGACTTCGATGCCGGAACCTGTGGATATGCACGTCTGTCAGGGAAGACCCACGCATTGAGTGCAGGTTCTCCCAATCTGAACCTCACCTCTGCTGTGACGGTGTCCGCGTGGATTCGATGGACGGTGGATCCGACCACCGGCAATACCAATGCGGTGATTGTATCTCAACAAAATAAGACCACCGGGAGCGAAGATGCGCCATTCAGTCTGCGCATGGACAGCGGAACACCCCGGAAGTTTGTCTTTGCAGTGCAAGCAGCCAATGGCAATAAGGGTGTCACGAGTGTCACCGGTGCGGTGAAGGATCAGTGGTATCATGTCACCGGTGTCTATAATGGCACAGGCGTATCCATCTACGTCAATGGCCTGCTCGAGAAAACCACCACTTGGACCGGTGGCAATCTCAAGAGCATCACCAACAATACCAACTACGTCCTGCAAATCGGACGTTATGCCCATACCTTCATCCGTCCCGTCTACGGAGACATCGACGAAGTGCGGATCTACAATGCTGCACTCACCGAAACGGAGGTGGCAGGGCTGGCATCCACCGGCATCGGCTGCGGACATTCGGTCGATGTCACCGAACCCACACTCACCGTCTCGTCGCACAAAAGTGGCAGCTCGGTCTCAGACAGCGGCTTCATTCTATCGGGCAAAATCAGTGACAATCTCGAGGAGCAACGTGTTGAGGTCACTGTCTACGATCCGGTCTTGAAGCGGGTGTTGAGCTACAATCCCGTCACCGTGTTGTACCCCAGCGGCGAGTGGTCGTTGTTTGTCGCTGGCTCGCAGCTCACGTCAGGCCGCACGATCTCGGTGACCGTGGATGCGCTGGACGGCGATTTTAATATGACCTCACAGTCGCTCAGTCTTTATGTGCGTCCCAACAATGCGCTGGTGCAACATCTGAGCAATCGGATCTCGTTTGGACTTCCGCTGGAAGAACAAGATCGGCTGATCGGCATCGGCTATAACGACGTCTTGGCCAGTCAGCTCAACCCAGGCTCGTTGGATGGTACGGAGCTCGAGCGGCAGCTCAACGCACTCACCGTCAACACCCTCTCGACGTTGCAGGAGTATGAGCTTCGGCACATGCTCTACAGCCCCTGGTACTTGCAGGAAGTGCTGGCGTGGTTCTGGACCAATCACTTCAACACCCAGTACAGCGCCATTTCGGGAGCCAATCCCGCCACCGATCTCATCCGTAAGACGGTCGCGGCTCAGAAGGCCGACAACGACAGCTATCGAGCCCATGCGCTGGGGAACTTTGAGGATTTGCTTAGGCTGAGCGCACACTCTCCCGCCATGATGCGCTATCTGAACAATAACACCAACGTGGTGGGGAAACCCAACGAGAACTATGCCCGCGAGCTCATGGAGCTGCACACGCTGGGCGTCAACGGCGGCTACGATCAAACCCAAGATGTGGCAGAAGTGGCTCGGGTGCTCACCGGCTGGAGCCACGACAGCAACTGGAAGTTTATCTTCAACAGCAGCAAACACGACACCGGCAACAAGCTGGTGATGGGCAAGACCATCGTGGGCCGCACCGGTGCCGATGGAGAGCGCGAGGGAGATGAGCTGCTCCACCAGCTTGCCACTCACACCGGCACCGCACGCTTCATCTGCACCAAGCTGGCACAGCTCCTGGTCTCCGATGCCCCGCTGACGGACACCCTGGACAAGTGTCAGGAGGTGTTCCTCGAGGAGTCCGACAGCGCAGATCAGCTCGCCGTGGTGGTCGAGACCCTGCTGACCTCCGCCGAGATGCTCGATCTCAACGGGGTACACAGCAAGGTGCGCAGCCCGCTGGAGTTCATCCCGGGCCTGATCCATCACGGTCTGGTGAGCTTCGACATGAGCAGTCTGCGCAATGAGCCCACCAATATGGGCGCGCCGATGTTCAACTTCGCGCCCCCCACGGGTCTGCCAGAAGTGCGACAGGGCTGGCTCAACACCTACCAGCAGGCGGAGCGCCAGAACTTGGCCAACACTCTCCTGTGGAAGTCGGTCATGGGGAACTCCACCCATCAGGCCAATGTGCAAGCGTATCTCGATAATCCAGGGGTGACCGCCGACGACCTGCTCGATTTTGTGCTGGAGCGTTGGTATCACGGCGACTATTCCGTGCAAGAAGAGGCGTTCCTGGGCTCACTGCTCGACACCGACAGCACCAGTGTGGTGGCCTTCGACATCGAGGCCCCTTCGGCAGCGCAGGTGATCAAGCGCTTCCTCGGGACGGCGCTGAGTTATCCGACCGCTCTCTACCAGTGAAATCGGCCCGCTGAAAGCCCCATGTTTGAGATGATGAGGAGTTACCACCATGAACCGTCGCTCTTTTTTGAAGTTTTTGTCGGCTGCTTCGGCTGCCACCGCCTACTCGATGATGCCCGATGTGTCGAACCCAAATGGAAGTGCCGTTTTTGCGGCCAGCACCGCCACCACTCTGCCCAAGACCTTGATTGTGATCTTTCAGCGTGGCGCCAATGATGGGATCAACACGGCCATTCCCATCGGTGACCCGAACTACAACACCACCCTGCGGCCCACCCTGTATTTGAGCCCCTCGCAGGTGGTGCGCCTGAAGGATCTGACCGATACCTCGGGAACCAAACAGGATGCATTTTTTGGCCTCCACCCTTCTCTGGTCAACATCGGACGTTATTATGACCAAGGAGATGCCGCCCTTCTGCCGGCGGTCCATTGGTCTCAGCCCTCTCGCTCGCACTTTGACGCCCAGAAGATCATGGAGCTGGGTGCCACGAACCTCAACAGCTACAATCCAGCCTCGAGCTCGGGATGGGTCAATCGTTACCTGGCCAATAAGTCGGGCGCTGGACCTCTCCGCTGCATCGGTCTCGAAGGTGGTTTGGTCGAGTCGCTGCGAGGCAGTGTGCCGATCTCGGTCTATCCAGACCTCACCCGCATCAACGGACCCCTGAGCAGCACAGAAGCCACCGCACTCTCGGACCAGCAGACGATGATCTACGGGCAGGCTGCCGCAACCGCAGTGGAGCAAGAGACCTACACGATGGGCAAAACCTTCGTGAAGGACTTGGCCACCCTACGAGGCATCGACTTTAAGAACTATGCACCCGCCAATGGTGCAGCGTATCCCAGCAATAGCTTTGGAACGCAGCTCAAGCAGCTCGCCGCGCTGATCAAAAACGAGACCATGCTGGAGCTGGCCACACTCTCGCTCGGTGGATGGGACTCACACGCAGAGCAGGCGGGGATGCAGGCAGGCTCGCTGACCACCCTCGATCAGGGCATCCACGCGCTCTGGACAGACCTGGGCAGCACGTACATGCAGAATGTGCTGGTGCTGGTGATGACGGAGTTCGGACGCACCGCAGCGGAGACCCTCAGCAAAGGCACCGATCATGGCAAGGCCGCATGCTGGATGGTGCTGGGACCGGCAGCCAAAGGACGGTTTTACGGTCGTGCGCCCTCTGGCTGGACCGGAAATCCAAACACCGCTCCTTATTATGGTTATCCCGGCCTCTCCAGCAGCCAGCTCGACGAGGGCCGCTTCTTGAAGTTCAACATCGACTATCGGGATGTGCTGGCAGAGCTGATGACAAAACACTTGGGTATCTCCAGCTCGCTGATGGGGACGCTGCTGCCGGGTCATACCTATAAATCCGTAGGTTTCCTATGAGCCCAGCATGTGAGAAGTGAGCGCCTCAACGTTGCCGGTCAGACTTAGGCTTCTACAGCTTGCCACATCTGTTATAGTTATTTCAAACGCGCGTGCGTCTGTGACTGTTGCGGCTGAGGAGTGCATGTTCGACGATCAAACCGATACCCTAGAAATCAGCAATTCCACCTACTCCGACCTAACAGGAGGCTCACTGGCCGAAGGCAGCTTCGTGGCGCTGGTGCTCCTGTGGAGTGCGGATCAACCCTGGCGAGCGGGGGAGCGTTTTTTGCTCCCTCGTAGGCCGGTGCGCCGTCCCTACCTGATCGGGCGCGGAGCCGCTCGCCCAGAAGATCGAGCCCCTCGTCTGAGCTTGGTGCAACATCAACCCGAAAATCTGACGCTCCAGCCGCCGTTGGGCCTCTCAACCCTGTCTCGGGAGCAGATGCTGCTTCAGATGCAGGCGGATGGGTCGCTGCTGCTGCAAAACATCGGTCGCAGTGAGCTGCTGGTCGCGGGTCGGCAAGTGCTGCCCGGCGAAGAAACCTCCGTGGCGTTTGGGGCGGAGGTGGAACTTCCAGGTCAGCTCCTGTTCCTGTGTATGCCGCATGTGATGCCGTCGGTATTTCCCAGCGCAGAGCCGATGGTGTTTGGTCAGCCAGATGCGTTTGGTTTGGTAGGAGAGAGCGCCGCACTGTGGGCGCTCAGGCGTCAGCTCGCGCTGATGGGACCGCTGGCAGGGCATGTGTTGATCCGAGGTGCCAGTGGGACCGGTAAGGAGCTGGCGGCTCACGCACTGCATGGTCTCTCGCCTCGGCGCAGTCAGCCGCTGGTGGCACGAAATGCGGCGACGTTGCCGGAGTCTCTGGCAGTGGCGGAATTTTTTGGCTCCGCTCGCAACTATCCACAGGCAGGAATGCCCGAGCGTCCAGGGCTGATCGGGGCGGCACATCGTTCGACGCTCTTTCTCGATGAGTTTGGAGAGCTGCCGGAGGCGCTCCAGTCTCAGCTCCTGCGGGTGATGGATGCAGGGGAGTATCAGCGCCTGGGGGAGACGCGGCTTCTCCAGGCGGATGTGCGCATCGTGGCGGCGACCAATCGGGAAGAGACGTCCCTTAAACATGATGTGCTGGCGCGGTTTCGTCATCGGCTGATGATGCCGGATCTCAACGAACGTAAGGATGATATCCCGCTGCTCAGTGCCCACTTGCTGCGTCAGATGGCGCTTCAAGCGCCGGGGCTGGTGGCCATCGAGGGGCAGGAGCAGTGGCCACGCATCTCTCTCCGGCTGATGAAGATGCTCGTGCAGCACGTCTATACCGCGCATGTGCGGGAGCTGGAGTGGCTGCTGTGGGAGTCGGTGCGAGCGGCGCCGGGTGGCGTCTTGGATGTTCCACCGGTGCGGGTACAGGGCCGTGCCGCGCGGCTGGCCTCCGAGTCCATGCTCGTCCCAGCTCCAGAGGCTCGACGCGAAGGGGCACGGGTGGGGGTGGAGACACGCCCGCTGGTGGTGGTCATGCCTCCGACGGGGCAGGAGACGGAGTCCGTGGCGGAAAACGTCGAGGTCGCTCAGAACAGCGCGCTGCTGGCGATCTTGACGGCATCGGAGCAGCAGCTTCTGTCGCTGGTGCTGACGCATCAGCTCAATATGACGGCGGTGGGGCAGGATCCGGCCTCTCCGGTCAAGCGGGTGACGGCGGATGTCCATTTGAGGGTACTGCTGTTTAAGGCGCTGCATGTGAGTGGAGGGGAGCTGGTGCAAGCGGTGCGGCTCTTGGCGCCGTTGCATCCGGCGTTGCACGAGCGGTTGGAGGTGCGCATGCGCACGAGCTTGGAACATCTCCGCCAGCGAGTGCAGGAGGAGGCACCCGAGAGCCTGCGGGCGCGGCTCTCGAAGCTGTATGGGGCCGGTTTCCGCTGGGTGGAGCCGTGGCTGGAACGACTGCGGGAGGCTTCTGCCTTCTCAGGCACGGAGCTCGAGCGGGGGGGAAACGGCTTGACGGAGGTATGACGGGAGTCTATCATCCCCTCGAGCAGGAGGTGGCAGGCTTAAATTCTTCAGGCCCGCCGCTGTGAAGGCGCAGAGGTGGGTGTTCTCATCGGCGAGTCTTCATCACCCTGTCCCACGTTGTCGAAAGACGCTCAGCCACTCCCGGATAACTTCACAACACCTCATGAGCGTTATGCGTGGTCCCCAAAACATCGGGGCGATGGCCATCCACGCATGCTCGAGTGCTTTCCGGCGTTCCGGATCTGATAAGACCAAGCTGGGATCTTCGGGCGATACGGGTGAAATGAGCTGACGCTGCCTCAGCATATCCTGCTCGAGCTCAGAGATACCGACCTCAAGCTTCGGAAGAGAAGCGGACTCCAGGATAATATGGGCGGCGTCCTCATAGTGGCGGATGAATGCCGCTGGCTCGAGCTGCGTGCGTCTATAGCGCCGGGAGATGGCATCAAGCTTCTCCAAGAGCGTGACGAGCGGATGAACACACCGAACAGCGTGCGGCCAGTTTCCCACCCACTCAGAGGACTGGTGATGTACTTTAAGCCACTGATGGACACATGAATAAATCGGGCGCTCCACATAGGGACTGACCCGAGCGCTTCCCACCTCTAAGAGCACGAAGGGGCGAAGAGCCGGAGGGAGTCCTTCAAGGAAACTTCCCGGATAATAGGCGCGCAACATCGCACTTCGGGCTGCCGGGTCTTGCTGATTGTGATCAAGCTCAACACGTACATTCGGAATGTTCAGTTGAGCCTCAAGCTGTGTAAAGAACAGCCTCCGCGCTGTCACTGCTCCCGTGCCCTCACTTTTCCAGCTCGTGACCACGGGGAATACCGAGATGGCTCCCGCTTCAAGCTTAAGGTCCAGATCTTCTGAGAACCGCTGGATGAGGCCGAATCCCTTCGACAGAGAAGTACCCCCCTTAAACCAGACCTCCAGCGAGTCTTGATGTAACGCCCAGAGCGTGTGGGTGATCCAGTAGTCCTTCTCCACGAGAGCAGGGGATAAGCCTGTATCACGCGCAACAATCCGCAGCAGATCCGAAAACTCGACGTCCTCATGAATGAAGCGCATGTGACGCCCCTCGACTCCGGAGGAGAGCTTGTTCGATGCATTGGTATGTTCGGCGTGTACCGTAAACACGGGCCACTCGGAGAAGTACAGCGTCGTCGAAGCGTCCGCGCGCCAAGGCTTCCGAGAGAGCAGGACAGAGTGCCATGAGGGATAACCCGGCCATTTCATGATGTTCGATCAGGTCTACCACCCACCATTCTGGTGGAACCGGTCGCGGGAAAGGAATACGTCGCAGCAGAAACTTTCGCCCACCCAGGATAAATTCGCCGGAACGCTTCTGGTTGTAGACCAATCTTGCCGGAAATACGGCGGTGGTGCCGAGCCCGAGTACGTTCCACTGTTCAGGCCCGGTAAAAAGGTAGGGAGATTCCTCGAGGAAGGCGCGCATCAGCGCCTCATCTGTGGGTGGGACCGCCCCAAAGCGTCCCCGCCTGGGATGTACAAAGAGACCATGAGCGAGCGGCTCCAGTGTGCCATTCGCCACGAGCCTTCGGGCGAGCCGTGAGGGATTGGTGCTCCACTGGCTCAGCTCCTTGGTACGATAGACTCGGCCTAGCTCAAAAGAGAGGTGTTGTGGTGCGGGCATCGTGCCTCCAAATGAACGAAATCTTGCGAAGAAAACATACAACGCCCATACTGCCTCGTCAACCCCTGCCGCTGCGAGCTCGAGCGGGGGGGAAACGGCTTTACGGAGGTATGACGGGAGTCTATCATCCCCTCGAGCAGGAGGTGGCAGGCTTAAATTCTTCAGGCCCGCCGCTGTGTAAACAGAGGCTGAAAATCGGGTGAACTGCCAAAAACTCCAGCGATGGACAATCGGCAGCCAAGATCGTCACGGAAGCGTGAGCGGAGGGGACGATAAGGTTCAGAGACCAGAGGCAGCGCGAAAGCAGTAACGCCTCCACGAGCGCCCGACCACCGAGTGGCTCTCACGAGCAGCCCGGTAGATGAGATGGTCCGGTCTACCGCCATAATCTCACATCTCGACGGATGTGCTCTGAAACGGTAGAAGTGTCGGATAAAGAGCCGACACGATAACAATGCTTTGGCTACGAACGACCACTTCCTGCTCTTTCTCTCATCCTGTTGCGCCATGTGGTTTGGCCCGTCGTTTACCCGCCAGTACGGAGCACACCCGCACCACCTCATTCGGTGCAGTCTTGAACGGTGGGGGCTTGAGGGGTGGGGGCTTGCAAGCACAAAAAAGCACTACCAAGTCTGTTGTGCGGATGCTGTCGCGGGATGTCATCGACTCCACAAATCCCTTCAACGCCGACTTCTCACCCTCCCGTTCGGCGCATGAGGCCCTCGCGCATGCCACGCTCCGCCCGCGCGCGAAGCACCGGATCACTCGACTGAGCCGCGATGCTCAAGCAGTGCATCGCCTCGGGATGCCATTGAAAATGGACCAACGCCAGCGCCAGCTCGAGCTGGAGGCGTCCGGAGGCATCTGGGAAGGCTTCCGCCAGCACCGCTGGAACACGGGGATCCTCCGAAGCCAGCAGCGCCTCGGGGACACGATAATCCCCTCTGCTCAGCGCGCCAAACAGGGTATCCACCGTCAGCTCTCGCTCGAAGCCGCTGAGCGCCAGCAGGGAGGTCACGTCGATCCTGTCTGCCCACGGATCCTGTCCTGGCGGAGTGCGCAGGCTCGACACCACCTTCATCCGCTTGGTCGAAAAGGCCAGCCCCTGCCTGTCGAGACCCAACGACTCCACCGGCTGGTCTTCTCGGAGCGCCACAAAAATACGCCCCAACTTCTGTGCCGCCGGATGCCAACAGGCTCGATAGGCCAGCCCCAGCTTCCGGCTCAGATCGCTGAGCGTACTGCCTGGATTCGCCCCCCACGCCTCCAGCCGATGATGCCGCACCAGCGTGTTGTAGACATTACTCCTCACCAGCTCGTCTTCATCGTAGAGTCCGAGCTCCAACGTCAGCAGCATATCCTCCCCGGTCCCTCGGCGGAGCGCATGGACCACTTTCCTTCGTAGGGTGGGGTTCAGGCTCTCAAAAAAAGGCTGGAGGGACGACGGCGTGAGCGTTCCAGGCTGATGAGGCTCCAGGGCCAGCAGGCTCTCGATGTGCGCTTCGTCGAAGTTTTTTAAACCCGCTTGAGCCAGCCCTGCCAGCGCCTCCGGCGTGCCCAGGACACCCAACGCACGCGCCGCACGGGCATCACGACCCGTCTCCAGCCGCTCCACCAAGCGTTGAGTGGCCGTTGTGACCTCTTCTCCGGTGAGACGCTGGAGTGCTGCGAGGTCAAAATCCTCCAGCCAGCGAGAATCGGGGGTGTCCATGCTGAGCTCAAGCTGACGCAGTGCAGGCGAGACGGACATAGCTGAAGACTCCTAAGGGTGGGGGAATGGGTGCAGGAAGCGCGGAGCGGAGGGCAGGCAGCTGGGAAGACCTTCGCCTTCCACTCGAGCAGGATCGATCACCAGGTGTCACCCGGTTTTTTGTCCGGCGGATAACCCCCGTTGGGCTCCTTGCCGCGCTCGTACTGAGTAAGCTTGCTGATGTCCTTCTGCTTATCGAGGGTGGTGTGGTGCTTCCGCACCGCCTTATCGACCGGGCCGCTGTTGTAGTAGATCATGAAGGTCATGTCGGAGACGATGCCGTCCTTGATCAGATCCTGCAAGACAGGGTATTCCACGGTATCAAAGATATTGCCCTTGCACAAGCCCACATACTGATGAATCTTGACGTTGCCCGAGACGCCCTTCGCATAATTGCGAGAGAGGGAGTTCCAGAGCGGCCCGAGCTTGGCAAACCAGTCTTTCTTTTCGACGCCAAACCCCAGACCGTCAAAGAGCGCGCCTGCGGTGGTGGTCTCGAGCACCTTGCCCCCTTCGGCTCCAGCGGCCTCCTTGGCGTTGTCTTTGGTGCCAGACCAGAAGTGACCTTTTCCATCAGGCAAGGCAAAAGCACCGGACTTCTGCATATCACTGGTCACCACTTCACCGGCGGCCTGAATTTGTGCGGCGTCGCCTGAGCCCATCGCCACCACATACTTGGCACACTTGAGCTTAAAGGCGTCGTTGTTGAGTGCCGCGTTTTCAGGCTTGGCAAGGCGCGTCAGGAGCTCGGCCCAGTCCGAATTTTTAGACGCCTGAGCGATGAAGTCGAGCTGCGGACCCGGATCCACCGAAGCCGCTGCTGCTGCCCGAGCGTCATCGTCACTCTTACCGCCCTTACCGTCCATCTGTGCTGCTGCCGGAGCGTCATCGTCACTCTTACCGCCCTTACCGTCCATCTGTGCTGCTGCCGGAGCGTCATCGTCACTCTTACCGCCCTTACCGTCCATCTGGATGGTGGTCAGCGGCCCGGTGCCACCGGACTTGCCCTTCTGACCGTGGCTGGAGAGCTGAAGGATGCCCGGCAATCCCCCATAGGCCCCACGCACCGCATCGTTGCCCTGCGCCATCATGCCGTGCATTCCCGCCATCGTGCTGGCAGACTCCATCCCCGTGCCTGCCCCACTCATCTGCACCAGCGCAGAGCTCTGGAGCTGAGACTTCGTGCTGCGCTGCTCATTTACGGCCTGTGTGGTTGACATTCCTGCCTCCAATGCTGCCAGACGACGCGACACCCCAAGCGTCGCTCATGCTCATCCGCATCTGTCGCCTGTTCTGCTTACACCTCAAGAGAAATAAGCCCCCGGACTTTCGAGGGCTCATCCCTATGCTACACTGGATCTAAATATAGTATAGCTTGTGAGATAAAAACAAAATTTTTCAATAAAAACTGAAATATTTTGATTGTCTCATCTGATTGGCACAAACAAAGGCGAGGGCAGCAGCATGGGCAGAGGGGGGAGGCCAGCAGCTCGGTTGATCAGCTCTTGGCCCCCTTACACCACGCAAAATATCCAGCCAGACGTGTGCGCAGCGCCGCTTCATTCACATGCAGCTCCTCCAGTGAGCGGTCCAGCAAATAGGAGTGACGACGCCGAGGCGGATGCTCTTGGGGCACATGGGGCGGCACCGGCCCGTCGAGCAGCTCACGGTAGATCCGTGTCATGGTGCCACTCAGATCTTTCACGTATTCGTCAAAGCGCACCACACAGCGGATGGCACCGTTCTGAGCGGTAAACCACTCCTGCTCGTGCTCGGAGTAGATGATCTCCGTGCTGACAATGGTCTCCACCAGCCAGCTCCAGGGGATGGAGCCCATCACCTCGTCAAACGGATTGGCTCGCAGATAGTTGATGGCGCTCTGAAGACGCTTGTCCGGCGTGCGAAGCATGGTCAAAAAGCGTGCATCGGGAAAGTGTCGAGCCAAAGCGGGAGCCGCCGCCAAAAAGTGTCCCTTGACGAAAAATCGCCGAGGCGCACCATCCGGCCCAGGCCCTCCGTAGTGGATGGTCTTACGGGCCAGACGATCCACCAGCCGGATAAAGTCTTCTTCCCAGAGCTTGAGATTTCCCGCGTGTGCGCGTCCGGCGCCAAACTCCAGAACGCCGTCTTCGGGGCCCAGAAACAGCCCCAAGGAGTTCAAATGCCCGGTAAACAGCGCCACCTCGAAAGTGTCCATCCGGAAGGGATCGCCCTCATGACGCTCGATGAACTCCGGCGGAAGCAGCTCATCCACCTTATGCTGAACCTGCTCGCGGGTGATAAAACGTCCCACCGTGTGAGGAGCGAGCTTCCACATCCACAGGTAGGGTAGGATCGACTGGAGCAGGTTGGGGGAGACCAGGGCCGGGTCGTCTTCCAGGTATCGGGCAAGCTGGGTGCTGCCGCTGCGCGCTGCGCTGATCTCGATGAGCGGCTTGACCACCGGGGTTTGATCCAGCACCCTCCCGTAGAGCACGTCGTCGATATGCCACGCCACCCCCCACACCGGAATGAGGGTGAACTTCCTGAACACCAGCACGGTGAGCCACACCCGCTGCAAAAAGGTCAGGCCCGGTGCGGGTGGATTCACCTGCCACGTTCGCACCGCATAGTGCAACACTTGGGAGGCACGCGCCACTTGAGGCGCTCGTCCGTAAAACCGCGAGGTCACAAAATAGACCAACCACAGCGGCAGGCTGATGTGAAACAGCACAAAGACCAGCAGGAGCTGCTTCACGATGGGAAAGAGCAGCTTCATGCCTGTGGTACGCTCTCGTTTGGGCTCTCCGGGTTTATGTTCGGGCAGAGTCTCCAGCTCAGAAACAATCGATGCAGCGGTTGCAGGGGTCATATCATCCTCCAAAGGTTATATCGTTCCACCGGACCCGGTGGCATGCAGTTGAGGGATCATAACCCGACACTATGCAACGAGCATGCCATGCACTTCTGAGCGTGCATCGACCGTCGGCGCAAGGGCTTCACGAGGGGCTGAGCATGTTGAGCCTGTCGAAAATCCGACAAGGGCTTCGGATTCCCGACGACTCAGCCCATCCTGTCGGGGACGCTGTCGCAGTGGCGCTTCCGGGCGAGTCGCTTGTGCTGGGGGCTCCGGGTGCTTCTCGCGGGTGCTTCTCACGGCGGCTTGAAGGCTGGCACGACTCATGACAAGGCTGGTATCGTGTGCTTAACGGAAGTGTCTTATGAACCCGCGTATTTTGGTGGTCGATGACGATCCCGGTGTGCGTTATACCATCAAAGAAATCCTCGAATCGGACAACCTAGAGGTCTACCAGGCAGAAAGTGGAGAGAAGGCGCTAAGTCTGCTGGCCACTCAGCCGGTGGAGCTGGTGATCACCGATCTGCGTATGCCCGGCATGGATGGCATGGCCTTGCTGCGACGGCTCCGCGTGGAGCCTCATCCGCCCCGTGTGCTGATGATCACCGCTCACGGTTCCGAGCGGCTGGCAGTGGATGCGGTCAAAGCGGGGGCTTACGACTACTTTAAGAAGCCCTTCGAGGTCGAGGAGCTGCTCGGTGTGGTACGACGCGCCATCGAAGCGGTTCGGCTCGAGCAGGAAAATGAGCGGCTCCAGGGAGAACGTGCGCTCTCTCAGTCGCTGGTGTTTGTGTCTCCGGCGATGAGCCGCTTAGCGGTGTTGGTGCAGCGGGTGGCTCCGCGTGATGTCACGGTGCTCATCACCGGTGAGAGCGGAACGGGCAAGGAGCGGGTGGCGGAGGCGTTGGTCAGTGCTTCGGCTCGTGCGGATAAACCCTTCATTCGGTTCAACTGCGCCTCGTTGACCCCCGAGCTGGCGGAGGCGGAGCTGTTTGGGCATGCCAAAGGTGCTTTTACGGGGGCGCATCGGGAACGGCCTGGGCTCTTTCGGGAGGCCGACGGAGGCACGCTGTTGCTCGACGAGGTGGGGGAGCTGGAGCCCGGGGCGCAGGCGCGGCTCTTGAGAGTGCTCCAGGTGGGGGAGCTGCGTCCGGTCGGGGAGGAACGAGTCCGTAAGGTGGATGTGCGTATTTTGGCGGCCACTCATCGAGACCTCCGGGAGCTCAGCCAGCAGGGGCGCTTTCGGGAGGATCTCTATTATCGGCTCAATGTGGTGCAGCTTCGGGTGCCGCCGCTGCGAGAGCGTCCAGAGGATATCCCGGTGCTGGCTCGACTCTTTACCGGTTTGCAGGACGGTTTGGGGTCCAGGGTCTGAAGCTGACGCCGGAGCTGATGCAGCGGCTTCAAGGGGCCTCCTGGCCCGGCAATGTACGTGAGCTGGAGAATACCCTCGAGCGTCTGGTGGCGCTCTCTCACGAGGGGGAGCTGGACTTGAGCCTCTTGAAGGAGCACGCGGGCCATGTTCAGGGGGGGCTCGGCCTACGCGAGCGTGTGGATGCGTATGAGCGAGGGCTGATTATGGAGGCGCTCCGAACCAGTGGGGGCAACCAAAGTGAGGCGGCTCGAAGGCTCCAGGTGCCCCGGGTGACGTTGCACGACAAGCTCCGCAAGTATGGGCTGGTGGAAGGAGACGTGTAAACCCTTGCTGATAAGAGGGCAGGAGAGGGCAGGCCCTCAGCGGGGGAAAGGTCGAGCGGGTCGGTTTTGCGTGGGTTTTAGGGGGTACGAAGGATAACGCTCAGCGCCTGTTGCACTTCAGTGTCTTGTCCAACGGCTTGAAGCACCACCATGCCTTCCACCACGGCCAAAATATAAGCACTGGTGGCGGCGTGATCGCTTCCTGGCTCTGGCTCGAGGGTCGCGGCAATCCACTCCAAAAAAGCGTCTGAGATCTGCGAGGCCACCCGGCGGTACGGATCTCCTGCTCGAATGGACATCGAGGTCAGCTCCAGCCAGAGGTTGGTAAAGGGCAGGACTCCGGCGTCCTTCAACATCGCGGCGAGAAAGGCGATGAGCTGTTGCTGGCCCATCATGCCGGGCTGAACGGCGCGAAGTTGCAGAATGAGTCGCTCAGCCACCCGCAGGAGGGTGGAGGTCAGCAGCTCCTCTTTATCCACAAAATAATGCAGCAACATGCGGTCGCTGGTGCCGGTGGCGGCCCCTAAGCTCCGGAGTGTGAAAGAGCTGAGCCCGTGCTGGAGCAGGTGGTCGGCCATTTTTTCGATGAGCTGCTGCTTTTTCTGAGTGGGTTTTTCCATAGCTTTCCTCTTGACGCGGCATGTAGCACTTGCTACATGTATAACGTAGCAAGTGCTACATGGTTTAGCAAGATGTGTCAAGGTCGATTTGGAGGACGCAATGAGTGTTCAAGTCTCTACTCTGCAAGAAGGTGCACCGTCTGAGAAGCTGCCAGGGGTGATGGTATTGAGCAAGGAGCAGCATATCATGCTTGCTGTTCTGGGTATTGTATTTTGGTTTGCGTTTGCGATGGTCTTTCGGTATACGCTCCCGCTGGGGATCTTTGGGGGCTCGGTCGGGGTGCTGACTTTTGTGGGAACGATTCCAGCCGGATATGGGCTGGTGGTGTTGATTCAGAAGGTGGCGAAGCTCTCGTCGGCGCAGCTCGTCCCTGGTTTTACCTTTGCGACGGCCTGTGCAGCGCTGTGTGATGGGATGGCACTGACCTGGATGCCCAGCTTGTATGCAGCGGAGCCCTCGCAGCAAGTCCTGGCGGGAGCGGGTGTGCTGTGGGGTGTGGGCACCACGTTGATCACCGCTCATGTGATGGCGCTGCGTGGGTGAGGGCAGACGAACAGAACCGTGCTTATCCCCGCTTTGAGGCAGGAAACACTGGCTGAGGTGGGTATGGTATGCAGGCACTAGGCACTGTCTCTCAAAACAGAAATCAACGAGTCAACACCTTTAGATATCGCTTGATGAATGCCAGGTGAACCATCGCCAGGTATTGGACTGCATACTTTTCATATCGAGTTGCCAAACGTCGATTCTCCTTCAGCCAGCCCACGCTTCTCTCGACCACGTTTCTCCTCCGGTACAGTTCCCGGTCCAACTTGTACGGACGCCCCACCCTTCGCTGTCTGGCGCCTGCTTTACGCTTGCGCTCCGGGATCACCGCTTTGAGCCCCTTCTTTCTCATCCATCCCCTGATTCTTTGGGCGTCATACGCTTTATCTGCTGTCACTGACTTGGAACGTTCTCTCGCTCGCTTCTGTGTTCGCTCCACTTTCATTTGAGGCAGCACATCACCCTCTGCTGTCGGGGAGGTCCACTCGCTGAGCCTCATCCCTTCATATGTACGATAGCTCAGGGTTCTGTTCGGAGCGCGCGGCGGGTGTCCAAAAACGTCTCGAGGGTATTAAAGCGCGGCTCCCAGTGAAGCTCATGGCGGATGGTGACCGTCGAGAGCAGCAGCGGATGTCTGGTCAGCCGGAGCAGGTCTGGCAGCACCCGTCCTTGCCCCAAGCGATGACTGGCCTCCGAGAGCATCTCCAGCATGCTGCGCGGCAGTGACACCACCCTCACCGACGCCGCCTCAAACAGGGTGCGAGGGGTGACTGGTTCTGCCGCCGCCACATGATAGACCGGGCGTTCCCCCTGCGACAGCGCCGCCAGGAGCGCACACGCCAAGTCCTCTGTATGCACCAACTGAATGGGGGCCAGCGGCTCCAGCGGCAAGAGCACATGCTCCGCCGTGAGTGCTTGGAGCCTATCGCGTGGCACTTCTGGCCCGAGCGGATATGCACTGCGCATGCTGATCAGCAGCGGCATCTCGGGCTCCGAGCGGAGACTCTCGAGGGTCTGTTCGATGGCGCACCAGCCTTCTGCCAGCAGGTTCCCGGGATTGGGTCGGAGCGGACGCCATTCTTGGACGGGCATGGGGTTATCCGCATGAGCTCCGTAAGCCGCTCCGGAGGTCAGCACCACCACCCGCTTCATCCCCACCGTACGAGCCGCATACACCACTCGTTTGAGGGACTCCTGCACACCCTGTACCTGTCCGAGCTGGCGCAGGAGCAGCGGTGCCACCGCCAAATGCAGCAGGGTCTCCGTGCCTTTGAACAGGCTCTCCAGCGGCGCATGGCGGAGATCCCCCGCGATGTACTCCAGCTTGGCCGGATGAAGCAGCGGGGGGGCCACATCCACCCCCAGCAGCCGCTCCAGCCCGGCCTGATGCTCCAGCTTTTTGAGCACCGCCTGCGCCAGATGGCCACTGGCTCCTAAGATTGCCACCGACTTCAACTGCTCCATGCCCTGCCCTGCCTTCAATGCATCTGGAGGTCCACGCCGCTTTTTCCCTGAATTCAACGCGGAGACCTTCCGACGGAAGAAACCAATAGCCGTCCTGACATAACCTCTCTATAGTAGCGCACTTGATAAAACTTGGCATGCCTGGGGGGAGGAATTCCTGCAAAATCAGAGAATCCCCCTCCATTTTTAAGCCTGAGCTTGCAGGAGATACCACCATGATTACCAAATTGCTCATGTCCGTGCGTACCGAACGTGATCCCCGAGACGTCGTCTTGGGCGCTCGCCCCTGTCTTCAGAACGCTCGCCGAGGGTTTGTGGTGCCCGATGCCGCCATGCCCGGACCTCTCGGACGGCTCCACCCCGAAGAGATCGACACCGATGACGGCTCCGCTGGAGGCGATAGCACCGAAGACCACGACGCCAGCAACCAAGATCGCATCTGAGAGAGCGCATCTGAGAGAGCGCATCTGAGAGAGCACACCGGAGCGGTGCTCGCCTCAAGCCAGCGGCTCCGGCTTTTCCGTGCCCAAAGCCTCAGCGTCGAGGCCCTCCCGGTCCCGTGAGATCCCCCAGCAACGTCAAAAAGTCGTAGACCACCTTTCGGCTGCCGCGTGCTCCAAAGCGCATCGAGGATGCAAAGGCATCCCAGATGCCGACCTCCTCCCGGCTGCGTTCCGAATACACACTGGGTTCGGTCTCCTCCAAAAATGAGGCGAGCTGCTGAAGCAACGAAGGAGGCTCGCCCGTGGGCGTGGGCCGTCCTCCTGCTGGAATGCCCGTGCGTAAGGCTTCCAAGAGCGCCTCGAGCCTGCCCTTCTCGAACCACAGACCCTGGCACCGCTGGCAGATATCCACCAGCACCCCCATCCGACGAGCCCCCACCAGCATTCCGGCACAGAGCGGACAGTGGAGGCGCTCGATATTACAATGGCGGCAGTTGTTGGCCATACCCGGCCCAGACTTCCCACACCACGAGCAGAGATCCCAGTCCTCGGGAGCCCCCGCCGCGTTTGGGTGAGCAGGATGTCTCCCAGACGGAGGTTTCGGTGGCGGAGCTGTTGGCAGGCCCATAGAACCTCCCAGCGGCTGCCAGGGTGAGCCACGGGTCTCCGCGAGCCCTGCCGGGCCTCCCCAAGCGCCTCCCGCGCTGTTCATGCCGCTCAGCGGAGGTGAGGCCATCCCGGGAGCTGCTCCTGCGCTCAACAGTCCACGCGGCGCACCCCCTGCCGAGACCGATCCCGCCGGAGGCATGAGCTGGGGGGCATATAGCCACGCACCTCGACACTTCAGACACTGCCAGACTCCGGTGGGACGCTGCTCGATGATGAGGGATTCTAACGGATGGCGACAGCTTGGGCAGTGCATGGTGGCTCCAGGCGAATCGGTCGGAAATGGATGGGGTGGCGCACCCTCCCGAATCTTAGCCCGAGCGAAGGATTCTCTCAAAGTCTAAATCTCGCTGGAGGCTTGACTGCTGTTGTCGAAACCGCTGTTGTCGGAGGCCCAGGCGTAAGCGACTGCGGGCAGCTCGAGCTTCTCCATCGCCTCGGCGAGCTGGATCAGACCTTCGCGTGAGAGGACATGCTCTTCGTGGAGCTCCAAGCGGAGACCCATGACCTCCAGCCCATCCAAGCCGACTCCGGCGGGGCGGCGGGTGGCTTTGCGGAGCCGCATGGCGCGTGCCTCCACCACGATTCCGGGACGCAGCAGATGAAGGCCATCGTGTTGAATCAGCGTGTGTCGTGCCAAGAGGTTCTTCAACAGGTCCACGAGTGCTGGCTCTTTGTTCAGGCGGGTATGACCGATGGGTACAGGGCGGCCCTCATGCATGCAGGCCAGTCGTAGTGTGGGAGCTGTTCCGTCGCTGCCCACTTCCACCCCTGTCAGCAGCAGGGAATAAAGCCGAGGCCCAAGCTGGAAGCTCGAGCCTTCTACTCCGGGTGTATACGGTGCCGTTGTGTTGTATGCCACCAGGGTCTCGGTGGCGCTCCAGCTCTGGTGGGCGGTGGTGAGTGCCTTCAGACGCTGGCTGAGCTCTGACGGGGTGCTCAGGGGCAGCGCATCGAGCATCTTGACTCCTTCGACCGAGCGCAGGAGCTGACGCGCGCGGGTACGACGCTCTTGGACACCCCGAAGCATGAGATCCTCTCGTCCTTGTCGGAGCAGCTCGGAGATCAGCACATTCATCTTGGTGTCGGTCTTCGGCGGCTCGCCTCGGCGGAGGGGCAGGCTCAGCAGTCGCGCTTGGAGGGCATGTCGGCGTTTGGAGGCGTTGCCATCGGCGCGGTACAGGATCCCTTCTAAGATCAGGTCGTCGGTGCCGCTGAGGGCCTTTTCCAGCGCCGAGGTCACCTCGGGAAAGGCCCGTGAGATATCTTGTCCTCGCTCGCTGTACAGATGTACCAGCACATGCCGACGATGGATCTGCACCCGCAGCCCCAGCGGTTCTTCATCGATGCGTAAGCTGGCGGCGGGGGCCTCGAGCACCGGCTCAAGCTGTGTCAAGAGCTGTCGGCGCATGAATGTAAAGGGGCGTCCCGTGCGACAATGGACTTGAGCCACCGCTCGACGTCCTTTCTGAGCGCGCTCGGTGGTGTCCTCGAGGTCGCGTGTGAGGGCATAACTGGCTTGAAGGGCATCCAGCTCCACCCCCGTGACCAGGCTGAGGGCCTCCATGAGCATCCCTTGAGGGAGGGCCAGTGGGCTCTCTCCCATCACCAGCGCATAAAGTCGAGCACAGGTATCGGGATGCTGCTGCTGAAAAAGCTGGGTCAAAAAGGCATCCAGGTTGAGCTGATAACGGCTCACCGAGGCTGCTAAGCTGCGCATCTCGAGCAGGGTCAGGGTCGAGACAGGGCCTTCGACGGGAGGCAGGCGATGAAACAGATCGGAGATGCGCTCGACTTCTCTCAGCGCGGTGGCCAGCTCGGAGTCTCCCAGTCGCAGCTTCAGATGGTTTTGCAGAGCCAGCGGATCCAGCTCAAAGAGCTCGGATTGCAGGTCTCTCATAAACTGTCCAGAGAGCGTACTCAGGAGCAAGACCATGTTTTCGGGCGAGAGCTGCCGCATAAGGCTTGTTAAAAGCCCCATACGGCGTCTTCGTATGCTGCTTTCAACCTGGAACAGAAGCTGGCCCCACTGAGCACAAGTCATCGGCTCTTGTGGGGGCGGAGTGGACTTTTCAATGGTGGTCACAATCATGCCTCCCCTGATAAGAATGAATCCTTCCGTTTTAAAGATGTTCATTTTGAGCGGATGTTTCACTCAGAGATAAATGTAAAGAACAATGTTTGTGAGTATTCTGAAGATTCGTTTAGTTGACCAATAAGTAGGGAGATATGTAAAACAGAAAGTGCGATTTTGGAGCCATCAGCAGCGGGTAAACCAGCGGGGTTTTTACATCGTACATTTGAAACCTTGGGTGGAGGCTCAGCAGCGGAGGCGCTTCACGTTGGCGTGAGCTCAGTGATCGCCTTCAGAAGCGTGACAGGGAAAATGTCCGCCCAAAGAGCGGACTTGAGGAACGAGCTTGGTAGACAACATCCGGGGGCGTCTTACATGATCAGCGGAGGAGGCCCCGGGTTCTCTCGACCGGTGACGGCCTCGAGGGCAGCCACCGCAGCTTGAGCAGCGGCAGCGATTTCTGCTTCGCCGCCTCCCAGATACAGACGTCCGAATGCGCCAAAGGTGATCACCTCCAGCACTTCAATCGGAGCGGCTTTTTCAGCTTCATTGGCGGCCAGGGCTGCGTATCCTGCCGGATGGACCTCCAACACATACAAGGTCTGGTTGCGGGAGATCATATTGCCATGCCGAAACCGGTTGATGATCATCGCATGATGTCCCGTAATCCCCGTGATCACCTGCGAGGAGACAATACGAGGCTTGAGCCGGTCCTTTTCTTCAAGGCCGAGGCGGTCCAAGATGGCTTCTCCGGCGGCACGCACCTGTCCCTGGTCGTCGGAGTGCAGCTCCAGCAGACCAAAGGCTCGCTCGACGATCTCCATGCCGGGGATGGCGGAGGTGGCCTTGAGCGCCGCATCGGTGATACCGGTCACGGACAGACCCGGTGCAACCTCGACAAAAAGTGAAGCTTGGTTCTCAAGGGGCAGAAAACCACGGGCTACCGTCGCAATAAAGGCGGCAAGCTGGGGCTGAAGAACATCAAGATAGCAGAAGGTACGCAGTTCCAACAGAGCCTCCCTGGAACAGATGAGGGTTAAGCCATGTGTATTCCTATCATACGGCGACGGCTGGCGACAACTAAGATCCCATTATGATGCAGGCTCGAGGGATGTCTCGGCATCGACGGCCTGAAAGCAGCTTCGTAACACCGCCGCAAAGGGAAGCAGCGGCTCCTGGAGACCCTGGCGATGGGTCCGATACACCGCCTCCACATGGCTCAGCCACGGAGGGCCCGCCTGATACCATTGCCGCCCAGCCGAGGTCACCACATACTCGAGCTGACGACCTCGACGGGTCTGGGTCTCCACCCATCCCTGCCTTACCAGAATGGCCAGCCGCAGGCGGAGGGCTTGGGCGGTCTCGTGAGACTCCGGCTGCTGCTCCTTCAGCTCCCCCCACAAGAGCTTGAGGCTCACCGGTCCCGTGCGCAGGAGCACCCGCAGGAGCGCGCGCTGAGCTTGTTCTTCAGAGCTGCCGCCTTCGGAGCTCTGTTGTGCGGCTCGCTCAAGGCGACGAGCCAACACGGTCATCATCTCCAGCCGTCCCAGCAACCAGGAGACTTTCTGCCCCTGCTCTTGGCGAAGCTGAGCGAGTGGGCTCTGGGCATCCGACAAGGAGCTCATGGCGTGGCCCAGTAAGGGCTCAAGCGCCTGCGCCAGTCGAGCGGCACCACTGGCATCCTGCTGGAGCAAGAGCTGAGAAAAAAGCATCGTCACCTCGGGCACAAAAACCCAGAAGGCTTCCAAGTGTTGCTCAGGAGACTCGAGCAATTGTCGCAACATCTCGGCCAGCTCGTCGGCGGATGCGGCATGAATTCGAGCCAGAAAATGGGCCAGCTCCATGAAAGGCTCCTGTGTGGCGGGAGAGGGCCGCCGTCGCGGTTCTATCGGGTGCAGAAGAAGGGGCTGATGTCAAACCCAGGCGGCATCACAGGACACCACCGCCACCACGGGCGTCTCACCCCGATGCGACCTCCGACGCTCAGGCGGAGAGCTTACGCCGACGCACCACCGAACGTTCGCGGGTCTCTGAGGCGAGGGCTTGACGCAGCTCACGCGCACTCAGGATCTCCTGGAAAGGGCGCTGCTCCAGGCCATAATGCTCCAGCATGGCCTGATAGTGCGGACGCTGGAGCGGATCCAGCAAGGCAAGCTGAAGAGAGGGCTCAAGCGAGAGGGCGACGTGCTCCAGCAACGCCTGAATGAAGCTGCTCAGCTCTTGCGCTTCTACCTCGTGGAGCAGGTTGCAGAGGGTGGCGCGGGTGTGCAGGCTGAGGGGCAGGAGCTGAGGCTTGGTCACAAGGGCCTCAAGGGTCACTCGAAAGGACTCCGTCGCAAGCGGTACGGCGTCGAGCTGGGCGGGAGAAGGACGCCAGCTCAGCAGCAGGCCATAGAGCTCCAGCCAGTGGGCGGCACGCTCCAGACGCTGGCGGAGCACCGGGCGAAGGGCTCGTGGCTCCAGCGTGGAGGCACCCAGCGCGTTTGAGTCTGGGAGGGTCGGGGCGAGGGCATGGTGCATGGGCGTCCTTTCAAGCCTGAGTGGATCCAGGGAGGTCGAGAGGCGAAGACCTCTGTCCCGAATGAGACCCGCTCGGATCTGGATCGGAGGCGGGTCGAAGAGGTTCCCTGGCTGCCTGATGTTTCTATTATGCGGGTGTATCGTCCTCTTTCGCAAGAATGTTCTATATCAAAATGAATTGTAACCTTTTCATTAAAACGCGGGAAGTCAGGCAACGCTGGAGGAAAACGGCACGAACAGGAGCGAGGTGCAGGCGTCTTCCACGGAAGGCATGTCGGATTGCTGGCGTTCAGCAAGGGAAGAAAGAGCAGAGGGTGTGTCAGATCTGAAACCTTTCCCCAGACTGGCAAACTCAAAAACCCTGATCTGGTCAGGAGGATTTTCACGGGCACCGCCGGTTCGGAGAGAAGCGCCGATTGACAATGATTTATAGGGGGTGCTATAACCGGAGAATGAAGCCCTGGATCAAGGGCCAGCCCTCAAGAGGGTGCCCGCCGTTGAAGTGTGTATGTGGGACGACGCGCGTCAACTCGCCGATGATGCGCTCGGAGGTGATACGAACGTGGAGAAAGCCCCTGAGAACCAGGCGTCAAACGGCCTGACCTTATACTTTCTGGGCAAGCTGCACTCGGGCCTGAAGAAGCTGAGCGCCTATTATCGACAGCGCGGTGTGAAGGTCTATAACATCACCTCGCCCGAAGATCTGGAGCGGGCGCTGGCGACCTCATCCCCGCATGCCCTGATCATCGATCTTCAGTCTCGCTCAGACGTCACCCGCTTTTTTGACACCCTGGGTCAATACGAGGGACTGCTGGAGATGCCCCGCATCGCCATCATCTCGTCCTCCACCGATGCCGATACGGTGGAGGCCCTCCAGACCCAGGCCGATGAGTCGGTGTTATGGCCCCTCAAAGCCACCGATCTGTCGCTGAAGCTCTTCAACTTGCTGGCATCTCGTGGGCGCTTCGTGCGTTTCCAGCGAGATGTGCGCGACGAAGAAGGACGCTTCTATCGCGGCGATCTGTATCCTACCTTCTTACGCGACATCCTCCAGCTCCTCTACATGGGACGAAAAGACAGCATCGTCTCCGTCGAGAGCGAAGGCCGACGCGGAAACCTCTACTTCAAAGAGGGGCGGCTCATCGACGCACAAGTCGGCGCCCTCGAGTGGGAAGACTCCCTGAACTTGATCCGCCGATTTAAAGGCGGAAACTTCGGCATCTCGTTTCAGCCGGTAGACCGCAAGCGCTTCATCGAAAAAGACGTGATGGCCATGTTCACCCAAGCAGAAGAAGAGGGAGAGCTTCCACCCGTACCAGAACCAGGAGAAGCCACCGCCGTCGGTCCAATGGGCACACAGGATCCCGAGACCACCCTCCCAACACCCCGCAGAGCCCCCGAGGGCCTCAAAGCAGAGCCCTCCGGCTTAGCAGGAGTGGCCGTCGCCGCCGCCGCCGCCGCCGCCGCCTCCGTCAGCACCGCTCGACCCGAAGGCGGAAACCTCACCAGCCCTGGCGTGAAGACCAACCCCAGCGTGCGAGCCACCGGTGCCAAGACCAACCCCGCCGTGTCGCTGACCGGGCTGAAGACCCCCTCCGAGCAAGACGATCCCCTCATCCCGCCGCCGACCGCACCCAAGACGGAACCCGCTCGGCCCGTCGCGCCTCCCGTGCCCGCCCGTGCGAGCGCGCCTGCGACCCCACCAGTGGCACCGAGTAGCTCGGGTGCCAGCAGCTCGGGTGCCAGCAGTGCTGCCCCTGCAACCGCAACCGTGGCCTCCGCTCCCAAACCTCCGACCGGCCCCAATCGAGACATGAAAGTGCTCATGGGCTTGGTGGGATTGGCCCTGCTGCTGCTGATGTTGATCTTCTACATCCGCTCGATCCCCGACAACAGCACCCTGGCGACCCAGCCCAGCCCCGTGGCCACCCAAGCGCCCGAGGCAGCACCCACCCCGGTGACCATCAAGATCGGCAAAAACACCAAACCGGCAGAGCCGACCCCAGCCCTGCCCGCACCCACCCCGGCTCCAGAGCCCGTGGTTCAGTCTCCGGTGAAAGTGCCCGACACCACCACCACCATCTCCTTGCGCCCGACCCCCAAGCCGGAGCAGCCGGTGGTGAAGCCCACCCCCAAGCCGGAGACCGTGGTGGTCGCCAAAAATCCCGAGATCAAACCGACCCCGATCCCGGTAGTGGTTGCGCCGACCCCGATCCCGGTGGTGAAGCCCACCCCTGCGCCGACCCCTACGCCCGTGGTGGCTCCACCCCCTGCGCCCGTCACGGTGGCCAAAGTGGAGGGCATTCAGCGTACCGAGACCGTCACCGAAGTTACCAACATCGAACGAGCCACCCGCAACTTGGCCAAAGCCCGCGAAATGGAGAAAGCAGGCCGCATCCAGGAAGCCCTCACGATGTATACCCGCGTGGCGGAGCTCGATCCCAGCTCCCGTGAAGCCTCTGAGGCCATCTCGCGCCTCAAGGGAACGGCTGAGATCAGCCCGACCGCTCCCGCTGAGCTGCATATCAATGCATATCCTTATGGTGTGGTGTACGTGGACGGCGAGAAGTGGGGCTATACCCCCGTTCACATGAACAACTTGGTGCCTCGCAAATATTTGATCCGCGTCGTCAATCCCGACTTGGGCGCCTGCTCCACCGAAGTGGTGCTCAAGCCCGGCGAGCAGCGACGTGTTCAGCTCCGGCTGGATCAGGATCAGAACTGCCAGCGAGCCCGCTAGCGCCTCATGATGGGTGGAGTAAGACCGATGAACATCTGGCAACGAATGCTCGTGGTGGGCGCGGCGGCGCTCTTCTGTCTGACGGCGGTGCAGGGGGAGACCCAGGCGTCTAAGACCCTCAACAGCCCTCGTCTCCCCAAAAACAAAAAACTCTCGCCCTTTGAGCTGGGCAAGCTGATCTACTCAACCGACGAGTATGTCGGCAAGGACGGCAAAAACTGCGTGGCCTGCCACGAGACCAAGCTGCCGCTCCGCCGAGACGCCCTCGCAAAGCGCAAGAACGAGCTGGCCAAGCAGATCCAGTGGTGTCTCGCCACCCGCGTCAAAAACGAAGAGATCGAGCCCGGCACCGCTGAGTTCGCCGGCATCATGGACTATATCTATACAGTCTATGGTCTGCATGCAGTGGTGGACGAAGACCCCAAAGTCGAACGACTGATGAACCTCGGCTCGGAGCTCTTCGCCGACGGAGACTTCGACGGGGCCAAGAGTTACCTCGAGCGAGCCCTGCCTCAGCTCAAGTCCAAGTATCATGTGGCCCAGACCCATGTGATCCTGGGCATCATCTATCATGTGCTGGCGGAGCCGGATATGGCCAAAGACCACTTCCAGCGCGCCATCGACTCTGATCCGACCATCGACGTCAACCCCAGCTTGTTCTCGCCCAAAACGGTGGAGCTCTTCTACACCGTGAAGCGGAAGGCCGTCGCCGCCAGCCAGGGGGAGGAGGCCAGTAAATGACGCTCCAGAGCCCGGCTCGAGACCCACGCGCTCGAGCCACCGACCCGACGACCTTGTCTCGAGGCTCGAAGCTGTGCTCTCTGCTGCTGCTGTCTTCGGTGATGTGCCTGACCGTGGGGGCGCTCGCCCCTTCGGAAGTGCGCGCTGAGGCCGATACCCTTGCCCCGGGTGATATCTCTCTGCTGTTGTATGAAGGACTCGAGCCCTATAACCGCTATTGGTACTACTATGACGGCGCTCGAACCTGTGGAGGAAAGCCTTGCAGTCGCTTTCTCTACAACAGCTACGAAGCATTCCAGGAGCCTCAGATTGGCAACGAACGTCCAGAGCTCGGAGATGTTTTCCTCTCCAGCACCGGGCTTCGGGGTGAGTTTGGGGTGTTGGAGAACTTGACCCTCTCGGCGGAGACCCAGCTTGTCTATCGCACCCCGACGGTGGGCAGTGCCCTGGTGTTGGGGGATTCTCGGCTGGGAGGTCGCTGGCGTTTTTCGGATGGTCCGGTGTTGATCTCCTTTGGGGGAGCCTTAAAATTGCCGGGCAACTATATTCCGACGGAGTTTTCTTCGCCGGGCAACGGGCAGCCGGATCTCGAGTTTAAGACCTTGTTGGGGGGCTTGGCCCTTCGCCGGAAGCTCTTTTATGACTTCAGCTTTGGGTATCGCATTCGTTTTCCATATCCAAACCCGGCTTTTGTGACCTATGGTCCGGCCTCGGCGGATTGTAGCCTCGACGACGGCGATGGGTTGGATGGCGGCTGTCAAGAGCTGGCTGTCACCGGGCCAGGAGATGAGGTCTTTGTGGACCTCTCGATGGGCTATTTCCTCAATCGCTCGGTCTTGCTCTTCACAAACTTGAATGCGGTCAATATGACCAAAGGTCGTCCCATTGACGACTATTTTACGGTCTTGCAGTATCAGCAGGACTCGAGCTACCAGGTCAACGGAGACCCGGGCAACTTGTTGACCGACATGGAGGAGGACTATCTCCGCTTTGGTTTGGGGGCCATGTTTAAGCCCATGCCCTCCATGACGGTGTATGTCAACTACTCGTATATCATCTTGGGTCGAAACATTCCTGCGTTTTACGTGGTCAATGATGTGTTCCCGGTGGGTTCTTTCAGCTTTGGGGTGGAGTACACCTTAAATCCGTTTAAGAAAGAGGCACCACGCCCGGCGGGACAGGCGAAACAAGGGCTGGACCTGCGCAACGACATCTTGACGGCCCGTGTGCGTTAACGCCGAGCCTCGACCACGACCTGCTGACCGAGCACCTGCTGACCGAGCACCGGCTGAACGAGCACCTGCTGACCGAGCACCTGCGCTGAGATGACCGTGGTAAAAAACCAGCACCTGCAAGGTCGATGTCTGACAACATCCCGACCGATCCACTTTACGGAGCGCATCTCGAGCGTTTATCCAACCTAAAGAGCTCTCATGACTGCTGAACACCTGACGGACTGGAGCCGTTATCGGCACAGTGTGACCTATCTCGAAGCCTTATTGTCCCTGGAGCCGGAGCGACGGCTGATGCGGCCTCCGACCGACTCTGTTGGAGCGCCGGTAGGAGTGCGGGTGGGGGAGGCGGTGGGGTTAAGTCGTTGTCGGCGGCTGCTGGATTTCCTGGGCCATCCTGAGCGGGACTTACGTTTTGTGCATGTGACCGGGACGAGTGGCAAGGGCTCCACGGTGATGCACTTGCATCGGCTGTTGCATCTGCATGGTCGGCGGGTGGGGAGTTATGTCTCACCGCACATCAGCACGCCGTTGGAGCGCATCATGCTGGGAGACGGCCTGATTCCGCTGGCAAGCTGGCTCGACGGGATCGACAAGCTCAAGCCCTTTGTGCAGGAGGAGTATCGCAGCGGTCCTTTTGGCCTGCCTTCCTTTCACGAGCTGCTCTTTGCGCTGGCGCTCGAGACCTTTCGTGCGCACGAGGTGGAGCTGGCGCTGATCGAGGTGGGGATTGGGGGGCGGCTGGACTCAACGAACCTGATCCCGGCGCCCCTGGTGGCGATTGTGACCGAGGTGGGGCTGGATCATCAGGAGCTCTTGGGGCCGGACATCCCGAGCATAGCCCGTGACAAGGCGGGGATCTTTAAGCCGGGGAGCTTGGCGTTGACGGGCACCTTACGTCCCGAGGCGGAGGCGGAGCTGCTGGCGGAGGCGCGGCGGGTGGGCATTCCGCTCTGGCGGCTGGGTCCGGAGGAGACTCGGGCAGTAACTTCTTGTGGAGCGGAGCTCACACGAGCATCCGCGCACGAAGCGCCGTTGCTGGGTTTGGCGCGTGAGGCGGGGAGGCTATGGCTGGAGACGCCTCGGGGGAGTATTGAGGTGCCTGCTTCGGGGTTGATGGGGGAGCATCAGCAGCGGAATGCGGCGTTGGCGCTCTGTGCGGCGTTGGAGGTGGCTGCGGTGATGGGTTTTGAGCTGCATCCTGAGCGGGTGGTGGAGGGTTTTGCGACGGTTTTTCTACCGGGGAGGCTGGAGCGGGTCATCCTGGAGGGGGGACGGCGTCTGTGGTTGGACATGGCGCACAACGGAGACAAGATTGAGGGGTTGTGTCGGCACTGGGAGGCGCTGGAGGGCAGGGGGGGAGGTGTGGTGGTGTCGGTGGCGAGTGACAAGGATGTGGAGGCGATCTTATCTCGCTTGGGCCGGACCTTTGAGCATTTGTATGTGACGAGGCCGCTGGCGGTGCCGCGTAAGCTCTTTGGGCCTTGGGCGTTGCTGGAGCGCGCGCGCGGGATGGGTCTCTCGGCGAGTGCGTGGATTGATCCGCGTGAAGCGGTTGAAGCGGCCTGGCGAGCGCATGAGGGGCGGGTGGTGGTGACGGGCTCCACGTATTTGGTGGGGGATTTGCGGCGGTGGTTTTCGCCGGAGCATGAGGTGGTGAGTTCGGGGAGGCTTCTGCCCTTAGAGCCGTCGAGCGTGGGCGCGATTCTCTCGTCTTGCCAGAAATCTCACCCTTGACGGAAGTGACAAACCTCAGCGGATGTGTTAGGGTAACGTGAGGGTATCCATCCGATGAGGTCTGCATGTCTGTTTTGGAGAGTGCCGCGTCTGGAGACACGGCGTTGTTAGAAGCCATGCCAAAGGCGGAGCTGGGCTCGCTTCCGTCGGAGGAGCGCTTACCGGGTTCGTCCTCGGGGCTTGAGGAGCGCTTACCGGGTTCGTCCTCGGGGGTTGAGGTTCCAGCGCGGGCGCGGGATCTGCATGGAAAGCGAGTCTTGCGGTTGTTGGCGGGTCCGCGAGAGATTGAGACGGAGGTGGAGCACACCCCGAGCTTTCGGACGGATATGTTGATCAGGCCGGGGCCTCCGCTTCCGTTGGAGTCGGGGCTCTTGGGGGTGTTGGTGCGGGAGCGGATGACGTTGGTGGAGCTCTTTTCGGCTCGACCGACGCAGGTGGCGTTGTGGCATGCCCGTGCGAAGGGTTTTTTGTCGTTGGAGAAGCTGCCGCTTCCGTGGCCGCGAGCGCCCATATTGCCGATGTTGCAGCTTGTGGTGACGGTGGGGACGCCGCGCCGGGCGCTGGCGCGTGCCTTTGGCGTGGGTGCATGGATTGAGGTTGAACCGGGCGTTCGACGTCATTATCATGTCTATGAGGTGGTTCATATCGATCTCTTGCGCCTGCCGCTCCGGCTGGACACGGCATGGTTGCATGTGATGGGAGGTCGGCCCTTCTTGAAGGAGGCGCTTGGGCTTCTTCTCCAGCATGGACGGAGCATGGATTTGCTCTGGATCAACACCCTATTTTCGGAGAGCCGCAGTATGGAGACACTACAATCGAGTTATATCTCACCCGAGATGCTCTCGGAGAGTGCGCGCATCACGCTGGCCTTTGAGCAGGCGCTTTCGAATCACGAGAGCTATTTAAAGGGCCAGAAGGTAGGGCTGTTGGAGGGAATTGAGAAGGGAATTGAGAGGGGAATTGAGAAGGGAATTGAGTGGGGAAGAGCGGAGGGAATTGAGAAGGGAATTGAGAAGGGAATTGAGAGGGGAAGAGCGGAGGGAATTGAGAAGGGAATTGAGAAGGGAATTGAGAGGGGAAGAGCGGAGGGAGAAGTTCGGGCTGCCCGCGACCACCTCTTGCTGACGGTCGAGCTTCGTTTTAAGCGGATTCCTGCAACACTGCCGAGTGTGTTGGAGCGTCTATCTCGCCCTGAGCAGCTCCGCGCCTTAATTCCGACGGCACTGCTTGGCTCATTGGACGAGCTGACGCAGCAGGCTCAGACCCTTGTGGAGTGCAACATCACCTGAGCCCTTCTCCAGCGCCTCTACAAAAATGCTGCTTGCGCCGGAGCCCGTCCTATCTTTGGCCTATCTATCTCGCTCCTCATTCCATCAGGCGCTTCATCCAAAGCGCGGGTTCCTATCCAGGGGTTTTCACCATGCGGCTTGGTACGCATCGAGGTCGTTGCTGGTGCCGACCGTCACGCTGTAGTTCTTGAACCAAGCATAGACGTAAGAAGTAGAAGCCGCGATATCTACCTCAACTAAGTCGCTGGCGCTCAAGCCCGGAGGCAGCGAGAACATCGTCGGACCCTTATGAGCGTCGAGATCCACACTGTTTCCGATGCTCATGTAGCCATTGGTATACCACGCATAGACCTTATCACCTCCGGGTGCGATGCCGATCCCAGCGAGCTGAGCTGCACTATATCCCGACGGGAGCGAGTAGCTGGTCAGCCCCTGGTAGTAGTCAAGATCCGAGCTCGTCCCGACGCTCATCTTGCCGTTGTTGTACCACGTATAGACCTTGTTTGTGGACTTGGCGATGGACATGGCGACGATATTCGCCGTGGTCAAACCTGGCGGGAGCGTATAGCTGTATGTTCCACTATACGCATCATGATCGGAGCTGTTCCCGTAGCTTACCTTTCCGTCGTCATTCCAGGAGTACACATAGTCATTGCTTCCGATGGCGATGCCGACCACATTCGCCGACGTTCGCCCGCCCGCAGGCGAGAATCCATAGAGCTCCGCTGCCGATTGGATGTCCTTCACACTCAGCCCATCCCGTTGCGCTGTGAACGTGGACCCATCCTTTTTGACCAGCGTGGGCCCATCGTTCGACGAAAACGAGTAGGAGCCATAGTGCATGATGGAGTCAAAGTCGTAAGAAGCGAGGTCTCGGCCCTCCGCGCCGCAGTAGTTGTCGAAGTTGTGCTCCTTACCGTCGGTGATGTTCTCCCAGTTCACCGTCACAAAGTTGTCCCGATCACATCGGCTCTGCTCATGATACAGCCCGATGGCATGCCCAATTTCGTGGATGACCGACCCGGTTGAGCAGTGACCCGGCGTCGCATAATCATAAGCGTCATCGTAGGCGTTGAGATTCCCACTCCAGCCCGTCGCACCCGTTCCCGAGAGATACCAAGAGTAGACATAATCCGTGGAGCCCGCAATGCCCATCCCCACCGCATTTGACAGCGGGATGTCCGAAGCGACCGACGAAGGAAGGGCATAGGCGTCCAGATCCGACGCTGTTCCGATGCTCCTCTTGTTATTTGTGTACCATACATACAACTTGCCGGTACTGGCGAAGTCCATCCCGACGATGTTTGCACTGCTGTAGCCTGCGGGAAGGGCGTAACTCTGCGGCTGCGCGTAATAATCCAGGTCTGCACTGGTGCCGACACTGTACTTCCCATTTTGATAGAATGCATAGACCTTGTCGCCATTCGGAGCAATGGCCACGTCAAGGAGGTCCGACACCACATAACCTGAAGGCAGGGTGAACGCATACTGAGCAAGCTGGTTATCCAGTGCTCGGCTCCCGCCAGCCGACACCATGCCATCGCTGTACCACGTATACACCCAGTCATTGCTCTTGGAGATCGCCATGCCACGGATCTCCGAGTAGTCCTTGCCCGTCGTGAGGTAGATGTCTTGACGGCCAGAGACCATCCCGACACTCGAGGAGCAGCCACTGCTGTTGGTAAAATAGACGTAGTTGCTCTGATTGGTCCGCTGAACGAAGACCATGTCCGTGTTATCCTCCCACTCCACAATCGCGTCGGAGATACGGCTTTTCTCCGGCAACGTCGGATCGATGGCGTAATACACCACACGATTTGGCCAATGCTGAGTCCTCAGCTCGATGCCAGCGCCCTGGAGTTGGCTTTCGAGCTTACTTTCTTTGCCCAGGATGATGTCTCCTTGATACACCGCGAGGCCATTAATCACCTCGTAGGTGATCTCCGTCTCCTCGCCGTCGGTGTCCACGAGGATGGCCGTCTTTAAAGCGCCCGTTTGTCCGGGAAAAGCTTGCTCCAACTTATCCGCCGAAGGCCGTGATGCCGTTCCTGCGGAATCCTCCACGGAGCTCGGCTGAGCTTCTGATGCAGGGTCATCATTCCATTGGCAGCCACTCACCAGCGTGAGAAGTGGTAGGGCGAGCAGGGTCTTACGGGTATTGCGATACATATCTAAAGCTCCTCAAAGCATGATGTCTTGATAGGTCACTGAGACCGGGTGTTTGCGTCCGTTGTAAGGACGCTGCCAAGCAACGTCCAACATTCATGCCAGGTTTCGCTTCGGTGTCGGAGTCAGCAGCAGCTCCGCAAAAATAGGTGAACACGCGCCACAGCCTCCCCCAATAGCCGCGTACAACCGGAAAATGGAGGCCGCATGCTCAGGTGCTGGAAGACGGAGCGATGATGAGGCCGCTCACACCCGCATCCACGAGCACTGGCAGCCCTCCGATGAGCCGATGCCGCCCCCCACACACAGACGAGCGCACATGTGCGACCAGATGAGCGCACAGATGAGCACACAGATGAGCACACAGATGAGCACACACCTTCATACCGTTGAGATCAGAGAGGCTTGTTTGGGAATACGACTGGAAAAACGGATGGTTACACCATTCGATGGACGATTTTAAATCTTTTGGGGTGATGGCACAGGGGTTGCATTTATCCAGCGTGTCGAGCGGCGAAGAGGGCAGAGCCCTTACCGAACACTGCCGCTTCATATAGACCTTAATGACAACGGGAGCACCTCATGTTTTCGATCTCTGCCATGAAATCCACCTTGATTGGTCTGATGACAAGCCTGCTGCTGACCTCCACGCTGATGCCCTCTGAAGCACGGGCCGCTGACCCCGTGACCCATCTGGACTGGGCCCGCTTGCTGGTCAATACCATCAGCCCCGCTCAAAACGATTACGAGAGCAACCCCACCGAAGTGCGCTGGAAGGGTTACGACGGCAACACCGAGAGCTATAACCGCTCCCGCTGCTCGAGCTTCTTCACCTCCTTGCTGGTGAAAGCCTACGACGAAGACCTGACCGGCTGGTTGGGCTGCTCCAGCCCCATCGCCAATACCTATCATGATGCCATCGAGGATGAAGATGGCTTCATCCGCATCACCGACATTGCCGAGCTTCAGGTCGGAGACGTGCTGGCGCTGGCCTACAATGACGCTGGTTGCACGGAGGTGGCCTGTGGCTCCGTCAAGACCTGCACCAACAGCGGCCATGTGATGATCGTGTCGAGCACCCCGGCCCTTCGCACCGCCACCGCCCCCGTGATCGCCAACACCTCGCAGTATGAGCTGAAGGTGATCGACTCGAGCCGCCTTTCACGGCTCCGGTGACACCCGCTATATGGCCGAAGCCAATGGCGCACACGACAAAGGTGTCGGCGAAGGCACCATCCGCCTCTACGTCAACAACGGCGGCGAAGTCACCGGCCACACCTGGAGCACCTCCAGCGGGAGCAGCTACTACACCACCACCACCCGCTCCATCATGATGGGCCGCTACAACCGCTGAGCCCGACACTTCGCCCAGCTCCGCTCATACTCTTCGGTGGGCTGGTCCTGAACGCCGCGACCCCAAAAGACACGTCGAGCACATCCCCCGCCTCCCGAGGAGCGCGGGGTTGTGTTTGTTCCAGCCTCTCCCATCACAAAAGTAGGCAATCGCATACTTCGGGGTTATAACCTTAGACCCAGTGTCCATCACCTCGTTTTAAAGGGAGCCCAGATGAGCATCAAGACCCACCTTCTCAACGGCGTCGCCACCATCGAGCTGGCCCGGCCCGAGAAGAAAAACGCCATCACCGTCGCCATGTATCAGGCCATGCGAGATGCCGTGCTCGACGCACAAGCCAACCCCGCCGTGCGAGCCCTGCTGTTCACCGGTCAGCCCGGGATCTTCACGGCTGGAAACGATCTGGAAGATTTTATGGCGTGGCCAGCCCCCTCCGAACAGTCCCCCACCGACTCCCCCGTCTTTCAGTTTATGCGCGCGCTCACCGGCTGCGATAAGCCGGTCATTGTCGCCGTCACCGGCGCCGCTGTCGGCATCGGAACCACCATGCTCCTCCACTGTGACCTGGTATATCTCTCAGAAAAAGCACGCCTCTCTATGCCCTTCGTGAGCTTGGGACTGGTGCCCGAGTTCGCCTCCAGCCTGCTCGTTCCCCGCCTGATGGGGCCGCTTAAAGCCGCCGAAAAGCTCCTGCTCGGAGAGCCCATCCTGCCCGCCGAAGCCGTGACCCTCGGGCTCGCCAACGCTGTCCTGCCCGCCGAAGAGGTGGTGGCGCATGCCCGCGCGGTGGCCGAACGTTTTAATCAGCTCCCCCCCGGTGCTGTGCGGGAGTCCAAACGCCTGCTCCGCCGTGCCGATTCTCAAGCGGTACAAGAAACCATCGAAGTGGAAGGACGCCTCTTCGACGCACGCCTGCGCAGCCCCGAAGCCACGGAAGCATTCCAGGCATTCTTCCAAAAACGAAAACCAGACTTCTCCCGCTTCTCCTGAGCGAGAGGAGCATCTCTCGAATCCCCGCGTGAGTCCCCGCTTGAGTCCCCGCTTGAGTCCCCGCTTGAGTCCCCGCTCGGGCGGTCGTTCGACCGAGCGTGCTCGTTCAAGAGATACTTTCTAATAAATAATCAGGGGTCAATTTGTGCTGAAAAAACATGTGTTCGCGTGGGTTTAGGTGCTCAAGATTTTGTGGCCACACTCCGATCCTGTGTCAAACGATTCCTCAACAAGCTCTGAAGGAGAAGCGGCCATGAAACGGATGACACGCATTAAATACGGATTGGCATTGGTGGCTTTGATCATCATGGTGGCCCTGCCATCACAGACCGGCAAGGCCCTGTTAAGAGGTGAGTACGCCCTGCATCCCGGCATGCAGCTCGGGCCTCTGCAAGATGAACCCAGCGGACCATCCTCCATTGGCCTCAAGGTCAGCGCCCTTCAGCTCGACAATTCCGTGGTGAAGCTGCCTCTCGGAGGTTCTCGTCTGTTACGGGTTCAAGCCACGTTCGCTGATGGCTCCACGGGAGATGTCACTTCCGCCGTCAACTGGCGCTCGGTGAATCCACGGGTGGCCACGATCTCGGAAGGAAGAGTGGTGGGTGTCGGCGCAGGCTCCACCGCCATTCAAGCCCGCTTCGCCGATAAGAGCATTCAAGCCACCGTCAAGATCAGCCCCTGACGGCGATGATCAAGGGCCGCTCAGCTCAGCTTCCGCAGAGGCAGCAGCTCCCGCAGACGCGCGTCCCGCAGGAAGAGCCCTCCCCACGCCAGCACACCAATGCCCACCTGAAGAAAGATCGGCTCCGCCTGCTTCACATGAATTGCCACGGCACCTCCCATATAACCCGTGATCAAGATCGCCCCCAACACCGCCGTCTGAGGCACCAAGTAAAACAGCAGGCTCAGCGCCTCCACGATGCCGATGGTCAGCATCGAGCCCGGAGGAAAACCCATCTTGGCGAAATTCTCCACCATCTCCGGCGACGAGGTGAGCTTTGCAGCGGCACTTCCCGCCAGAATCAGACTCGGCAATGCCGACATCACCCGACCCGCCCAGATCAGCTTGGACGAAGAGGCTTGAGAAGAGGTATCGCTCATGTGAAGGACTCCTTTGTGGATCATCGTTGTGAGAAGAGCACAGACACCGCGCCTGCTAATAACTGTATCAATTATAGTTCTATTTTAAAAGAAGTCACAAGCACTCTTTCTGCTTTTTCTCGTGCGCGTGAGACACCCTCGGCTCAGTCTGCGGAGCACGAGCTGCTTTTTCCGGTGATGAGCGCTTCCCGATCAGCACACGCGCGGGTCCATGTTATATTCCCTCGAGCCCTTAGAAGAGGATTCCTCGCCCTTAGCCTCGACTCCACCGACGGGAGAGCTGCCCATGCGATCATCCATCCCCTGGCTGCTGCTGAGCGTCGCCGCTTGCACAGGCACCGAAAGTGAGCCACCTCCCCAACCTCTCCAGGCCCTGGCACCGGTGAGCGGTCCCGCATCCACCGATGCGAGTGCCCCCGAGCGCCCCGGAGCCGGTCTGCCGGAGCCCTCCGCCTCCCCCGTGTGGATGGCGCGAGAACTTTCCGCGCCTCAGCCGGTGTATGGTCAGCGTCTCTATGTACCCGTTTATTCTCACACATTTTACGGAGATGGACGGCCCCTGCTCCTGGCCATCACCTTAAGCGTGCGCAATACCAGCGCCACCCAGTCGATCACTCTGGAAGAGCTCCACTACCTCGACTCTCAAGGGAAAGCCGTCAAAGAATTCGACCGAGGCAAACAGCTCATCGCGCCCCTGGCCACCGCTGAGTTTTTTATCCCCGAGCGAGATACCTCCGGCGGCGCCAGTGCCAGCTTTGTGCTCTCGTGGCGCGCGGAGAAACCGACGCCTCCCCCCCTGGTCCAGGCCATCATGCTGAGCACCCGCTCTCAGCTCGGCGTCTCGTTTTTGACCGAAGGATATGTGCTCGAGACCCACCACACCGACCGCAATCACCCATAGGCCGAAGCCAAACTTGGCATCAGCCTCGCCGCTGAGCTTCTCACGGCAGCGACCCCGGCAATGACAGGAAAAAACAGCGCACGCACGCGGGCAGGAAAAACGCGGGCAGGAAAAACGCGGGCAGGAAACCTTTCACTCAGGTATGGGCGGGCACGGTCGCCGAAGGTGCGGAAGCAGGTGCGGTGTTCTCTTGCCAGCCCTGATCACAGGCTCAGACGCTCACCCCATGGTCGCCGAAGGTGCGGAAGCAGGTGCGGTGTCCTCTCCACCCTTGAGGTGAGGTCTCGCCAGCTTGATCACCTCCGCCAGCAGTCCGGTGTCCGAGATGCTGGAGCGGGCAGCACCCCGGAACTCCTCTCGGCCAACGCCCTGCTGAAGCAGCTTGTCGAGGGCCTGGAGCGCCTCAAAATACGCCGGAGGAATATGCTGAAGGGCAGAGAGCGGCCCACTCAGCTTGATGAGCGCCGAGTCCGTCTTATGTTCGGTGGGACGTTTCATGAGCGCCTCACCATCCTTGATCTGCTCGCGGGTTTCTTTTTCGCCTGCTTTGGGAGAAGTGGCGAGTGCGGCTTGAGCAGCAGCGTCCTGCTCTTCTTTGACGTCGCGCTTTTTGTCCTCGAGCTTGGCTTGTAGGAGCTCATGTTTTTCGTCGAGCAGGGCACTTCTCTTGCTAAGCTGGACTGGCGGTTTTTCCGGGGAGGTCTCGCTGGAGGTCTGGGATCCCACACCCTTACGCCGTCGTGTCTCGTAAGCCATACCGATCTCCTTATCCGCATCAATCGCTGCTGTTCATAGGGGGTAAATGGTTCGTAACCTCCATCGTAGCATATAAAATTTTTTTGTCAACCAGGAGCGAATTTCGAGCCGGTGTGATCCGTTCTCGGCGGTGCAGGCCGAGCGCCAGCCGCTGAGGAGCGGCGAAGACCTCTGGCTCGAGCAGCTCGCTTTGTGCAGACGGTTGCGAATCGGCGGAGTCTGGCAGGTATGGCGTCCCTTTCCCTCTGGGCTCGCCCGCATGCGGCCCCCATCACGCTCTCGAGAATGAATCAGTCCGCCCGTGCCAGACGTTAGGAGGGAGCTGAGGGGGCATGTGATCCAGTGCTCGCCGAAAAGACAAACCGTCAGGAAGAGGTGCGCAGGCGCTCGAGCTCCGCTCTTAAGGCGCTCAACTGGCGCTCGATGTTTAGGGTCCGCTCCAGCTCCGCTTGACGCTCGGCTGCCGCTCGTGCTGCTTCGGTCTGGGCTCGCTGTGCATCTTCCTGCGCGTGGGCGAGCTGGGCTTGGGCTTGCGCCGCTTCCGCTCGCGCTTGAGCCGCTTCTGCTGTCGCTTGTTGGGCACGGGCGGCCTCTGCCTCCAGCGCTGCTGCCACCCGAGCCGCTTCCGCTTGGGCGTGCGCCGCTTCCGCTTGTGCGTGCTTCGCCTCTTCTTGCGCGTGTTGGACACGGGCGGCCTCTGCCTCCAGTGCTGCTGCCACCCGAGCCGCTTCCGCTTGGGCCTGAGCCGCTTCCGCTTGGGCTTGAGCGGCTTC
>JBJTQF010000151.1:0-15940 GCA_046075485.1 Myxococcota bacterium | reverse complement strand
ACGAAGGCAAAGGCAAGATCGTGGATCTGCTGGCCGAGCGCGCCGAATATGTGGTGCGCTATCAGGGTGGCAATAATGCCGGCCATACCCTCGTGGTGGATGGTCAAAAGACCGTGCTGCACCTGGTGCCCTCTGGCATTTTGCAGCCGGGCAAGCTCAACATCATTGGAAATGGAGTGGTGATTGATCCGCAGGTGTTGTTGGGTGAGCTGAGCAATTTGCAGAAGAAGGGTGTGCCGGTCTCACCGGAGACATTGGCCATCAGCGAGCGAGCCCATGTGATCTTGCCCTACCATCGTGCGGTGGATGTGGCCCGCGAGCAAGCCCGAGCGGGGGGAAAGATTGGCACCACCGGACGAGGCATCGGGCCCACCTATGAAGACAAGATCGGTCGGCGAGGCGTGCGGGTGTGCGACCTGCTGCACGCGGAGGCACTTCGGGAAGTCCTGGCGGTGGGGTTGAGTGAGGCCAACGCGGTGCTGGAGCGGCTGGGCGCTCCGACGTTGGAGCTGGCGCCGCTGTGGAGAGAGGCGGTGTCCTACGGTGAGGCGCTGGCACCTTATGTTCAGGATACCAGTCTGCTGTTGCATCGTGCGACTCGACAAGGACGATACGTGCTCTTTGAGGGCGCACAAGGAACATTTTTGGACGTGGATCATGGAACCTATCCCTTTGTGACCTCCTCGAATACCGTGGCCGGAGGCGCTTGTTCGGGCGCGGGGGTGGGGCCGACAGCGATTTCGGCGGTGCTGGGGATTTCAAAAGCCTACACGACGCGGGTGGGCGCGGGGCCGTTTCCGACGGAAGAGCTGGGGGAAGTGGGCGTGCGTCTGCGCGCGCGAGGGCAGGAGTTTGGGGCGACGACGGGGCGGCCTCGGCGCTGTGGCTGGCTGGACTTGGTGGTGTTGAAGCAGGCCGTGGTGCTCAATGGGCTGACCTCCGTGGCCCTGACCAAACTGGATGTGCTCAGCGGGATGCCGGAGCTGAAGGTGGCGGTGGCCTATTGGCTGAAGGGCGAGCGACTGAAGCGTATTCCGCCGCGTGTGGAGGATGTGGAAGCCTGTGAGCCGGAGTATGTCACCCTGAGGGGGTGGGATGCATCCTTAGAGGGCGTGCGGGACGAAGAAGCCCTTCCAGAAGCAGCGCGGGCTTACGTCAGGTTTGTGGAGGATGCGCTGGAGGTGCCGGTGAGTATCTTGTCGGTGGGTCCGGGTCGGGAGCAGATCATCTTCCGGCGGGATCCATTTGAAGGATAAAAGAGTGTAAGTTTTGTGTTGACATCGGGCGGCAAAGGGTGCTATCCTGCCGCTCACGTTTGGGCCGCTAGCTCAGTTGGTAGAGCACCGCCCTTTTAAGGCGGGTGTCATTGGTTCGAGTCCAATGCGGCTCATCCCTTTTTCTGCCGAAGGGTTGAGTTACTTCAGCGAACGCTGAAAAAAACTTGACAGGCTGCGTGACATCAGTAATATGGAGCGCAGTTTTCGAGCAGATGATGTGACCCCATCGTCTAGCCAGGTCAGGACGGCGGGTTTTCATCCCGTTAACAGGGGTTCGAGTCCCCTTGGGGTCACCATTCAAAAGCCTCTGAAGCCACTTGGTTTCAGAGGCTTTTTTGTTGATGCCTTTAACAAGCCCGTCTAGGCTGCCCGTCGAGCCCGGATTGCCTTTGCCAGCGGATTCCGCATGCACATGGCTCAGACAGCCCCTGCTTTGCTGCTTCCTCACCGCCTCACCGCCTCACCGCCTCACCCCTCGAACTATTTCGACTCACCCCTCGAACTTTTTAGACTCACCCCTCGAAATTTTTGCGACTTTTTTTATCCGATAAGACCGATACAATGACCCTATTATAACTGCGCCTTCTGGTTGCCAAAATGTGACCGAGGCTCACGTTGGTATGCCAGAAAGAATCTCACATGAAGAACTTGACCCCGCTGCTGCTCACGATCCTCGTCGGGACTGCCTGTAGTGGAGGCGATGCTGACGATGCATCTCCCACACCGACCCCGGTGCCACCCCTGGGAGAGCTCTCAGTCCTAGACAACACCACACTTGCCGCCCTCGAAGGCATCAAAGTCAGCCACGATGGCAGCACCGAGCTCTCCAACAGCGAAGGCAAAGTCCCCGTTTATAGTCCCAGCGCCGGACCCTTCTCCCTCACGTTTGAGGATCCCCGTGGAGAATACCCGACCCATCGCGCCTACATGAATGGATGGGATGGCTTCTGGAGCATGGAGCAGAGCATCATCAAGACCACCGACGCCAACGCCATCGGAGACTACTTCGGTGTCCAGCTCGACCGCTCGCGAGCCACCCTCACCGTCTCCATCTGGTGGCAGGAAGAGAACTACGAAATCAATGAGATGTACGGTGCCTCCATTGACCTCCTGTCGGACTGCGAGATCGCCCTGGTTCAAAACGCCTACGAGGACAGCGGCTGGTACGCTGGCAATACCATCTCGTATGATGCAGACTATGCCACCGTCGCCTTTGGCAATGTAGAGCCCGGTGAAACATATGTGTATGTTGAGACCCCAGAAGAAGTCGGCACCTGCGGCGCATGGCCATCCGAGTATGAGGATGGTTGGGACGGCACCCTTCAGCTCTCCGCTGGAGAAGTCGGGATCTACAGCATCCTGTGTACTCGAGCCAGTGCCAACCGTTCTCTGACCCCTGAACGGCTCGCCGATGCGGGCGGGCGACGACCGTTTGCGCTCCTCAACCTGGGGCTTCAGGTCGAAGCAGGGCAGGGGGAGCTCACATCACCGCCCGGAACCACCGACGAGCCCTTGCACTTGAAGGGCCAAGTGACCTCAAAAGCGGGTGGGCGCAGCGCATTTCGCTCGAGCTTTGACCTGCACGCCACCCCCGCGAGTGCCCCCACAGACGTGATTTTACGAGTAAACGACGGGGGAGAGGCCCTGCTGCTCGAGCTGGACCGAGAACAGGAAACCCTCTCTTTACAGCTCGGTGCCGAGCAATTGACCGCAGCCCTCAATCCCGATGGCACGTATAGCCTGGACGACCAGCTCATCCAGGGCGCCGCACGCCTGCACAGCTTGATGGCCAGAGATGCACGCTTGAGCCGCGTCACGGAGCCCATGCTGATCGCGTGGATGGCAGGACTCTACGAGCTAGAGTTGAGGGCTCCAACACGGTTTGTTACAAATTGTGGACTGACCAACAGTCGCTTGGCAGCCACGAGCCTTCCGGCGCAGCTCGGCTGTCTGCGGTTCGGGGCCAACAGTCTCTCGTGTAAGCTGGGGGAGACCCTCTTCGGTGCGACCCGCTGAGGCCCCATGAACCGTTTGGCGCTTTCCCGCACTTCGATGCCCCTTGCCTCATCCCCTTCATATTCCCTTGTTCGGTGGCTTTTACCTCTGGCAGCGGCCCTTTGCCTGGGGGGAGCGCACCTCCACCCGGCGATCTCCTTTCTGGCTTGGCCCGGTTTTGCGCTGTTTGCGTATGCCGTTGTGCAGGCCCCTTCGATGACCGCACGGCTCTTCACCGTCGTTGTTGTGTGTTGGGTCTCACTCTTCGTCTCGCAGATCTGGTTATCCCTGTGTATTGCCAACTATATGGGACCGGTGATTCAGGCAGAGCAAGCACCACTCTGGATCAGCACCGCGACGTGGGCCTTCGCCACGTCCATCGAGACCACTCGGCGCGCGCTTCCGGTGTTGCTGGGAGTTCGACTCGGTCGGTACGTGCCGGTTCGGCTCTGGCTTGGACCCGCAGTGCTCGCCGGGGAAAGACTGGGCGAATCCCTGGGGTTCAGGATGGGTGATCTGCTCTATTCACAATGGAATAACCCCGCCATCCTGCGCAGCATTGCCCTGGTTGGCCTGCCTGTCACGGGGCTGATTGCTTGTTATGCCTGCGCTGCCATCGGGGAAGCAGCGGCAAAAGGTCGCATCAAAGGAGGTATGATGCTGGCCATGCCGTCGGTCGTGTGGTTTCTGTGGCTCCCCCCCATTCCGGCGGCAGACCATGCGCTCGTGGGTGTGGGGACGGTTCATATGGCGGACTTCAACCATCGCCCGTCCCCCCAGACGCTTGCCCCCGGCGTGGAGCTGCTGGTCTGGCCCGAGGCATCCGCACGAGGTCTCTACCCAATGGAGGAAGGCCCTCAGGCTCAGCCCACGCGGATTCGGGAGCTGGCAGCCTGGACCACCGTTGAGCATGTGGTCAACCCACAGGTCTCCGTTGGCAAACACCTCCTGAACGCCATCGGGGTTGCAGACAAGACAGGGGCGGTGCTCAATATTCGCGGAAAACAGGCGCTGACGCCCTGGGGAGAACGGCCCTACGGAGGGCTCGATCCCCTGAAGGTGACCATGATGCCTGGAAAGGCTCCGCCGCTGCTGGAGATCTCAGGCTTTTCGCTCATTCCTACTCTCTGTTATGAGGTCTATGCCGGATCTCTGTTTCGTGAAGGGGCAGCTCTGGGGGGCGAGCTGATCGTCAACGTCGCCAATGATCGAGCCTATGGCCCCTCAACCGTGGGCATCCGCCAAGCCATCGGGGTGCTGGCGATACGAGCGGCGGAGACGCACCGGCCTGCGGTTCGAGCCTCGCTGTGGGGCAGTGCAGCCCTGATTTCGTCCACGGGGGAGCTGCTGGCCCTCAGTGCTTCAGGGAAAACGGGCGTGCTGAGATGGGATGGACTTCCGGCTCGACCTACCCCTCAGACGGTCGTGTTGAGCGATGGGGCGATGCCTGCTCCCTTCGCGTGTAATGGGGACGCCTGCCTTGAGCTGAATGTACAGATATTTCAATGTGATAGGGTGAATCCTAGAGCCCATTCGGTGGTGGTCTCCGGTCACTCGTTGCCACCGGTTTATCTGGGCGTCTCAGCGGAGCGACTCGCGGAGTCCATTGCCTGTCTTGAGCCCGAGCTGGTGGTGCTCGATACCTGTTATGGCTTCTCGAGTCCACTGTTGAAGGCATTGGCGTCTCGCGGCGTTCACGCGCTGGTGGTGGGCGCACATCAGCAACTTCCGGGCAAAGGGCTGCACTATGGGCCTGGGTTTTTTCGGGCCTCAGACCGAGCGGCTCGAGCAAGGGCGGTGCAGTGGCTGCCTGGCACGTTGGACCGCTGGCAGGTGGACGCTCAACAGCTTGATCAGGCGCAGGCGTTGGTGGAGGCGTGGGGGCCGGATCAGCTCAAGGCGAACCTTCAGCGCGTTCATCCCAACCTGGTGAGAGTGCCTTTGGGAGAGGATGGGGCGACGGCGCTGGCGTGGGTGGCTGCGGAGAGATTTCGGTATAATCGGAATATGACTCAGGGGGATGAGCCATGACAAAATTCTTGCTCACGTAACCAGACCATGACGATAGGCGTAGTGAACCATGTCGGCCACCGTGGTGACCCCCAGCTTCTCGCGAATGCGTCCCAGATGTGTGCTGACCGTACTGATGCCGATGCTGAGCTCCGCACTGATCTCCCCCACCGCCCGGCCCTCCACCAACAGCATGAAGATCTGAAGCTCACGAGGCGACAGCTTCAGGTGTGGATCTCCCTGGCCCGCTGAGCCTTGCGAGGGGCGTCCGACCTGCTTGGCAATATAGGTACGTCCATGTGCAACCGCTCGAATCGCGTCAATGAGCTCGACGTGGGCACGATCTTTGCTCAGGTAGCCGGCAGCCCCGTGACTCAGCACCTCCTGCGTATACTCGGACTCGGCGTACATCGAGACCACCAAGACCGCGAGCGTGGGCTTCAGCTTGAGACTGCGCCGGAGCAGCTCGAGCCCACTCAGATGAGGCATCGAGAGATCGATGATCATCACATCGACGGTGAGCTGAGGGTTTTGAAGCAGCTCGAGGGCAGCCCAGCCATCTCCGAGCTCGGCCACGACCTCGATGTCGGAGGTTGTGCTGATGAGCTGCATCATCCCCAAGCGCACCAGCGCATGATCATCCACAAGCATGACTCTCACTGACATGGGGTCTCCAGATGAAAGGACATTATAGCCTGCTCCGCTCAGGATACACTAAGTTGGGCGGGACCGCTGGTTTGAGGTGTCTGACGTCGGAAGCATTCCAGTCAGGGGGATATCAATGGTGAGAGTCATGCCCTGGCCGGGAGAGGTATGGAGCTCGAGTGAGCCTTGAATGGCCTCCACCCGTTCCCGGATCCCCAGCAGACCCATGTGGGAGTGGTCGGGTTGACTGGACGTCATGCCCACCCCATCATCGCGGACTCGAGCACGCAGGCGATCTTGTTCCACGGAGATGGAGATTGCCACCTGCTGGGCAATGGCATGTTTGGCCACATTCGTCAGAGCTTCCTGCACAAATCGATAGACCACACCCGCCTGTTCCCCATCCATCCCCAGGGGGAAGGGTGGGAGTGTCAGGGTGCAGGGAATGCCAGCCTGAGTACTCCACTGGTTCACCTGCGTCTGGACCGCTGACCGGATATCACCGCCCTCCAGCACCGGGGGACGAAGGGAGCTGAGCTGACTCCGAAAATGGCTCGAGAAGCGATCCAGCAGGGACTCCAGGGTCACCAGGTTCGGCTCGATCGAAGCGCCGTTGAGCCGATATCGCTGTCGCGTGGACTGAAGCACCAGCCGCTGAGCGGTGAGGAGCTGTCCAAGCTCGTCGTGGAGCTCCTGGGCCAAGGTCTTGCGCTCCGCATCACGCAGGGTATCCAGCCGGGTGAGGAGTCCGGTGAGAATGACCCCCTGTTCCATCACCCGTGTGTTGAGATGGTCTCGCGCTCGCTCCACGTCCAGCCGGGCCATGAAGAGGCGGAGGCGGTTGTTGTCCGTATAAAGGCCCAGCAGATAACAGAGCACGATGATATAGGCGAAGTAGCCCAGGCCCGTAAACGCGAGCGGATCCACCAGATAGTGGGGATGAAATCCAAAGTATCCCACGAGGATGGCGGCAGCCATCAAGCAGGTCACCGCGATGCGCAAAAGGGGGGTGGCCCAAGCAATCAGAACAATCAGCATAAAAGGATGCAAAAAGTGGAACCAGGGGGTGCTGGGGCCTCCCAGCAGTGCCATATGGTACGCACTGGAGAAGCAGATCAGTGCTCCGCCGAGGGTGCCGCTGATATAGGCGGAGAGCTTCGGGATCGCTTGCATGAGCAGGGTGATCATGCCCGTCAGGACGAGGGAGCTACGCCATTGCGTAAAAACGGGAATCACATCGGGTCGGCTCTCAAAGACCCAGGCGTCGGTAAACCAATAGAAAACGTTGATGGACATCAACAGCACAAAGAGGAAATAGATGCTGCGGCGCAGGTCTTGATGGGAATGGGCTCGAAATGCCTGCATATCGGCTGGAGTGCTCTCGAGGTGGGGAGGCAAACCGGTCAAGAACCATTGCCAGAAGGGGCGGATCCGAAGGCGGAGTCTGGGCATTGCTCCACTCGGTTTGACCGGAGCGGGCGTCGTCTTGTCGCTGTGAACGAATTGGAGCACCATTTCCACTTCCGCAGGTCGCCGCCCTCCTCGAGCAAGCTGCGGTGCTGCGCGAGCGTCTGTTCAAAATATCATTGTGTATGGAGGTTGGTAAAGGCGTTTATCCAATCGGGCAGTGGGGAGGAAGGGCGTCCGGTGGTGAGGGCGTGGAAGTGGTTAGAAGCGTGCTTGCATGGGCGTGCTTGCGTGGGTGTGCAGAAGCGTTTGTGTTGCTCAGGCGCGAACCTCCTCCGCCCCCCACGTTGCAGCAACTTAAGCCTTGAGTGCCGCCGCCACCCCTGCCGAGAGTGTCGTGGTCGGACGCCCGATGAGCTCGCGCAAGGTATGCTCCTGGCTCTCGAGATCCCCGTGACGTACCCCCTCATCGGCATTGGCGAGCATCGCTGCAAGCACGGGCGGAAGCCCCACACTGCTCAAGAACGCTTCGTATTGAGCCGTGGGCATGTCCTGATAGACCACCGGACGGCCTGATTGACGCGCGACCTCCGCCGCCAGCTCGCTCATCGTAAACGAGACATCCCCGGAGAGCTCGTAGGTCTTTCCGGCATGGCCCTCCTGGGTGAGCACTGCGACCGCTGCGGCTGCATAATCGGCTCGAGCTGCCGCTCCAATCCGGCCTTCTCCTGCTGCGCCCGCGATGGCTCCAAACTGGAGCGCAGGGCCGAGGTTCGCCGTATAGTTCTCGATGTACCAGCCGTTGCGCAAGATCACCGAGGGGATCCCCGAAGCGCGCACATATTCCTCCGTTTGGAGGTGCTCCACCTTGAGACCCATGTGGGCGCTGTCCGCCCGGAGCAGGCTGGTGTACACCAGCAAGCCCACCCCCGCCTCACGCGCGGCATCGACCACATTCTGGTGCTGCTCAAAACGTTTGCCGAGCTCATTGCCGGAGATCAGCAGGACTTTGGTAGCCCCTTGAAACGCCTTCGCCAGGGATGCTTTATCGGCATAGTCCGCTTGCCGCACTTCCACGCCTTGAGCTGCAAAAGAGGCAGCCTTCTCCGGCTGACGCACTGCCACTGCGATTTCGTGCGAGGGGAGCTTCTCCAAGAGCTGCGCCACGACATGTTTGCCAAGCTGACCCGTTGCACCTGTAATCACGATCATGATCTCTTCTCTTTGTGTATCATCACGCAGCACAGCGGGAGACGACCCATCGCTCCCACCATACACGCAGTCTGCTGAGCCGCTGAACGGCCTTCAGCTTTAAATGTATCTAAAATAGATACAAAAATGAGTAAAAAAATAGAGGGAGGCACGGCCTCCGCTCTCCGAAATCCCCTTCACCCCGACGCGGAGGCTACCCTCACTGTCTCAGAAGCGTGTGTCTCCGAGCCGGTCTCTCCACCCAGTGCCGACGGAGTTGAGACCCCGGGTGAAGCCGTAAACTGCTCCTTATGAAAGACCTCGGCCAGTGCATCGGCGATGGTGGTTCGCTCCAGCTCCCGCTCTAAGGCGTGGGTAGCCGCCTCAAAACGAGACTCCAACAATGCCTGGATGTGGCGTCCCACCGGACAGCGGATATTGGGAGGCTCCCGATGTACCGCAAAGAGCTCTCCTTCATCAACAGCACGATACACATCCCGCAGCGTGATCTGATGCGCGGGTTTGGCCAAGAGCGCCCCGCCCCCTGCACCAAGCTGCGTCGTCGTCAGCCCCGCTTTGGTCAACATGCTCAGCAGCCGCCGAATCAGCGAGGGGTTGGTGTTCACACTTCCCGCGATAAACTCGGAGCTGATGGGCTGACCTTCCGAGGTCGCCACGATTGTCATGATGTGGACTGCCACTGCAAATCGGCTGTTCATAGGAATTCCCGGCGCTTCAGTTTATGTATAAAGTATAGATACACTTCAAGCCCACGTCCACTAAAAAGTGTATCTAAAGCTGTAACAAAAATGGCCACCGCCTGCGCTTGACGCGCATCACGCGCTGAGACGCCTCACTTACTCACACTCGGCACGGCGATGAGCTGCCCACGAATGTCTCCATAATAGGTATGGCCTACCGTATGCAAGTTGAAGTACAGCTCCCCCTCTTGAGCGATGGTCCACATGCCTGCCACGGTGGACACTTTGGGCGGTTTTCCCGCCTCGAGGCTCCCACTGGGGATCACACAACCTGCGGTGAAGGCCCCCACAATCCCTCCCCCATGTGCGACCGTCTTGGTGATGGCTTCGTTGGTGATCTCAACGCTGAAGGTGCCGTCGGCGAGGTTCTCTTGGATATTGGTGATGGCGGAAAAATCCACGAGAATCGGCCCCAAGATGCCAGGTTTCCCACAGTGAATGTGGAACATGTTAATGTCCTGTACGCGGTGGCCTTCCACTTTGACATCGACATAGGCCCGGCTGAGGTCTTTGCTGAAGCGCACAACACCATGTCCACGATGTCCTGCCGCCTCACGCTCGGCCCGGGTCTTGGAAGGTGCGGTGGACTGAAACTGCTTCGGCACCGTCTTGGGGGTATTGGCTTCTTCATTGGGCTCTTGATGGGGGCTCAAAAATGCCTCAAAGGTGGCACCCAAGCTCTGACCCGCAGCGGGGTTCAGCTCCACCGGAGGCGTCTGCGTGCTGGCCTGCACACTGGGCGCACCGTGTGCATGCTCCGATGCTTCCGCCTGTGCCAAGTCGGGATTCCCACAGACACTCCACAACAGCGCGGCTGCACATAGACTTGTTCGCATAGACACTTGTTTCATGACACCTGCTCCTCAATAATCGTTCTTGGACACACAAGCGGATCTATTGTGAGGCCCATCTCTCGCTGGGTGATATAGACTAAAACTCAGATAAGCCCCACTTTAGTATGCCATATCACCACGCACCTGTCTTCCGAAAGGGATATGATGATTCGTGGATATGGCCCTCACGCGCTCATCCCCCGAGAGGTGATTATACTTCACGCCGTCGCTCAATCCTGTTACCTTATCCCCCAGACGCAGCAGACCCTCAGCGGAGGTGCCCATGCAAGGCATAAGTCCCGGTTCTATATCTATTTTTGAGGTCTCCCCCCGCGACGGTCTCCAGAACGAGCCCGTGGTGTTGAGCCCAGAGCAGCGCATCGCCTATATTAATCGTCTCACCCAGATCGGCTTTCGCGACGTCGAGATCGGCTCCTTTGTCAGTCCTCGCTGGATTCCTCAGATGGCGAATACAGCGGAGGTCTACGCACGCATCGAAAAACGTCCCGGGGTACGCTACTGGACCCTGGTTCCCAATCCACGAGGGCTCGAGGCGGCACTCCAGGCCGGCCTTCAGCACATCGCGGTCTTCATGAGCACCAGCGAGACCCACAACCGTAAGAACATCAACCGCTCGATTGGGGAGTCGCTTCGCGAGCAGCGAGAGGTCATCAGCACCGCGCTGGCGCATGGGGTGCAAGTACGCTCGTATCTCTCAACGGTTTTTGGCTGTCCCTATGAAGGTGCGGTGGATCCAGAGCAGGTGGTGGATCTGGCGGCGGCGCTCTCGGAGGCAGGGGCGTCGATGATCTCGCTGGGAGATACCATCGGAGTTGGGCATCCAAACCAGGTGTCGGATGTGGTGGCGCGGGTGTCTCAGGTGGTGCCCCTCGACCAGCTCGCCCTGCATTTCCATGATACCTGCGGCATGGCCCTGGTCAATGTATGGGCCGGGCTCGAGGCGGGTGTGACCACCTTTGACGCCTCTCTCTCCGGCATCGGGGGCTGTCCGTATGCGCCCGGTGCGGCTGGCAATCTTGCCACAGAGGATCTGCTCCACTTCCTACAAGGGCAGGGGCTCCGCACCCCCGTGTCGCTCGACGACGCCGCTCAAGGCGGACTCTTCTTGCGTGAGCTTTTAGGACGTCCTCTGCCCGGACGTTACCATAACTACTTCGCAGGCACCTGTCTGAGAAAGGCTCGTGTCGCCCAAAATCAGCAAGCCCAGCAGGAGCAATAACGTGGAAGAATGTGTGACCCTTCGTCGTGTGGAGCAGGTAGCCATCCTCACCCTCAACCGGCCCGACAAGATGAATGCCCTCTCCCTGGCCACGCTTGAGCAGCTCGCCGCTCAGCTCGAGCGGGTACGCGAGGATGCCGAGGTTCGGGTGGTGGTGCTGACCGGAGCAGGTGAGAAGGCTTTTTCAGCAGGTGCCGATCTCAAAGAGCGCCTCAACTATACGGAGCAGCAGACGCGCCACTTCATCCGAACCATTCGAGAGACATTTCTGCTGGTGGAGCAGTTTCCACGTCCCACCCTGGCGATGATCAACGGACTGGCGCTCGGCGGAGGGCTGGAGCTCGCCCTCTCGTGTGACATTCGAGTGATGTCTGAGTCGGCCCAGGTCGGGCTCACCGAGACTCGCTTGGCCATCATCCCCGGTGCCGGGGGGACTCAGCGCCTGACCCGCCTAGTGGGGCGAGGCCGAGCGAAGGAGCTGATCTTTACCGGACGTAAGGTGGGGGCCGAGGAAGCGCTCCGCGTGGGCATCGTGGAGCGTGTGGCGACACCCGAGCAGCTCGAGGCGGCAACGTTGGCCCTGGCCAACGAGATCTGCTTGGCTGGACCCATCGCACTCACCCAAGCCAAATTTGCCATCGACCGAGGCGCGGAGTGTGATCTGGCCACCGGGCTGGAGCTGGAAGGCAAAGCCTACGAGGTGCTCCTGCATACCGAAGATCGCCGCGAAGCGCTGGTGGCGTTCTCAGAAAAGCGTCGCCCCGTCTTTAAAGGCCGCTGAGAGCTTGCGAACAGCTCGCAAACAGCGCACGGGTCGCGCACGAATAGCGCGCGGATGGCGTATCAAGCGTTCGTAAAAGGGAGCCTTCTGTGAAAGAAGAAACCGGCACCGATCCGGGATCCTGCCCGGTTCTACAGGTGAAAGAAGGGCTGGGCGCAGGCATGCTCATCGAGCTGCGGCAGCCTCGGCTGGTGCTGGGGCGGCGAAAAGCCGATGTGGTGCTCAACGACCCGGAGATCTCAGGGCAACATGCGGAGTTCCTCTGGGATGGGCTGGTGCTGCGGGTGCGTGATATGGGCTCCACCAACGGCACCTTTGTCAATGAGAAGCAGATCCAAGAGCAGGCGCTCAGCACCGGAGATCTGGTCACGATCGGACGTACCGCCTTGCTGATCACCTTGCCAACCCTCGGCGGAGGCGTGGAGCTGCCCCTCAGCTCAGCAGTTCCCACCCGGCCTCATATTCCTCTCGGGATCTATGAAGGGCTCTCGTGGACTCGCACAGTCTCGGCAGAGGTGGAGGATCGCGCACTGCCAGACTCAGAGCTCGCTGGGACGGAGGTCTTTGACACGCAGACGCCGGAGTTTAAGCTCCTGCTGGCGCCTCAGACGGTGTTGCAGCTTGAGTTTCTTGCTGGACCAGAGAAGGGCCGGGTGGTTTCGCTCACCCAGGGCAATCTGGAGCTTGGACGTCAAGATACGGTGGTGGTGGTGGCGGATAAAGACGTCTCCAGACGACATGTGGCCATCGACTGTTACGGGCGAGATCAGATCTTCTTGCGAGACTTAGGAAGCACCAACGGGTCTTATCTCAACGGCGAACGAGAGGGTTTTGCACGCATTCAGAGTGGTGACACGCTGGTCTTGGGCAAAAACGTGCTTCAGGTGTTGATCAAGGAGCTACATCGCTGAGCTTTTACTCACGAATGGCTTCGAGGGCGGATTCGTAGGCGCGTAAGGTGATCTCATCGTTATCCACCAGTAAGATCCGGCTGAGCTGGCGGGTTTGGAAACCGGCGAGCATGGCAAGAATGGCTCGAGCCGCGCGGGTGCGGGCGCTGGCGTCTCCCCCCAAGCCCATGTTGGGCATGGCGATGGAGCGGAGCTGATGGTCTTCGGCGCATCGCACGGCGGCGAGGATGCCTTTTTTGACGTTGTCGAGGGTCGGTACGGCGCTGGCGTCAAGCTGAACCGGTGAGTGGATCACAAAACGGCAGGGGAGCTGGCCACCGGGGGTCATGACGGCTTCTCCGATCCGGGGTGGGCGCAGGCTGGAGAGGGCTTGAGACATGGGGCTTCCGCCGCGCTCGAGGATCTTTTCGCTGACCCCTTGCGCGCCGACCCCACTTTCGCTGCTGGGACGGACCACGGCGTCCACTTCCAGCGTGGTGATGTCATTTCGGATCACGACGATGTCCATAACCGATCCTGCTTTCTAGCCGGGGGCGCTTTTCTACCTCTGCCGCATCCACGATCTCACCTCATGGTAACAAAGCTCTTGAAGCGGTGTCAACCGATCTGCAATCCGCTGGGAGGTGGATCCTTTTCTTTTGGATTCCGGCAGGCTTTTCATTAAAATGCCAGCCCAATCGCTCTGGTCATTCCTTTTATATCGTGAGGCTGTCTGATGTTCAAAAAGATCCTGGTCGCCAACCGAGGTGAGATCGCGGTGCGCGTGATGCGGGCCTGTCATGAGCTGGGCATCTCGCCGGTGGCTGTGTATTCAGAGGCGGATCGGCGTGCGCTGCATGTGCGCATGGCGGATGAGGCGTACTGTATTGGTCCAGCCCCTTCGTCGGAGTCCTATCTGCGCATGGATCGGATCATCGAGGTGGCCAAAAAGTGTGGGGCGCAGGCCATCCATCCGGGGTACGGATTTTTGTCGGAAAATGCCATCTTTGCACAGGCGTGTGCGGATGCGGGGCTGGTATTTATTGGGCCTCCGCCTTCGGCGATCTCCAGCATGGGCTCGAAGCTGGGGGCGCGTCAGTTGATGCAAGCGGCGGGTGTGCCGGTGGTGCCGGGAACACTGGAGCCAGTGCGCGAAGAAGATGAAGCGCGTCGAATTGCGGCTGAGATCGGTTATCCCGTGATGCTCAAGGCATCCGCTGGTGGCGGAGGCAAGGGCATGCGGCTGGTGGAGTCCGAGGCGGAGCTGCTCAGTGCCCTTCGGGGTGCTCGTTCGGAGTCTGCCCGTGCTTTTGGAGATGACGCCGTCTATATCGAGAAGTTTGTGCGCTCGCCCCGTCATGTGGAGCTTCAGGTTTTTGGGGACATGTACGGCAACGTGGTGCATCTCTTCGAGCGCGATTGTTCTGTGCAGCGTCGTCATCAGAAGGTGGTGGAGGAGAGTCCTTGTCCGGTCCTGCGTGATGACGTGCGGGCGCGTATGGCGGAGGTGGCCATTCGGGCAGCGCGGGCGGTGAATTATGTCGGGGCTGGGACCATTGAGTTTTTGATCGACGATCAACAGAACTTCTATTTTCTGGAGATGAACACGCGGCTTCAGGTGGAGCATCCGGTGACGGAGCTGGTGACGGGGCATGACCTGGTGCATGCTCAGCTCAAGGTGGCGGCGGGGCAGAAACTTCCGTTCACGCAGGATCAGATTCAGCAGCGGGGTGCAGCCATTGAGGTCCGTATTTACGCCGAGGATCCTTTTGCCAACTTCGCGCCCAGTCCGGGCCGGATGGATGTGATGCGTGAGCCGGGAGGCCCCTGGGTGCGCGTCGATGGTGGTGCATATCCGGGCTGGGAAGTGCCCATGTTTTATGACTCGTTGATCGCCAAGCTCATCGTCTGGGGCGCGTCGCGAGAGCAGGCCATCGCGCGCATGAGACGGGCTTTGACGGAGTATGTGGTGGGACCGATCCGCACCACCATTCCTTTTTTGCGGATGGTGATGGAGAACTCGCGTTTCCAGTCGGGTGACTATACCACGGGTTTTATTGCGCAAGAGTTCCCACAGCTTGCCTTGCCGGAGCCCGAAGCGCCCGAGGCGTTGGTGGTGGCGGCTGCTTTGGCTCAGGAGCGAGCCCAAGCACGGCAAGGGTTGACCTCGGCGTCTGGGGGAGGGGTGACCGATGTCTCTCCCTGGCGGATGAAGGGTCGTTGGCGGGCTACGTCGCGTTGATGTGAGCTTTGATTGACCTGGAGGCATACCATGCAGCGTTCTCGAGTGGCTCTTGCGGGGAAGAATTATGACCTCTCGCTTCAGCAGAAGGGGGAGGGGATGTATGAGGTGACGATCAACGGACGGACGGTGGAGGCCGATGTTGCCGTTTTGCCGGGGGGGACGTTGTCGTTGATTGTGGAAGGACGACAGTTTGAGATCGACCCGCGTGTGACGGCGGATGGGGTGGAGGTGGAACGGCGAGGGTTACGTTTTGGGGCCGAGATTTCGGATCCGCGTACCGCAGGACTGGGGGGACGAAAGGGCGGCGGGGCCGGAGCGATGATGCTGAAGAGCCCGATGCCGGGAAAAGTGGTGAAAGTGCTGGTGAGCGTGGGACAGGAGCTTCCGGCAGGGGCGGGTGTGATGGTGGTTGAGGCGATGAAGATGCAGAATGAGCTGAAGACCACGGCGGCGGTGAAGGTGGCGGAGATCTTTGTAAATGAAGGCAACAGCGTCGAAGCCAATGGAAAGCTCATGCGGTTTGAACCCCTCACCACACACTAACTCACCCAATACAACAAAAAGGGGTCAAGGGGCCCGCTAGCCCCTTGTGGGAAAGTTTGAAAGGGCAAAGCCCTTTCAATAAAAAAGAAAAGCTGCTTGGAAAGCGGCTTTTTTAAGCTGAG
>JBJTQF010000150.1:0-5401 GCA_046075485.1 Myxococcota bacterium | reverse complement strand
GAGAGGGCAGCGCCCTCTTTGCAATAAAAAGAGGTGCTAAAATAAGCAGTGCAAAAACAAAAACAAAACACGGGTCAAGGGATGGAATCCCTTGCGGGAGTGTCTGAGAGGACAGCGTCCTCTCAGCTTAAAAAGCCGCTTTCCAAGCGGCTTTTCTTTTATTGAAAGGGCGTTGCCCTTTCAAACTTTCCCAGCAGGGGGGGATCTCCCCCCTGCACCCCATTTTGTTTAACTTAGTTACTGTGCGTTTATCGGTTACATTTTATCGCTTTGCCACTTGACCTGATCTTTTCGGTGTCCACATACAAAGACGTGAGGGCGCGCTGCATTTTTCCGATACATTCTTGAAATGCTCCCTCAAATCGAATCATCTCATAAAAAAGGTGATGACCAAACGACCATCCCTGTTGTAGTAGAAAGGAATGCGTCGTAGGCTTTACCCCCGGGCGAGCAAGGCCCTCAGCCGCCCACGAGGAGGAGATATATCATGGCTAAACAAGAGCGCATCGCCTGGCTTCAAGAATTTGACGCCTCAGAATTCCCCCGTGAGCTGCCGGTCATACCGCTGCGAAATGCGGTCCTGCTGCCGGGTGGGGTATTATCCATCACCGCAGGGCGTCCCAAGACCCTGTCGTTGCTGAAAGACCTTGTCCCCGGTGAAACCCCGGTGGGCATCGTGACCCAGAAGTCTGCCGAAGTGGAAGACCCCTCGGTTTTCGACATGCATGATATTGGCACGGTGGGCCGTGTAATCAAGATCCAGCGGGTGAACGACGAAGCCTTTTTGATCATCGTGCATGGCTTGGCCCGCTTCCGCATGGACTCCCTGGTACACGCCGAGCCCTACTGGAAAGCGCGGGTCAGCCCCGTCGAGGAGACCAACAAAGGCAGCGTTGAGACCGAGGCCCTGGTCCAGAACCTCAAAGACATGGCCCGTCAGCTTCTGGAGATGCTCCCCGAAGTCCCCGGTGGTATTGGCGAGATGATCCACGAAGTGGACAATCCTGGCCTGCTCGCCGACTTGGTGGGTGCCAACCTGGATCTCAACAGCCAGCAGCGGCTGGAGGTCTTGACCACCCTGGATGTCTCAGCTCGACTTCGCCTGACCTTAAACCTGCTCTCTCAAGTTCGAGAGATGATCGACGTGCGCCAGAAGATCAACAATCAGGTGCGCAACGAGTTCTCCAAGAACCAACGCGAAGCCATTTTGCGCCAGCAGCTCCGCGCCATTCAGGAAGAGCTGGGTGAGAAGGATCCCTCTGACGAGCTCGACGAGCTGCGGAAACGCCTGGACGACGCTCGTTTGCCCGAAGAAGCCTCCAAGATGGCACGGCGAGAGCTGGATCGTATTCGTCGCATGAGCCCTCAGCAGGCCGATTACCACGTCGCTCGGACCTATCTCGAGTGGATGGCGGACTTGCCTTGGAACCTCTCCACCGAAGACAAGATCGACATCGACCATGTCTCACGAGTGCTCGACGAAGGCCACTACGGGATGCAGAAGGTCAAGCGGCGCATCCTGGAGTATTTGGCCATTCGTAAGCTGAACCCCAACAAGAAGGGGCCGATCCTGTGTTTGGTCGGCCCTCCGGGAGTGGGTAAGACCTCGCTGGGCACGGCCATTGCCACCGCCATTGGGCGGAAGTTTGTACGCGCCTCCCTGGGTGGCGTGCGCGACGAAGCCGAAGTGCGAGGCCATCGCCGCACCTACGTGGGAGCGCTCCCCGGACGTATTATTGCCGGACTGCGTAAAGCCAAGAGCAACAACCCCGTCTTCCTGCTGGATGAGGTCGATAAACTCGGCCACTCCAACCACGGAGATCCAGGCGCTGCGCTCTTGGAGGTGCTCGACCCGGAGCAAAATAGCAACTTCTCCGATCATTATCTGGAGGTGTCCTTTGACCTGTCGCGGGTGATGTTTATCGCCACCGCCAACCAGCTTGACACCATCCCTCCTCCCCTGCGGGACCGGATGGAGATCATCGAAGTGCCCAGCTACTCGCCTTACGAGAAGCTGTCCATCGCCCGTAACTACTTGCTGCCCAAGCAGATCAAGGATAACGGACTCACGGACGAAAATGTGATGTTCACCACGGAGATCGTCACGCACCTCATCGAGTCTTATACCCGTGAAGCGGGTGTGCGGAAGCTCGAGCAGGTGATCTCCTCGATATGTCGTGCGGTGGCCCTCAAAGTGGGTCGAGGTCATCTCGGCCAGATTGTGGTGGATCGGGAGCTCATCGAAGAGTCTCTCGGCACTGCCAAGTATTACCCGGAGATCCTCGACCGGATCCAGGCACCGGGCATTGCCACCGGCTTGGCTTGGACTGCTGTTGGAGGCGACCTGCTCTTCATCGAGAGTACCCGGATGCCCGGCAAAGGCCAGCTCGCTCTGACCGGTCAGCTCGGCGACGTGATGAAGGAGAGTGCGCAGGCGGCTCTTTCCTACGTGCGCTCGCACGCGACGGAGCTGGGTGTACCGGCCAACTTCCTCGAAAAGGAAGACATCCACATTCACTTCCCAGCCGGAGGGACTCCCAAAGACGGCCCCTCGGCGGGTGTGACCATCTTTACCGCTCTGACCTCGCTCTTGACGGGCCGGAAAGTGCGGGCGGATGTGGCCATGACCGGCGAAGTGACCTTACGAGGCCAAGTGCTCCCCGTCGGTGGCATCAAAGAGAAGGTGCTGGCCGCCCATCGAGGGGGTGCTACCCGCGTGCTCCTGCCCCTGCGCAATCAGAGTGACCTGCGCGATCTCCCCGACGAGACCCGCAAGGCCATTGAGTTCATCTTCGTAAAGGAGATGAGCGAAGTGCTGAAAGCAGCCCTGGAGCCGGAGCTGGTGACGGATCCGGTGGACACCCTCCCTGGAGTGGTGGACCTGACGGGTTTCCCCTCCGTTCCGGTGTTGCCAGAGACCCCTCAAGCCCAAGCCTGAGCAAGCCCAAGCCTGAGCTCGCACAAGCCTCCCGCTCACGCGCGGAGGCCCTCAAACAGAAGAGGGGAGCCCCACCGGGGACTCCCCTCATTTTTTGTCGCGAGTCTCAAACCTGCCCGCTGAAGCAGTCCCCGTCCCGGAGCGCCTTTGACGCCGAGACGGGACTCCCCTCAGATTACTTCACCTTGCTATAGGTGACATCATCGATGTAGATCACCGCTTCGCTGCTGGCATTATTCCGGTAGATCCAGATGGCATCCAGTGTCAGCCCGGTCGTATCATCGATGACCCCGTTCCCACCCGACCAGGAATCCCACTGCGCTTGATCGTCGAGCTTCCACTCGAGGTACGTCCAGGCGCTGGTGGGCACAGACTTCCTCGTGCTGCGCTCGGTTCCGTCGGAGTCATCCGCGCCGAGCCCCACCGTAATACCCGACGTTGTGGTGTAGACCCAAAAGCCGACCCGTCCTCCCGCTTTGGGAAGGGCCGTGTTGTTGGCCGGCGTTCCAGAGCCCGACAGGAAACGCACCTCCCAGTTTGCCGTGGAAGAGGTATTATCGTTGAGCGCCAATCGCTCCGAGTACGAGCCATTCTTCTTGGTGTTGGTGGAGCGATCTGCCGTCGAGGTGGTCGCAATACCCACTGTGGAGCCCGAATAGGTGGGGTCCGTGTTGAAGCGGCCCTCGCTGCTCTCAAACGTATCCAGTACTGTCGTGGTCGTCGTCGGAGTCGTTCCTCCACCCGAGCTGGTGGCCACCAGGGTCTTATACTTCGCCCAATCCCAGTACAAGCCCGGGTCACTGTGGGTCTGATTGGGATAGTGCTGATGCCCCTTGATCTTGTAGCTGCTGCTCAGCACCACCACATCCTTCGAGCTGGCCCCCCCATAACAGGTGTTACAGTCGATCTTGTTGCTGGAGCACATATCCTTCGTGAGCGCCGACGATGAGTTATACATCGCCGTCGTATAATAGCTGGAGGTGTCCACATACCCTTCATGCTCCGTGCCGAGGGTGTAGGGATTCTCCGAGCCGATGTGCCACGCCTTATTAGACTCCAGCACCATCTGCGTGACCTGGCCATCCGAGCTGCGGATCACATAATGCGCACTCGCCTGCGCACTGGTATTCTGGAACCACGAGATACAGCTCGAGTAAGATCCCTGCACCGTATGAATGGCGATGGCAGAGATCGCAGTGCCACTCCGCGACGAATAATTTGGCGAAGCCACCCACAGCGCCGGTGGATAATCCGTGGTCTGAGGGGTGGTACGCGCATCCGCTCGCGGTGAGAGCTCCGGCACGTTCAGCGCCTGCTGAGCAGCCCCCTGAGCCGGGCCGCCCGCCAGCGTGACCTCATCCCGATCCACATTCACGCGCACGAGCGGCGCACGCAGCAGCCGCAGCTCCTCATCCGAGAACGCCTCTCGCCATACAATCGGACTGCGCTCGATGAGAATACCCGCGTCATCGTGCCCTCGATCCAGGGTCAAGAGCACATCATAGACGTAGCTCAAGCGGGCAAAACGCCGCACTTCACTTCCAGAAGGCAGGCCCGAGAGCTCCTCCAGCAGCGGCACCAACTGTTCGTTGCGAGGAGTTCCCAGCCCTTCTGCCTCGATGCGCGCATGCAGGAGCGCCGCCACCCCCAACACTTGGAGCCGCATCGACCCCTTCACCGCCTCCCGCGAGACCCCCAGCGCCGAAGCAGCCTCCCCCAGCATATCCCGATAGGCGTCCTGCCCCTGGAACAGCCCCATCACACCCCAGGTCTGAGGCATATGATGATGTCCATCCAAGAGCTGTGTCGGCTGACGATCAATCCAGCGGCTGCCCACAAAAGCCAGCGCCTCCAGCACCCCTTCCGGCAATGCGGGATAGTGACGATAGGCTTCCTCAAACGTGGTCTGGAGCGCCAGACGCATGGGCATACGCGCCTGAACCTCCCCGTCGATGCGCTGCACCACCGCAGGATCCTCCGAGCGACTTGGCAGCGACGCCGCTTCCACCGGTGCCATCAGCCCCAGCGCCCAGAAGATGCTCGACAGCAGCATCGAAATCCGCGTAGAAGACTTTGGACTTTGGCTCAATCGCTTAAACATAAAGTCGACTCCTCTCAACCGTTAGGATGGACTTTGAAGTGATCGACGTCCGGTGCTTTTGCTTTAACCACTCCTGCAGAAATCGTGCCAGTCGCCACCCGCATTTTTGGCAGGCAAGGTTTGGCCAAGAAGTTGCAACATAAGCATATGTTTGTTCCAGCCATTCGTAAGATCGGGGGCGGATTGGGGCATTTTGTTCCCAGCCGCTCAAACGCTGGGGCAGGCGTGTCCCAATGTCTCCGTCGGCAATACACGACCGCTTTAACCTGGAGGTCTTCGCCCATGCTCAACACCCGCTCCCACCATGCCACGAGGATACCGTCACACGCCCCTCACGCCGTTACACGCGGACACACGCTGGC
>JBJTQF010000149.1:0-4902 GCA_046075485.1 Myxococcota bacterium | reverse complement strand
GCAGAAAGCACTGGCCCTCCGTCGTATGGCACTCCATCGCCTTGAGCCAGGCTTCGCCGGGCAGACGCTGCCAGGGCTCCAGCTCGCCGCGAAATCCACACACAAAGACATAACAACTCTGGCCTGGAGGCTGGACCAGGGCTCCCGTCTCATCCAGATAGTGAAAGTGAAATCCCGTTGCAGGCTGGTCCGGCGCCGAAAAGCCCGCCGTCACGCGCTGAGGGCTTCGCCAGTGCTCCAGGCTAAAGCCGGGCAAGAGCTGCTTCAAATACTCAAAAGCAAACGCTGACCAGGCCAGAAGCCGACGACCCGAGGGGGCATAGAGGGGCTCCAGCACCGCCTCCTGCAAAGGTTCGGTGGGGAGTTTTGCACACCAGCCTTTGCCCAGCACAAGTGTTTTTGCGTCCTTCCAGGTGTCGCCGTGGGTGGGCAGGTAAACAGTCGGCAGGGTCACCCCTTCCTGGGATTCCTTCTCCAGACTCCACTGGAAAACCAGCTTTAACAGATCAAAGCAGGTCTCCCACGTGCGGGAGCGAACCGCCGCCTCCAGGGCCTGTGGCAGTGCCGTATTCAGGAGCCGCTCCCGCGTGGGGGGGTAAAAGGGCCGCATGAGCGTATGGCGATCGATGTCGAAATATGCATGAGCAGAGCGCTGATAGTCTTTGATCCATTCCTGCCCTGGAGCGTTGAGCTCACCATTGTCTTTCCGCAGCCGAATGCAGCGTTCGTCCAGGAAGTGCAGATGCTCAAACAGCGACAGGGGGATTTCGGAACGGGCGGGCTCCTGCTGATGGGCGGATGCCAGGGGAGGCACCATCACCCTCTCTTCCAGACGGCTCAGCGATGTTGTTCCGGTGGGGAGAAATGCCTGTTCCTTCAGTTTCTCTTCTTCAAACCGGCTCAGCACCCAGGTGAGAAACGGCTCCCAGAACTCCACACCCCGCCGTCTGCCGAGTCTGGCCCAGTGGTGAATCAGGCTACCCTTCTGCGGAAGTTCCGTGAAGACGCCCTGGACGTTGTCTTTTTCCTCCGGAGTCGCCCCCAGCAATTTCAGCAGCTCCAGCTTGGAATCCAGCCTTGGGTGAGGCAGGCGATAGCCCCAGGGCTCCGGTGAAAACTCGGCACCGAGGTTGAGTGCCTGACGCATCATGGCGTGCCAGTGAGTGGCCCGGCGTGGCGACGCTGTAGAGCTCCGGGGCATCTGAGACCTCAAACACCGACTTAAAACCGATGCCTTTGTTTCCGATGGACTCGTCGGCCCGCTTGGGGCTGAGCGCCATCGATGTAATCGCCTCCAGCCCCTCCGGACTGAATGGCTGCCCCTGGTTGAGCACGGCCAGGAGGGTGGGTGTCAGGATGAGGTGAATCTTGCCCGGCTTGCCTTCCGGCAGCGCATCCACGGCATTCTGAATCAGCTCGAGCAAAAACCGGCCATGATAGTCGAGGGTCACTTCCCGGGAGAGGTTGTGAATTTCTTCATGCTCCCGGCTCCCCTCTGACAAGTTGGCCATCAATACTCGCAGACGCTTTTGCCAGAGAGCATAAATCGACGGCGATGTCGGGAACGGTAATCCAGATGGGTGCGACTCTGTGCTCATGTGCTCAGGTCTCCAGGCTGCCACACGATGCTTGCATCGGTGGCCAGTATGAATGGAAAAATGGTTCAGGGATCAAGGGCATGAGGATATGCATATACTGCCGGTATAAGCCACCGGAAAAAGTTGTCGATGGCCTGAATCTCCTCCGATGGGCACGGGAGGGGGGCCAAGCGCAGCCACTGGACCGGCTCCTGCTGCTCATAGGCATGCGTCAATGTGTTCAGACCCGCATGGAGCTTGGCGATGACGGGACGAAGGCGAAAAGAAGGGACATCCCAAGGACTCTGCTGCTCCCATCCCTCCAGCTTCTGCCTCAGCGTCAGCAACAGCCCACGGACTTCATCCTCGGACGACTGAATGAGGCTCAACCGGTGCGCCCGATGGGCCGCATATCGGCTCAGAGCTGCGGTCAACGCCTCCTCCGCCGGTGGTGCGTCAGGCGATGGCGCCTCCCCCCAGGCATTGAGCTCGAGGGCCTGATCCAGCGCCGCGATCAACGCGGAGCCTCTCACATCGTCTAAGAGCTTGGAAGCCTCAATCGGAGAGCTGCCACAGCCGGTCCGATCCTGCTCCACGGGAATATCTGCCTGCACAATCTGGGCGTGTCCTGAATGACGGGGGAGACGGTGTGGAGATCCCAGACGCTCCGATCCAGCAGGCGGGTCACCAGGAGCTGTCGTTCCGTGACACAGACATGGTTGGGATGAAAATAGTCGCGCACCTTGCGCAGGTGAAAAGGTGCCTGCGGCTCTGAGGAATCGCCGGGGGTATAGTAGGAAGTGTCAGATGGGTGTGTCGTCAACGCATCGCAGGGCAGAGACGGCGGCCATAGGGCGGAGCGGGCCCGCTCAAACGCATCACGCTCAGGGCTCCAGCCCTGTTGGCGTTGAGTCGAAATCCAGGCGGGATGGAGCTGAAAAGAGCCCAGACACACGCCCTGGTGCGAAAAGACCTCCACCGCCTCCAGTCCCGTATTGACCACAAAAACCCGGTCGGGAGTAGCCGCCACATGATGCAGATCGTTCATCGCCGGATGATGCCAGATCTGAGCGACCCGCCAGGGAGAGGACTGTACCTCCACGAGATAGAGTGCTGCATGTCCGCACACCAGCAGCAGACTTAAGCCCGGACTTCCCAGCCAGCAGGCGCCAGTGAAGCCTTTGGCGGCAACCCTCAGTGGGATGGGAGGCAGATAGCTCAGCAGGGTCCGCACCTCGCCTGAATCCAGCTTGAGGCTCACCAACCGACCTTCGCCTGAGCCATCAAAATAGCCAAGCGTGACGAGTACTTTCACGCGCTACTCCGTCGCCAGCCGCTGCCGATGCTTCCGGGCTCTTGAGGCGTGCGCTCCAGGCACGAGAGGGCCAGACGAATGGCCTCCTCAGGGGTGGAGGTCTCCTGAATGCGCTCGGAATGACGGTGATCGAGGCACCTATTCCCCAACAGCTCCGCCCAGCCACCCGCAGACTCCAGCACGATGATGGGCTTGCCGAGCTGCCACCCCAAGGCCAGCTCGCTCAACGTGCCGGAGCCTCCCCCGACCGCAATGATCACATCCGCCATTGCCACGACAATGACGTTACGACCGAGCTGCAGGCCGGTGGGAATGCTCACATCGACGAAGGGATTGGCAGTGCTTCTATCGTAGCTCGGGAGCACTCCCAGGATATCACCCTCCCGCCAGGCAGGAGCGCTGCGGGCCCCTTTTGAGACAGCCGTCATCACCCCGGTGAGACCTCCGGTGACCAGTCGAAAACCGGCCTCAATGGCACGTCGGCCCAGCTCCAGGCAGAGATTTTCCACCGCGGGCTCCAGGGGGGAGGCGCTGCCGATGACGGATAGCACCGGACGACGAGGCGGGACAGGGGGATTCCATTCCGACATTCAGACGGCTCCTTCGTAGGCTTCTGGGATGAGCACCTTTCCCAACAGCTCGGGCTGGAAGTCTAGGCAGAGGCGGGTGACGGGAAAACCTTGAGACTCCCAGCGGGAAAAGCGTTCATACCAGTATGCTGAATACGGCATATCATCGTATTGACGGGTGGAGCCCCCTCCCACCGGACGGCGCTCAAGCTGCTGCTGCCATCGTGTCCGCTCCGGGAGCAGCAGGAGCACTTCTTCGTCTTCACCGAGGGGAAAGAGGGCCTCTTCAGGCACCAGTCCAGCCACCACCAGCAAGGGAGGGCGCGAGGTGTTGGCCGGATGCCGCTCAAGCTGGCGGATGAGGGAAATCAGCGTGCCATTGGCCGTCAGAATCCCCTGACGCATGCGCACGGGATTCACCAGAGGGCCCAGCATGGCATTCAGCTCCACCATGCGTCGCCCTTGACGCTGCTGCTCGGCAGCAAAGGTGGACTTTCCGGCACCTGGGGGACCCACCAGCCAAGTGATGATGGGTGGATTGGTTGGCCGGCCACCCGTCATCTATCTTGGACTGGAAGTGAAGGACATTTGAGCGGGATTTAGGAGTTTTTTGCCACGGATGAAACGCGGATGAAACGCGGATTGGAGAGATGGAGAGATTCAGCCCCTGGTGTATTTCTCACCCCCAGATGACTAAGATCTTCCGTTGTTCGGGCGTGCGATGCGTCTCTACTTTGGGAATGATGGGGGCTTTGAGCGGGAGCTCTCGTCGCTCGGTGATGAAGAGCCAGGCTTGGAAGGACTCGGTGCCGTCACCGCCTTCCGGCCAGCTTAAACCGGAGAGGTATTCATCAAGCTGCTCCAGGCCCTCCGTGAGGGGATCATTGCCGTCGGGCCGCTGGACTTTGCACTCCACGGCCAAACGTACACCTTTATACTCGAGCAGGAGATCCAGCCTCCCGGAGCCGATGGCGTATTCTCGATCTACCTTCCCGCCTCCGTTGGCCACCCTATGCAAAAACGCCATCAACACGAGCTGAGGGGCGATTTCGGCATAAGGAGCGGCTCTCAGAAGCGGCGCACCATGTTGTCGCCAGAACTTAAGGAAAGCGTCCTGCATCTTCTGGAGGCTCAACTCTCCATCCGGAGTGAGCCAGGTCGGGCGGATAGAGCCAAGAGAGACTTCCATGATATGGGTAAGCACTCGGGGGATGATCTGAGCATAGATCGGGTTGGCAATGACCAGACCTTCACGAGGCCGATTCTCCATGAGCCCCAGGTCGAGAACATAGCGGAGGTCGTCATCCGGCACATCGGGGAGCATTTCACCAGCAAGCATGGGGACGAGGATGCCTTTGACCCGCTCTTCACGGAGTCGCTCAGCGAGCGAGTCGAGGTGGGTATCTCGGCGTTGGATCAGGATTTCTTTGGCCTGCTCGAC
>JBJTQF010000148.1:0-3887 GCA_046075485.1 Myxococcota bacterium | reverse complement strand
GCTTCTATTTTTAGCTGAGAGGACGCTGTCCTCTCAGACTCACCTGCAAGGGATTCCATCCCTTGACCCGTGTTTGGTTTTTTATTTTGCGCTTCTATTTTTAGCTGAGAGGACGCTGTCCTCTCAGACTCACCTGCAAGGGATTCCATCCCTTGACCCGTGGTGGATGGGTTGACGGTTCACTCACGCGAGATCTTTGCCGCCGCTTCTTGTGCTGCCTTCGCCTGAAGCTCCGCTCGAAGCTGCTGCGCTCGTTCCTGCGCCTTACGTGTCTTCTCCAACACCCGTGCTCTCGCCACACTATCCACTGCCGCCAGTCTATCCGTCGCCTGTGAAACACTCTCCCCTTGAGGTCTACACCCCAACCCCTGGAGCACCCGTCTCACCAGCTCTTCCCGTCTCTCGGGATCGGTCATAAACTTCGTCGAGTCCACCCGCATTGCCAGCTCCGACAGCTCCTGCTGCAAAAACGTCAGCGGCGTGGCCGGAGGTCGAGCAAATGGCTCCAGCTCCTCGCAGGTCAGGAGCCACGCGCTCAGCAGGGTCAAGCGCAGCCGATTGCGTTCTGTTGGACTCTCACTCTGAAACACCGTCAGCGCATCCGGCGGCGTCGGAGGATGATGCAGCCGCTCGAGCACATCATGCACCACCGCATCCACATGCACCCCTGGCCGCTTGGACGAGTGAGGCTCCCCCATAAAATCCACTGGAATTTCCGTCAGATATCTCATCAGCAGTGCCAACGAAGGGCCTTCTACCATCATCCTTTTGGCTCCCTCACATAATGTTGACGCGAGAAGGCCCGGGCCATCACCACCAGCTCTTCCCACGACCGAGTAGGCCAGATCCGCCAGCCATGCGACTGAGCCTCCGCCATAAAACCACGATCCGGCCACCGAGGAGAGATGTTCAAAAGCATGGTGCCGCCTCCACCCGCACTCTGAAGCGCACGGGCGCTGATATCACGTCCGGCTCGGCGCTTCTCGTCGAGCGCAAAAAGAGTATCCACCCCCTCATCCGAGATGATCAGGAGATGCGCAGAGCGACTGCGACGAGGACCGTCCACATAGGTGTCCCGCAACAGATGCAGTGGAAATGCGGTGGAGCCTCCTAAATAGCCAGTCAAGATCCGCAAGATTGCCCGCTCGTCGCGCACAAACTCAGCGGTGGTCTGAAACTCACCCGCACCACTCCACAAGGTCGCCCGCACGCGCGCACCCGCACGTAAGGCACTCATCGCAATGATCGCCCCCCCCAGCGTAAGATAGGACAGCTTAAGCTGAGGGTTGGGCATCGACCCAGAACAATCGACAAACAAGTCGAGGTCAAGCGGCATCCGCTCAGGCTCAGAGCCCGGTGCCATGCCCTCCAACCGCTGAAGCGTGCTCACCCCCGGAATGATGTACGGCGAGTACAACGTCGAAGCAGCCCAATCCAGACGCTCCAGCGGATCCCCCACCTCCCAAGCCGACAGGCCCTCCGGATGAGGCTCCGCCTGCTGAGGCATTGTGCGTGTCGGATAGGGAATCAAATGACGCGACGCACGCTCCCGGTAATATTGAACCGCCACCTCGTGATCGTCGAGTGGTAATCCCAACGCACGAAGCAGCTCACCATACTCAAAGGGCTCCCGGTGGTTGTCCGATGAGCGTTGATGAGCATGCTGCGGAGACGGCTTGGGCTTCTTGGAGGTGTCCTCCTGCGCCTGCTCAAGCTGATCGTTTACCGCCGGATCCTGCGACGGATGACGCAGCCCCAGCTTGTCCAGCTCCGTCAGCTCGGTCAGACCGGCTGGCATCCCCGACTCTCCCGCCGACAGTGTATCCAACACCAGCTCTACCGGAGAGATAAGCGCGTCCTTCACGTCCTTCATCAAGTAGGGCAAACACAGCACCGCAAAGGAGCCCGCACCCTCGAGCCACTGGTTTGCATACACTCGAATCAGACGTGCGCCCAGCCACGCATCGGTCTCCAGCACCTCTGAGAGCCGTCCTCGGGCCAATGAGCCCTTTGCCAGTCCCCACAGATGCTCGTAGATGCGCATGTACAGCAGCCAGAGCTGACCCGAGGGCTCTTCCTGAGGGGCCTGAATCCTCTGCCAGACATCCGCCAACAAGAGCTTGCCATGACGCTGAAGCCGGTCGTTGATCAGCAGATCTTCGTAGAGGTTGGAAATCATGGGCGCATGCAGCTCCAGGGTCGGCAGGCCACGACGCACCAGCGCCAGCAATCGTGCGTTGTCGTTGAGATCCCCCGGTGTCAAGATATGATGCCCTATCTCATGGGCCAAGATCTCCAGGGCAAAAGCCTCCAGCCCTTGCTGCTGAATCATCAAAAGGTTAATGTGTACCGAGTGATTGTGCAGAAAAATGCAGGCGAAGGCTTCGTCCATCCCCGCTTTTCGGGCCGCTTGATGCGACAGATGCAGCTCCGGGGGTGAGAGGCGCGTAAATGGACTCCACAGCGCAAGGGCTGCTTCCCACTGAAGCATCCACGCGCTCCGAAGCTGCTCCAGAGCAGGAGATACCGAGTCCGTGGGCATCGGTGCCGTAAGGCTCGCATTTCTGAGCGCCGCTGTTGAGGAGACAGCCTCCGCTGCCACCCGTACCGGAGCTCCCCCCTCCACAGAGGGCGCAGCGGCTCCCGTCGATGGCGCACCCGCCGATGGACTTCTCTCAACCTGCGAACGTGGCGAACGTGTGTTGCTCACGGCAGGGCCTCCACCACCGCCACCAGACACAGACGATGGCTCTCTGCGTACACCACCCCCAGCTCCGTGCGCGTCGAGGCCGCTTGATGAGCCCCTTTCAGCCGAGGAAATCTCCGCATCCCACTGGGATGGGTCACACTCCCATCCGGGGCGAGCGAAAAGAGCGGGGTCCGCACCACGCCTCCCAGCTCCACCTGTGCGGGAAGACGCTGAAGGGATTGACCAAAACAATCCGCCAGCACCAGAAAATGATGCACGCCATCGGTGAGACACAGCCGCTCAAACGCGGTGGAGAGCTGTGGTGGTGCTTTCAGCTCTCCGCCCAGACCGGTAAAGTCTCCCACCCAACTTACCAGGGTGAGCTGAGATGTCAGCGTTAAGGCTGGATTCAGAAGCTGTTGGGCCAACACGGAGGGAAGAGTCCAGGGACGCGCTCGAATGGCATCCAGCCAGGGAACACGGAGAGATTCTGGAAACTCCGGAGGGATGTCCAGCAGGACCGATAAGGTCGGAAAATCGAGGGTCGAGAGGGCTTGTAGGGCCGACTCCCGCTGAGACACCATGCCCACCCGCCAAGCACAGACGCGCCCCAGGGCCAGGGCCGTTTCCGCACTCTGCGCATGCGGTAAAACCTTCACAAGCTGCTGGCGCCAGTCGGAAGCGAGGGCATCGGACTGCTGGGTGAGCTGCAAAGTGGCGTTGGTAAAGGCACCTGCAAGATGTCGCGCGTGGGTGATGAGCAACGCACGACAGGCCGGGAGCAGCTCGCGCCAGGTGAGGAGCACCTCCGGATGCTTCTGCTCGTGGCCCAGCAGGTCGGAAGAGGCCAGCTCGAGCGCCAGGGTGTAGAGCTCGTCCAAGACCCGATCTTGAGCGGCGTCGGGATGGGAAGCAAGCGCGTTGAGCGCCGGGGCCAGGGCTTCGCGCAGGATGTAGAGAACACGAGCGGGTTGAAGCCGAGGGGCATGACGACGTGCTAAGGAGAAACGGGCGTTGAGCCGCTCTCGCTGGCGTCGAAGGGCGGCTTGAAATGGGGTCAACGGCTCCATCACGGCTCCCAATCAAACCATTGAAGGGTTAAGGGGTAAAAAAACAAAACACAGGTCAAGGGTCAAAAAAACAAAACACGGGTCAAGGGATGGAATCCCTTGCAGGTGAGTCTGAGAGGACAGCGTCC
>JBJTQF010000147.1:0-62554 GCA_046075485.1 Myxococcota bacterium | reverse complement strand
ACACCTGCTTCGGCAACACCTGCTTCGGCAACACCTGCTTCGGCAACACCTGCTTCGGCAACACCTGCTTCGGCAACACCTGGAGCGGCCCCGGCAATTTCTGCACCGGTCATCTCCCAGAAAGTAGAGTCTCCTGCTTTCGGAAATGGGAGCAGACCTGCAATGGCAACCCCCAACACTCCCGAGCTGCCGACTTGGGAACCCCTGGAGCTGCGAAAACAGCTTGTGCGCGAAGTGGAGCGGGCCCTTCATCCGCGTGATGGGATCTTGACCTTTCCTTATAATCGCATCGACATTGAGCTGCTGGTGCCTGATGAGCAGGTGCGTACCCGCTATCAAGTGGAGCTGGAGGACCAAGAGCGTCTGGAGCAGGAGCTTCATCGCATGTTGGCCAGCGTTCGCATCACCCCCCGACCTCGATTTGCGATCTGGTTTCATTATGTGCATCCCCAAAAGGCGCGTCAGGAGTCCCTGCTGAAGCGTGGATATCTGCTGGAGTGTTCACGCGAACAGGAGACAGAGCGTCTGCCTCGTCCCGAGCTGATCAGAGCCCAGGTCGTGGTGGAACATGGTGAAGCTCAGCCTTCCACGTTGGTGCTCAATAAAGCCCGCATCAACCTGGGACGGTTGGAAGAAGTACGTGATCCTGAAGGTAAATTGATCCGCCGCAATGACTTGGTATTTTCAGATCAGGGCAGTATCAATAGCACCGTCTCTCGTCTTCATGCCCATATTGAGTTTGATCCGTCTAGCAATGAATATCGACTGTACGACGATAACAGTGCCGAAGGAACTCATGTCTTTAGAGCGGGTCGGCGCATCTCTGTGCCTCAAGGGAACCGTCGAGGTGTCTCACTGCGAGACGAAGATGAGCTCTTTCTCGGTCAAGCCCGCCTCAGGATGGTTTGGCCGGGCAAAAAGTGATCCGCACAGAAGTGTGTAAGAGATCCCCCATAAGATCGTCCAAGAGATCACCCAAAGGATCATTTAAGAGGCCGCTGAAGTTGCATCCGCTCTGCCTCTTTTTTTGAACTGTATATCGAGCATCTGAGCGAAGGAGTCTGCTGTGAGTGTTCGTGAAGTCAGCTACATTACACCCGCTGGATTTAAACGGCTCAGCGACGAGTATCACTATCTGCGCCATCAAGAACGGCCTAGAGTCGTGGAGGAGGTCTCACGCGCAGCAGCGATGGGAGATCGTTCGGAAAACGCAGAGTACATCTATGGCAAGCGCCGTCTGCGAGAGATTGACAGCCGTCTGGGTTTCCTCGACCGACGAATGGAAGCACTTCAGCCCGTTGATCCCGCCCAAATTAAGAGCAAGGATGTGGGCTTTGGTGCCACGGTGAAGCTCGAATATGAAGATGGAAAGATTGTGACGTATCATATTGTGGGCGAAGATGAAGTAGATGTGCCGCGCAATCGTATCAGCTACAAGTCCCCGGTGGGTAAAGCCTTGCTGCGAAAGCGGGAAGGAGACGAAGCCGTCATCCATCGTCCGGCAGGACCGGTTGAAGTGACCATCCTTGAGCTGCGATATATGGCCCTGGATCCTTGAAGGCGCTCTCGCAGCGAAACACCCGTGAAGAGCAGGAGCGGAAACATGAATGTACGCGGCTGGCTGACCCTCAGCATGCTTGTGCTGACCATCGGGTGTGTAACCACTCAGGACGTTCCGACAATTCCACCGGTGCAAGTGGTACCGAGCCTCAATGTGGAGCGGGTGGCCGCTGCACTGCCCTCGGAGCTGGCCGACCGAAATGGCTGGGCACAGGATATCTTGGCAACCCTGGAGATTCTGGAGCTTCCCCGAGATGTGAAGACGGTTGCAGCAGTGATGGCGGTACTGGAGCAGGAATCTGGTTTTAACCCAAATCCGACAGTGCCTGGTCTCAACAAGCTCGTGCGTGAGCGCATGAATAAGTATGCATCCAAGCTGGGACCGCTGGGCCCTCCGTTGATGGAGAAGCTGCTCGAAGGAAAGGCCCCCGGTCAGAGTCGCTCTTTTTATCAGCGCATTGACCTGCTGAAGACCGAGCAGGATCTGGATCGCCTGTTTCGGGACATCTTGACCTATTATTCTGACAAGTTTCCGGTGAGTTTTGCCACTGCCAACTTGCTGGGGGAAGCCTTCACCGCACGCGGCTTTGAAGATCTAAACCCCATCACCACCGCGGGCTCTATGCAAGTCAGCGTGCGTTACGCCATGCAGGTGGCCCGCGATCATGGTAAAGATCCCAATCAGGTGCGAGAGGAAATCTACTCCCGACGAGGTGGCCTCTATTATGGTGTCTCTCGCCTTCTCGGTTATCAAGCGGGATATAACAAGCCGATTTATCGTTTCGCCGACTACAACGCCGGATTTTTTGCCAGCCGAAACGCCGCCCTTCAAGCCCAAGTGGGCCGACTCATCGGCCAGGAGCTGATCCCCGATGGTGATCTGCTCTTGTATGACAAAGAAGGACGGGCCCTCGAGCGTGACTCCAACACCCTCAAGGCACTGCTGAGCTTCCGTGCGCGTTTTGCCCCCCAGCTCACCGATGGACAAGTGCGCCGCGACGCCAGCAAAGAAAAGCAGCTCGAGTTTGAGCAGACCGAGCTCTACAAGGCCATCAAGAGCCAATATCAGAAGCAGTTTCAGGAGACCCCGGACTATGCACACTTGCCACGAGTGACCATCTCCAGCCCCAAGCTCAAGTCTGACAAGTCCACTGCGTGGTTTGCGCGTGCTGTAAATGCTCGTTATCAAAAATTTTATGATCGTCTGGTGAAGTCACTGAGCCAGTCCTGAATCATCAGACAAGATCTGTCTCTCGCATGAAGAGAGGCAATGACTCCAAAACATTCACACACACACCCCTCTCACGCGCATACACACACGCACACGCTCAAACATGCGCTCACGCACGCAGACACGCCCCCGCAAGTTGTAAGTTGTAAGTTGTAAGCGAGACGACGCCCTCGGCTGAATTCTCACCCCCCCGTGCAACCGCATGTGCAGGAAATGAAGCCATCACTATACAGCCGCCATCACAACGGTTACAGTTCTGCATGTCTTGAGCGCCCGCGCAACTTGAAGGAGCCTTTACATGCCCTCGTTTAGACCCCTGATCTTTTCCCTGCTGGTGACGGTGCTGCTGAGCCTGGGAATTCGCAGTCTTTTGCGCCGATATTTTCCGGCCATGTCCGCACATCCGTGGGTGGCCTCTGCCCTAAAAGCCCTTCCGTGGCTGTGTGCGGCGGCGGTTGTCACCTGGACAGCAGGAAATGTGATGGGTCTACGAGGGGTTAGCCTGATCGGAGCCAGCGCCACTGGACTCCTGCTCATGCTGATGCTGCCCCAGCTCGTGGCCCTTCCGTTGGCAGCCGGTGTTCGACGTCTGCTCAGTGGGATCTTGCTTCCGGCGAAGTCGGTATCCAGCAGCCCCGCGCCCATCATCACGGCCCAGACGCCAGAGCATGTCCCCCAGGCTCCTCCTGCTGAACCGCTCAGGAGCTCCTCCACCTCCTCTCTCCCGGAGCATCCCATGTCCACGAATGTTTCTTCTTCGTCGGCTGGCTCGGAGGACTCTGAGGCGTCTGCACTGCTGACGACCTCGGCCTTCTCCCGGCGTCAGTTCATTCGCGCGGCGACGGGTGCTGTCCCAGTTGCCGCCCTAACTTCCAGCTTAAGCGGAGTTGCAATGGCTGCTCAGCCTCGCGCCATGCCTTTTGTCGAGATGTTTTACCCTGATCTTCCGCCTGAGCTGGATGGCCTGCGCATCCTGCACTTCAGCGATGTTCACTTGGGGGTCTTTGTTCGTGTGGATGATATCGAGCGAGGGCTGGAGCAGGCGGCTCCGCACAAGCCTGACTTGATCGTGCTCACCGGTGATATTGCGGACGATCTGACACAGCTTGAGCCGGCCCTGCGTCTGGTCTCCGCCAGCAAACCGCGCCTGGGTGCCTTCGGTGCGATTGGCAATCATGAGTATTTTCGAGGTTTTAGAGAGACACGCCAGATCTATGACCGGACGGATGTTCCGCTCCTGCTGGAGGGAGGCCATACCCTTCAGGTGGGCAACAGCCGTCTCCATCTGGGAGGGGTGAACGATCCGATCTCGCTGCGCAAGAATAGCAGTGAGTTTATGGAGCGAACATTTGACAAGACCTTTGATGGTGCGCCCTCTGACGCCTTTCATGTGGCCTTGTCTCATCGCCCGGAGGGTTTTATTGCCGCATCACGCCGGAATATTCACCTCACCCTCTCCGGCCACACCCACGGCGGACAGCTCGGAAGGAATGGACGCAGCCTCTTTGAACCCCTCGCCGAGGAAAAATTCTTGTGGGGTAAGTATACGAGAAACCAAAGCCATCTTTATACCTCCGCAGGTTTTGGTCACTGGCTTCCGTTTCGCATCGGCTGTCCCGCCGAAGCACCCATCATCGTGCTCCGGCGAGGGACCGGCACTCCGGTTTGACACCCCTCACAGTGCTTCACCCCCCCCCTGCCTTCTATAATGACGGCCAGACCCAGCCTCCAAACTGCTGCTCGAGCGCAAGGGCTACGGCAATGGTCAGATGATCTAGCCCGTGACCAGCCACCACTTGGATGCCGAGGGGAATACGCTCACGATTAAGACCAAGCGGCACCTGCGTTACAGGAAGTTCCATCGCGTTGAGAATGGCGGTATAAGAGAAGTTCAGGGGCTGCAACATGGCCCGAAAGTGTTTTGGGGCAGGATAACGGTGTGACGGATACAACATTACGGTGTTCGGCGAGAGCAGCGTATCGAGTTCCGCGCGGAGAGATTCCCCCAGCTCCGCAAACCGACGGGTGTTCACCCGCTCAGATGCCAGCACTTTTTCCACACCCACCGTGACAATACTAGGCAAGGTATGGGGCGAACGCCTGAGCAACCACTTCAAAAACTCCGAGCGCGAAGTCACCGGATTGCCGTTGCCCAACAGCTCACCGAACTGTGGTCCAGAGGACTCTACCAGCATGCTGCTCCAGATCTCAAAGCTGCGCGCAAGTTTGCTCAGGCTGATTTTTTCGACCTGAGCGCCCTGCTCTTTCAGAAAAGAGGCAACCCGCACCTGAGCGCGCTGTAAATCGGGATGGACTCTCAGATTTCCTTGAAGCTCGATGTCCAAGACCCGCAGCCCCCGGAGCTGAACGTTCTCAGGCGCCTGAAGCACGATGGGATGGCAGCCATCTTCCTGCCCAGTCGGACCTGCCAGGATGCGCAGGACCGGCATCAGATCTTCGGCATGACGGGTCAGCGGCCCCACCGACAAAAAACGCAGGCCCGCGCCACGCGGCAATGGATATTGACCCAGGGCTGGCACCAGCCCACCGCTGGGCTTATGTCCAAAAATCCCGTTAAAAAACGCGGGCATACGTATAGAACCGCCAAAATCAGAGCCAATGCCAAAAGGAGATGCCCCGGCACCAATCAGCGCCCCCTCTCCACCGGAGGATCCGCCTACTGTGCGACTTAGATCATAGGGATTGTTAGTACGGCCATAGACCCGGTTGTAACTCTCCATCCAGATGCAGAGCTCAGACAGATTGGAGACGCCCATCGGAATGGCCCCCGCCGCACGAATCCGTGCCACCACCGGCGCATCCTCTTGTGAGATCACATCTTTTCGAGAAATCAGCCCGGAGCTGTGAGGCATTCCCGTAAAGGCCAGACACTCTTTGATGGTACACGGGACGCCCAGGAGCGGGGGGAGCTGAGCCGGATCCTCTTGGGCAACACGCACATCCGCCATTTCCGCTTCTTGCCGCGCTTCGTCGAAACGTCCCTTCACCAGGGCGTTCAGCTTCGGATTTACATACGTGATGCGCTCAATGTGCGCCTCCAAGACGTCCCGAGCCCGTACTTCGCGCGATCTGATCAGCCGCGCAAGCTGGACAGCAGAGGAGGTCAGCAGTACATTCATAACGACTCCTTGAGCGTGAAAAAAGGAGTATGCCCGAAGAGACATCAGTCCTGCAAGTGTCGTAGAAGGGAGAGACATGGAGTTTTTGATACGTCTTCGCAGTCGTTGGCCCGATGTGTTGGGGATCTTGATCCTCGCAGTGACGGCCTATCTATATTGGTATGCGCCCCATCGAGTCGAGGGTCTTCAGGCAGCAGCCCCCGTGCTGACCGCGACCGATCTGAGCGGAGCAGCCCTCGAGCCGACTGTCACACAAAACCGAGTGGTGGTGCTCAACTTTTGGGCCACCTGGTGCGGATTCTGCAAGGCGGAGCTTCCCGATCTGGACGCCCTTCAGCAGCAGCTTGGAGATCAAGGGCTGACCGTTTTGGCGCTCAGCGTGGAAGATGATCGCAGCTTGGTGCAGAAGTTTTGGTCAAATAAGGGATATTCCATGTCGGTGGGGATGGCACCAGCAGCACTTCAGCAGGCGTATGGAGGCATCGAGGTACTGCCCACCACCTTTATCTTGGACAAAAAAGGGGTGATTCGCCACCGCATCAAGGGTGCAGTTCGGGCTGGCGTGCTGGAGGAGCTGGTGCGAGGGTATTTGAAGGAGTAACTGTGCCGTCACTTGTCCGGTCCACGGCGCAACATGTCACGACCGCAACGCCGCCCTTCCCGGTCTACCCTTCTCTGGCCACGTTCTCTGGCTACGTTCTCTGGCCACGTTCTCTGGCCACCTCAGCCCGCATCCACCCGCGAGAATATCAACGAGCAGTTATGACCCCCAAAGGCAAAGGAGTTACTCAGCGCGTGCCGCAGGGTGGCCGGACGCCCCACCCCCGGCACCACATCCAGTCCTTCCAGCCGTGGATCAAGCTGACTCACGTTCAGCGTGGGGGTCAGCTTCTGCTTAAGCAATGACATCACGGTGGTCACCGCTTCGATAGCACCGGAAGCGCCGATGGCATGTCCCAACATCGACTTCTGAGACGAAATAGGCACCTGCCCCACCCGCTCTCCAAAGACCAGCTTCATGGCCAGCCCTTCACACAGATCGTTATGCTGCGTCGAAGTGCCGTGGGCACTCACATAGTCAATGTCTGCCGGAGTCAAGCCTGCGTGGGCAATCGCATCGCGCATGGTGATCGCCATGCCAACCCCACCCTCTTTTGGCTGCATGATGTTGTTGGACTCACTCGATGCCGCAAAACCACGGAGCTCCGCCAAGAGAGTCGCTCCGCGCGCCCGCGCATGATCCTCCCGCTCGAGCACCAGCAGACCCGCCCCCTCACCCAAGACAAATCCATCCCGAGAGACATCAAAGGGCCGACTGGCACGGGTGGGATCCTCATTTCGAGCGGACAAGGCCATCAGATGAGAAAATCCGCTGACCACTCGGTCGGTGATGGGGGCATCGGCGCCGCCCGTGATCACCATATCGGCTTCACCCGTCTGGATCAGCCGCCAGGCATGGGCAATGGCATCTGCGGAGGACGCACACGCCGTCGCCACGGCAAAACTAGGACCCTCCAAACCATACTCGATGCTCAACCAAGCGGGCAGCGCGTTGATCATGGACTTCACGATTTCCCACTGATCGTTTTTGTCACCATCCACGCCCGCACCTGAGATGCCCAAGGAGACCGCCAGCTTACGCCGATTGAGCTGCTCAAACGGGATGGGCTGAGCGGCCAACATCTCCTTCATGGCCACATATCCGATCCGGGTATGCCGGAGCGTTTGGCGCACGAAACGACGGTTGCTGTGTTTCTTCTCCAGAGCGGCAAACTCCGGCGGAAGCTGGCAAGCAAAGCGGGTGGGAAGTCCGCTGGCATCAAATAGCTCAATGGGTCGAGCGCCCGACACCCCTTGATAGAGCTTCTCAAAGCTCTCTTCCGCCGAGAGCCCCACCGGGGTCAACATATTGACTCCCGTCACCACCGTGCGAACGCGCGCCATGAGACCTCCTCAGCGCCCTTTATACAAGGGCATCAGATCGTAAAACAGCTTAAAGAGGGTCTGCCCCCCATCGGCCATCAAGGTTGCCCCGGTAATATAGTCGGCAGCAGGCGAGAGCAAAAACGCCACCTGATTGTTGATCTCTTCGACGGTTGCCATACGTCGAGCCGGAACGGTCTCGATCAGGCCCTGGTAGATCTCATCGGTGGGCCAGAGGTGCTCTCGGGTCTGCGGGGTGTCCACTGGTCCAGGGGCGAGCGCATTCACCTGGATGTTGTGTTGCGCCCACTCGAGCGCCAAGGTCTTGGTGAGGTTGATCACCCCTGCTTTTGCAGCGGCGGAAGGGGCGACCCCCGGACCTCCCGTCTCGCCATAGTTGGTCACCAGGTTGAGGATCTTGCCTCCGCCCTGCTTGATCATGATCTCGCCCACCTCTCGCGAGGTATAGAAGGCACCGTTGAGCACCACCTGGATCACGTTATCCCAGCGCACTGCTGAGACTTTCTCCGCAGGTTTGACAAAATTTGCAGCAGCGCCATTGATCAAAAAGTCGATGCGCCCCATCTGAGCGACGGCTTCTTTGGCCATCGCACGCACCGTATTATAATCTTTCAGGTCAATGGAGACCGCCAGACCACGGCGTCCTTGCTGCTGAACCAGCTCCACCGTCTCGTCGAGTAGGTTCTTGCGTCGAGCCGCCACCACAATATCGCAGCCCAGCTCGGCCAGCCGAAGGGCAATCGCCCGTCCCAAGCCGGTCCCGCCACCGGTAATCAAACACACTTTGCCTTGAAACAGATCTTTAGAATACATCGTGACACCTCAAACAGATGATAAACCTCTGCACACTCAGCCCGCCAAACTTCCGCGCGGGGTAAATCGAGCGCCGTAACGCTCCGTGAGCGTCTCCAGCCGAGTTTTGACGTTGGCCAATCCTCTTTGTTGCGCGGCGGCAATCGGTCCCTGCTTAAAACCGAGCACTTCTTTGAGGGTATGGTCGATGTCTTCGGCGCTGCCGACGCCCAGATCGAGCTGGCGGAAAGCCTCCACCACCACGTTATAGAACAGGCGCTCGATCACCTCCTCTTGCCCGTAGGCGGTGACAGACTGATATCGTTCTGTACGCGGGAGGTTGCGGCTGTCATCCACGGGTCGGCCTTCAGGATAGACATAAATGCCTTTGCCACTCTTGGGCCCGAGCCGTCCTTCCTCGATCAACTTCTTGAGCAGGGGCGGATGAATCCATCCTTCGCGCCACAGATCGCTGTAATCCTGATTTTCTTTGCCCACCAAGTCGATGCCAATCTGATCGCTGGCCTCGAGAGGCCCGGCCCCCATGCCAAGCAGGTGGGTCTTGGCAAGTGTATCGATCTCGGCTGCCGTAAAATAACCCTCCTCCAACATCAGCACCCCCTCCAAATAGAAGGCGGGAATCATCCGGTTGACCAAAAATCCGGGCACAGAACAGCAGAGAATCGGACGTACTTTTAAGGACTTCACGATCTCGACCACGCGCTCCGTGACGTCTGGGGAGGTAAAAGAAGCAGGGATGACTTCCACAAAAGACGTTAACATGGTGGGATAAAAGAAGTGCAAGTTCAAGCAGCGGGCCTGATGCTGAGCCTGCGCAAAGATCCGCTCTGGTGTATTAAACGACGAGTCGGAGGTCAGAATACAGTCGGGACGGATCAACGTCTCGAGGGTCCGCAACAAAGGCTGCTTGAGCGCCACATCTTCCGTGATGTTTTCGTTGATCAGGTCACACGACGCCAAGTCTTCAAGCTGAGTGGTAATCTTGAGACGATTGAGCTGAGCTTGAGCGGCTTCACCGCGAGCCCCCGGCTTAGAAGCACGCCGCCTCAAGGCACTGAGGAGCTGCTCCTCCAGCTCGGCAGCGGCCTCTGCTCGGCGCACATAGAGCGTCACCGCGTAGCCGTTTCGGGAGAAAATATCAAAAACATCCTTACCCATACGACCGCCGCCCAAAATCCCGATGTGCAGACTCACAGAGACCTCCTGATAAATAAGAATAGAGGAGTCATCAAAGGCTGATGTCACTCCTTAGCATCGGCTGGCTGCGGAGACAAGCAGAGAATCAGTGCTTTGGGCTGTATGCCAGAAAAGTCAAAGATGGACCTAGCTTATCACCCTGCCAGTGCGTTGAATACATGACGACATTAGCCAGAAACGGCAGGCATTCTTGCTGTAATATCAAAGCGATGCTAATATTCTATTGAGGGGCTAAGCACTTTTTACCGGGAGGCATTCATGCATCAGCTATCGAAATTATCCCTGCTCTCGCAGGTCTCAGCCATAGGATTATTGCTTGTCAGTGTCCACTTTGGCGGATGTGCAGATCCGTCAGATCCAAACAGTCCAACCCCATTGCCAAGCCTGACGGCGGAACCAGACGCGACCGCAACCCCCACCGGCGGCACCGCAACTCCCATCAACGCCACCACGCCCCCCGATCTGGAGACATCGACGCCGGGCGTGGAGACGCCCACCCCTTCTGAGGTGACTCCAACACTGGCGCCCCCGACCCCCACGCTGGAGCCTGCGACCCCTACGCTTCCGCCGCAGGCTGACTCCGACGGCGATGGTATCCCCAATGTGGAGGACGCCTGCCCACTCGATCCACTTAATGATCAGGATCAAGACGGAGTCTGTGGCAACCTCGATCTATGCCCAGCAGTCGCCGATGATCAGCTCGATTCCGATGGAGATGGCTTCGGAGACGCTTGTGATGCCTGCCCCGTGGATGCCGAGAACGACGCCGATGACGATGGTGCTTGTGGTGATGTAGACAACTGCGAGCTGCTGGCAAACAGTGACCAGCGAGATGCGGATCAGGATGGCATCGGAGATGCCTGTGATGTCTGCCCCTCCGACGATCTCAACGACGTGGATGGGGATGGTGTGTGTGGCAGTGTGGATAACTGTCCAGAGACCAGCAATGCCCTCCAGACCGATCAAGATGGCGACCTACGCGGGGATGCCTGTGATGCGTGCGCACAAGATGCCAATAATGATGTCGATCAGGATGGTGTCTGTGGCAACCTCGACAACTGTCCCACCACTTCCAACGCGGATCAAAAGGACAGTGACGGAGACAAGCTCGGTGATGCCTGTGATGCCTGTGCTCTGGACGCCAAAAACGACGTCGATAAGGATGGCGTCTGTGGCAATCTCGACAACTGCCCTGACACCGCCAATGCGGATCAGAAAGACACCGACGGCGATAAAGTGGGGGATAGCTGTGATCGCTGTCCACAAGATACCGTCAACGACAGTGATGGAGATGGATTGTGTGGCAGTGTAGACAATTGTCCCAATGTCTCCAATCTGGATCAAAAGGACACAGACGGCGACAAAGTAGGAGATGCCTGTGATGCCTGCCCCAGTGATGCCAGCAACGATGTCGATAAAGATGGGGTCTGTGGCAATCTCGACAACTGCCCCAGCAATGCCAACAGCGATCAGAAGGATACTGATGGCGACAAGGCAGGAGATGCCTGTGATGCCTGCCCCAGCGATGTCAACAACGATGTCGATAAAGATGGCGTGTGTGGAAACCTCGACAACTGCCCGAATAATGCCAACAGCGATCAGAAGGACACCGATGGCGATAAGCTGGGAGATGCTTGCGATGCCTGCCCCAGTGATGCCAACAATGATATCGATAAAGATGGAGTCTGTGGCAACCTCGACAACTGCCCCACAAAAGCCAACACGGACCAGAAGGATTCCGACAGCGACAAGCTGGGGGATGCCTGTGATGCCTGTCCTTCGGACAGCAGCAACGATGTGGATGCCGATGGTGTGTGCGGTGGTGTAGACAACTGTCCGAGCAAGGCCAACGCAGATCAGAAAGACAGCGACGGCGATAAGCTCGGGGATGCCTGCGATGCCTGTCCCACCGATGCCACCAACGATGCCGACAGTGACGGTGTGTGCGGTAGTGTGGACAACTGCCCTGCCAATGCCAACGCAGACCAAAAAGATACGGACGGGGATAAACTTGGAGATGCCTGTGACGCTTGCGCCAAAGACGCTGCAAACGACTCAGACAAGGATGGCATCTGCGGTGATGTAGACAACTGTCCGAGCAATGCCAACAGCGATCAGAAGGACTCTGACAGCGACAAGAAAGGTGATGCCTGCGATACCTGTCCCAAAGATGCCGCCAACGATGCCGACGCCGATGGTATTTGTGGAGACATCGACAACTGCCCCACCAAGTCCAATCCGACCCAAATGGATCGAGATGGGGATAAAAAAGGAGATGCTTGTGATACCTGCCCGGATGACAACCCAGACGACTCCAACAATGATGGGGTGTGTGGTGGAACCATTCCGGCTCCCGGCGCAAATGCAACCTTTGACATCCTCAGCACCGTGCCCAACGACTCAGCGGTGGCCATTCCCACCAGCTTAACGCCCAAGGTATACTTCACCGAAGTGTACGGAGGACAGCTCACCAACATTAAGGGCACCCTTGCGGGACCGGGTGGCAGCTTCATCACCCTCACCCCCACGCTCTCCAGTGCCAAAGATTGGGCGTATTTTAATCGCGTAACACTCCTGCCCAATTCTGAATACTGTATGACGACGGAGGTGCTCTACGATGCAGCAGTTCCCGGAAAGTGGCCCGTCAAGCAGGTGTCCTGTTTCAGTACCCGCGTGCCCTGCGGGGTTCACTTCGATGTAGGGGTGGATGTGACAGTTAAGACCTTCGGGAGTGGTCGAACGGCGGTCAATCTGATGAACTCCCTGCTGGCGACCTATGGCAATGACTATCCAGTGGCGCTGATGTTTGAAGACATCGGCACCAAAGATACCTTCCCCATCTCCAGCTTCGGCTTGGCGCTGGGCAGTTACTCCTATGGTCCGCCCGCTGCCCTGACATCGGAGGGGCTGGCCAGTACCATGACGGGCTGCTCCATCGACAGCAGTGGTAACTTTAAGTGTGGACCCGACGACGTGGTCTTCCCCCTCTCTTTTGGTGGCAGTAAGATCGATTTGCACGTACTCAACGCCAACATGACCGCCAAGACGATCAGCTCGGGGGCCATCAAGGATCTGGATACCTTTGTGTTGAAGGGTGTGGTGACCAAAGAAGAGATCGTCTACATCGCCAATGAGCTGGGATATCCCGAGGTCTCGAATGCAGTGGTATTGAATGTGGATCTGAATGGAGATGGCAAGTACGATGCAGCGACCTTTGAAGTGGGGACTTCACCCATTCCGCTGTCGTTGAGTAGCTGCGATCCGACCAATCTGTGAAGCCTGGCGGACACAGACATCTATTCAGGTGTCCGCCTCTATTCCCTGCCTGACAACTTCATCATCAGCCCGTTTCTTGAACGCTCCTGCTCATCTTTCCTGATCATCCGTCCAGCCACCGACAGCCAGGGCCAGCGCCGTCGAAGGGCTCTCCACGCCTGCTTGGGGGTGAGCCCGCCCTATCGATTCACTGCACTTTGAGCAACGTGATCTTAAACACGAGCGTGGCATTGGCGGGAATGTCCGGTGGAGCACCTTCCGCGCCATACCCCAGCTTGGCTGGAACGGTGAAGGTATAGATCGAGCCTTCGCGCATGAGCGCGACCCCTTCTTCCCACCCATCGATGACCATCCCTTCCCCGAGCTTGAAGGTGAACGGCTGTCCGGCGTCATAGGAGCTGTCAAACTTGGTGCCATTCAGCAACCAGCCTGTGTAGTGTACCGTGACCTTCTTTCCTTTGACAGCCGGAGCGCCCTTGCCCTTTTCGTGGATCTGATAACCCAAGCCAGAAGCGGTCTTATAGATAGACTTGGGGCGCACGAACTCATCGGCCTTCATGCTTCGCGTGGAGCCGCTGGGAGGTGGAGGGCTGGCGGTTCCGGTGCCACTTGTGCCTGTGCTCGTGCTTGTGCTCGTGCCTGTGGTACTGGAGCTGCCGGAAGTGCTTTTGCTGCTTGAGGAAGTGCTGGTGCTGCTTCCGCTTACGGTTCCACCGCCTGAAGTGCCAGAGCTGCTGCTGTCAGGCACAGGGGGGGCTGCGATGAGCAGCAACGGCAGGCTCAAGAGCCCTGCAAACAATGTCCGAACCACATGATGATGCATACACGGCCTCCAGAGATCGAGGAATGATGAAAAACCGACACCAGTGTAGACCCCACGGCGGCAGGTGTAAATGGCTCGGCAGGGGTAAAGATCGTCATGGCTGAGACGTTCGGCGGGTCATCTTCTTCAATCTTTCTACTGCCACCTACGGCATAACGTTGGCAGCGCCAACCCCTCGACAAAATTGCCTTCTTTTAAAAGACAGATTTGCCATGCTAAGCTGCCTTGACTTTCACAGATCCTGTGCGCATACTGGCATCCTATACCTTTGCATTTCTTACAGAATCAGGGTGAACACCATGCCTGTCAGCCTTGCCTCGGATGTCAGCTATGTGCCTCTGAACCGCTTGCACCAGCGTCACGGCGTGGAATTCTTCCGTGCCCGCTCTGAAGGAGCCCTGGGTTTTGCCAAAGTGGTGATGCTCAAGCAGATCTCGATGAACCACCCCAACGCCCAGGCCCGTCGGCGGCTGGCGCGTGAGGCGGTCATCTGTAGTCGTCTCAACTCTCACAACGTGGTAGGCGTCTACGACTTCTATCAGCAAGGGGAGCGGGTCTGCCTCACGATGGAGATGGTGGATGGTGTGGGCCTCGACGCCATCATTGCCACCCGAAAACGCACCAAAAATCCCGTGCAAACGGCGGCAGTCATCGCATTGGCCACACAGCTCCTGGATACCCTCGACTATCTGCATCGGGCGCGCGACCCTAAAACAGGGCACAAGCTGGAGATCGTTCATCGAGCGTTGACCCCCGATCACATCATCTTGGATCGGTGTGCGGTCATCAAGCTGTCGGGATTTGGATATGCGCAGTTTGCAGGAGAAGAACCTGCACCACCGGATGAGCTCACCCGCTGGTCTGCACCCGAAGCACTCCAGGCAGGTCGGTTTACCCCCGCTTCGGACGTGTATTCGGTCGCGGTCATCTTATATGAGCTGCTCTGCTTGCGTGCGTTGAGAGATGGTCCAGATGTGCCCACCGCCCTGGTTCCAGCAGAACTGGATCGACGTCTGCGAGATTTGCCGCCTGATGCGACTTTTTTAGCCCCTCTTTTTAAGCGTGCTTTGGCCCCAAACCCGGCGGAACGCTATCGCACGGCGGGAGAGCTCGTCGCTGCCCTTCGCTCCTTGCCAAAACCCTCGGGCACCGTCGAGTCCCCTGCTCAGCTCCTGCGCGTTCTGGTCGAGGAGAGCCTCTTCCAGAGTCCTGCCGAGTCCCCACAAGAGGACGTGAAAGCGGGCCTCTTGGTCTCCGCTCCCGCTTGGAATCCCTGGAACGGACAAGGCGCAGCCGAGCTTTCGTTTGAGAACGATCTCAGCGAGATGGAGCTGGATCCCGACGAGCAGGTCATGTTTTCGGAGGTCGAAGGCACAGAACCGCCCGCTGCGGGAGCACCTGTCAGCTCTAAGCGCAAACGACGCACCGTAAATCTTGCTGGACCAGAATTTACAGGCGAACATCCCCTCCCCCATCACACTCCCACGCGGGTCTTGAGCGCAGAAGAGCTGGGACTGAAGCTACGACCGATGGAAGGTGGACGAGAAGAAACCCCAGAGCCAGCCAGCTCAGAGCCTGCCTCCGCCTCTGCCTCTGCCTCTGCCTCTGCCTCTGCGGGATTTGTGGTGCCGATCCCCAGCGCGGGTGCTGCTGCCGCATTGTTGGGCGGAATTCCTCACGCCGCAGCCTCGTATGCCAACGGAACACAGGGTGCAGTAGCGACTCCGCCAGGGGCTCCTGCGGGGGCTCTCGCGGGTGCGGGGGCTCTCGCGGGTGCGGGGGCTCTCGCGGGTGCGGGGGCTCTCGTGGGTGCGGGGGCTCTCGCGGGTGCGGGGGCTCTCGCGGGTGCTGCGGGTGTGACCCCCTCCGCCGCCACCCCAGCCACGTCAGCGGGAGCCCCTACTGCCGCTCCACGACAAGGGGCCACCAGCCATAACCCAGCCGCCTCATCGGAGCGACGGACGCCTCTCAAGTCGGCACCCCTCGGCGCATCACCTCCCCCACCGGTCCCCAGTACGTTGAGTGATGCAGAAGAAGACGAGCTGGAGCTGGAAGAAGTGGCCCCTGGCGATGAAACCCGTGTCTCTAAGCTGGATCTAGAGCGCACCCACGAGCACCGGATTCCGGGCACACCCGCGAGTGTCCCCACCAACGATCTTGTTGTGACCGTGCGACCTCCATCACACCCGACGGTGGCCAGTCCTTCGCCTGCCGACACGAGCAGAGCCGGCGCAGACCCCACAGCGCGAGCGGAGGCCCATACCGATCCACGACCGCGTCCCCCCACCTCCTCATCCCCCAGACCGGGCAACCCGTCGGCGCTTGCCAAGAGCAGCTTTTCGTTCTTGGCACCCGAAGACTCGCTGGGCGTGGTGGATCCGGCCCTGTTTGACTCGCTCAAGTCCCGGCCCGAGCTTCCCCTCTATCCGCCCACAACGGAGTCTCGCACGCAGCCTTTGAGGCCGCAGAACACAGCACCAGCCCCCAGCCTCACACCCAAGAAGCCGACAGAACCGGAAGTGGAGTCGCTGTTGGGCCCCGGTGGATTTTCACCGTTTGCCTTTTCCAATCATCGCAGCAGCCCTTCTGTGCCTGCACCTGCCCGCGAGGGTTTGGTGTTGCCTCGTGTGCCCGGTGGCGCGCCCGAGCATGAAGTCAGCCTGCCCACCGCACGCATGAAGCTGCCAACCTCTCAGCCCGTTGTGGAAGTGCATGCAGGAGGCTCGACCGTACTCACCGAGTGGACGCCCTCCCCGAGTGTGCCAGCCCCGCCAGCTCGCCGACCCGAACCTGCTCAGCCGATACCTGCTCCGCCGATACCTGCTCCGCTTAAGTCTGTCAGCGCGCAGTCTTTACCGCCGGGATTGGTGGCTGCCCCGCTGTCTTCACTCCCTGCTACGCCGGTGCTGGATCGGATCAGCGGGTTGGATGGGCGACGGCCTGCGTTAGAGAACGTCACCCGGTCCACCCATCGGGAGCCGGTGCGTGAGCCGGTGTCACAAGAGCGCCTTCTGGCCGAAAGTCCGACTGTGGTGGGCGCGATTCCCTCTCTCTCGCGTCCGGTGGCCGGATTGGGGCCGACTCCCAGTGAAGAGCAGGGGCCGGTTGCGCGACTTGCCAGCAGTCCGACACCACTTGCCCAGGGGTCTGGTCAAGCCGAGGAGCTGGAGCTTGAAGATGTCTCCGTGGAGCAGTTTATCCCAACACGGGTGGACAAACTTCCGCTTGCCAGCCCGCCCTCCCGTCCGCCGAGCGCGCCTGGGGCGTCTGCATGGTCGAACAACGGAAGTGTCCCGGGAGCAGGAAGCGTGACATCGCCTGCGCCTCATCGAGCCGCACATACCCTCCAGATCTTGGTGATCACCACGTCGGGGGTGCATGTGGTGGAGCTGCCGCCGGAGGGTTTGCATGTGGGTCGCAGCGCCCGCAACGACTTAGTGCTGGCGGACAGTCGGATTGCCGCACGGCATGCTCAGCTCATTCGGGATGCGGAAGGGGTGATTCTACGCTGCACGCCGGGGGAGACGGTGGAAGTACGAGGCGCTCGTCTTGCCAAAGTGCGCCTGACCCCCGGTATTCCGGTGATGATGGGACAGATGCAGCTCTTGCTTCCCGTGTTGCCTTCCCGCAACACCCTCTTGCCGGTGCTCGACTATCATGCCTTGACCGAGGAGCTGATGGCACATTTCCCGGACATTGCCACTCGCTTGACCCTTCGAGCGGAGGCGGGACTCAAGCTGGAGCCCGACAGTCAGCAGCTTCCGCCTCGTCCGCTCTGGACCCAGTTGATGGAGCTGTATCAAGATAACCCGGATCCTCGTCCGCTCAAGCGGCTGCTCGAAGTGCTGGTGCGCGAAGATGAAGGACTCAAGGTGGCACGCGAAGCTCTGGAGTGCCTGCGCATCTTAGAGCGAATTGGCTGATCTCCTGCCTTGTAAATATCTGTAAGGGGAGCAGTCCGCTGCTCTGTCGCGACTCTGGCGCTGCTCTGTCGCGACTCTGTCGCTCAATGACCTTCGGGGGGCTCCCCGTAACGCAGCGCAAAGAGCAGACGCTCCATCGCGCGTGAAGCCAGTGCTGCATATCCCTCCGTTTCGTGACCATTCTTGAGCGCCACTTCCTCCGAGAAGCTCACCCGCCAGAAGATGCGCCCTTCTGGATCAAGCAGGACCGCCACCGTCTCGAGCTCATATCGAAGTGCGGCCACCATTTCTCGGTTGGGGCTCTCAAAGAGAGGCCGGCGGGAGTGTTCAATCCAATAGACCAGATACGCTTGAGAAGGTACGGAATCCCGAAGCTGCTCAAAATCTCGAGCGGGAAAACGAGCGCCTCGTGTGCCCGCCACATGCGCGCGCATCGCTGCGATAAACGAACGAGCGTTGGGGATAAAACCCGGCTGAACATCCAGCCCCGCTTCAGAGCGCAGGCGCTGGATCAGATCTGCGGTGAGGGGCTCCTCCAGCGGCACCCGCGCCCCATTCGCAGGCGAAAAGTCCTTCAGCGGCACCAGCGCGAGACGTTTAATACTCTGCTGCGTATAGGCAACCCGACTGACCGACGAGGGCAGCGCACTCTCTTTCCAGGGCGAAGGTTTCGACGGCTTGGGCGTCTTCGGGGCTGAATCCTGCGTAACAGGTACAGGAGTCAATGGGTCGGCATGGTTTCCTGGAGCGTGCCCCGTGTCGGTCTCCACACGCGGCGGCAGACACCCGCACAGACATGCGAGCCCCAAGACCATGAGATTCATCAGCGGATGACGCAGCATAAATTCCTCATCATAACGGGCTCAGAGATGGGCCATTCGACGTTGCCACCAAGTAGCAGCCAGCGCTTTGAGGGGACCAGGCCAGCCTTGAGAAGCCAGCCAGAGCTGCTCCACCTCATCCGCAGAGCAGGGGAGGTCTGGAGCGGCCTGAAGGAGATACTGTGCGACCTCCTGCGGGGAAAAGGGAGGTAGTGCCAGCTCCACCATATTTGTTTGCCAAGACGGAGGCAATTCTTCGCGGGATGTGGCGGTGGTCAGCACTCGTCCCCATTGTTGAAATGAGGCCCCCAACCAAGCCCAAATGGGTGCATGCTCCGCCGTCACCTGGGCGCTCATCGGCTCGAGAAACCAGACCACATCCAGCCCATCCTCTTGCTCAAACTGAAAGACCTGCTCCAATCCAGCCTGGAGGGTCTCGAGCGAGCCCTCCGCATCAGGCCAGGGCGTGTCTCCATAATCAAAGCCGCGAAACTGGAAACCTTCTTTAAACCGGTGGAGGAGCGTGCGCATGAGCGTGAGGGCATCCCAGCCGGGCCGCAGCTCCAGTCGTGGGGTAAAGAAGTGTGGCATCAGCAGCTTATGATACAGGCAGCGTTTAAACACCTGCCGCGCCAGCCGAGACTTGCCCGCGCCCGGAGGCCCTGTCAGCACCACCGACTGATACTGTCCCAAGAGCGCCCCCACCTGCTCTTCCAGCGCCTGCCGCGCAAGATAGAGCGCGTGATCAGGCCCCGGCCTTAAAAACGGATTGATATGGGTCGCAGACACTCGACGCACTGGCTTTGTCATAGCACCTCTACCGGCATCTTCGGAACATGATGGCCCCTGCTCTTGGGACTCTCACTGTATCGTTATTATGGGGAGGTGACAAGGCAGCATGCAATTCACTTGAAGCGCGCCTCAACCTGGGTTAAGTCAGAGACGCACGCCGTGGGGAGCACTCAGCCGCTTCACCTCGGACGCACCTGTTCAAGAGGGCTGATCTTTAATGTCCGCTGTTGAAGACAAGGAAGAGGCATGGATGCCGAGACTGCTGAGCGCCTGGAAGCGTACCTGACGCTTCTGCTGGAAGCCAATGACCGGGTGAATCTCACCGCCGCTCGCACGGTGGAGGAGCTTCAGACCCGCCATCTGGAAGATTGTTTGGAGCTGATCAAGCTGCCGGTGTTGCAACAACCGGGCCGAGTGTTGGATGTGGGGACGGGTGGAGGATTGCCTGGTATTCCATTGGCAATTGCCTGCCCTCATTTGGAAGTGACCCTGCTGGACGCCACCCAAAAGAAGATCCGCGAAGTGCAAGGCTTTATCGACGCCCTGGAGCTGACCCGTGCGCGCGCCGTAGCAGGCCGAGCCGAAGAGCTGGCACACGATCCTGCTTGGCGTCATCAGTTTGATGTGGTAGTGAGTCGGGCGCTGGCCCCCCTGCCCTCCCTGCTGGAATACCTGCTGCCCTTCGTCAAAGTCGGAGGCCATGTGGTGGCCTTCAAAGGCAGCGATGCCGAGCAGGAGCTGGCGGCAGCAGCCAATGCCCTTCGCCAGCTCAAGGCGGTGCCCGTGGCCCGTCACACCTATCAGATGCGTGAGCTTACGTTCAGCCTGTTGGTTCTTCAGCTTAAAGAACCCTGCCCCCGCCGCTATCCACGCGGACAAGGACAGGTCCGAAGGACTCCTCTCTAACCCGCAGGCACCTCGGAAGAAAAAATGCAGATCGCGTGAGAGCCCCTTGACCGCGTCAAAACCTTACGGTAATAGATTCAAGTCGCTCCTCTGGAGCTGTTCCAGCGGGAGTCTCTACTGACCATCACCAGGGGCAGGGATTCGATTATGAAGAAGTCAGAGCTTGTCGCAGCCGTCGCAGCCAAGACCAATCAGAAGCAGGCAACCGTTGAGGCCATCCTCAATGCGACCCTCGACACGATCGTGGACGCGGTGGCTGCTGGAGATAAGATCATCTTCACGGGCTTTGGGAGCTTTGAGAAGCGCACACGCGCCGCTCGCCAGGGCCGGAATCCATCCACCCGCGAGGTGATCGAGATTCCAGCCAGCAGCGTGCCCGTCTTCTCGGCTGGTAAGGTGTTTAAGGATGCCGTGGGTGGCACCAAATCTCAGTCCTGAGCGTCCGATCTTCGTGCTTCTGGAGCCGTCCTTCCGCCTGCCTCGCTGCTGTTGAATCTGGCAGCCTCCTGTTTGCAGTGCAGAAGGGCGGCTTTTATTTTTCCTTCAGCCCAGGGCAGAGCCCATGTTTTCATCTCGCACCCCGGCTTCGCTGCACCCTTCCCCCGCTTCTCAAGCACTGGAGCAGCTCAAACAGCGCCTGGGATCTTACCTGGATCTGACCTTGAGCAATCCCACCCGCGCGGCGCTGGATCGTTCGCAGCACGGGGTGCTCTCCAGCCTGACACATCCTGCTGCACTGGAGTACGCCGCCGATCCCCGAGGGGTTTTACGTGCTCGTGCTGCGTTGGCCCACTATTATGCGGCACGCGGCATGCCCACCTTCCCCCTCGATCAGATCTTTTTGACCGCCAGCACCAGCGAAGCCTACGGCTTTTTGATGAAGCTCCTGACCGATCCGGGAGACGAAGTGCTGGTGCCTCAGCCCAGCTACCCGCTCTTTGATCATCTGCTCCAGCTTGAGTCGTTACGGGCCGTGCCCTATCCCTTGCGCTTTGACGGGAGCTGGTACATCGATCCGGGAGCCCTTCCTGCCCGCATCACCCCTCGCACGCGGGCCATCATTCTGGTCTCACCCAATAATCCCACCGGGAGCTGGACTCGAGCCAACGAGCTTGACTGGCTCGAGCCTCTGTGTGAGCAGCATCACTTGGCACTCATCTCAGATGAAGTGTTCATGGACTATGCGTTAAATCCTCCGGCTGACCGCGTGCCTGTGCTGGCCGCTCGAGAGCGTGTGCTCAGCTTTTCTTTGGGCGGGCTGTCGAAGACGCTGGGCCTGCCTCAGCTCAAGCTGGGCTGGATCCTGGTCAATGGACCGGCACCCCTGCTCTCGGAAGCCCTGGAGCGGCTGGAGTTTATCACCGACACCTACTTGTCGGTGGGTGCGCCGGTGCAAGAAGCCCTCCCCCGCTTGTTGGAGCAGCGAGATGCCCTCCAGCGTCCCATCCAGCAGCGCCTGGCACACAATCGGGCGACCGTGGAGCGACTGGCGCGCACCTGTCCCTACGTGACCGTGTTGCCCACCGAAGGCGGCTGGTCGCAGCTCCTGCGCGTGCCACGGGTGATGACCGAGGAGGAGTGGGTGTATTCTCTGCTCAGCGCCCGTCAAGTGCTGGTACAGCCGGGTTATTTTTTTGACCTGGAGCCCGAAGGTCACTTGGTGCTGAGCCTGTTAACCCCTCCGCAGCACTTTGAATCGGGCCTGCACGCCTTGTTTGAACACATTGGCTTATATTCTCGCGCGCCATTGTGAACCGTGGACATCTATTCGGTGTCTAACCTTCGGGCGCATCCCTCAAAGGTTATGCGTTTGAAATAGTCTCGGGTATGCCGCGTATGCACCTGCGACGCTGCAATTTTCCCCTTTTGTCCGAGGAGTACACGTTGAGTACCCTTCTTGAGCTTAGAAGTGTCTCCAAGATCTATCAGAGCGGCGACGAGCGCTTGTTTGCCCTCAAAGAAGTGAGTATGAGCGTCGAAGAAGGTCAGTTTCTGGCCATCGTAGGCGCCTCGGGCTCCGGCAAATCCACCATGATGAACATCTTGGGGGCATTGGATCGGCCCAGCACCGGTGAGTATCTGTTGGATGGAGTCTCCGTGCAGAGCTTGAATGACGCCAAACTCAGCACCCTTCGGAACCAGAAGATTGGGTTTGTCTTCCAGTCCTTTAACCTCCTGCCCCGCTATACAGCCGTTCAGAACATCGAAGTGCCCTTAACCTATGCGGGCATTGGGGCCAGCGAGCGTCGAAGTCGAGCCATCGAAGCCCTCAAGCGGGTGGGATTGGGAGAACGACTGAGCCATCGACCCTCTCAGCTCTCGGGAGGACAGCAGCAGCGGGTGGCCATCGCACGCGCTCTGGTGACCCGTCCGAAGCTCCTGCTGGCCGACGAACCGACGGGCGCGCTCGACACCGAGACCACCCATCAGATCATGGGCCTGCTGCATGAGCTGCACGATCAAGGCATGACCCTGGCCCTGGTGACCCATGAAGCCGATGTCGCCGCCAATGCCTCCCGCATCATCACCATGCGCGATGGCCGCATCATCGAAGATCGGCTCAATCCAAATCCGCTTCGGCCTCAACGGGCAGCCTAATGGGAGCCGCTTAACGGGAGCCTCGTGCTCATCGCCTGAGCGCAGAAGCTGATATTAATATTGTAAGAGAGAGTACGGAGATGATGAAGCGCACCTTTTTTTGCCTGATACCCTGCCTGCTGTGGGGGGTGACGAGTGAGCCCACAAACGCCCTGGCACAGAGTAGCCTGACCACACCGGCTGCCGAGACCTCCGCCACAGTCCCGGTGAATTCGACCAGCTTGAGCCTGGAGCAGGCCCTCAAGACCGTGCTGGAGCGGAATCCCAACCTGACACGGGCCCGTTTGTTAACCCTCGCGTACCAGATCGACGCCGCACGCGCCCGGCTGGATCGTTTTACAGCACGGGTGGACGTGAGCTTGGGTGACACCGCCTCCGTCGGATATCAGCTTGGTGCAGCAGAGGGTGCTAATGACGATCCCTTCTCCAACGCTCTGGAGTACGGGATTGGAGCCAGCGCCAGCGTTCCTCTGTTCACGGGCGGAGCCGATGCCGCCAACATCGCCCTCAGCGATGCCGTGACCCGCAGCTCAGAAGTGGACGAAGCCTTGCTCCAGCGGGATCTGATCCGCGCCGCCTATCAAGCATATGCCAGCATTCAGAGCTACGAGCTGCGCTTAGCCGCAGCCCGCGAATCGCTCCAAAAGAGCACCGAAGCCCTGACCATCATCAAGGCGAAGGCTGGCGCAGGACTCTCCGCCCCCATCGAAGTCAACCGTTCTCAAGTGACCGTGGTGAGCCAAGAGCAGAGCCTGCTGGAGCTGGAGAACAATGCCTACGCCGCGCGGCAAGATCTGCTCCAGTTACTTCAGTTGGAGGGTGAGCGGGTGTCTTTAGGCGACGACCTGACAGCACGCCCACGCCTGAAGGTGCCCGAACAGCCCGACCGCTTGATTCAGACAGCCTACGACCAGCGCTTGGAGCTCAAGACCCTCACCATCAGCAAAGAACAGCTCGAGCTTCAGCGTAAGATTGCCCAGGCGGACTATCTGCCTCGGGTGTCGGCGGAGTTCAGTGCTCAAGCGGGCGCACAGCCGAGCTGGATCAACGAGACCACCTTTGAGAATGCCCAGCGAGAGCCGGGTATCCTGCTGAGCAGTGGTCTCTCGGTGCAGTGGAACCTGTTTAATCTGGGCAAGACTGGAGATGCGGTGCGAAAGCTGGAGCTGAGCCTCAAACAAATCGAAGCCCAAGAGCAGCTTCAGCGCAGCGAGCTGGCCCAAGCGGTTAAGAAGGCCCATCAGCTTGTGCTGAGCCTTCAGCGTCGAGAAGCGGGAGTGAATCAGCAACTGGAGCTCTCGCGTGACAACTTAAACATCATTCAGACCTTGTATGGGCAGGGCTCAGCCACCCTGCTGGATCTTTTTGAGGCGCAGGACTCCTACCGGAGTGCCTTAAATCAGGCCGCGACCTTCCGCGTGCAGCTGGCACTGGCGGAGCTTGAGCTGCGGTGGCAGCTTGGGGACGACCTGCTCTCGACCGCCTCCACCCGTTGATCTTGAAAGGAAAATGCCATGAACCGAGCCATTGTGCGCACCTCGCGAGCCGTGGTGCTGAGCCTGAGCCTGCTGTTGATGGCCGCCTGTGGTGAGCGGCCCCAGAACGATAAGCTGGAAGAGGCCCTGATCCAAGAAGTCACCCAGGGCGATCTGGTGGAGCAGATCATCGAGTCGGGCAAGATTACTTCCTCCTACGAAGTTCAGATCAAGTCTAAGGTGTCGGGCGAAGTCAGAGCGGTCTATATACAAGAAGGTGAAGCCGTGACCAAAGGTCAGCTTCTGATGGAGCTCGACGACAAAGATTATCGGCGGCAGGTGGCATCCTCCGAAGCCGATCTCAAAGAAGCCCGCCTCAACGTCAAAAACGCACAGATTGAGCTGGCCCGTAACCAAGCCGCCTTTGACGCCCGGGGCATCTCTCGATATGAGCTGGACAAGGCCATCCAGAGTGTGGAGCTCACCAAAGTGAGAGCCGACCGCGCCGAAGTGGCCCTTGAAAAGGCACGCGATCAGCTTGGTTACTGCAAGATCTACGCCCCGATGGATGGCAAAGTCACCGTGCGAAACATTGAGCCGGGTGAAGTGGTGACCGCCGGTGTGACCGCCACCGTCAACGGCGAATCGCTCTTAACCATCGCCCAGCTCGACACCCTCTTGCTCGAGCTGAACATGAACCAGGTGGACGTGGCACGCATCAAGCTGGGCCAAAAAGCCACCGTGGTCTTGGATGCCTATCGTGATCAGCCCACCGAAGGCATTGTCTCGAGTATTGCCGCTGCGGCGCACACCGATACCAGCAAGGGCATCGAGGTCTTTAAAGTGAAGCTGACCGTCGATCCGAGCAAGAGCAGCTACGAGATCAAACCCGGCATGACCGCTGAGGTGAAGATCCATGTGGGCACCTGGGAAAAAGTGGTCAAAGTGCCGGTGGAGACGGTGTTTGAAGAGGATGGTAAACACTTCATCTACGTGGTTAAAGACGACGAAAAAGTCCCAGGTGGCAAGAAGAAAGAGAAGATCGAGGTCACCCTCGGTCATCGTGGCACCGCCGAAGTGGAAGTGGCACAAGGGCTCGCCCCTGGCCAGAAGATCTACACCAAAGCGGACAGTAAAAACCTCGAGCTGAAGATGTGACACCATGAGCTGGGAAATCATTCGGATTGCCTGGCAGTCGCTGATGGATCACAAGTTTCGTTCCTTCCTGACCATTTTGAGCGTGACGATTGGGGCCTTCTCCATCGTCGTCATGACATCTTTGGCAGAGAGTGGCTCTCGCACGCTGACCCGCAGCGTCGAAGAGATCGGAGGAGCGCGGCTGGTATGGTGGGTGCCCGATCCACCGCGTGATACTCGGCTTCAGGCCATTTACGACGAAGGCATACGCCCCAAAGACGTGGAGCTGCTGCGGGAGCTGCCCGGTGTGCAGCTTGCCACCGGCATGGCCAGCTTTGGACAGAGCAACGTCTACCTCACAGCAGATCACATCGAAAAACCCGATGTGGTGGCCATCATGGACGGCATGCTCGACGGCATGACCTGGCCGATGGAGCAGGGACGCCGGTTTTCCCCAGAAGAGAACGATCTCGCTTCCCGCGTGGTCATTTTGACCAAGGGCTTGGAAGAGCGTCTCTTTCCAGAAGGCAACGCTTTGGGCAAGTACTTGTCCATCTTCAACAAACCCTACAAAGTGGTGGGGATCTTGAAGCAGCGAAAGCTCATGGGCAACATGAACCTGGGTTTTGACTGGGATCTGAGCGTCTTTATTCCCATCAGCACCGCCGAGAAGCGGGAGGGCAACGACCTCTCCTCCTTGGTCCTGATCGCCTTTACCACCAACGGCGACCGCAACAGAGGGGTGATGGAGCAAGGCAGCGCCGTGCTTAAGGCACGACATAACGGTGTGCAAGACTTTAAGGTGATCAACTTTGGCGACATGATGGCCAACTTTTTGCAGTTTTTCCAAGCAGTCAACTTGATTGTGGCGGTCATTGCGGGCGTGTCCTTGTTTGCGGGTGGTATCGGTGTGATGAACATCATGCTGGTGAGTGTGACCGAGCGTGTGAAAGAGATCGGCATTCGCAAAGCCCTGGGAGCTTCTCGCACAGCGGTTTTAGCACAATTTTTGGGTGAAGCCACCTTCTTGTCCTCCATTGGTGGACTGACCGGCGTGGGTGCGGGTTTGGCGGTGGTCTCGGTGGCCCACGTCTTTATTGCCCGCTGGAGTGAGTTCTGGGTCTCCTATTATTCTCCGCTGGGTTTGGCGGCCTCGATGGGCGTGACCATTGCCATCGGGCTCTTTTTTGGAGCGGTTCCAGCTTGGCAAGCGGCCCGCTTGGACATTGTGGAGTGTTTGAGGCGCTAAGATGCTGTTTAATACCCTGCGCTTTGTGCTCGACCAGTTCTGGCAGCGAAAGCTGAGATTTTCGCTGACCGTCTCAGGCATTGTGGTGGGCGTGGCCTCCCTTGCGGTGCTGGCCTCCTTTATCACGGTGGGTCAAGACGTGCTGAAGGCCACCAACAACCGCGCCTCGGGCGACGACCTCATGACCATCAGCAACGACTGGCGAGCGCAGGACAAGTACCCCCAGGAGCGGCGACTGGCTCGAGAAGACAACGAGCGGCTCAGCAACAGTGTGACCCTCAACAACGTGGACTTTGCGCCTCAATATGGGCTGAGAGGCAAGAGTTACCTATTTCGTGGCAAAGACGACGACGCCTTCATTGTGGGGCTCGATGCCCGGGGATTTGTGGCCAACGATCTGAAAGTGACGCAAGGGCGAGGTTTTTTGAGCCAAGAATACAGCGACTATAGCCGAGTGGCGATCATCGGCGGCACCCTCTTGGAAGGCCATAAACCTCCGTTTGTGGGAGAGACCATCCGGGTGGACAACTATAACCTGCGGATCGTGGGGGTCTTGCAGGAGAAACCGACGATGGGTCCGGGCAAACGTTTTTCTTGGAATTCGCGGATCATCCTGCCCGCCGAGACCTTTAACGTGCTTTTTAACCCGGAGCGTAAACCTGAATCGATCATCGCCCGCGTCTCCCCCTCTAGTCCGCAGACACCCCTGAACGAGAGCATGAAGGCCGCTCAGAGCTTGGTCATGCGGGTGCTCATGCTCGAGCGCGAGTACGATATTTTTCGGATCAGCGGCGCGGAGGATCGTGACAGCAACGAAAACACCATTCTATTTGTGATCAAGCTGCTGATGTATATGACTACCTTCTTTTCGATGTTGGTGGGAGGCATCAACGTGATGAACATCATGCTGGTGACCGTGACCGAGCGGACCCGCGAGATTGGGATCCGGCGGGCATTGGGAGCGACCCGTGCCAACATCATGGGGCAGTTTCTGATGGAGTCGATCTTTATCACCTTGACCGGAGGTGTGGTGGGACTTCTGCTGTCCTTGGGCGGACTTAAGCTCCTGAGTGAGCTGCTGACTCGAGTGTATTACCCCTGGCCTTTTTATATTGCGTGGTGGTCGGTGGGCCTGGGCATTGGGCTGACCGTGGTGATTGGGGCGATCTTTGGGTTGAGTCCCGCCATGAAAGCAGCCCGACTGGATCCGGTGGAAGCCCTCCGATTTGACTGAAATCCAATGAAATTCCAGCCACTTATGTACACTCTTGTATAGACAAGTTGGATCCAGCCGGGGCGTACTTCTTCGGATCCAATTGGAAATTCATCAACAATATCCTTTGTCATGGATGAATTCCTCAAGAATCACTTTAACCCTTTACCTTCCCCGCCGGTGTGCTTATAATGAAAGTGTAAGGTTTTCCGCTTCTCCGCCGTCTGATCCTATAGAGACTCAACACGCAGCATGATGAGGTGGGCGATGCCTGCTCAAGACTACGCGCCTGCATATTTAGGATATATCCAGAAGCTGACCTCACGTCGGGGGCGTCGTGCGCTGTTTGCAGCGACTCTCACCCTATTTTCGAGCGTGAGCCTTTATCTGTTTGGAAATGCGGGGAATCTCTCCCTTGCCATTGCTGCGGGTCCGATGGGACCAGAACAAGCGGCTTTCAGCGCGGCTCAAGTGTTACCTCCAGCGGCACCCGATCCGCATGCAGAGACCTTAAGGGCCCTCAACGATCCAGTGGAGCTGTATACACTGCGCTCCTTGCTGGAAGGAGACGAAGCCGCTCGTGAGACGGGTACTCCTACCTGGTTGCCCGTCGAAGAAGTGCGCCCAGACAACGCACCGGGTGTCAATGCCAAAGCCTACTTTGTGGCCGACTCTGAAACCGGTGAAGTGCTGCTTTCTAAGAACTCCGACCGGCCCTACCCCATTGCCAGCATCAGCAAGCTCATGGGTGGCATGGTATATGCCGATGCACAGCCCGATCTGGAAGACGTGATCACCTTAAGCCAAGACGATAAAGACTATCTCCAGATCACCCGCTCGCGCCTGCGGGTGGGATATCAATATCGGGCAAGTGATCTGCTCTTTCACAGCCTCCTGCCTTCGGACAATCGGGCCACCGTCGCCCTCATGCGCCAGACCCTCTTGACGCCCGAGCGGTTTAAAGAGGCCATGAATCGGCGTGCGCAGTCCTTGGGCATAAAATCTGCCCATTTTGAAGAACCGACAGGCTTGGATTCCAACAATGTGGCCTCTGCGCGAGATGTCGCCACCCTGTTGGAAGCAGCTTTGGTTCATACGTTGATTTCGCGGATCATCAAGGAAAAAGAGTACTACTACTTCAGAGCGGATGCCCCAGTTTTGTTGGGGGCTCGCAGCTCCAATCGCCTCTCGCACATGGAGGAGTGGGGTGTGGTTGCCAGCAAGACCGGCTTTACATACGCCGCTGGCTCCTGCCTCGTCCAGCAGATGCGGCTGAGCACCGGGCGACTCATCACCATGAGCATCCTCGGGGCTCCCGGCGAGAAGGGACGTTATCCCGCCGCTGCCGCCATCCGCAGCTTCCTTGAAGGTCAGGAAGTGCAAGTGGCCTCGGTGGCAGGACCGGAGGAAGACTGATCTATCACCTCAATCACACGTCCATCGATCAAAATACCCACCTTCCCCTTGCCTTTCCCATTTTTCTCCTTATATTCTTAAATATGAATTTTGGAATACTCTTCACCAGGAGTCTATCATGAGCGCCATTGTCACCTGCCCTTCCTGTGGTCAAAAAAATCGTGTGCGTCCCCATGCCTCTTCAACCCCTCGCTGTGCCGCCTGTGCCACCACCTTGCCCTGGCTGGTGGACGCCAACACCGAGACCTTTGAAGCGGAAGTGCGCAGCTCTGTTCCAGTTCTGGTGGATTTATGGGCCCCGTGGTGTGGACCATGCCGCCAGATGACCCCCATTCTCGAGAACTTGGCCAAAGAGAAGGCTGGCCAGCTCAAGATCATCAAGGTCAACGTGGATGACAACCCCCTGCTGGCCTCGCGCTTTCAGGCCAACAGCATTCCCTTGATGTTGCTGTTTCAGGGGGGCGAAGTGAAAGAGCGTATCGTCGGCGCTATGCCAAAGCCGGCCCTCGCCAAGCGCATTCAATCTTATCTCGTGGCCTGAGCCCTCCGCTTCATACTTCTGTATTCCGCACCTGCCAGACCGATGCTACACTCCCAGCCCTTGCGAGCGGCCTTGAGCATTCCCTGATCGCTCAGCGGAGCCCCCATCGTTGGAGAGTTCATCATGCCCCCATCACGCAAAACCGCCCCCGGAAAAGTCGGTGCCAAGCTCAAGATGACCGCCTCTGAGCTGCGTTCGCTGCTCGAGAACCCTCCCCCCCGAGGTAAACGTGGAGCCTCCCCACGTTCAGCGGAGAAAGAACCCACACGCACGCCCTCACGCGCGCACAAGGGTGCATCCGAGCGGCCACAGCCCTTGAGCACCACTCAGCCTGCACCTCGCACCACCCCACGAACGGAGGATTTCAGGCCACCTGCCCTGCCCTCCGCTCTCGCATCGACGCTGCCTTCGACGCTGCCTTCGACGATGGGAAGCCTTCAGCCGCCCGGTGGGTTGTTCTCGGCCCTGGTGCCCGTGGTGGTGTCGGTCTACGAACGCTGCATGGACGGCTGGGAGCCGCAGGACAAGTTTTTGGCCGATGCATTGGCCACACAAGGACTTTCGCGCGCCAGTCGAGGCGTGGTGGTGAAGACCCTTCAGGGCATGACCCGCTTGCACGGGCAGCTCTTGGGAGGTCTGGGACGATTGCTCGAGCCCGATGTGCAGGTCGATGAGCCAGCCGAGCGGCTGTCCACCCTGGCGCTCAACCTCCGCGCGCGGTTGGTGACGGCGGCCTGGGCCCGCTGTGTGGAACACAAGAGCAGTCACGACGCCGCCTCTTTGGTGGGGCTTCAGGAGCCTCGTATTCTGGCGGCGCTGGACAAGCTGCCTCAAGTTCTGCACGAAGGAGAGCGTGTGCTTCAGCGGGCCCTGGAGGGCATCATCCCGCTGGATGTGTCCCGTGCAGCCGAAGCACTGTCCTTGCCCACTTGGTTGACAACCCTCTGGGCGGAGCAGCTTGGTTGGCCGACGACCGTGAAGCTCGGTCGATCCTTACTGGAAGCGCCCCCTTTGACCTTGCGGGTCAACCCTCATCGCATTCACCGAGAGCAGGCCCTGGAGCTGCTGGCCCATCGACACGGAGTGGAAGCCACACGCACCCCCTATTCACCGTTTGGGCTGATCCTGCCTGCTCGGATTCCTTTGGATGATCTGTCTTTGTATCGCGACGGGCTGGTGGAGGTGCAGGACGAAGGCTCTCAGCTTGCGGCTTTGGCCTCGGCAGCGGCTCCGGGCCTGAAGGTGCTGGATCTCTGCACCGGTGCCGGTGGAAAAATTCTGCTCATCGGCTCCCTTCAGCGCCTGAACGGCACCCCTGGCGAGACGTTTGCATGCGATCCACATCCGGGTCGGCTGCGGGAGCTGAGACGGCGGCTCTCACGGGCGGGCCTGACCCATGTGCAGGTGCGGCAGAGTGATGCCCTCGACCCTCACGCCCTGACCGATCTGAGGGGGCGAATGGATCGGGTCTTGGTAGACGCGCCTTGTAGTGGCCTGGGAGCTCTCCGCCGGAATCCAGAAGCACGCTGGCGACTCAAACCTTCTGATTTGGCTCGTTTTGCGCCTTTGCAAGAAAAGCTCTTGGAGAAAGCGGCCCAGCTTGTGAGACCGGGAGGCCGAGTGCTCTACGTCACCTGCACCCTCAACCGCTCTGAAAATGAAGGGGTGCTGGAGCGCATCATACAACAGGGGCTCCTGCGACCTGCTCCCTTGTGCCAGGCACTGGGGAGGCTCTCCACGACTTTGAATTTGGATCCAGAACAGAACAGGCTAACGCTATTCCCCCACCTGCACAGCACCGATGGATTTTTTCTGGGCCTGCTGGAGCGTCCGCGCTAAATGTTTTGTTTGTTGTCTCCGTTGGAATTATTACACCTCATACAGTGTCCTTATAAAGTCTGTTTCGTAAGGTGCTATACTGATCTTGTTGGCCCGTTCTTCTCACAACCGACAAATGGCGGGGGGATTTCATGTTTTCAAAGACGATGGAGTATGCGTTACGAGCGTCTGTCCATCTTGCATTGCACAAGGGGGAAGCACAAACGGCTCAGCAGATTGCGGAGTCAACCCAAGTGCCGCAGGGATATCTGTCCAAGATCCTTCAACTTCTGGCAAAATCGGAGCTGGTCACCAGCCAGCGAGGGCTCGGCGGGGGGTTTGTTTTGCGGCGACCTCCGCATGAAATCTCGATCTTCGATGTGGCCCAGGCGGTGGATCCCCTGCCGCGTATTCACACCTGCCCGCTTGGGTTGGATTCCCATGCTCAGCGGCTGTGTTCGTTGCATGCCCGGATGGATCAAGCCTATCTGAACGTGGAGATGGTGTTTCGGCAGAGCACACTTCAAGAGATGTTAGACGAGCCAAATCCCTCACGGCCCCTGTGTCACAACCGGCTGCTGGCGCAGGAGTCGATTTCAGTCTAAACAGCGATATACACGAATAAAATAGATATCACTAACTTAGTTGGCAAGCCAATGAGGTCCGTGGGGCCTACCGCCGAGCTCGAGTGTCTCTCGAACCAGCAGCAGCCCATACAGATCGGTCTCACGCACCCACCACGGATCCCCCTCTACCCATCGTTGCAGCTCGGCCAAGCGTTGATACGCCCGCTGGTGTCGAACGAATTTCTCCCGCAGGCCCAACGAAGGCAGCAGAGGGTTGAGTGCGATGGCCTTATCCACCGAAAAGTGTGGCTTAAACCGGTCGGCCAGCGTCTGCGGCGGCAAAAACGGGGTCGTGAGCCCTTTAGAAGTCTGGCCCGAGAATCCCACCACTCCTTTTCCGGGCTGAAGACGTTGACGCTCCAGCCCTGGGTTGAGATGTTTCAAGCCATACAGCCGCTCAAAAAGTGAACGATTATTGATGCCTTGCACAAAAAACCGTCCCGAAGGCTTGAGAAGCCCTGCCAGCCCTTCCCGCAGGGTGTCGAGCTGAGGCTCGTGGTTGATCACCCCCAGCCCTGCAAAAGCACCGGTGAGGCGCTCCGCCGGAATTTCGTCGGCGAGCGCGGCCACCGCCCCTGCCTCCAGCACCCGAAAGTGGGCTCGCCCTTCGAGATGTCGAGCACGCGCTTTTTCCTGCGCACGCGCGATCATGCGGGGAGAGAGATCGATGCCCCACACCTGACAGCCACGGGCCGCCAAGTGGAGGGCTTCTTCTCCAGTACCACAACCAACGTCGAGCACCCAGGCACCGGGTGGAAAGAGCTGCTCCAGTCGGGTCAGATTCTGCGTCCGAAGCAGCCCCAGTAGGGTATCCGGTCCTGCAAGCTGTATATCGTAAGTATCTGCCAGCGTGTCAAAAACCGCTCTCAGCTCCGCATAACGCGCGTCAGGATTCATGCCAGCTCCTTTAGACAGGACATCTACTTGATCTTTGGTGATTCGTCGAGGTCTCCACCCCTGTCGTCGGGGTCAGAGCAGTCGATCCAGCAGCGGGAACTTCAAGATGCCCCCATCGGGCCAGTCGGCGGCATGATCCGTGCGCCCCGACAGAGAGAGATACCAGTCGTAGGTTTCCTGCCACGCTTGAATATCGGTAAATCGAGGCCGAAATCCCAGCGTCTCATGAGCGCGGGAGCAGTCCAGCACCCGCTCTTGCCACGCCACCGCCTGCTGTTCCGGTGCAATCGGTGCCAGTTTGAGCAGCTCGAGGGTCTCAATGCCCAGCCGCACCAGCTTTCGAGGCAGAGGTCTCAGCTCAGAGTCGGTGCCTGCATGATCCTTGAGGGCCTGCATCAGCTCGCGCACCGTGTGAGGCTCTGCCGCGCCGATGTTAAAAAATCCGCTGATGCCGGGACGAGAGGCCAAAATGCAGGCTTGAGCCACATCCGCCGCATGGATCATATGGAAGCGGTTGGAGCCATCCCCGACCATATAGATGGGACGGCCACGCCGCACACGCTGGAAGAGCAGATGCATCACCCCCAAGCGACCGGGACCGATCACAAAGAGCGGACGCAGAACAGCCAGCTCCATGCCCTGCTCGATGGCCGCTCGACAGGCCGCTTCTGCTTCTCGTTTGGAGCGCCCGTAAGGTCCAGAAGGCCGAGGCGGATCGTCTTCGTGGGTCGGACGTCCTCGGCTCTGGTCATATAACATCCCGGTGGAGGTATAGACCACCTTCCGCACGCCTGCTTCTCGGGCCAGGGTGAGCAGGGTTCGGGTGCCCTCCACATTGACCTGCTTCATGCGGGCCTCATCTCCGGCCATCAGCAGGAGGGCACCGAGATGGTAGACCGTGTCCACCCCTTGCAGTGCTCGCTGGAGATCGGGACGATAGGTCACATCCCCGCGCACATACTCCACCTTACCCACTCGGAGATGTACTTCTGACAGCCAGGTGGGTGTGCGCAGATCAAAGAGGCGCACGGGTTCTCCACGCGCCATCAACGCTTCCACCAGATACCGACCGATAAACCCCGACGCGCCCGTGACGAGCTGCACCATTCACCTCCTGAGCTGCTCTGGAGCATTCATCCGTGTGACCACACCCGTCACACAACCTCTTAAACGATGCTATACTAAGAGACCTGCCCCTCTTGGCTCTCAACGCATCGGAGCATGATACAAGCGTTGCATGAGCGCGTAAAGTCCCGGCAGTGAGTTGCCGGAAAGTCTCAAGGATGACCTATGCGTGAGAATTTTCAGCCGCTCAGCCCGCTTCGAGACGGCTTTGGTCGCATTCACTCGTATCTGCGGATCTCGATCACCGAACGATGTGATCTCCGCTGTCAATATTGTATGCCGCCCGAGGGCATTCAGCTCCAGCCTCGCGCCCATCTGCTGACGCTGGAAGAGATCGAGCGGCTGGCGAGCCTGTTGGTGAGGCTGGGGGTGAACAAGATTCGACTCACCGGCGGCGAGCCGATGGTGCGGCGGGGGGTTGAGCAGCTCGTCGAGCGGCTGGGGCAGCTCCAGGTCCTGGAGTCCCTGGGCATGACCAGCAACGGCATCCTGCTGTCGGAAAGGCTGCCTCAGCTCATCAAAGCGGGGCTTACCCACCTGAACTTGAGCCTGGATACGTGGCATCCCGAGCGATTTGCTCAAATAACCCTTCGAGATCAGTTTCTAGCAGTACAGCACTGCTTATCACAAGCACTCGAAGCCCCCTTGACGTCACTCAAGCTTAACTGTGTGGTAATGGCAGGGGTCAACGACGATGAGCTGTTTGATTTTGTCGCATTCACACAAGATCATGCGCTTGAAGTCCGATTTATTGAGTATATGCCGTTCTCGGGCAATGGCTGGGATACCTCCAAGCTCTTTACGTATGCGCAGATGCGCGCGCGCATTGCGGAGCGATTTGAGCTGGTTCCGGTACACACACCACGCGCCAACGAGACAGCGAGTGTCTTTCAGGTGCCGGGATTTAAAGGCCGAGTGGGTTTTATCACCTCCATGACCGACCATTTTTGTGCGACCTGTAACCGATTGAGGCTGACCGCTGATGGGAACATCAAAAATTGTCTCTTTGACAACGGGGAGCTGTCCTTGCGGGATCCCATGCGTGCGGGTGCCGATGATGCAGAGCTTGAGAAGCTGATCCGCTTGTCCATTGCTCGAAAGCATGCGCGACATGGCGGCCACTCCAGCCCTGAAGCGATTGCCTTAGATCCAGGGCGGTCGATGATTCAAATTGGAGGCTGAGCTATACTTTTTATATTTTCGGCAAATGCACCTAACCCGCCTATCTATTTCATGATTTTCCATTTCATCCATCCATTTCCTGCTCAAGAGTTTTCGCACTCTTTCCGTAAGCCAGAATGTCAGAGGCCCTGAGCACCCGAACACGCGCTTCTCGAATACGCATTTCCCGAATACGTATGTGAAGATGCTCATGAATTCGTCGAGTGCTGGTCTCCACCATTCATAGTTCCCACATCGATGGGCTTACGGAGGTTCCTATGTTTTCAAGAAAGCTGAATCGCTGGGCATCTGCCCTTTTTTTGACATGGACCCTACTTCCGACCACCACCGTGCAAGCGGGTCCCATGTCTGAAGCCGAGCTGATTCGGCAAGAGCTGGACATGCTCGAGCAGGCTGAACGCTCGCCCGTCGATGAGGCATCTACGGAACCGGCTCCGGCGGAGTTTCCGGGTGCCTCCCCTACTCGACCCGATGTTTTCCCGGCTGGACCGGTTTATGTCACGGAATCCGACACCGTCACCACCCAGCCCACCTCGAAGCTGGAGGACGATGCCTCCGCCTGGATCGGAACCGCTTCTGGCAGTATGGGCTACAGCCGCGCCAATGTCACCAGCCCTTCGGTGGATGGAAAGGCACTACGACTGACCGCCATCAACGGTGCTCAAGGCAGCTCGGTGCAGTTTTTGCGTCCCACCGGTGCTCGGACCAACCTCAGCAGCTATGTCATGACGGCCTCTTTTCGACTACAGGACAACGATCCGAATCAGGCGGGGCTGCCGGACAGCTTCGCGCTGGGGTTGGTGAGATCCGATCAAGGGGCGACGGCCACCAGCCTGCTGCGCTGGATTCCATCCGATACTGCCGGAAATGGAACGTGGTATATCTACGATCAGAACAGCAGCACCGGCTGGCGTACCCTCAATGTGCGCACTCAGCTCCTGCGGAATCAGTGGTATACCCTCAGCGTTGAGGTCAATGTCACCTGCTCACAGCTCAACTACCGGAAGCTGACCCTGAATGAGGTGAGTTATAGCTTCAACACAGCGGTGAGTCTGGTGGGCACACCGGGGCAATCCAGTGTGGTCTCAGCGGCGGCGGTCTTGATGGGCACTCAGGCCAACGAAAACTTTCATCTGTATATCGACAGCATGTCCGTGAGCACCAAGACCACGAAGTCGGTGATCTGTATCTATTGAGCCAGCCATCACACCCGCGTATGATGACGCCTTCGTTGCCCGCACTTGAGGCATTGGAGGCGTTCCATGACACCCTCAAATCGAAACTGGCCCTGGATGATGACGATCTTGGGGCTGGGCCTGCTGATTTGGCTTCCCGCCATCACCCCGACCTTGATCTGGGACGATACCTTCTTGCTCAGTCCCACTCAGCTCGAGCGATTTTGGCAACAGCCTCTCGCCCCCTATTTGGACACCGAGCAGGTCTTTGCATCGCCCTATTTTCGGCCCCTCGCGCAGCTCAGCTTTGCCCTCTTCTTTGGCGTAGATGCGGAATGGCAACCGGCACTGCAACATGCGCTGAATGTGGCCCTGCACCTGCTCAATACCGCCATGCTGATGGGCTTGGTGCAGCGTGTGCTCCGCGATCAGCCCCTACCCACGCGAGAGGTGGCGGGGTTGGTAGGCATTCTGTTTATGTTGAGCCCTCTTCAGGTGGAGGCGGTGACGTGGATTTCAGGGAGACCGGATCTTTTGGCAGCCAGTCTCTGCTTGGGGGCCCTGCATGCGCTGCTCGGAGGCCGTGTGCTGAGTGCGGCGGGGCTGTGGGGCTTGGCGCTCCTGGCGAAAGAGTCGGCGGTGCCCTTTGGCTTGCTGGGAAGCTGGTATAGCCTTCGTAAGTTTCCCAGTCAAAAATGGCAAAGTTTATCCTTTCTCGCGGTGGGGCTGGGGTATACGCTTCTACGCCAGCAGGCGCTCTTGGCACATGCCCAGCGTCTGCGCATTGCGGAGCCGCTGGAAGTGCTCCAGCATGCTCTCTTGGTGCTCCAGGTGCCCGGCGCTTATCTGTTGAGAGGCTGGCGTGCGGCCTCTCCCTGTATGGGCTGGGAGCTCTCCGTGCCTTTCCAGATGGGGCCGGAGTCGATGGCCTCCCTCCTGTTGACCTTGCTGCTGCTCGGCGGCGTGATCTTGGCCGGACGTCTGCAACGAGCACGGCTCCAGTTCTCAAGCCGTATTCCAACCACACTGGAGATGCAGGCTCACGCACCCTCTCAGGCGGATGCCGAGGCTCCCGCGCTCGCACATAGGCGCGCTTCATTTCCAAGCTATTTCTATTTTGGGGCGCTGGGGGCGAGCTGGCTGTTGCTTTTCCTCTTACCGGTCAGTCAGGTGTATCGCCTCGAGGAGACGGTGGCAGAGCGTTATTTTTACCTCCCTTCGATGGGTTGGGCGCTCCTGACTGTTTGTATGGCAGGGGGGCTGCTGTCGTGGCTGCTCGCACGTTTCCCGCTGAGCGGTGCTGAGACTTCAGCAGGTCCACACGCACGCACGCTGCGACTGCTCGCACTGGTCCTGCTGGGAGGGCTGGTGCTGGCGCAGGCCACTCAGCTTCAGCGGTCGCTTCAGCCGTGGGCTTCGTCGCCCACTTTTTATGCCCATCAAGCGATGTGTGCGCCCACCGATGCCCGTGCTCAGCTCAAGTATGGGGAGGCGCTCTTTCAGCAGCAACAATGGAAAGGGGCAGAACGCGAGCTCCTGCGTGCGCATCAGCTCGCGCCGGGGGAAGTGCAGACGCTGAACCTGCTGGCGGCGCTCACCCTTCAGCAGAAGAAGCTGGAGGAGGCCGAAGGCTGGCTGGAGCTGTCGTTTTCACTCCAGCCGGATTGGAACCCAACACGACGGCTGAAGGTCTCGCTGCGAGAGGCTCAAGGCCGGTTTCGAGAGGCCAGCACGCTGCTGCAAGAGCTGCTGCAAGAGTCGGGGGGGGAGTCGGCGGGCACCATGACTCAGCGCCATCGCATGGCGCGTGCTCAGGACTGGGACTGGCTGGGGGAGCTGCATCTGAGAGCAGGTCAGCCACTCGAGGCGCTCCAGGCGTTTGAGCAGGCAGAGCGGCTGGATCCGGCCCCGCAGGATCGGGCGAATTTTCAGGGCATCGCCAGCATGCAGGCCGGTCAAGAGACGCAAGGGATGGCGTATTTTCGGAAGGTGCTGGAGCAGACTCCAAACCATCGAGGGGCCGCGTGTAACTTGATGAGGGCTTTAGAGCAGCGCGGGCAGGTGGATCCAGAGCTGCCACGGCTGAAGCGGGTGTGTGAGGGAGGCTAAGCAGGCGAGTATCTCATACACGAGCTGTCATTCACCACCGAACACGCGGGAATACCAGATGCCAAACGACAGGGCGGTGGCTGGATCAAATTCTCCTGGTGCAACAGCCACTTGAAAGCCCGCTGCGAAGGTATTGGTTTGTTCCGGATCCAGGGCAAAGCCAATGCCGGGCACCAGGGTCAGCGCCACACCACTGCCATCCAGCCCAATCACCGGATCCACTTCCAAAAAGACAGAGAGCTGCGAGCTGATGTTGTACTCGGGGGCAAGGATCACGTTCACCGTTCCCGGCGCAAAACTCCCGTTATAGCCCACCACCGGACGCCAGCCGGCATTGACGGTGAGGGCAAACTTATCCCAGCTCTGCACATAATGCACTTCAGGAGACGGGATGATCGAGTCTGTCCCAATAAAGAAGTGCGCGACAAGTCCGAGGTTTTCGTTCACAAAGTAACGTGGGAAGATCTCCAGTCCACCAAAACCTCCGCCAGAGCCGTCCAGCGCCGCGCCGACGCCAGCCCAGACATCCATCTTGTCGTTGATCCCATAGGCCCCATAAAAATACGGATAAAGGGTCGGCCCGCCATACACGTACAAAAATGGGTTGATGGCCACCGCACCGGTCGCAGTTTTACTTCCCCACGGGTTCAGCGGATACGCCTGCGCTTCCGAAGCGGTCCAGGAAAACAACGCAGCCGCCAAAAACATCGAAGCAATCTTCTTCATGGAAGGCTCCCGAGTTAAGAGGTCAATGGATGAGCAGTAGAAGCTGGAGCATACTACGGTCAGCGTCGCGGATCAATCAGCTCATTTTGGCTGGCCAAGACACCCAATGCAAAAGGATGGTAGGAGGCAAATCCTTCACCACGCGGGAAAACTTCCAAACCTTCCGCCGCAAGCGCCCACTCGCGCGCGCACTCCTGACGGAGCTGGCGCACAGGTCGCTCTCGCAGCCACTGAAGCATGTCCGGGTTCAGATATTGCGGACCATACACCACCCGCAAAAAATCGCGGGTGCGCACCTTCGTGATCGGAGCCTCGAGACGCCCGGCATGACGCGGCAAGGGATCCACCGAACGCACCAATAAGCCCGCCCCTCGCCGCTGCTGAATCTGATCCCACAGGTCAATCACCGCTCGCTCATGCTCGTAACCGGTCACAAAAATACGGCGCGTGGGCACCCATTGAGACCAGCCAGGCAACCAACGATCCAGCTCCTGAGCCTGCCAGCGCCGATCTTCGGTTAAGAATGAACGACGCTCACTTCCCAGCAGATGCAGAGGGGCCAACTTGATGGCCTCCGCCCCCTTCACCGGCCAAAAGAGCCCCGACGAGGCACGCTGCGCCGCCAACGCCGCTTCTCGATCTCGAGCCGCTCCGTCTCGAAGCTGTTTCACTGGCAAGCGCCGCTGAAGGGCCTGCTCCAACGCCTCCAGTGCTCGACTGCGCGATGCCAACAAGGTCGCCGAGGCAGGCAAGATATTCCGAGCAAGCTGCTCCTGACGCTTGAGACTCCACGGCTGCACGACCACTTCAAAGATCAGCACACGCGCTTGCAGCCGCTCAAAAGCACCCACCCGCTCCAGGGCCTGCTGAGTTCCGTGCAGCATACTCTCTTGGAGCTTGGGCTCAAAAAAAGCACGGCCAGAGCCGTCATAGATCATGCCACGGGCCTGGATGCCGAAGATCTCTTGGCAAGCTCGCTCGTCGGCACCCACCACAAAAACGGCCCGCACACCACAGTGAAGCTCCTCAAAAGCCACCTGAATGCCCGCAGACCGGTAAAACTGGAGAGCCTCCGCCGGATGTTCCAACAAACCCGCCCGCTGGCTCACCCCACACACCGAAATGGAGGGGGGCACGTACACCAACCAGCGCGGATCCACACTGCCTTCCGAGAGGATCTCAATGGCCGCCGCCATATCCTGCGGTCGTGGGGTCCACGGATCCGTCCAGCGGGTCTTCAGACCTTGCTCCGCCGAGAGCCGAGGCAATGCCGCCGGTGGAGCCCCCTTCGTGGTGCCTGCTCGCTCGGTTCCCGAACGCTCGGCTTCTGTGTGCTCGGCTTCGGGCCGGGCCTGCTCATGCACACGCTCGTCAGCACTGCCCGACTTCTCTTGGGCAGCTCGCAATCCCGGAGAATGCACGGTGGTTGACGATGCGCTCTCCTCAAGGCGCGCGCGAGAAGACGAGGCCACCCCACTTTCGGGAAGCCGCTCCGTCGGCACCTGCTCCGTCGTCACCTGCTCCGTCGTCACCTGCTCCGTCGTCACCTGCTCCGTCGGCACCTGCTCCGTCGGCACCTGCTCCGTCGGCACCTGCTCCGTCGGCACCTGCTCTATGATCCGCTCTGGCTGGCGCGGAGGTGGTGCGGAATGAAGCAACGTTTGTTCAATAGAATCAATCGGTTGACGCACAACCTCTAAACTGGCTGAGCTCGGCTCGAGCTGCAATCTTTCCGGCAGTATCGGAGAATTGATCTCCAGCGGCGAGCGTTCCAGAGACTCGCGACGCTCGTTGTCACCGGCTTCACGCTCAAGGGCGGAAGACTCACCGGCTTCGGACGCGGCGGGGACATTGGCAGTGCTGGTATCGGCGGGTTCACCGTCACCGGGCGCACACCCATCGAGGTCGGGGGCATCGTCGGGATACCAAGTCTGCTGAGCTTTGACTTGCACCAGCTCACCCTCGGGATAACGATAGGCGGTCAGTTTGCCTCCAAAGACGCAGCCTTGATCGATGCAGAGGGTGTTGCCACGGCGTCGGGCTTCCCCGCTGGGGGTGTGGCCGTAGATCACCATTGCTTTGCCATGATAGGTGATGGGCCAGTCCACACGCTCCGGTTGTCCAGGCGCAGGGCGAGTGGAGCGGGCTTCTCCAAACAAGGCCCACGCCACCACTGCACGCGAGAGTCGTCCTTGAAGATGTTCCGGCAAGCCTGCATGGGCCACCACCAAGCGTCCCTGATCGAGCAGGAGGTAGGGAGGAAGGGTTCTCAGCCAGCTCAGCAGCTCCTCTTGAAGCACCCGGCGCTCTTCGAAAGGGAGGGCTTCAAGCTCCGCGACGGTGCGCTCAAAACCGTGATCTACTCGTACTTTACCCCCGCTGAGGTAACGTAATAGTTTATCATCGTGGTTGCCCGGATTGACCAGGGCAGTGCCCGCTTTTTGCATCTGCATGGCCAGCTTGAGCACCGGTAAAGAAGCCGGGCCCCGGTCGATGAGGTCTCCCACAAAGATCACCCGTCGGCCCGCCGGATGACGATATCCTGCCCGGTCGTCTTGACGATATCCCAGCCGACTCAAGAGCTCGGTCAGCTCCTGGAAACAGCCATGAACGTCCCCGATCAGGTCGTAGGGGGGAGGCACATGGCAATCCACCCGCAGAGGACGCACCTGCACAGAGAGCCGCCGCAGCTCGGCATCACGCAGGTGGAGCACCCGATTCCAGCCCTCTTCACGCACCTTCGCGGTCGCGCGCGAGAAACGCTGCGTCTGGCGCTCCAGCGCTTCCGCTCCCATCGGTTTTTCCCGGCGACGGTCGTACTCCACCAGGGTGGTGAGGCTGGGCTCGAAGGAGAGCAACAAGGCTGGGGCATGAAACTCCCGCGCGAGGTCGAGCATACGCAGGCGAAAACGAGGCTCGAGGCCATTGGCATCGACCACGGTGAGCAGGCCCAGCTTGAGACGAGCCATCACCCAGGTCTCGAGTAAGGCGAAGGCTTCGGCGCTGGCCCACTCTGCCGCTTCCTCGTCGGCCACCATCCAGCGGCACTGGTCGGCGGAGGCAATGGCGGAAGCCTTAAACCACTTTTTGGCAAAGGTGGACTTGCCAGAGCTCGACGGGCCCATCAAGACAACGAGGGCAAAACGCGGAATGGCAATCACTTCTTCGGCAGCCATCAGGCACCTCCCAGGCGGGTAAAGATGGCAATCAGCAGCGATGGCACCCGGTCGGGCTGTTCAGAGCCGACGCCTCGCACCTCCACCTGATACCCCCGCGAGATGCTTAAGGTGGCACACAGGCTCTCAAACTCCAGCCGATCCAGCTCCGTGCGAGGGGAGCGCCCTCCCCGCTCTTCGTGAGAGGCCGAACGATTGGAAGCGGTCAGCACCACCATTCCGGGCCGCCAGGACTCAAAAACCGGGGCCAGATAGAGCTGGAGGCGAGAGCCTTCAAAACGCTCCACGGGGTCATGCAATAAAACGGCGTCAAAACCACTCAGGCGGCTGTCGGAGTAACCCAGGGCAGAGACAATGGCCTCAAAGCGAGTGGGCTGTCGCCGGAGGGCTTGCCCAAAACGCACCGAACGATCCAGGCGCTTGCGGGCCCGCTCAATCGCACCCGCCGAAGGATCCATCACCACCACCTCGTCAAAGGCGCTCGAGCCGATCAGCTCGGTCAGCAAACGCGCGTCTCCACAGCCGATCTGAAGCAGACGTCGAGGGGCGGAGGGCAATGAGGTGAGGGCCTGGACAAGCTGCTGCACGCGCTGGCCATCGGGAGGCATCCGCAGGGGCATGGGCTCACCTCCTGCGTCATAACCGTCATCAAAAGGGGAGCTCGTAGGGGTGGAGCGGGTAGACTCGAGGCTGTTTTGGGAGAACGCATCCACCAGGCGACGATAGATCAAGTACCGCGACACAATAAAGTTTTTCTCGGGATGCGGGTCCAGCCAACCCTGCCCCAAGCGGGTGAGTCGATCAAAATCGGCTTGGTTCATGTACTCATGGCGCTCGGAGTCCATCACCATGATCATCACCATGAGCTGGCGCAAGAGTTCGGGAATGCGGGCACTTCCTTCCAGGTGAAGCTCAAAGACACGAGGATGGCGCACACTCAGCTCAACTTCAGGAGAGGGGCTCGGGGTGAGCTTGACCTTATAGTCCAGCGGCTCAAAGAGTCCTTCAACACGATCCGGCGGCAGGTAAGTGCAGAGGGGCGAGAGCAGGAGCTCAAAAGGCTGGACACGCTCAAACGCAGGGCCCGTTGGAGGGCGTCCTGATGGCTGGATGACGGAAAAAGCAGTCCGAAGGGCTTGACAAAACAGGGAATTAACAGAGTAAGCCCGAGGTTCGACCAGCTCAAGGGATGCGGTATGGGCTTTTCCGTTACGACGAGAGATCCCACGCACATCGGGCCAGAAGAGCACCACCGCGCGCACTCGCTGAGGCTCATGCACCGGAAAAAAGACCCGGACCATGCTGCCCAGGCACTCCCATTCGAAGATCCGATCTGGGTGTTTTCCCAGAATGAGCGGCAGCTCCGACGCAGCGGTCCCCTTCAGCTCAAGATGAAAATACATGCCCCGCTCCAGGGCGACACACTCCCACTCAGGGCAGCGCATCAAGGGCAGAGGACAGATCAAAACAGGCCGTATCTCGCGGAGAATACACAGATCCTACCAACGCGATTCAACGGCATACCTGTTGCGCAAGGTTAAACTTCTCGTGTGCGCACACACCTGAGAAGCCGCCCCGGCATGATTGACCGACCCTTCCCGACACACTGCCTGCTGATGACCTGCTCAAGCACCAGATGCCAGCAGAGACACCTCGGGATCGCCTTCGAGCGAGATCCAGCAGCTTACCGCTGCATCCGCTCATCCCTGTGTAGGTGCTCGCTTCGCATACGTCATCTTGTGCTTGATGTCACACCATGTTTGGGAGCGACATCGCTTTCAATTGCAATTCAGAATCCGTCCAAACGTCTGAAGCATACTTTTGCAGAAAGGGGACGCTGCGTCGATAGAAATTTGCAGTCTCAGCTTATTTGCCTTCGCTTATTTGAAGGAAAAGCGCTTGCTGAAGAGGCGATGATAGGCGTCACCTCGCTTTTGGAGGGTCTCGTAGAGGCGGCGTTCATCGGGCTCGACGGTCTGAGCGGTGAGCACCGCATCAACATGGGCCAGGGCTTCGGCACACAAGGAGCGAACATCGGCGGGCTGCTCGTGGAGAGACTCCAGCACCGGCTTAAAGTCTTGCTTGAAGCGCAGCTCGGCTCGTGAGAGCACCCCTGCCACCCACTGGCGAAAGGCCCGATCTTGGCTCTCGACCGCTTTAAGATCCAACGACATCGGATCTAAGCTGCGTTTGATGGCCCCGATACGGTTCAAGCCTTCTTTGAGGTTTATGCCATCAACCCCTTGATCTAAAACATCTTTTAGGCAGCTTCGGAGCCAGTCCAGATCCTGCTTACGTCCGTTGAGCAACACCTCCAGCCGTTTGATCTGCTCCTGCTCCTCCCGACTGCGCGCCACCGCTTCCACCAGCTCCTGCATGGCGGTCTCACCTCGAGAAACGTGCTGACGCACCTGCTTTTCAGCCTCCTCGAGGCCGTTGCCATTTTCTTGCTCAAGGGCTTGCCGCAATGTCTGAAGGGCCTGCTCCAGCCCGCTGGCTTCAGGGCCACAACCTCCCTGTCGAAGCTGATCTACCTGGCGGATCAGCCCTGCTTCGTTCGACTGCCACCAGCGCACGATGCCGCGTGCTCGCTCTGCTTGCTCCGAGAGGGCGCGCACCGCCTTACTCAAGGGCTCGATGCCTGCTAGAGCCTCTTCCCAACCAGGCCCCGTCAAGGACTCACGGGTCTGCTCCAGGGTGTTGAGCAGCTTCTCTCGCCGTTTCCGAAAGCTGGGGGAAAGGCTTGCCAAGTCCACCTCCAGCACTTCCACTTCCAGCGCGCCGAGCTGTCGCTCGTAAAAACGACGGGCTCGAGGCAAACTCTCGCGCCACACGTCTTCGAGCTTGCTGGCGTGGTTGAGCAGCACTTGGAGGGGCTCCAACAGGGCCTCTCCTTCCGTCCGAGAGGCCGACTGCGCTTGCAGGTGAATTCGCCGCCCTTCGGCCAGAAGCTGCACCGCCCCCTCGGGCAGATAAAACTGCACGGTGCTCTGCCCCAAACGCTCGAGCAGCTCGGTATGCCGCTGCACCGCGTCCTGAAATCGCCGCGTCAGCTCTTTGCGAATGCGCAACATCAGCCAGTTGACGTCGGGTTGAAGCTCCGACAAGCTCTTCTCGAGCTGCTCTGGACGCTCTGCTTGCGCCCGTAGGTGCTCAAGACGCAGGCGGAGGGTGTTCAGCTCATGCTCCATCTCCGACCGTGCCGGATCCAGCAGTCCTTGAAGCTCCGGTGGATTGCCCATACGGGCCCGCTGCTCTTCAAAGCGCAGCTCCGCACGTTTCCAGCCAGCCTGGAGAAGTAGCGTAGGTGCCTCTTCGCTCCACCCCTCGCCCAGGGTCAGGGCTTCGAGAATATCCCCCAAGTCGAGCTTCTGCCGAAGCTGCTCATGCACACCCTTCATGCGCAGATAGTCTTCACGCACATAGGGGACCAGTTCCTCTTTCTCAAGTTTTTCCAGTGACTTACGCAATACAAGCTCAACCTGCCGAGCATTCTCTTGGCCACGATTTCGACCCTCTTCTCGCAGGCGATCCAGCACCTCTTGGCACGCACGGGCTTCAAGCTCTAAGTTGGAGAGGTCGCGCCGATCCAGCCGCACCTTGAGCCCTCGGAGCAGCATCTCTGCCCGGTGAATGCGGGCAGGCTCCAGACCCACGCGCGACGCAAAACGGATCAGCCGCTCCAGCTCGGTCTGCATACGATTGAGCTGGGTGTGCAAGGACTGCTCAAGCTGGTTGAGGCGCTGTTGCAGCTCCGCCTCTCGATCCAACACTTCCTGAAGAGACTCGGCCACTTGCCAGGGCTGGAGGGCATTCTCGCGGAGCTCGAGCCGTCCCCTCAGCCGTCTTACCTCCTGCTGCGCCTCCAGAAAAGAATCCGGCAAGCTCGCAAATCCCTTCAGTCGCTGCTGAAGGATACTGCCCTCCAAGCTCTGACGTAAGACCTGAACGTGCTGCGTCCACACCCGCTCATGGGTGCGCGTGAGGCTGCGGGCCTGCTCCACCATCGGCTGAAATATCTCCAGCATAACTTTCACTTCATCGAGTGAAGGTGCTGGTTTTAAATTATTTTCTTCAATTGTTTTGAGAATACGTTCCACCATCTGACGGGGCGTATCTTGGCCAGGAGGCCACAGCAGCAGGTCGTGCAACAAGGTCTCGGCATCATGTTGAAGGCCCTTGAGCTGCTTGCCCAAGAGCGCACGTAGGCTCTCCAGGAGGTGCTCAAACTGAGAGGAAAGGCGGGTAGCCAGAACTAAAGCATCGGAGGGACGTTCTTCTTTGAGCGGAATACTCAGCTCCATGCGGAGCATGCTGGCACGCTCCCAGCCCGCTCGAGCCAAGATCGGCGCGTTGCAGGCCCTTGCGGTGGCCTCCTGACCCTCGAGCCGTTTTAACAGCTCTTGCAGCCGCTGCTCACTCTGTTGAAGCGACTCGTATTGACGGGTGAGTAAGGTGTCGGCTTCGCGGGCCACCTCCTGAGCGCGGTCCAGGGAGCCCTCTTCTTGAAGCCCCAGGGTGATGCGGTAAGCATTGCAAACCACGTCACGCAGGTCGGCCAGCTCGCTGCCCGGTTTGACGTCGGTGAGCTTTTTGATCCAGTCCTGCAAGCTCTCGAGGGCCTTCAGGCTCAGGCTGAGTCGGCTGGCGTCATGCTCCAAGCGGTTGATCTGCTGAGAGAAACGGGGAAGGGCCTCATCTACTTCTCGCCGCCCTACCCTGCCCACCCGCACTTGGTCGGAGAGGCTCTGAATGTTGCGGGCAATCTGATTCTTCCGGGAGACGAGGTTCTCGGGCACCGGACGCTGAAGGCGATCCGCCACGGCATCCAGACTGTCCACCAGGGCATGACGCTCCCGCTGACGCTGCATCATCAGTGCAGCGCCTCCCAGCAGCAGGAGGACCAGCGCCACGGCCAACAGTTCCATAAACCCTCAGAGGGAGACGCTGGAAGCCACTTTGCGACGCACTTCCGCCGGGAGGGTGGTCAGCCACTTCTCGAGCACACCCGCACGTACCGCGCAGCAGGCTTCAAGCACCAGCGGAATATTGGCCATCTCTTTGAATTCAAAGTACTTTCCTTCGCTTCGGGTAGCCAGTTCCTGCCACAGTCGGCGAGCGGTGGGATCGGGCTCTCGGTCGTAGGCCAGCACGGTGAAGAACATCACCCCCAGCTTAAGCAGGGCCTGGACTTGATCTTCCCATACCAGACCGTTGGGGCAACCACTGGCGAAATAGTCGTCCGGGGCTCCCACACCATGCGGCGGCGCATCTCCCACCAAAACAATGGCTCGACGCGCGTGAGGGCTCCAAGACAGGCGGGTGGCAGCGTGGAGGGCGTCTTCGACGGCCTCGGGATTGTCACCGCCGTAGGTGGGACGCAAGCGGGCGATCTCACCCTGCAACGCCGGAACATCTTGAGAGAAGTCGATGACCCGAAGCAGGAACGGCTCAGGCTCTTCTTGGTCATGGTCGGAAAATCCGATCAGCGCCAAGCGGAAGCCCGGAATGCTCTGCTGCAACCGATCCAACATGGAGGCGAGGGCCTCTTTAAGCCGACTGATCACCGGGAACATGCTGCCGGTGGTATCCATGATGAAGACCGCATCCAGGGGGGCCAGCTCCTGAGCGCGGGTGGCTTCGGAGAGCTGCGCGGTCATCTCCGCCAAGATCCCCTTGAGGTTGGCGTTGAGCCCTTCTGCCAACACCCGATGTTTGATGGTGTGGCCCGGTCGATCCACTTCTTCGGCGGTCACTTGCACGTTATGATCCAGATCGTAGTCGATGGTGACCCGCACCTGAGTTTGACCTTTCGGACGTTTGGTCAAGCCCTCAAAACGGAAACGACCAATCAGCACGTTCTGGTCGGGACGGCGCGACTCTCCCTGCAAGACCACCAGCTCGAGGGTCTCTTGTTGATCGCTGGAGGTGGAGAAGATCCGATGAAGCTGGCCTTCGGTGGGCACTAGTGTCTTGCGTGGCAGGATTTGAGAGTTCACCAGCGCACGGGTCTCCGGATCCACCGCCACGATGCCAATCGAGTACGGGGCAGGCTCCTTGCCGATCAAGGTCTCGTCGCTGTCTACGACGGTGCCGAGGGCTTCCACCGCTGCGGTGGCTTTGTCAGACATGGTGACCAGGGTGGGGGTCATGGCGGCACCATAAGCCACCATCTTGCGGCAATCTTGAGGACGGAGCCAGACCTTATCAGCACCGACATATTCCAGGAAGTGTTCTTTTACAAACGGAATGAGGCAAGAGCCTCCGATCAAAAAGATGCGGGTGACGTCGTTCCAGGACCACTTCTCTTCCGACATCACCAGATCCACCGCACCAAAAGCACGCGCCAGGATCGGCTCCACCAGCTCGCGATATCGCGCTCGCGAGAGGGTAAACTCCAGGGTCTTGCCCTGAAATGCCCAGTTGACCGGAAAACGGTCGCTGCGGGAGAGGGCTTCCTTCATACGAATGGCCAAGCCCATGAGCTGCTGCTGCACTTCCAGATGGCCCACACTGGGATCAAAGCCGTGTTTTTCTTGGAACTGAGCGAGCAGCTCGCGGTAGAGCGCCTGATCAATATCCATGCCCCCCACGTCGCGTCCACGACTGTTGACCACCTTGATGGGCGTGCCATCTTCGGAGTCTGCCAACCCTTGACCCTCCAGGGAGGTGGTGGCAGCCGTCACGTCCAGGGTTCCACCTCCAAAGTCAAAGACGAGATAACGCCCCGGCTGGTGGAGGTCGATGTCCTTATACATCTCTGCATGGGCCAGGAGCGCAGCGGTCGGCTCGTTGATCAGCCGTAAGACCTGAAGACCTGCGGCTTCGGCAGCCTGCAAGGTGGCTTTGCGGCGAGCCGAGTTAAAGTTGGCGGGCACGGTGATCACCGCCGATGAGATCTCCGCATCGGGGAGGTTGGCTTCTGCGCCACGCTTGAGATAACGTAACAGCTCGGTGGTACAGTCCAGGGCGTGAAGGGCCTTGTCTCCAAACTTCAGGAACGGCTTTTCGACCCCGATATCCCGCTTAAAGAGCCGAGCGACTTGGCCTTCATCGCCGGTCATAAAACGATCCCAGGCGGCTTTGCCTGCCACCAGCTCACCATCGGCCACGGTCACCAGGGAGGGCACATATTCGTCGTAATCGTCTCCCACCATCATGAGGGCCGGTCGAGAGGTTCCCGGATCAATATAGGCCACAGAACAGAAGGTTGTACCCAAGTCAATGCCGACCACCAGCGAGCGTTTGTTTGCCATGCCGCACTCCAGATAGGAATCAGGTTCCGCGCCTACTCTTCTTCAACCTCTCGGGGTGTCTCCCACTCATCAGGGTGGATGGCCGGCGGAGGCACCAGGGAACGTCCATGCTGCTCTTCATCCAGAAGCTGTTCGGCTTGATCGAGCAGCTCCAGCGGGTCAATGATCCGGGCAGGCTCAGGGCGGGGGACAATCCGCAATCGAGGCCGCCCTCGCTCCTCAAGCTCCGCCAGTGGCTCGGCTTGCTCGAGCGCATCCATGAGAGAGTCCAGCTCCGCTTGAATCTGAGCGGCCTGCTCGGACTGACTCTCTTTGGTGTTGAGTCCCTTCAATGGCACAGAGAGAGTGTTGCCACGAATGGCTTCTCCATCGTACTCCAAATCTTCGGGCAAGGGGAGAGCGGCTTGGCCATCGGCATCCGCGTCCAGCTCCAGGTCGGGAGAGAGACCCGCTGGCACCGGCGGAAGCTGTGGATTGGAGCCAAACAGCTCACCGTCGTCGTCGTCTGCCTCCGGCATAGGAAGAATTTCAGCAGAGGCGGGTGAATCTGGCACCGTCGCAACCGGATTCCGCAGCACTTGGCCCTCACGCGCACGAGCACGCGCGCCATCGTGATCCGCATGGAAGATCTCTGAAGAGTCAAACGCCGGTCCCGAAAACTCGTCAAACGAATGTTCGGACATGGGGTCAAGGGGCTCCATTCGGAACGGAAGACCCTGATATAGCGCCTGCTCGAGCGTCCCCCCCAGCTTCTCACCTTGGGCCGTCAAGGGATGGCTCAAGGCCACTTCCGCATCGGTGGCACGGATGTTTTCCGGTATGGGAGGTTCCTCGGCACCGGGCTCTAAGGGCAACACACCGGAAAGCTGCTGCTCCAACAGGCTGGCCAAGCTGGAGGTGGCGGCAGTCGTCGGTTCAAGCTCCTCCTGCTGATGCCCCTGGGCAGGCGACTCATGCCCATGCTCTCCTAAGAGCCGACCGTGGGCTTGAAGGGCATGCTCCAGACTCACCACCTCCAATAAGGTGCTGATCACCGCCTCGTCGTCGGCCACCAAGGAGGGCCCCTCTGCCTCCGAGTCCAAGTCGTCATGACTGGACAACGCTGGTTCTGACACACTGTCTTCGGCAGCCTCCACCAGCTCATCCATCGCTTCTTCAGTCTCCACCAGCGCCTCGGGCACGTCCGCATGCGCTGGAGCAGGAGCCCAAGCAGGAGGCTCGACGGCAGCAAAAGGAAGCTCGGGTGCTTGGTCCGGGCCTCGAGAAGCGGTGCGAGAGAGTGCTTCGGGCTCTTCGTTGACCAAGTAGACCACCACGCTGCGCTCGCTGCCATCCTCTTCGTCGTCGAGTGGGGGGGACTCGTCTACCTCCAGCTCTTCTGCTTCTTCCGGCATGACCGAAGCTGGCGGGCGAATCTGTGAAGGCTCGGCAGCGGCAGCCCGTGGAACCAACGGCGCGGCAGGCATCTCACTCAGATGGACCACCACTGAGACCGTGTCGGGATTTTCAGCGTCATCGTCTTCGAGCAGACCATCGTCTAGCTCCTCTTCGGAGCTCTTTAAGGAGGAAGGAACCGGGCCCAACGCATCGTCGAAGAGCGGCGGCGGTGGGACGGCAGGCTTCTTGTTTACACCCGACTTCACCATCGGCCCCAAGAGTGGCACCTCATCCAGGGGCGGTGGCAGCGGCGCGGGACGTTTGGACTCCGGCTTCACCGGTTCAGGACGCGATGACTCCCACGTCGAGGGCTGAGGGCGCTTCGATTCTGGCACGGCGCGAACGGGCTGGGAGGACTCCGCCAACGGTGGGGGCGGCAGCTCACGTCCACGCGGCGACACGGGGTGAGGCACGGGGTGAGACACGGTGTGGGGCAGCTCAAAGCTGGTCACATCAAACGGAAGGCCCGGCGAAGGTGGCAACGGGGGAGGCAAAGCACTCTCGAAGGGCGTAATTTCAGCAACGCCAGAAGCGGAAGCAGGCTCATGGGTGGCAAACAAGGGCTCGGAAGCCCACAAAGCCGAAGGCGCTGGCTCAGAAGGCTCCGAGGGCTCCAGCCAAGAAAGATGTCCGTGGGCAAGGGCTTTCAGCTCTTGACAGAGCTGCTCCCACTGGCTGAGCAGGACTTCCAGCAAAGCAACATCGGTCCACAGATGCTCGGAAGGTGTCTTGAGGCGCGCCTGCAACACCACCAAAGGATCCAATCCCGACAGCAAGCTCAGGGGACGCAACTTCAGACGCTTGAGAAACGTCTCCCGCAGCTCCACCAGCTCGGCGAGCAGCTCTTGGGCGCTTGCGGGCTGCTCCTGACCTTCGGCCAGCAGAACCAAAAGACTGTTCAGGCAACGCACACCCTCGCTGGAACGAAAGCGATAGAGATGGGCAGCACGTCCTTCCCAGCTCAGATATTCGTCCAGCTCCGCGAGGGTTAGCTGAACTTTACCACTTGCCACCTCTGGGCTGGGTTGGATGTGCTCTAACAACCAGCTCGCCAGGGCCACCAGCTTCTGAAGGGGAGCCATCTCCAGCAGGATCTCGTGCTCGGCCAGCTCTTCTTGCAGGCCCGAGAAGTTGGGCCGACGCTCCGGGGGAAAACTCTGACGAAGCTGGAATGCAAGGGCTCGCTCAAGCGCAGTGCTCCGCTGGGCCGAGGTCAGGCGCTGAAGGCGCTGAAGCAACGGGTTCCAGTCTTGATTGGGGGTGCGGAGCAACTTCTCAAAACGCACTTTCAGAACGTGACGGGCCGGTGAGGGCTGGTCGGGCAGGCTCCAAAACAGCTTCCAGGCAGCGGCGATGGCGTTTTGTTCACCGGCGCTCACCCGCCGAACCGGAATTGTGGACTGAGATGGGCGCAGAAAACCCAAGTGGGTGCCAATGAGCAGCTCAAAAGGCTCGAGGGCCACCAAACGGTCTCCCTCGGAAGGCAAGAGATGCAGGCGAGCTCCCAAACGACGGCTCATCAGCTCGGAAATCTCATCGCCGGGAGCAAAGCGACGATGGCTGAAGAGCAACGGGCTGTCGTCCAGACGCTCAAATAATAAGGCAATGGCTGCATTCAGCTCATCCGAGGTGGTGATGAGCGCGCTGGTATGCTCGTAACACCACTCCAGAAAGGGAAGACAATCTTCACTCCAATCGGCAGGGGGAGCTTCCCGCAGTGCGTTGAGCATGCGCTGGGGTGAAGGCTCCGTGGACTCCAGAAACATGCGGACAGCACGTTCCAGATCACGCCTCGCGATTCGACCAAGCTGCTGAATATCAAAGGGAAAGGCTAACACACACCACCCACATCTTCCACCCGCACATCGCTTGAGCACCACTTCCACAATAAGATAGGAGCAGGTGAGAGGCAAAACCGCCCCTACCCCAGCAAGACGCTGGCATTGCTGGCAGGGATTGTAGCATTGGGTAGGGCTAAGTCAAGGAAAGGGAAGCAGTCTGACCTGCCATTTCTTAAAGCGGGAGTGCGGCAAGAATCGGGGAGGTCAACGGGGCACTTTAGGGAAGCAGCTCAGTCTTGTAATGCAGCGTCGGTGATCTCCAGGGCCCGATCCAGGATGTCAAAGGACTCCTGAAGCTCCGCATCGGTGATGCACAGGGGGGGATTGCACATGATGCCATCCCATCGAATAAAGGTAAACAATCCGTTATCCAGCAGGAAACGGTTCACCTGGTTCATGATCGGGCTGGCTTGATTAAAATCACAGATGCGCTCGCCACGCAGATTCTTCTGAAGCTCCATGATCCCAAAAAGTCCGATGTTTCGATGGGTGCGGATGGAAGGATGACGGGCCTGGAGTCGATTCAAGTGAGCGGTCATCACCGGCCCCAATCGTGCGGCATTTTCGACCATTCCTTCGCCGATCAAGACCTCCAGATTGGCGAGTGCCACCCCCAAAGAGAAGGCATGGGCGTTGTAAGTCAAGCCGCCGTAGAACACATTCTTTCGGAAGTGCTCGGCGATCTTATCACGTACACCCATCGCGCCCAGCGGCACGTAAGAGCTGGTGATGCCTTTGGCCATCGTGATGATGTCCGGCACAATACCATAGTGCTCAAAGCCGAAGAGTTTTCCCGTGCGACCAAAACCACACATGACCTCATCGCACACCATCAGGATGTTGTACTTTTCGGTAAGAGCACGCACGCCTTGAATCCAACCCTTCGGCGGAATCAAGATGCCATTGGTCCCGGTGACGGTCTCCAGGAAGATCGCAGCGATAGACTGCGGACCTTCGTATTGAATCACCTCTTCCAAATAGGTCAGATGGCGTGCGGTGATCTCTTCTTCTGTCTGGCCCCACTCAAAGGTGTACGGCCAAGGATCCATGAAGTGAATGAATCCCGGAGCACCGGGCTCATTGGGCACTCGACGAGGATCACCGGTCATCATCATGGCCGCATGGGTGGCCCCATGATAGCTGCGATACTTGGTGAGGATCTTGTGCTTGCCAGTGTACAAGCGAGTAGCTTTAATGGCGTTTTCGTTGGCCTCAGCACCACCCAATGCAAAGAAGAAGGTGTTGATATCTCCGGGGACAAGCTGTGCCAAATACTGACCGAGACGGGCGCGGATCTCACAGGTCGCACCGGGATGAATGAAGAGAAGCTGATCACACAGCTCCTTCATGCGGGAGACCACCTTCGGATGAGAGTGGCCAATGTTGACGCTCATGAGCTGGCTGTTAAAGTCGATGTAACGTTTTCCGTTGGTATCCCAGAAATAGATGCCTTCCGCGCGTGCGGCTGGAATGGGGGAGACACTGCCGGTCGCAGACCAACTGAAGATGGTATGCTGTAGGCTCAGATCGACAATTTCCTGACTGGTCATGCTGTTCATGCAATCACTCCTATCGTAAACAGGCTCAGCTCATCCAGGTTGCATCGGTCTGGAGAGCCCACTTGGTGGTAATCTTGCGCTGACGGGTAAAAAATCGATATCCATCCCAGCCGGTGATATTGCCCGCGCCAAAGGCGGAGTCATTCCAGCCTCCGAAGCCGAAGGGCTCTCGGGGCACAGGCACACCGATATTGACGCCACACATGCCGGCACTGACGCGGTTCATCACCCGACGGGCCACTTCGCCGTTGGTGGTGTAGACGCTGGCGGCATTGCCGTATGGATTGGCGTTTTCGATCTTAAAGGCTTCTTCCAGGTTGGGCACTCGAATGATGGAGAGAACCGGTCCAAAGATCTCTTCTTGAGCGGCGGGCATGTCGGGACGCACGTTGTCAATGATGGTCGGTCCCACCCAGTATCCTTCGGCGTTCGCACGCGCGTTACGCCCGTCCAAGCGCACGTTTGCACCTTGCGCCTGCGCCTGTGAGATGTAGCCAGTGATGCGCTGTACAGCGGCTTCACTGGTCACAGCACCCAGCTCATGTCCCGGTCGCACCTTGGCGGCCTTCTCCACGATGGCAGAGACGATGTGATCCACCTCTCCGATGGCCAACATCACGCTGGCGGCCATACATCGCTGTCCCGCACAGCCGGTAAAGCTGGCCACGATATTATCGGCGGTCAAACCGAGCTCGGCATCGGGCACCACGAAGAGATGATTCTTGGCCCCGCCCAGACACAACATGCGCTTGCCATGCGTGGAGCCTCGCCCATATACCAGCTTGGCCACGCGCGTGGATCCCACAAATCCAACCGCTGAAATGCCCGGGTGATCGCAGATGGCTTCGACCACTTCTCGCCCACCATGCACCACATTAAAGATGCCATCGGGAAGGCCCGCTTGTTTCATGAGCTGCGCCAGGCGCATGGCAGAGAGGGGCACTTGTTCAGAAGGCTTGAGCACAAATGCATTGCCGCCCACAATGGCTTGAGGAATCATCCACATGGGCACCATGAGGGGGAAATTGAAGGGCACAATCCCGGCCACGACACCCAGGGGCTCGTAGGTCACTTGGCAGGTCACACCCCGGCTCACATCGAGCTGATCTCCTGCCGCCATATTGGGAAGGGAACACCCAAACTCGATACACTCGAGGGCCTTATCCACCTCAGCTTTGCCCTCTTCAAAGGTCTTTCCATTTTCATGAGAGACCAGCCAAGAGAGCTCATCGGTGTGCTGGGTGACGAGCTCCCGCAGGCGATAGAAGACATGGGCGCGCTCACGAAGGGGCAGATCACGCCAAGCAGGAAATGCAGCAGTACCGGCCTTCACGGCGGCATCTACTTCAGCAGCACCTCCCATTGGAACGGTGGACATCACCCGACCATAGCGGGGATTGATCACATCCAGACGGGGCGCATTGGATGAGGGGAAGACCCGTCCACCAATCAGATGATCACAAGGGACATACTCTACAAAGTCGTAACTCTGAGCAGAAAAAGATGGGAACATGATTCACTCCGCAGAAGACTGAGATGGATGCATCACTTTCATGAAGATCAGATAGAGCACACCGGCGAGGGCAAATCCCACCAGCCAGGCTTGCTGATAAATCAAGCTAAACACTTCTGGGATGGCATCGACGAGCTTGGCCGTCTGAAGGAATCCCGGAAGAGAAGGCAACACTGCTAAAACAAAGGCCAGCAGCGCCGCTGAGTTAAAGCCCCCCCGATACCAGTAAGGGCCGTTAAAACGGTAGAGCCCATCAAGGTCCAGGATCCGCCGTCGCAAGACATAATAGTCGGCCACCAAGATGCCCCCCACCGGTCCCAGCAGCGCCGAGACCCCCACCAGCCAGATAAAGATGTAGCCGTTGGGGTCTTCGACCAGCTTCCACGGCATCATCAGCATGCCGATCAAGGCGGTCACATACCCACCCAATCGGAAGGTAACCCGCTGAGGGGCCGCGTTGATCAGGGCATTGGCGGGTGAGACCACGTTGGCCGCAATATTGGTCGAGAGGGTGGCAATGGAGAGGGCAAACAGGGAAATGAGCACCGAGACACCACCGCCCAGCTTGCCCAGCAACAAGGTGGGATCCCAAATGGGATCGCCCAACGCGCCCGTCACCGGATCTCGAAAGATCAGGGGGGTGGCACTGGTGACCGCCACACCAATAAACGAAAACAAGGTCATGGTGGTCGGGAGTCCCAACGCTTGCCCCAAAACTTGCGCCCGCTGCGACACAGAATAACGGGTAAAATCAGGAATGTTGAGTGAAAGTGTGGCCCAGAAGCCCACCATCGCCGTTAAGGAGGGAAAAAAGACGCTCCAGAACTGGCCTTCTCTTGCGCCACCAGGACCGAACTGACTGGGAGAGGCCATCATTTGACCTAAGCTGCCAGCGGCCATCCAAGCCCATCCCAAGAGGGCCAAGCCCGCCACAATCAGCACCGGTGCTGCAAACCGCTCCAGCAGTCGAATGGACTCCACCCCTTTATAGATGATGTAGACCTGAATGCCCCAGAAGCTCAAAAAACACACCAGCTCTGCCGGATTGATGCCCAAAATGGGCAGATCGGCACCTGCCAGCTCCACCCCCGGAATGGCGTCTACGAGCTGATAGATGGCGGAGCCTCCCACCCAGGTTTGAATGCCAAACCAGCCGCAGGCAATGGCCGCACGCACCAGCGAGGGCACATGAGCGCCATGAATGCCAAAAGCAGCCCGCGCCAGCACCGGGAAAGGGATGCCGTACTTGGCACCGGGATGTCCGTTGAGAATCATCGGCACCAACACGATGATATTGCCAAGTGCGACGGTAAAGATTGCCTGCCACGCACTCATGCCCTGGCCGATCAGTCCTCCCGCCAGCATGTAGGTGGGCACACACACCACCATACCAATCCAGAGGCTGGCCATATCCCAGGTGCTCCAGTGGCGCTCCGCTTCGGTGGTCGGACGGATGTCCTCATTAATCAACGATGGATCGGGCTGCTGTACCATGAGGCTTCCTCCAAGTGAAGACCGATTTCAGGGGTGAGGGCTGGGGTCAGCGGGTGGGCCTACGGGGGGGCCTGCCGTTAAAATACACGGGGAAAAGCGGAGACAGCGCGCTCCCCGCTCAACCTCCTGCGGCGGAGCTTATGCCTGTCGAGCCGGAAGTGTACGCTCCACCGGCTGCTGCTGCGCCCTGGCGAGCTGGCGTTTGAGCGCGTCCCAGTAAGGAGCATAACAGGGACGTTGGATATAACGACCTGCCCCTCGCACCGCTTCCACTTGGCCACGCCGCCACGTCACCCGTCCTTGAGAGAGGGTATAAGCGGGCACCCCGATCACATCCATGCCCTCATAGATGTTAAAGTCGATGCGCTGATGGTGGGTGGAGGCCGAGATATGCCGGGTGCCTTCGGGATCCCAGACCACCAAGTCGGCATCAGCACCCACTTGGATGGCCCCTTTGCGGGGATGGATGTTAAAGATCCGGGCGGTATTGGTCGAAGTAATGGCCACAAACTCGCTGGGCGTGATCTTGCCAGAACGCACACCGTGGTGCCACAACACGGCCATACGATCCTCAACCCCTCCCGTGCCATTGGGGATCTTACGAAAATCTTCCAGCCCCATCTGCTTCTGGGCGGTGCAGAAACAGCAGTGGTCGGTGGCGGTGGTCTGCAACATACCCGCTTGAATGCCTCGCCAGAGGGCATCCTGATGCCCCTTCGGTCGGAAGGGAGGGCTCATCACATAGTGAGCGGCTTTGTTCCAGTCCGGATCTCGGTAGACGGAGTCATCAAAGATCAGATGCTGAGCGAGCACCTCAGCAAAGACCCGCTGCCCTTCAAGGCGCGCGCGTGTGACCGCCTCCAGCGCATCTTGGCAAGAGGTATGTACCAAATAGATCGGTACTCCCAACACCTCGGCAATACGAATGGCACGATTGGCGGCCTCTCCTTCCACTTCAGGCGGACGGGAGAGTGGATGTCCTTCGGGCCCTCGGAAGCCTCGCTCGTAGATCTCCCGCTGAAGGCGGAAGACCAGCTCGCCATTTTCGGCATGAACGGTGCAGAGCGCGCCCAGCTCACGCGCGCGGGAGAAGCTGTTGACGAGGATCTCGTCATCGGCCATCAGCGCACCTTTGTAGGCCATGAAGTGCTTAAAGCTGTTGACTCCGTGTTGGGTGGTGAGCAGCTCCATGTCTCGATGCACGGACTCATCCCACCAGGTGATGGCCACATGAAAGCTATAGTCGGAGGCAGCTTTTTGTGCCCAGGCGCTCCAATCTTTCCAGGCATCCATCAGAGGCTGACCGTTGCCAGGGATCACAAAGTCGATGATGGTGGTGGTGCCGCCAGCCATCGCCGCAGCAGTTCCGGTGAAGAAATCTTCAGATGCCACCGTTCCCATGAAGGGCAGCTCCATGTGGGTGTGAGGATCGATGCCACCCGGCATCACAAAACACCCGCCAGCGTCGATCACCTCAGTGCCTGCCGGTGCCTCCAACCCTTCACCCATGCCCACGATCTTGCCGTCGGTGGTGAGCACATCGGCTCGAAATTGACTGTCAGCGGTGACAACCGTCCCGCCCCTCAACAGAATTGCCATGATACCTTCTCCTTTTGTCTCAGGCGTATGGGTGCGAAAGGTCAGGACTGGCGGAAGAGATCGTCATATGCGTCAGGTCGGCGATCTCGGAAGAACTGCCATGTGTTGCGCACTTCGTCAATCTTGGACAGATCCAAGTCAGCCACCACGAGCTCGTCATTGTCTTCGGAGCCAGTTGCCAAGAACTCTCCACGCGGGTTGACAAAGTAGGAGGAACCGTAAAATTTGCCAATCTTCCAGGGGTCTTCAACACCCACCCGGTTGATGGCTCCCACATAATAGCCGTTGGCAACCGCATGTGCAGGCTGCTCCAGCTTCCACAGATACTGCGAAAGACCGGCCACGGTGGCGCTGGGATTAAACACAATCTCGGCTCCATTCAGGCCCAAACAACGTGCGCCTTCAGGAAAGTGCCGATCATAACAGATGTACACGCCCACAGTGGCATAGCGGGTCTTAAAGACCGGATAACCTCCATCGCCGGGCGTAAAAAAGAACTTCTCCCAGAAGCCTGCCACCTGCGGAATATGCTGCTTGCGATATTTGCCCAGGTAGGTGCCATCGGCGTCATATACCGCTGCGGTATTAAAATAGAGTCCACGCATGGCCCGCTCATACACCGGAATGACCACCGCCATCTCATACTGTTTACACAGGTTGGCAATGCGGTCTGTCGTGGGTCCAGGGACGGTCTCTGCCGCTGCATACCAACGTTTATCTTGACTGGGGCAAAAGTAGGGACCATTGAAGATCTCTTGGAGGCACAGAATCTGCACTCCTTTTTTGCCTGCTTCGTGAATGTAGGCCACATGTTTTTCGATCATTGCCTCGACGATCTCTGCGACCGGACGAGACTCATCGTTGATCGGGTTGGCACACTGAATAAGTCCACACCTGACGATTTGGGCCATGACTTCCTCGATTCGTGTGAAATGGGTCCGTCTGCGCATGCACGCGCCCTAAAGAAGCTAGCACACAGAAGCTAGCACAGGGTTCAACGGATGAAAAGCCCTTCTCGCTGTGAAGTGGCGGGAAGGTGACAAGTAGGAAACAGACCCATGCGAGGCACACCACCCACCCCTTCAGGCAGAGGCGAAGACCCGCACGCACGCCGCCCGCGCAAGCACTCCAGCCGGTGTGAGGCGCATCGATGGGTTTTGAGCGGCACCTGCGGCGACCTCCGGCGGATAACGTCGGCCATCCCTCCTACGGACGTGGTCTCCGTGCCACCCTCCCCTGCTTGCCTGACCCGTTATCGTTGTTGACGTTCTTGAGACATGGTGCCATCATCCTCCATCTTCAAAGTATCATCTCTCGGAGGCCGAAAGTGTCACGCCCGGAAGCAAATCCCAAGCTCGCCAAAGTTCGCAATTTTGGCATTGCCGCACACATTGATGCTGGCAAGACCACCCTCACCGAGCGCATTCTGTATTATACGGGTGCCATCTATAAGATCGGAGAAGTCCACGAAGGCAACACGGAGATGGACTATCTCCCAGAAGAGCGCGCGCGTGGCATCACCATCACCGCTGCCGTGACCCATTGTGATTGGGAGGGCCATAACCTTCATCTGATCGATACACCCGGACACGTCGATTTCACCATTGAGGTGGAGCGTTCCATGCGAGTGCTCGACGGGGTCATCTTGGTGCTGGACGCCGTCAAAGGGGTCGAGCCTCAGACGGAGACAGTCTGGCGTCAAGCAGAGCGTTATAAGGTGCCTCGTATCATCTTTGTCAACAAGATGGATCGACCGGGTGCAGACTTCGAGCGCGCCGTGAAGAGCCTCGAAGCACGACTCAATGGTCGTCCAGTGCCGGTGGCCGTTCCATCTTGGCACAACTCGCAGCCCGGTGTGGTGGAGCTGCTCACCCGCGAGTGGGTGACGTTCAGTGGGGATCGGGGGGGACATATGACCCGTCAGCCCTTGCCGGATGCCCTCGAGCCACTCTTCAGCCGCTGGCGCGACAAGCTGGTGGAAGCCGTTGCCGACTTCGATGACCAGATTGCCGAGCTCTATCTGAGCGGTGAGCCCGTGGAGAACGCCCTCATCGTGCGGGTTCTGCGGCAACAGACCCTCGCCAATAAGCTCCAGCCAGTGTTTGGAGGGGCGGCGCTGCGGGATTATGGGGTACAGCTCGCGCTCAGTGGGGTGATCACCTACCTGCCCTCCCCGCTTGAGGTGCCAGAGCCGGTGGGAGAACATCCCAAGACCCATGAGCCCTTGCCTGTGCCCCTCGACGAAAAAGCGCCGTTTGCAGCCCTCGTGTTTAAAGTGCAGATGTTTAATGGTCGTCGCCATGTCTACGCGAAGATCTACCGAGGCAAGCTCGCCTCTGGGCAAGCCGTCTATAACGCCTCGCGGGGTGAGCTGGAGCGGGTGGGCCGCGTGCTCGAGGTGAAGGCCGATCAGCGGCAAGATCTCGACAAAGCAGTGGCGGGCGATATCGTGATGCTCTCGGGGCTGCGAAAGGCCAGCACTGGAGATACCTTGTGTGATCCCACCCACTTGGTGGCCCTCGAGCCGATCCGCTCGTATGAGCCGGTGATGGCGCTGGCGGTGGAGACCGTCAAATCCGCTGAAGATGATAAGGTGCTCGACGCGCTTGGCAAGATGGTCGAAGAAGATCCCACCTTACGTTTGGTAGAGGATGGTGAGACAGGGCAACGCCTGCTGCGCGGCATGGGGGAGCTGCATCTTCAAGTGGTGCTGGAGCGCATGCAGCGTGAGTACGCCGTGGAAGTCCGGGTGGGTCGCCCCCGGGTGGTCTATCGGGAGAGTGCTGCGGCTGCCGCTCAGGGTGAAGGCCATGTGGATCGGGTGCTCGAAAAAGGAGGGCGTCAGCGGTCCCGGGTGGTGGTCTCGCTTCAGCCCACCAGCTATGAACAAGCGGTCACAGTGCTGCCCATCAGTGGAGTTACCCTCACACCGGTGGAAGCAAATCTCAGCGAGCTTCAGAAGCAGT
>JBJTQF010000146.1:0-75364 GCA_046075485.1 Myxococcota bacterium | reverse complement strand
ATGTAGGGGCGAATCATCATTCGCCCGTATCCGTTTGGGGGAGCGATAACGTGAGGGCGGTCATTCATGTAGGCGCGAATCATATTTCGCCCGTATCCGTTTGGGGGAGCGATGACGCAAGGCCGCTCGAGCCGCCCCAACGCATGCAGAAAGCTCGTCGTCAGCACTTGATGATGAAAAGGAAAAAGCGGAAGGAAAAAAAAGAAAGTCGGGGTGAGAGGATTTGAACCTCCGACCACCTGAACCCCATTCAGGTGCGCTACCAGTCTGCGCTACACCCCGACATACCAGGCAGGAAAAGCTTGGCGAGAAAACATCGTCGAAACGATGGCTGCTTTATACCACCCCCCTCCAAAAACCGCCACAAGAATCTGATGGCCTCCCCGCTTTTTTTTTAAGCGCCGCACCCCCCCGCACACCAAATGCCCCTAGCCGACCCGCACTTCCTGAGATATCCTGAACCCCAGCGCCGCGTTGAACCTTCACCTCACTGGCAGCTTGGGAGCCCCTATGCAGGACGAGCACCACAATATCCCCACCGGACGATTCCAGCGCTTCATGAAGCTCTCAACACTCTCCAGCCAAGTCACGGCCAGCGTCGTCGGCCAAAAGGTCAAGGGCCTCTTCCAAAAAGAAGAAGACCGCGTAAAGTCCGCCCTCGAGACTCAGCTCAAAAACGCCGAGCGCATGGTCGAAACGATGGGCCACCTCAAAGGCGCCATCATGAAGGTCGGGCAGATGATCAGCCTCCACGACGGAGAAGGCATGCCCCGCGAGCTGACCGAAGTGCTCAGCCGCCTGCAAAGCCAAGCCCCTCCCCTCGCCTACGCCCGCGTGCAGGAACAACTCCAGGCCAGCTTCGACGCCCCCGCCGAGAAGCTCTTCGCCGAGTTCTCCCTCCAGCCCATCGCGTCCGCTTCCCTCGGACAGGTGCATCGCGCACGCACACACGAAGGGCAGCTCGTCGCCGTAAAAGTTCAGTATCCTGGCATCGCCGATACCATCTCCTCCGATCTCAAAAACCTCCGCACCATGCTCGATACCATGGGCATCATGAGTCGCCGCTTCGACAGCGATGGCATCTTCGCAGAGATCCAAAAACATCTGCTCGAAGAAGTAGACTATGTGCAAGAAGCCATCCACCTTGAACAGTTCAGAGCCCTCTATGCCCATGATCCTCGAGTGGTCATTCCTCGTTATTATCCACGGCTCAGCAGTGAGCGGGTCTTGACGATGGAGCTGATCGAAGGCATGTCCACTCAAGAGATGTTGGATTCAGGTCTCTCTCAAGAGGCACGGAATCAGCTTGGCATGCATGTGTTGGATATCTTCCTGCAACAGCTCCTTCACTTTGACCTCATCCATGCCGATCCTCACCACGGGAATTATCTGTTTCTCAAAGATGGAAGAGTGGCACTGCTCGACTTCGGTTGTGTCAAAAAACTCCCCCCAGGCTTCATGAAAAACTACCGCGCCCTCACCTATTCCGTGCTCAAGAATGATCGCACTAAGATGGTCAAGTACCTGATTGAGCTTGGTTTTCTCGAAAACGCGCAGAACGAAAAAGCCAATGACCTGCTGATCGATATCACCCGCATGTTTTTGACCCCTTTTCTCGAAGACAAGGTCTATCCCTTCGCCAACTCAAACCTCCACGTCGAAGCCGCCGAGATCCCCAAACGCTTTTTGACCCTTGGCCGCATGACCTTTCCCCCCGACGCCCTCTACGTCAACCGAGTCTTCATCGGCCTCTACTTCTTGCTCCGAAAGCTCGAAGCCTCCGCAAACTGGCATCGGCTCATGATGAAACGTCTGGAGCAGCTTACCTGAGCCTTTTGAACCCCAGGAGCACCGTCCTTCATGTCTGTGCATACCCTCTTTCCAGCACCGCTTGAGCGGCTTACCCTGCCTTCCCTGCCTCCAATCGCCCTCACCTTCGCTCGAGAAGTAGCCCTCGCGGGAGGACGCGCCCTGCTCGTCGGCGGTTTTGTCCGCGATCTCTTGCTCGGCCACTCCCCCGGCGATCTCGATCTGGAAGTTTTTGGCATCGATGCCCCTCAGCTCGAGACCCTTGCCCAGCGCCTCGCCCGAGGAAAGCTGGTGGGAAAAGATTTCGGCATCCTCAAGCTCGAAGGACTGGATGTCTCGTTGCCCCGCGCCGAACGTCAGGCAGGACGAGACGGCTTTTTTCAAGCCTCCCCCTGGCTCAGCTTTGCAGAAGCCTCTCGAAGACGCGACTTTACCCTCAACGCCCTCGCCTGTGACCCACTCACGGGAGAGCTCTTTGACGCCTGGGGAGGACTCGCCGACCTGCGCGCGGGCATTCTCCGCCCCGTCGCTCAGGAAACCTTCGTCGAAGACCCACTCAGGGTCTTACGTGCCTTACAGTTTGTCTCAAGATTACCCCTCGAGCCCGCACCCCTCACCCGCACCCTGTGTCAACAGCTCGCCCCCGTCTTGCCTTCACTCCCCCGCGAGCGCATCTTCGAGGAGCTGAAAAAGCTCCTGCTCAAGAGCCGCTGGCCCGAGCGTGGCATTCAGCTCGCACTTGAGACCGGCGTCCTCCAGGCACTGCTGCCGGAGCTCCCCCTCTCCCCGTCACATGGCGTCCTGGTGCGCCGTCTGGCTCGACTGGTCTCTCACCGTCCCCAAGACGAAGAACAAGCCTTAGCCCTCGGCATGGCCCTGCTGCTCTGGGAGCTCGCCGCAGCACACACCCAGCCCCCCCTTCAGGTGGAGCCTGTGACACATATGCCCAGCCTCAACACCCTCCTGCCGGTGCTCGACCGCCTCACCCATGAGCGACGCCTGCGCCAGAGACTGATCTCGATATTGTTGTTAAAGGGAAGTCCCGACTATATGTATACAAAACACAAATCCAGTGCAGCGGTGCGTCGCCTGGCCCTACATGGCACTCTCAGCCTGTTGATCGCCGCAGAGCGATGCGTGGCCGAGGCGGATGAGCGCCCCTCCCCCGCCCTCGACTGGCTGGAACAGGAAGCGCGTCAGCTCCAGGTGCTGGAACAAGCGGAGCCGATGTGGATCCAGGGAAGAGATCTGGCAGCGCTGGGACTGTCGCAGGGCCCCTTGATGGGCAAGCTGCTCAAACGTCTGTATGGGGCTCAGCTCGACCGCACGTTTCAGAGCGCAGAAGAGGGCAAACGTCTTGCGCCGAAGCTGCTCCAGACGCTTTTAGAAGAAGAATCCGGCTTGGCTGGTTAAAAAGCGGGGGATTCGGTAGGAGAACCACCAACAGGAGCCACTCTCTCGCGGCAGGTGAACAGGCACCAATCGGGGGCCTCTAGTGCAGGATCACATCCTTCAGCTCCATCCGATGTCCCGCCTGATCCTCCGCCACCACCAACACCGGATTTTTTCCAGAGGCGAGCCTGAGCTCAAACGTGTAGCGGCCCGCTTCTCCGGTCACCTGCTCACCATTCACCGTCACCTGCTTGAGGTTTGGCTCCGAGACCGTAAACTCAACCTTAAATACCGGTCGCATCACCAAACGATTGGGCAAGGGCCTCGTCCAGCGCAGCTTGGGACGCTGAGAATCCACGGTAATGTTGAGGTTTGAGGTGGTATTACGCTGATCTTTGGAGCCCACCACCAGCACCTCGTTGAGCCCTTCTTTCAGCTCCAGCCGATGAGACAAGCTGCCATCCACCACAAAGACCTCTTCGCCGTTGATACGGGCTCGCTCGCCTCCTCCCGGCACCGGTCCCATCAACACCACCGACCGCTTGGGCACAAAATAGTCGGTGACCTCGTCCTTGAGGTTCAGCATATAGGCCCCTGCGGACGAAGGCGACTGCTGAGGCACCGAAACAACCGTGGGGGCCTCCGGCTGCGGACGTGTGCGAGGCGTGCGCACCCGCGTAGGCGCTGGGGTGAGCGTGGGAGGCATCGGAGTCGGCGTGGCCAGTGTCGGGGTTGGACTGGCGGTCAGCGCCTCATCCTCAGTCAAACGAGAAAAGCCCGGCAAGATGCTCAGCGGCCTCATCAGACCGGGCAGCTCCACCGCCAGCTCCTTCATGCGAGGAGGCACTTCGTCCGCGAGACTCAACCAAATGCTGGTTAAGATCAGGGCCAACACCGGCACAGAAAGAAACGTCAGCCCCAGCCGCAGCCCTCGGGAGAGCGGAGGTTTTTCCAGCGCGTCACCCCTGAGCGCCACTCGAGCGGCCCGGACCTGCTCCGCCTCCTCCTTGAGCACACTGCTCTGCAAGATGGCGGGTGCTTCTCCGCTGCCATGCTCCGCCTTATGCGCGGCAGGACGTCGAGCGCCCTCTCCCGCCGGACTGACCATCGACACGGAATCCAGTCCTTCTTCGTCGAGCTCGTCTCCTTCACGCTCCTGCACGGGACGAACGGCCTTAAAAGGGGCGGAATCACCTGGCTTGAGTGCCGCAGCCACCAGTGTGGTTGGAATGGCGGTATCCCCCAGGGTGCGCTCCACTGGCTTCAGCTTATGCTGGTCCAGCCATCCCTGGAGTGCTTGGGCAAAACTCTGAGCATCTTGAAAGCGGGTCTCGACCGTCTTGGCCAGGGCGGTCTGCACGATCTTCTCCAGCGCGGCGTCGATGCCACGCCGCTTGAGGGTGTCCGGCACCGGCTGGGTGAGATGTTTCATCAGCAGGGCTTGCACCCGATCCGCGTTAAAAGGCGGCTCTCCGCAGAGCATCTCAAAGAGCACCACCCCCAACGAGTACAGGTCGGAGCGCCGGTCGAGCTTCTCACCCGCTGCCTGCTCCGGGCTCATGTACAAGGGGGTGCCGATGGCTGAGCCCGCTGTTAAGTTGGTCTCGCTGGCGTCTCCCTCCATCAGCTTGGCGATGCCAAAGTCGAGCACTTTGACTTGGTCGCTGCCGGAAGCACCATCGACCATGATGTTGTCGGGTTTGATGTCGCGGTGGATGATGTTAAAGGCGTGGGCTTCGGTCAACACCTCCAGCACTTGTAAGGCGATCTGGCAGGCGCGGCTGGAATCTAAACCACCGGTGGAGCGAATCACACTGGAGAGGGGTTTGCCTGGGCTCAGGTCCATCACCAAGTACAGGGAGCCGTCGGCGTCTCGTCCAAAGTCGCGTAAGGTGACGGAGCGTTTATGGACGAAGGTCATGGGGAGCTTGGCTTCTCGCAAGAACCGCTTGCGGAAGGCTTCGTCGGCGGAATACTGCGGGCGCACAATCTTAACGGCCAGCTCAACATCCAGGAGGACATGGCGTGCGCGATAGACGACCCCCATAGATCCTTCGCCGAGGGGCTCCAGCAGCTCATATTTTTCGGCCAAGAGCATAACCCCGTGCCTCCTTCCGTGGATTGCGCGGCTTACTCTTTGCCCATGTCTCGCAGTAGCTTGAGAGATTTCTGATGGATCTCTTCTCCCTTATCTGGCACCAAGATGAGCACTTTTCGCAGGAGCTTCTCGGCTTGACTAAACTGCTGCACGTTATATTGCAGGCGGGCTTCTGAGAAGAGCTTGCTGGCCTGGCTCATACACTCCTGCTCGACTTGGCGGAGCTTGGACTGAGCCTCCTCCAGGTTCGGGTCGATCTTGAGGGCTTCGACGAGCTTGGCGCGGGCTTCGGGCCACTGCTCGGACTTCATGCGCTGAGATGCTTCGGCGACCAGGGGCTTGGCGCGGTCTTTCATGGCCTTGTTGAGGGACTCCAGCTCTGCTTGGGCCATGCCGGGATATTGGGTCTTACGCGCACTGTCTTTGTCGATGACCTCTTTGTACTTGGCGGCGGCTTTGCCGAGATTTCCCGCATTTTTGGCAGCATTTGCCTCTTCAAAGAGCTGCTGAATGTTCTGCACAAAGGATTCCTGCGCACTCTGCTCCTTGATGTTGCGCAGCCGGTTGATCTGGGCCAAAGCGTTGCGGCGAAGGGTATCCGCCTCTTTTTGGGTGGTTTTGGCATCCTTATCGTCGGTGGTGATCTTGGCCACGGCGGTCAGCAGGTTGACGGCTTCACTGAGCCCATTTCGAGCGTTGGCCAGGGTGGCTTCGGGGGTATCGCGGGTAAAGCTCGCACGCCCATAACGATCCCAGAGCTCTTTGGCTTTTGTATAGTCCTCTTTGATGCGCTGGATCTTCTGGGCATCGGTCTGAGAACGGTCTCGAAGGGTGTCTTCCATCGTGCTGAGCACCCAGAACTCATACGAGATATAACGGAAGCGAGCGGCACGCACGTCGGCAGGATCGAGGTCTGTCAGGATGCGTCCGAACTCCTGGGCGGATTCACCATACTCCCCTTGCTGGAACAGCTCCAAGCCGCGTGAGAAGCGGGCGCGTTTGGTGAGGCAGTCCATACACTCTTTATTGGTGGGGTCGGTGCAGGTCTCGCCCACCCCTTCACACTTATCGGTCTGAATGACGGCCACCGGGGCTTGAGTGGGTTTGCCTCGGTCCATCACCGTCTTGATGCCGATGGCGGAGAAGAGCACAATCACCACGCCGAGGGCGACCAACCGAAGGGGGGATTTTTTGGGTGTTGCGGAAATGCCGAGCTCGGTCATGCCACCGGCATAAGCGCCGGGCTGTCCGGGCATGGGCATTCCGGGCATGGGCATTCCGGGCATGGGCTGTCCCGGCATGCTGGGCTGAGCGCCAGGCCAATTGGGATAAGCAGGCATGATGCCGGTCTCGGAGTACGGGTCGATGCCAGGGGTGGGTGCTCCTGGTGGTACCGGAAATCCACCTGCAAAGGAGTTCGGCATCGCCTGTCCAAACGGATTGGGAGGAGCTACCGGTGCTGGCGCGCCCGGCCAGACGTACTCAAACTCGGTCTCGCCGATGACCACCCGATCTCCCGGCTTCAGTGCGCCTTCTCGACACACGGTGCCGTTGATCATGATGCCGTTGGCGCTGCCTTCATCGCGGATATAGAAGTGATCGCCCATCCAGGTGATGCGGGCGTGGCGGCGAGAGCTGGCCGGATCGGTCAACACCACGTCTCGATCTTCGGAGCGCCCAATCGAGAGGGGATTGGTGCCCATCACATACGAAGACTTGGCGGCGTCTCCCCGACGCAGGATCAGGCGCGCGCCCGTGCGAGCGGGATCGAGGGCGACGGGTGCTGGCTGTCCCATCGCCGGGATCATCACGGTACGCGCATCCGGCTGCATCGGAGGTGCCATGACCTGAGTCGAAGGCACCGGCGACCGCAGCTTGAGCAAAAAGGGGGAGATAGAAAACTCCTCTCCTTCTTTGAGCTCTACCCGTCCGTCCAGACGTTTGTTGCGGAAATAAGTGCCGTTGCCACTGCGCAGATCTTCTAAGAAGACCCGCCCATTCTCGAGCAGAAGGCGAGCATGCTTGCGGGAAACACTGTCTTCCGCCAACAGGATCTGGTTGCCTTCCTGGCGTCCCATCACGGACACCGGCTCGTTCAGCGGCACCACCTGGATCTCAACACCGTTCTTGTAGATGATGATTTCGAACACGTCTCACCTGTTTGGCTGTTGTTGAAGCTGCTGACGGGCCTGCAAGATACCTTGTTCAGCCTGCCGGACGGCATCCGGATCCGTCTCAAGCTCACGGACTCGTTCCCAGCTCCGCTTAGCCGCGCTGAAGTCCATCGCAGCGGACGCACGAAGGGCTTCGTTTCGATATCGCTCAACATCCTGCTTGATCATCGAGCGCACTTTGGTCAATCGAATGAGACAGACCTGGCATGCGGGATCCAACGCCAGGGCTTTATCAAACTCATCACGCGCTTCTTTGAGCCGACTGGAGGCAAGCTGACTTTCGCCCAGCTCGACATGCTCCACCGCGCGGGCTTCGCGCTCGGCTTTGGGGAGGGCCTGCTCTTCAGGGGTCAAGAGCTGAGCGGCGGGGTTGGCGTTCACTGCTTTGCCATCCAACACAGACGCCAACCCTTTGCCCTCCGATGCGACAGGAGGCGCTTCCACTCCGGTACTGACGGAGGCGGGGGAGGAGCCCGATGAATCCGAGCCCGATTTTCCCGCCACCAACGCGATCAGGAGGATTACCAGGGCCAGGGCTGCGCCGCCATACAAAAGACCCCGCTTTGAGCCGGAGGATGCCGGAAGCACCGGTGAGCCCCCCAAATCGGAAGGCATGGCCGGAATGGCACCCTGCATCATCGCAGCGCCAATCGGAGGCTCAGAGAGAGACAGCGGATGGGCCAAGTTCGACCCCATACCGCTGGCCGCTCCGCCGAAGATCGGCTCTTTAGAGGTCACACCGGGTAACATGCCGGTGGGCTCATCAAAGATGCGCTTGGCGCTTGCCCGCATTTCGAGCTCACGTTGCTCCAGCTCTCGGCGCTTGTCGGGGGTCAAGATGCCCGTGGCTTCATTAAAGATGTCGGGATCTGGACAAGGCTCCGGGCTGCTCTCCACGCCAGAAGGACGCACCACCGGCGCGGCGGTTCCCGTAGCAGACACCGGGCTGGGGGCCGTCGAGCGTGGGGGAAGACTCTCTCCCGCCGAGGCGAGGTTCGGAGCCGCCAAGTTAAAAGCGCCTGGAGACGCTGCCGCAGGTCCGACCGAGATGGCCTGTGTGCGTGCCAGCGGCTTCGGAGGCGAGACCAGGGTGGCCTCAGATACCACCGGCAAGGGATCGGTGGTCTCCTCCGCCGGGTTGACTTCAAAGAGGCTGTTGCCCAGGGCGATCTTATCACCGACCTTAAGCTCAACCCGGTTGATGCGCTGGCCGTTGACAAAAGAGCCATTTCGGCTCTTGAGGTCTTCCAGCACAAGCACGCCGTTCTGCTCCGTCACGACGGCATGGCGACGTGAGATCTTTTCGTCATCCAGGATCAGGTTGTTATCGGCTTCGCGACCAAAACGAAGGCCCAGGTCCGGGATGCCGAACCGGCGGCCTCTGTACTGTCCTTCGAGCGCGACTAACATCCAGCGGGACTGCGCCATGATCTGGCCTCTCCGTTACTTCACGGCAAAACGTTGACACACACCTCTGCGAGCACAGGATTCTAGCCGATCCCTGCCCAGGTGGTCAACTTGGATTCCGTTGACATCCCCGGTCTCCTGCGGTATCTACAACCCCCAGCGGCCCTAATGGGAGGGCGCAGCAGCATCTTCACCTTATTATTCTTCACGAGGCATTGGCATGTCCTCCGAATCACCCGTCTTGATCATTGCACTACTGGCGGCGGCGGCTGGAATTATTTTCGCCTTCGTCACCCGTGCGCGACTTGTTCCGCTGATGGATCAGGTCTCCAACCTGGAAGGGCAGCTCCGCGACAAAGAAAACCGCGCTGCTGGCAGCCAGGAGGAGCTGGGCAAGGCTCAGAAAGAGATCCAGCAGCTTAAGGTCCAGCTTCGCCAGGCGTCCGAGCGCAAGGTGGAGCCGGTCGCCCCCAAAGTGGAAGTGAAACCCGAGAAGCGGGCCAAACATCCAGAAAAGGAAGGGGTCGATCCGCGCCGCCTCCGCGAGCTGGAAGAGCAGCTCAACGCCGAGCGCCGCAAAGCCGACAAAGCCCATGAGCTGGTCCGGCTGCGTGATCAGGACGTCCAGAGCATGCGCGAGCAGCTCGAGAGCCTTCAGCGGGAGCTGGAGGATCTCAAGGACACCCAAAAAGCAGCCCCCAAGCCGGAACCCGAAGTGGCCCCCGAGCCCGAGCCTGTCAAAGCGCCGGTGGCCGATGGACCTTCGTCTGAAGTCCTCGCCGCCCGCGTCTCGACGCTGGAGCAAGAGCTGCACGAAGCCCGCCGCGCCCGTTCTGCCGCCATCGAGCAGGCCAATAAGGCGGAGCTGGAGTTTGCGCAGCGGGATAAACGTATTCAAGCCCTGCGGGAGCAGTCCAAAGCCCTGGCCTCTCGCGTGACCATCGCGGAGCGCGAACGGCTGACCCTCAAGCGTAAGGTGGACGCCTCGGAGCAGATGTATAAAGGACTCAAAGGCCGTTACGAAGTGGCCCGCGATACCCTCTTCTCTTTCCGGGAGCGATTTGGAGTGGAGCTGCCCGTCGCCGCCGGCGTTCCAGTAGGAGGAGACCTCGAAGCATTTCTCGAGCCCGAAGAGGAAGAAGATCGTAGCCGCCCGCGTGCGCGTATGGCAGACGACCGTGGCCCTCGGCCTCCTCGCAGCCGTCGTGACGACTCGCAGAGCCCGGTCGAAGAGGCCACCAAAGCCTCAAACGCCGGAGGATCCAGTACAGACGCCTCTCGTGCAGACGCCACAGCCGAAGCCATCGCCCCTTCCGAATCGACGGTCGCCTGAATCGACGGTCGCCTGAATCGATGGTCGCCTGAATCGACGTGACGCTGCCTCCTGCCCGCTCCTGCCTCTGCCTGTCCGGTTATGCGCTTCGACAGCCCTGCTTGTGCGCCGCTTGGTTTTGAGCTTAAAACGAGCTGATGAAGATGCGGACGACCTCCGCAAAGCTGCTGAAGTGTCTGGAGAAGTCCGTCAACTGGCATCGTGGGTCGGCCACCTCGAGGCGCCATACCCCCGACGCCCCTGTCTCAGAAAGGAAGACCATGACCCTGTCACGTCGCCCCAGCCCCCTGCCCACACCTTCCATGCTCTTGCTGGGCTTAAGTCTGGTGAGTCTCAGCCCCGGCTGTGAAGGGGAGCCTTCGGAGTCACCCAGCCCGGACCCTTCGCCAGAGGTCTCGAGCACCCCCAGCGCGCCCACAGCCAGCCCTCAGCCTACGCCGACGGAGACCCCTCGGGAGACCGAAGCACCGACCGCCACACCCGCGCTCACCCCGACGGCCACCCCCAGCGGCCCTCCCTATCTCGGCCAGACCGAAGCACGCGCTCCTTACGGCGAAGGGGTGGTGATCGTCGAGCCGGTACGCCTTCCCAGTGTGCATCCCCCCGCCAATCCCAGCCCTGGCACCGGTGACACCGGACCTGCGCAGAGCCCGGAGGCTTACGACTTCGCCACCTTCAACCGCTATCGTTACGCCGACTCGACCCGCCCGGTGGAGGTGATCTTGTTGGGCATGCCCGGATTTCAAGGTGGTGCAGGCGATTATGACTATATCGGACGGGCGCTGGTGGCCCTCGGCGAAGGACGCATCGAAGTGTGGGCCATCGACCGCCGCTCGAATCAGCTCGAAGACCACGAGGGCACCGAAGCCGCCGAGCAGGAGCAGCAGCCTGCGGAAGCCCTCAACCGAGGGCTGGACTACTATTTCCGAGGGACTGACGAAGGGGGTACTTTTGCGGGTTTTGTGCAGAACGAGCAGATCCCGTATTTCTCTGAGTGGGGCTTGGACCTGACCTTACGCGACGCCTACACCATGCTTCAGGCGATCCCCGAGAGCCATCGGCAGAAGGTGGCGTTTTTGGCGGGGCACTCGTTGGGTGGCAGCATCGTGCAGAGTTTTGCCGCTTGGGATTTTGATGGAGATCCCAGCACCGAGCAAGATGCCGGATATCAACAGCTCGCGGGCCTGCTCCTGCTGGATGGTGCGGTGGATCCTTCTCCCGACCGGGTGACGGAGCAGGCGAGTTATGAAGAGACCTTAGCCGGATTGCGCGCGGGCAGCAGTAAGCGGACGGCCAGTTTTGCGGGGCTCAGCGCCGATGTGAACGTGCTCCTGGAGCTTTTTGCCCTCAGCCAGACCCTGGGGCCTGCTGAAGAAGCACCGGTCTCCAGCCTCTACGATGTCGAAGGGGTCAATGTGGCGTATCTGACCACGCTCTACGGGGAAGGGCGTTTTACCTATCGTGCCATGTTGGGCTTGGCGGTGGACGATAACTTCCAGACCGCGTATGTTTTTCAAAGCAGTGCCGGATTTTTGTCCGGTGGCCCGGTGGAGTCCTATCGACGGGGAAATAAGACGTATTATCGGCCCGCCAGTGAAGACGGAACTGTACTCTATGGCTGGCTGGATTATAATGAAGTCACGGATGAAGTCCCTGATCAGGAGACGGAAGAAGCAACCCACATCGATGACGTCGCGTATGCCTGCTTTAAAGGCCCCGCCAACTTCACCGAGTGGTACTTCCCCAGTCGTTTAAGTGCGGATATCGGGCCGGTCAGCGATCTCAATGTAAGCACCGCCGGAGAGGACTGGCGCTGGAACGTCTACCAAATGGCCGCCATTCACAACGGCCAAGTGGATATTCCAGTGTTGGGCTACTTTTCGGACGAGAGTTTCCCAAGCACAGGTCTGAGCAACTACCAGAGCAGCATCGCCCAGACGCTGCGTGATGGCAGTGCTCGTTCCGAAGGTTTTGAGATCAACGTCGCACAGGGCTATGAGCACCTCGACGTGCTGCTGGCGGACCTCGATCATCCGACCCGCCCCAATATCGTGCTCAGCCGTCTGCCAGAGTGGTTTAGCCGCTTTGGTCTGTATGGCCAGAATGAAGGGGTGCCGGTGGAGTCGCTCAACGCGCTCCTGAGCGGAACTTCGATCCCCGCGCGCTGAACGGGTGCAGTGCAGGCCCATGCGAGAGGGCGGCTTATGCTGTGGATTGTGGCAATAATATTGGCGTGGTTGCTGCTCGGCTTCGGAGTGGCGTGGCTGTTTGGATCTGCGGCGCGTCTGGGACAGCCGCCGGAGCCCGAACCGGCTCCCGATCCCACCGAAAAAGAAGCAGCGCCCCCCGCCTCCACCGAAGATGTGCTGCCGGGACGAGTGATTCCCTTCGATGTCCACTCTCGACGGCGTTAAAATCCTCCCCTGCAGGATACTGATTCAACCCTCCCTCCGCATGGAACCTATATGAAATACGTATCACCGCTTATGCATGCGCGGCGCTGGCGTCTGCACCCCACACTCGCTCCGGCTATGCTGACCGCTTGGGCCGCACTCTCCCCGCTGAGCTGCTCCGATGAGCCTCAAGCATCCCCCGACCCTACCCCCATCGAAGTGACCCCCACCCCCACCGCTGGCCCAGCAGGTGAAAACGTGCGCATCCTCGCCCCTCAGCCCCACGAATGGCGTGCAGGCGGCACCACCTCCCTCTATTTTGAGCACGACCCGTCACTCGATCCCCGCACGTTTGAGGTGTGGCTGGACGATCAAAAGCTGGACCAGCCCCTGAGCTGTGATACACAATCCCACCGCTGTCGGCTCTCCAAGCTGGCGGTGAGCACCGGCAGTCATCTGTTTCGTGTGGTGGCCATCAGCCCCTCGGGAGACCGCATCCAAAATAGCCAGCCCTTTGAGCAGTACGCGGGTGCGCTTGTGCGTGAGACCTCCGAGCCCTACGAGCTGATCGACGGTCCCGAAGCACGCGCTCAGCTCGGCGACTACCGCATCTATAATGGCCAGATCCAGGTGCTGATCTCCAAGCTGGGACGTTATTTCGACTATATTCACACCTACGGCGGACACCCCATCGACGCAGATCTCCAGCGAGAGCCCTGGGAACATGAGCGGGATGGTTTTGGCATCGTGGCCCCGGCTATTAATATCGAGTCCAGCGACAATCCTCAGAGCCTCCAGATCATCCAGGACGGACGCGACGGGAAAGCCGCTATTCTGGAGGTCCAGGGCCCCGATGACCTGCTGGTGGCCCTCAATCCTTCGACGATGGCCCCCTTGCTCATCCCCCCGAGCATCTCCGAAGGGCCCCTGGGAACCTATGTTCCAGCCTCCGCCGACGACTCAGACCTGCCGCTTGAGGTGAAAACCCGCTATATCCTCGAGCCGAATAAACCGTATCTCACCATCGAGAGCACCCTCAAAAATACCAGTAATGGAAAGATCAGCTTCTATTTGGGGGATTATCTCAACGCGACGGGTGAGGTGGATTATTTTTCACCCGGGTTTGGATTTCGGGCCAACATCTACTTCCGGCATGAAGGAGACTTTTTTGCCTTCACCGGCTTTGGGCTCAACCAGGGTGTGACCTATGGGCTGATCCCCGAGACCCCCCGCTCCACCAGCGTCTCCTTGCCGGGCACTTTTATTACTTTTGCTGGACAAGATGCCCAGGCGGTGTTTTTTCAAGCCAGCGAGCCAGGATATACCCTCAACGGCGGGGCGAGCCTCACCTATCGGCGCTACTTCGCTGTCGGTCAGCATGTGGCGGATATCAGCGCCGCACGGTGTGATGCCCTCTCGCTGAGCTGTGGTGAAGTCAGCGGGCGTGTGCTCCAGAACGGTCAGCCGGTGGCAGGGGCCAATGTGACCTTGTGGCGGCCCTCCACCCCAGCGGAGCTCTATACCAACCGCACCGAGCAGATCATCAGCCACTGGCGGACCCTCGAGGACGGCACCTATCGCGCGCAGGTGGAGCCCGGCACCTATCGCATCTCGGTGGAGATTCCCCATGCGGCGTATCCCACCCGCAACAATACCCCTCCAGAAAAAGAAGTGACGGTGGAAGCACAGTCGAGCAGCATGGTCTCGGACTTTACTTTCGACGATCCGGGCATCGTGCGGGTGCGCGTGCGTGATGCACAAGGGCAGCCCCTCTCCGCCCGTGTGACCCTGGCAGGTTTTGATCCCAGCACCGATCCGCTGGTGAAGCCGGTGACGTTTCCGGGTTATGACTCAACCGGGGCGTATTTTTCGGATCCCTATGCCGACGAGCTGCCCTACGGCCTCGCACGGGTGGCACTCACCCCTCCCGACGGAGACACCGGCGAGCTCCAGATCGAACCGGGCACCTATTGGCTGGTGGTCTCACATGGTCCCTGGTATTCGGTGTGGTCTGAGCAGATCACGGTGCCTGCCGCGCCACAGAAGCTCGAGGTGGAGGCCCGTTTGCTCCAGGTCATCGATCACGCGGGCTTCGTCAGCGGAGACTTTCACGTCCACGGCATCGACAGCTTTGATGCCCGCATCCCCCGCACCTGGAGATTACAAGGCATGGCCGCCGAGCAGGTGGAGGTCTTTGCTTCTACCGACCACAACAGCCGCATCGACTTTGCGCCTGAGCTCCAGGCCCTCGGGCTCAGCGACCAGGTGATCGGGCTGGTGGGAGAGGAAATCACCACCTTCGACTTGGGACACTTTAATGCGTTTCCGCTCCCGCTCACCGGGGAATCCAATGGTGGATCGGTGGATTGGGCGGGCCCCTTTGAGCCGGGACAGAGCCATCCCAGCCAGGGACGATATGATCTCAGCCCCTCTGACTTTTTTCAGAAGGTCATGGCGGAGCCAGGAGACCAGATCTTAATGGTCAACCATCCAAATACACGCACCCTGGGTTATTTTTCGCTGATCGGGCTCAACACCGCCGAGCCGGACGCACCTCGAGCGTATGTGCCCCCGTGTCTCTTTCGTCAAGCGCCAGGGGTGGAGCTGTGGAACGATGGCTTTACGGCCCTCGAGCTGTGGCGCATCTACGAAGACGATCCGACCCTGCTGGCGGCTGAAAACCTGGGCGATTTTTTTAACCTGCTCAACCGGGGAATCGTGCGCACCTCGCTGAGCAACTCCGATACCCACTCGAGCATGTATATGCCGGTGGGAGGGCCTCGGAATCTGATCGCGGTGAGTGAGGGGCTTCCGTTCACAGCAGAAGCATATGGTCCCGAAGTGGCCCGACGCATCCGAGAAGGCCGGGTGATCAACTCGAATGGGCCGCTGCTGGACGTGCGCATCACCGCGCTGAGCACCGGTGAGCAGGCTGGACACCGAGTCCCATTGCCCACTCAAGTGACCGCTTCGGATGGTCAGGTGCGGATTCAGCTCGGCATTCAGAGTGCATCGTGGGCTCCATTTGACGAAGTGCAGGTGTTTGTGAACCATGCGCCGACTCCGGTTTTTGATGATAAAGACGATGCACCCGGAAGAACCTATCCATTCTCCAACTGCGAAGGCTCCGAGATCACCATGACCGATGTGCCTCGATTTGATGTGCAGCCGCTGAGCCAGCTCCGGTTTGTAGCAGAGCGAGATTTTGAGGTGCAGACGGTGGTGGACGATCCCGAGCTGCTCGGCGCATCCCATCTGGAAGCACAGCTCGAGGTGCCCCTCAGCCTGACCGAAGATGCCTGGGTGATGGTGCTGGTGAAGGGGACTCCGGGGATCTCGTCGCCCCTGTTCCCGATTCAACCTTCAGGGCTGGATGAAGAAAGTAATACCACCGTGGAGGCGCTCATGGATGGCAATGTGGACGAGGGCGGGGTGATGGCACAGGCGTTTAGCAATCCGTTGTTTGTGGATGTGGACGGCAATGGACGTTATGATGCCCCCGGCTTAAAGCTGACCTCTCCAGCGCGCGTGCGCGTGCGAACCCTCCGTCGAGGGCCGCTGAACTAACCGAAGGAGCTGCTTGTGTATCCTGCGTTTGAGACTCTCTTTCCCGGTCCTTTTCCGCTGATCGGTGTGGTGCATCTGCTGCCGCTGCCGGGAAGCCCGCTGTCGAATGCCAGCATGCGTCAGATCATCGAACATGCCTGCACCGATGCCCGCACCCTGCTGGACGCGGGAATGGATGGGCTGATCGTCGAAAACTTCGGCGATGCCCCTTTTTATCCCGATGTGGTAGAGCCGGTGACGGTGGCGGCCATGACTCGAGTGGCTCAGGCGCTCAAGGATCTGATCGAGGAGCTGGCAGGGCGTGAGCGTCGAGCTCCGGTGCCGCTGGGCATCAACGTGCTGCGCAACGATGCCAAAGCAGCACTCTCCATTGCGGGGGTGACGGGTGCGGACTTTATCCGGGTCAACGTGCATACCGGAGCGATGGTCACCGATCAAGGACTGGTGCAGGGGAAGGCCCATGAGACCCTCCGGCTCCGCCGCGCACTTGGGCTCAACGGCGTGGCCCTCTTTGCGGATGTGCTGGTCAAACACGCCACCCCGCTGGGAGAGACCGATCCAGCCTCCGCCGCCAAAGATACCTTCCTTCGAGGAGGTGCTCAGGCCCTGATCTTCAGCGGAAGTGGCACCGGAGAGCCCACCGATCTGCTCAAGCTGGAAAAAGTGCGCCAGAAAGTGCCGGAAGCGCCCTTGTTGATCGGCAGTGGCCTGACCCTGGAGAACCTGCCTACGACCGTCGGCGTGGCATCGGGGGCCATCGTGGGCACGGCGCTCAAACATGGTGGGCAGGTCGATCAGCCGGTCTCCTACGTGCGTGCGCAGGCGCTGGTGTCTGCACGCGATCAGTTTGTGCAAGAAAAGCAGCTTGAGGAGCCCTCCGCATGAGCATGCATGAGCATAAAAAAGCCTCCCCTACGGTGGTGAAGGTCTTCATTGTCACCGTCAGCGATACCCGCACCGTCGAAGATGATAAGTCCGGCAAAAAACTCCGGGAGCTGCTCGAGGCCGGGGGGCATGAGATTGTGGGCCATGAGATCGTCAAGGACGAGCTTCAGCACATTCAAGCCCTGCTCCAGCGTGAAGCGGCCCACGCTCAAACGGAAGCCATCATCTTGACCGGTGGCACCGGCATCACCCCCCGAGATGTCACCTTCGAGGCCGTGCGAGGACTGCTGGATAAAGAAATTCCCGGTTATGGCGAGCTCTTCCGCATGCTGAGTTACCATGACATTGGCCCTGCGGCGATGCTCTCTCGGGCCATCGCAGGGGTGATGCAAGGGAAGATCGTGATCGCCACCCCCGGCTCCACCGCTGCCGTGACCCTGGCGGTGGAGAAGCTGATCCTGCCGGAGCTGGGGCATCTGCTTCGCGAAGCTCGCCGCCGCTGAATCTGCCGCTGAATCTGCCGCTGAATCCGCCGCTGAATCCGCCGTTACTGAATTCGCCAGCTTTCTCATAAGCCCTTCGTTTTTCTGCTAATTCCCGCCTCGCAAGTTCCGATCCCATGAAGCAATCAATCTTCCTGCATGGCGCAGGCTGAAATAGCGATTTTTTCAAATGGATTTGGAGGCGAATATGTCCTACTACGCCCGTTATTCTTCCACGTTTCGGGTCAGCCTGATGACAGCAGCAGCGGCACTCACCGTCTCCCTGACGGGGGTGGATGGCTGCCAGGGCTCAGGCCAGTGTGCGGATGGACAAGACAACGACTACGACGGCTGGACCGACAGCATGGACCCGGACTGCGGCGAAGCCTCCGACAAAGAAGTGGGTCTCAACGACGACTACACCTGCAACGACGGACAAGACAACGACCAAGATGGACGCTTCGACGCCGCCGATGAAGACTGTCAAGAAGGAGCGGATGACGAAAAACCCGAGCACACCCCCAACTGCAACGATGACATGGACAACGACGGAGACGGCTGGAAAGACCAGCTCGACCCCGACTGCTCCGGCGGTGACGTGGAGAAGGGATACAGCCGAGAGTTCGTCTGCAACGACGGCTCCGACAACGACGGGGATAACCTGATCGATGCGTGGGATAACGGCTGCACCTCCGGCTTTGACGATGAGCAGGAACCCGCTCAGTGTGATGATGGGCGTGACAACGATGGAGACGGCTGGATCGACCGCCAAGACCCTGACTGTACTTCGGGCATCAACCAAGAGGTTGGCTTCAGCCCCATGCCCTGCAACGACGGGGTGGACAACGACCGCGACGAGCAGGTGGATGCCGCCGACAGTAACTGCACCGACGCTTGGCACGAAGAGTCTCCCTCGGTCAGCGGCTGCATGAACGGCCAGGACGACGACCGGGACGGCTGGATCGATTTTGAAGATCCCGACTGCATGGCAGGGCAGGAAGAAGTCGGCTTCTCCAGCCGCTCCTGCAACGATGGACGCGATAACAACGACAACGGCCTCGTGGATCGCAACGATCCAGCCTGCCATTCGCCCTACGAAAACGAAGAGTAAGCAGATTCTATGGGCTCCCCCCTTCCCGAGCGCGGCAGAGTGGTTATACTAAGAAAGATATTCGCTCCCTGCTTTGCCTGCGCTCGAAAGGGCTCATACTTTGGATCTATCGTCCTTCCTGGAATATGCCGGGATTCTCCTGCTCATTTTGCTCAACGGTTTTTTCTCCGGCTCCGAAATCGCCATGCTCTCCGTGCGCAAGACACGCCTCGACGCCCTGATTGAGCAAGGCCACTCCGCAGCGGGCCGTCTGTTGGCCCTGCGCGAAAACCCCGACAACTTTTTTGCGACCATCCAGATTGGCATTACGGTGGTGTCCGTGTTGGCCTCGACGCTGGGAGGTGCCAGTGTGGTCGGGACACTCACCCCACGGCTGGCGAAGGTGCCGGTGAGCTGGATTGCCAATAATGCCGAGGAAATTGCCTTAGCCATCGTGGTGGGGGTGATCTCCTATCTGTCTCTGGTGCTGGGGGAGCTGATCCCCAAGAGTTTGGGCCTGCGCTTCTCAGAGCGATGGGCCTTCCTGGCGGTGTATCCGATCCAGCTCTTGGCGGTGGTCTCCAAGCCGATGGTGAAGGCGCTGACGACCTCCTCAAACTTGTTGCTCAAGCCGTTTCATGACAAGACCAACTTCACGGAAACCCGCTTGACCCGTGAGGAGCTTCAGGCGCTGGTGGAGGATAGTACCCGAAGTGGGGCCATCGAAGAGTCTCACGGGGATATTCTGCACCGTGCCATTGAGTTTCCTGAGCTCCGCGTGCGCGACATCGCCATTCCTTACACGGAGATGTTCTGTCTGGACCTCAGCGATCCGCCGGAGCGCATTCGAGAGGCGCTGATCCAGCGCACACACGCCCGTATTCCGGTGACACACGGCAGTCGCGACAACATCGTGGGCTGGGTCAGCATTCGTGACCTGCTGATGCAGCTTCTCAAGGGGGAGTCGCTCAACCTTGAGCCGCTCTTGCACCAGCCCTATTTTGTGCCCTCCTCGGTGCGGGTGGAGCATTTGTTGAAGGATCTCCAGAAGCGTCATCTCCAGCTTGCCATTGTGGTGGATGAGTTTGGAGGGGTGGAAGGGCTGGCCACGGTGGAGGACATCGTGGAGGAGCTGGTGGGGGAGATCTACAGTGAAAAGGCAGGGGGGCCTGTCTGGAAACGCTTGGCGGATCATCGCTGGCTGGTGCCGGGTACGATGACCCTCTCGGACCTGAGCAATGTGGTGGATAAGGATCTGGAGCCGAGCCCTTATTATAATACGGTGGGGGGATTGCTCCTGGGTCGGCTGGAGCGTATTCCGAATGTAGGAGAGTCCATCGACTGGGATTGCCTACGCCTGCTGGTGAAAGAACGCTCGGATCGGCGCATCAAGTGGGTGGAGGTGGAGCTGCTGCCCGAAGAGAATACAACCGAGTCTGAAGAACGCTGAGCCTCCGACACCTGCCCTACCGGAATACATCTCAACTTGCCCACCTGCCCTGCCCTCTCCGACAATCCCGCTCATTCGTAGGTCGAGCGCCGCGTCATCAAGCCCTTGAGCAACAGGGAGTGAGGCTGGCCCTCAAAGAGCATGGCATGCATGGCTTCAATCAGCGGGGCTTCCACTTTGTACTGCTTGACCAGTCGGAAGGCCACTCGAGTGGTCGGCACACACTCCGCCGGACCAATGCGCTGAAGGGCTTCTTGAAGAGAGAGCCCCTGCGCCAGCTTCTCGCCCAGCCGATGGCTGCGAGAGATACCCGCCATGACCGCCGAGGTCATATCACCGAGCACCGCCAAGCCGTTGAAGGTGGCTTCATCGGCCCCCATCGCTTGGCCCAGCCGGGTGATTTCCACCAGTCCACGGTTGAGCACCACCGAACGAATGCCGGCCCCCATGCCCATCCCTTGTGCCAAACCACACACCAGGGCAATGATGGTGCTGAGACCGCTGCCGAGCTCAACGCCCATCAGGTCTTCGTTGCCGTAGACTCGGAGCTGCTCGGAGCTGAGGAGCTTCTGCACGCGCTCCACCACGGACTCAAATCGGGAGCCAATCACCAGCGCCCCGGGCTGTCCTGCCTTGAGCTCATCGGCATAAGCAGGCCCGGCGAGCGCCCCGACCATCCGCACACAGGTTTCCTCGAGCACGATCTCACTCATGCGTCGGCCCGTGCCTTCTTCCAGCCCTTTGGTGCCCCAGATCACCATCTGGTCGCCTTGCACGGTGTCTCCGAGACGGCGCATGACCTCTCGAAAAGCGCGGCTTGGAACGGCCACGACCAGCACATGGGCGCTGCGGGCCACGGCATCCAGGTCGGCCAGAGGCTCGATGCGGGGGGAGAGGCTCAAGCCAGGCAAAGAACGGCTATGCGTCCGGCGCAAGAGCATTTCCTCTCGTACAGCCGCATCTCGGACCCACTGCTTGACATTGGAATTGTTGATGGACAGGAGGTGCGCCAGCATGGTGCCCCACGCGCCTCCGCCGATGACGGCCACCGGCTCTCGCTTCATGTCTGACTCCTAGTCGCCATCCAGACCATAGCCGTTGAGACGGTTCTGATAATAATATAACAGCTTCATATTGGAGGGAAAGATCCGCTCCGCTTTACGCTCTGCTACGGGGGTGGTGTGGTAGCTGGCAAAGTGGGTGAGGGCTTCGTTGAGCACCGCTTCGGCGTCTTTGCCTCTCAAGCGCGAGTCCAGCATGAGCTTGCCCTGGCTCTCGAGCTGCCGCACGTCGTTGAGCAGTCGAGCCAGACCTTCCTGGACTTCGAGCTGGTTGTAGCTGGTCTGCCGCCCACCCGTGCGCAGGAGGGTATAAAACTCCATCGAGCGGTTGCCTGAGCGGATCATGCTCCACAAGGTGCGGGCCAGCAGGTTGGTTGAGAGGATCACATTACCTCGGTGGAGGCTCTCCACCACCCGCTGACCGACCTGCTCGGTGAAGACCCGGTCTCGCTGCTCGTCGAGCTTGAGCTGTCCCTCTTCCATTACATAGCGGTTGATGTCGATGGGACGGCCTCGGGAGTCGCGAGAGGTGCCGTCGTCGTCCACTTCGTTGCCAAAGGGGTCGAGCGCCTTGCCAATGGTGCAGTAAATGCGGGCATCGAGGGTGATGAGGTTCTTCACAAAGTCATAGACCCGGCGGGGCGAGGTCGCTTCGTCATCGTCGATGATGTATCGAGACTTCCCCTGCTCTTGCAGGAAGTCTTCAACGAGCGTCTCCGCCTCGAGCACCAGGTGATAGGAGAGGGATGCCGGGACGATAAACACCTTCGACTGAGGCCGACGCGCGCGCAAGTTGTTCTGGAAGGCGCTGATGCCACAACCCAACAGACCCAGCTTGAGCTTCGACTCCACCGCGCCCGAACGCGCCCGAGTCCCACCCGGAAAAAAGAGGTTGTCGTACCCAAACTCCAGCGACACCGTGCAATACTCTTTCAGTACTTCTTTATACAGCTCATGCTTTTTCTTGCGGTCTACCTTGTAGGCACCCAAGTTGTGCATAAAAAAGCTGAGCATCGGATTGGTGAAGAGGTTGAGGCCCGCCCCATACGCAAAAGGTGGAAGGCGCAAGGCATATAAGACCCAGCCCGCCACCACCGAGTCCAGATGAGAGAAGTGTGTGGGCACCAAAATCACCCGACCATGCCGATGAAGGCGCTGGAGGGAGGCCGTATGCCCCTGGATGATGATGTTGTTCTGGATGTTCATGCCCTGGGGAATCTGCCGGGCCAGCTCGCGGGGCGTGGCCGCATTGAGCAATAAGCCCAGCGCAGGTGGCACAAGCCGCGTCACGAGCGCGTACACACGGGGGTCAAACTTGCCGACGATCTCTTCGGTGTGCCGCTGGACCACCATCCGCAGCAGCTCCCGTTGTTTTTCCGCCGAGGCGGAATAGAGCTCATTCTGGACTTCGCGCCAGAAGGCCCGATCTGACTCCACCCCGGGAGAGGAACGCTCCGCGTCGAGGCGTCGGCGTTCGTAATAGAGGGCATCTTGCAGGGCTCGCTCCACCGCAGGATCACCCAATGAGGCGATGCGGCTGTGGACCCGGTTGCCGACCTCAATGGTCGTGCGTTCTCGATCTTGTTTACGCATGGTTGGCCTCCACTGGGTTGCACGCTAGCACAGGGCGGGCGGAAGTGCAAGTCTGAGGGTCACACCGCACAGGCGTTTACTCTTTGACATCCCTCCGGTGCTGGCCTTAAAATGGCGTGCTCATGACACAACGCAGGCTCCTAAAGCGTCTCGAACTCCGTACAGCAGCAGCGGCACGCAGGAACGAATAGGAAAATCAGACACATGCGCAGCTACCTAAGCCCACTCTATTTGCTGTTGTTGGCAAGCAGCCTGCTCGTCTGTGATACGGCAGCGATGGCTGCCGAAGCAGGGGAGCCGCTGACCGTGCTGAATCTGCTCCCGAGCAGTCTCAGTGCCACCGAGGTGGAACGACTGGTCCGAGAAAAGATTGAGCAGCCCGTAAAGCTGGTGTCCACCGACGAGCTGTTGCTGGAGCACCTGCGCTGGGTCCGTCCCGACCCCGACCGCCAAAACTGTGAGGCGCAGTTTTCCGTGATGGCAGGGCTCATCAAGAATAACCCTCCCGCGCGCCCCGAAGAGCTCTTTAAAGCCCTGCTGAACCAAGCGGGGCAGCAGATTGATAACCTCGACTTGGCGGGTGCTCAGGTCTCCTTGAGAAATGCTCGAGCCAGCGTGCCCTGTCTGGAGTCGGTGCTGGCCCCCTCCGATGTGCGGCAGCTCTTTTTGTTGACCGCTGTCACCAACGTTTACCTCAAGAACAATCAACATACAGATCCGTTTATCAATATGTTGGCGGCGGACTCGAATCCCTATCTCGAGGATTCATATCCACCCAAGGTTCGCACACCCTTCCTGGCGGTCTTTCAGCAGTTCTCCAAGCTCCAGCCCGTCAAGCTCGAGAAGGATGTGCCCACGGAGACCGGCTTGTTAGACCGGTTTTTTCTGGATGGCAAAAAGGTGAGTGGGCTCGACACCGTACCCCCCGCCCGTTATGTGGTCCAGCTTCAGGGCCCGAGCGGGGAGCTGCGCAGTGCCCTCATCGTCATCAAACCCGGTCAGAGTGTGAAGCTCTCCAGCCTGGTGCAGATGGGCATCTTGGCACCCGATGTGGCCGTCTCAGAGCTGATCAAGGGGCTCAACGAGCCGACCCTCAACGCCAACCTCAGCAATCGGCTCAACCAGTATGCGCTGGCCACCGGGCGGAAGCTGCTGCTGATGGCCATTCCTCAAGCGGACAGCACGGCGGTACAAGTTCGCGCGTTTGTGCCCGGTCAAGGACTGGTGCCGCTGGAAGACGTGCTCAAACAGCTCGAAGCACAGGAGACCTCAGACAAGCGCAACGAAGATACGCCTCCGCGACCGGCGGTGCAGAAGCTGGTGGGGCTGGGCTTCAGCGTGCGAGCCCATGCGGGGGTGGGACGCGCGTTTGTGACCAGCTCTCCGTCTGTGCAGGAGCTGCTGGCGGAGCTGAGCCTGCGCCGATATGTGGGCACACAGCTCCATCTGAGTGCATTTGGCCAGCTTCGTTATACCGATGAACCGGCAGGGCTGGCCTATCCCAGCTTGGTGGGAGGTGGGGTGGTGGGGCTGGATATTCCGGTGGCACGCGCTTTTATCCTGACCCCGACCCTGGGTTATGCCGTGGGCAAAGGCGCACCCGTCAGCCTCGCCTGCCAACATCCCACGGAGAGCGGAGCCCCTCTCACCTGCACCCTCGGCGAAGGCGACGATGCCGAGAGCACCGCCACCCTCTACGCAGCCAGTCGCGGCAATGGCCCCCTCATGGCCGTGGATCTTCAGTTTGAGAGACGCTTCCGAAAGACCTCCCTGGGGATCCATGTGGGGCTTCAAGGCCAAGTGAACTTGTTCGGCACCCTCAGCGAAGGCACAGCCTCTGGACTCAACCAGAGCTTTCAGTATGAGCTGGAGGACGGGCAGCCTGCCCTGCTGGGTGCCCGGGTGGACCTGCACGGCGGTTTGGATTTCCGGTTCTAATGGTTCCTGCCCACTTCTTCTCTCCATTTGGATTTCCGGCATGGCTGATGTTCACCCGCATACCGTTGGGGATGTGGGTCTGTTATGCCGCTCGCACCTCTGACAGACTGTACAATTAAACCATTAGCATTTAGCTGGATTTTTACAACCTCATGGTTCAATCACTCCAGTCAGAGTACCAGAATTAGTCATTTTGATTTGACACTTTCCTTTTCACATCGCATAATAACTACAAATTCCCCTTATTTTGAGCGTCTTCACTCCTTTTCTTTCCAGTTCATGACTCCAAAACGCTGAGACATACGGAGCGACCCCGTGCGAAAAATTCACTTGCATACGCTCATCCTCCAGCTTCTTCTGGCTGTTCCTGCTGTGCAGGCAGAGACCATGCTGTTTAGTGCGCTTCCCGTCAGCACCTTTGCGCCCGGAAGCAGCCTCAACGGCAGCACCCAAAAAGGCGGTCTGCTCTTTGCCGACCTCAACAACGACCTGCTGCCGGACCTGGTGCTGCTCAACGATGGCACCAAACCCGCTCAGGTGCTTCAAAACCTCGGCCCCAACAGCAGCGGAGTCACCACCTTTACCGAAATCATCGGGGCGCTCGATGGTGAAGTGGACATGAACAATGTAGAGCGCTGGGCCACCGGCTCACTGGTGGGCGGCGACTATGACAACGATGGAGACATCGACCTCTTCGCCACCGATACCCGCTTCAAAGGCGCTTGGGTCTGGGAAAATAACCTGTACGCCAACGGCAATCCCGACCTGCCCAGCCGGCCCCAAGCACCCTTCAGCTTTACCCTGGTCACCGATGACATCGGGCTCGGCAACGTGCCCCTGCAAACCCTCGGCATCGCCCTGCTCGACGCCGACGCCGACGGAGACCTCGACCTGCTCTTTGACAGCCCAAACGGGTTTCGTCAGTATTATGTGAACACCCTCGACGAAGGAAACATCGGCTTTGCTCAGGCTCCCAACGGCACCCTCCCGGACAGCCTCAAACCCGGAAGCGAGCTGGGAGTGGTCGATCTCAACGGTGATAGTTACCCCGACATCTTCAGCCGCTCCAACAGCGCCGATGGGCTGGAAGTCATTGGCCTCAACAACGGAGGAGGCGCTTTCGCCGATGGTGTGGCCAGTGCTCTGCTCTCCCTGCCCCGCTTCTCCACCTATGTCGGCTCCACAGCGGAGACCAGCTCTGCCTTCGCCGACTACGATAACGATGGAGACTGGGATCTGGTCATCCAAAATCCCAACCTGGAGCTCAACGGCTCGGTCTACGCCACCCGCTTCCTCAAGGCGGGCCTTACCGATAGTAAACTGACGTTCAGCGATATCAACAGCATCGGAGCCCTGGGGGTGCTGCTGCCCAGCGATGGCTCAAACCTCGACTACGGCGGCAGCGTGTTGTTCGGCGACCTCAACCTGGATGGACGACTGGACCTCTACATGGGCCTGCCCAGTGACGGCGACTTTGACCGGCTCTACCTCGCAGCCGCTCCCCTCAGCTCTCCCAGTGTGGTCACGTACTCCGATGTCAGCAGCACAGAAGCCGACTTTAAGCGGTCCACCTTCGGCGAGTCCGACGGTGCCGCACTCGTCGATTGGGACTTAGACGGAGACCTGGATCTCTACGTCAACAACTCCGCCATCGACGATACGGTGCTGATCAACAACACCAGCAGCACCAGCCAGCGCCATCATTACCTGCGCGTGCGTGTGCTCTGCACCGACAAACAACGCGACTGCATCGGTGCCACCGTACAGCTCTATCAAGGTGGCGTGCTCGACAGCAACCATGTCCCCGGAGCCTATACCGCGGGATATCCCAAAGCCGTCACCCTCAACAGCACCGCGTATGGACTGTTCTCCACCCGAGTGCTCAGTGGAGCGTTTCTAGGACAGCGGCAAGTGGAAGGCACCGGCGGGCTCGGCGCTCAGGCCAGCTTTTTGTTGCACTTCGCTGTACCCGATCCCCTCAGCAGCTACACCCTCCGCGTGCTCTTTCCCGGTCGAGTGGTCAAGCTGCGGGATGTCCGGCCCAGCACCAGCGCCATCAGCAACGGCATCACCACCCTCTACCAGACCGTGGTGATCTCCGACAGCGACCCCACCGATGACGGCGACGGCCTCCCCCTCGACGAAGAGCCGCTCAGCAGCTTGGCTCAAGCCGGACAAGACCTCGACAGCGACGATGATGGCCTGCTCGACCTCCACGAGAAGCTGATCTATGGCACCGACCCCTGCAACGCTGATACCGACGCCGATGGCATCACCGACGGCGTTGAGGTCGGCAATACCTCCAGCCTGCCCGATATGGACGGCGCAGGAGACCTTCGTGGCACCGACACCGGCAGCTCCCACTTCGCCATCGACAGCGATCCACTCACCGTCACCAATCCACTGGCGGCAGATTCCGATGGTGACGGACTCAGCGACGGCACCGAGGATGCCAACCACGATGGGAAGGTCAACAACGGGGAAACCGACCCCACCGCAGAGGACTCCGACAACGACGGCTGCCCCGATGGACTCAGCAAAGATGACTGCCTCGACGAAGACCTGGATGGCCTGATCAATATCGTCGAAGAAACCGTCATCCACTCCGACCCGCTCGACGCCGACACCGATGATGATGGGGTTCTGGATGGCCTCGAGCAAGGACTGGCCGACCGCGACGGGGATGGCTACTACGATGGCTGGTCCACCGCAGGCTATCGCACCGACTCGGGTGATTCCGACGGGGATGGACTCAATGCCGTGCTCGACCCCGACTCCGACAACGACGGCGTGCTGGATGGCACAGAGCTGGGCTTGACCGAAAACAGCGTGGCGTTCACCAAAAACCCCGATGGACAACCCGCAACCAACCGCAACCGTGGAAACTTTGTACCCGACGCAGACTCAGGTGCCACCACCACCAGCCCCAGCCTCGCCGATACCGATGGCGACGGCATCGATGATGGGGCCGAAGACCCCAACCACAATGGCCGCATCGACTCCGATGAGCTCGACCCCAACGCACCAGATATCCCCGAGGCATTTGATGTCCCCGGCGTGCTCAGCGGCTGCTTCACCGGGACCGTCATTGCAGACGCGGACTGCGATGGGCTCACCGATGCCGAAGAAAAACTGGCCAACCAGGATCGTCGTCAGGCAGCCCTCAACGCCAACAGCCCCGACTCCGATGGAGATGGTCTCATGGATGGGCAAGAGGATAACTGGAACCTCGACACCGACGGCGATGGGCTGATCAACGCACGAGATCCCGATTCCGACAACGACGGACTTCCCGATGGGCTGGAGAGAGGCCGCACCACCCCCGTCCTCGAGAACGCAAGCATCGACAGCCCCTTCATGCCCGATGGCGACCCTCGCACCACCACCTCGATGGTCAACGCCGACACCGACTTCGGCGGAACACCCGACGGCGCAGAAGATCCCGATCTCGACGGTGTGCTCGGCTGCGGCACCCTGCCCGGCTGTGTGGTCAACCTCGATCCACGCGATGCCTCCGATGATGTGCCCCTCAAACGAGGTGGACAAGAATGTCAGCTCAACCAACCTACGCAGGATCTCGACTGCGATGGCCTCGTCGATCTGCTCGAAGAATACCTGGGACTCTCCCCTCATGACGCAGACTCCGATGATGACGGAATCGAGGACGGGGATGAGCACAACTTCTCCCTCGACACCGACCGAGATGGCTTCCTCAACGCCTTCGACTGTGATGCCGATGGAGACCTGCTGCAAGATGGGCTGGAGCTGGGAAAGACCTCTCGTCCCAGCGGTGGCCGTAACCCCCTGCAATATTCCGCCTGCTTCAGCGCCGACGAAGACATCTCGACCCTCAGCTTTATGCTGGATGTAGACACCGACGGCGGAGGCGAATGGGACGCCAGCGAAGACAGCAACCGCAACGGCAAGCAGGATGCTTCCGAGTCCAGCCCACTCACCAGCAGCGACGACGGCGAAGACTCCGATCAAGACGGTCTCCGCGATGTGCTCGAGAGCCCCCGTGGGCTCAACAGCAGCGATGCCGACAGCGACGACGACGGGGTGCTCGACGGGCTGGAAGGATTCTTCGAGGTGATCTGGAGCGACGACAGCGACAACGACGGGCTGATCAATGCGCTCGACCCAGACTCAGACAACGATGGCCTACTGGATGGCACCGAGCTCGGACTGGTCACGCGGGGGCTGAGCAGCAGCACGGAGCTCAGCGCAGGTCACTTCCACGAAGATCTGGATCGCAGCTCTCGCACCGACCCCACCCGCGCCGACTCAGACGGAGATGGCAACGACGACGGTGCTGAAGATCCCGATCACGACGGTGACAGCGCCGAACACGTCAGCCCGAACCTGCTCAAAGACAGCGACGAGGACGGTTTGACCGACGAAGAGGAAAAGGCGTTTGGCACCAACTTTCAGGATCAAGACTCCGACGACGACGGCGTGCTTGACGGCGAAGAACACAACTGGTCTATCAGTATGGATGGGGATAATCTGATCTCCGCACTCGATGAAGACTCCGACGACGACCTGGTCTTCGATGGCACCGAGCAGGGCATCAACACCCGTCCAGAAGATACCGATACCAGCAAAGGGCACTTCCAAGCCGACGCGGATCCCAACTCACGCACGTATATGCTGGTGCCCGACTCCGACGAAGACGGATTTTTGGACGGCGAAGAGGACTGCAACCACAACGGCAAGCAAGAATGTTACGAAACCAGCCCGCTGGATGCCCTCGTCCCCTCCCCCGGCACCGAGGTCAGCCTCTGTGACGACGCCGACGAAGATGGACTCTACGCCTACCTGGAGACTCAGCTCCAGACCTCCGCCACCAACGCAGACACCGATGGCGATACCATCCCAGATGGGGTGGAGGCCGCAGGCACTTCTTGCGAGTTTGAAGGGGTGGATACCGATGGTGATAAGATCCCCAATCCGCTCGACACGGACTCCGACGGGGACAATAAGCCCGGAAATGACCGTCTGCTCGATGCGCAAGAGGTGGGCCCCGATCCCAGCCGCCCCCGAGATACCGACGGAGACGGCCAGCCAGACTATCGGGATCTGGACTCGGATAACGATGGCCTGCTAGACACTCAAGAGGTCTACATCTATAACACCGATCCGTATAATGCCCTGGACCCCGAAGGAGGTGTCCGGCTCGCGGAGGATGGTTATGGATGCGCCTGCTCTCAGCTTCAAGCGGATCCTCAAGCGGCCCCCGGTGGCGCTGGAATGACCCTGGCTCTGATCGCCGCGCTCGGCTTGCTCCGTCGTCGAGCGCAACGCCTGCACTGACCACTCAAAGGCGAACCCTACGTGGTGGAGGCCGATATGACTTCGTCCGAGGAAGAAGCACCGTCTCAAGGCCATAGCGTGGAAAAGTTTGGCAAGTATCTGCTCTACCATCCGCCGCTGGGACAAGGTGGCATGGCGCAGGTTTTTCTCGCTGAACTTCAGGGACCAGAAGGCTTTGGCAAACATGTGGCCCTCAAGCGTCTCTGGCGCAAGTGGACCCATGACAAAAACATTGTGGACTCATTTGTCACCGAAGCCAAAGTGGGGGCGCTGCTCAACCATCCCAATATTGTGCAGACGCTCAACCTCGGACGCATCCGGCACGACTTCTACATGACGATGGAGTACGTCGAGGGCATCACCCTGGGCGAGCTGCTTCATCATCAGCGCCGCAATCAGCTCGCACTCGAGCTGCCGATGGTGAAAGAAATCATCGTCCAGCTCTGCGAAGGGCTGGAGTTTGCACACCGTGCGGTGGACGCTCAAGGCCGCCCCATCAACATGATCCATCGGGATCTGAAGCCCGAAAACATCCTGATTTCCGTCCACGGGTATGTCAAGGTGACGGATTTTGGCATCGCGAAGGTCAGCCAAGAGCTCCGCAGCCGCGTAACAGATGGGCTGATCAAAGGCACCGTGGCCTATATGGCCCCCGAACAAGCCGCCGGTGAGATCCTCGATCCCCGCACAGACCTCTACTCGATGGGCCTGGTGATGTTCGAGATGCTCACCCTGGAGGCCCTGCGAGGGGAGGCCACCGGTTATGCAGGCTTGGTGCAAGTGCTGAGCGGAGAAGGGGATCTGGTCCAGCTCAGCCGTCTGGAAGGCCAACCCGCCCCGCTGATTGAGCTGGTGAGCAGCCTGCTCCAGCGTGATCCTAATCAACGTCCTGCCTGTGCAGGTTTGGTGGGCCGCTCGATGGCCTCGCTGTGTGAGCTGCCACCGGCGGGAAAAGAGGCGCTGGGCAAACTTGTCCGCCAGATCCGCAACCTCTCCCACTTCGAGGATATGTTTGACTCCTCCATCGAGTCGTGGGTGACCAGCCGGGAGCTCTCGGAGAACCTCACCACCGATTTCATGATGGATCGTGAGCTGCCCGAGCAGGATGACTCCGAAGAGTTCCAGATCCTGATTTCGTCGCCCGCTTCGCCCAATCCGATTCCTCTCCTCTATCCGACCGGCGTGCTCGACGCACACAGTGGTGGAGGCATTCGCCTTCCCCATGACGGGCCTCCCCGCGACGACTTGACACGCGGCAACACGATGGACATCCCCATCGGCTCGCAGTCGAAACCCTTTGTGGATCATGGATATACCTCGCGCAAGACGTTGCCGGTGCTCCCGCCTCAGCAGCCTCGAATGCCGGCACGCCCACGGGGGCAGAATCTGGCGCCACGCGAGCTGGAGCCGGTGAATTCTTCTCCGGTGGTGGAGCAGGCCACACCGCTGGCACCGCTGGAGCCGGTTCGGACACCGGTGGAGGTGGAAGTGACCGCACCTCCCCTTGAGCCGGTGGTGATACAGCCTCCGCCTCCTTCCAAGCAGATCTTCGCCGCACGCTCGACCTTTGGGATCTTGCTGGGAGCGGGGATGATGGTGGTGGTGCTGGTGATGCAGCTCTCCTCGTGGGTGCGGGGTGAGCGGGTGGAAGAAGGCGCGGAGCTCGCCCTCAAGCGGACGGAACAGGAGCTGACACCCACTCATGAGGAAAAATCAGCCACGAAGGAAACGAGCGCCGATTCAACTTCGGTGGCGGAAACAGGCGCTGGAGCGGTCCCGCTCAGCCCTCCAGCGGCGGCCCCTGCCGAGGGCAAAGATGGATTGGCCCTTCACGAGCCTGTGGAAGATGCCAAAGCGGAGGAGCTCAAGCCCGTCGAAACCCGGGTGGCCTCGGTGGTACATAGTCGTCCGACGGCGCAGAAGCAGCCGTTGACGAAGTCGTTGCCGATGCCGCTCCCTCCGCCGAGTGCGGAGCAACCGCTCCAGTTTCCCCCGGAGGAGCCTCCACCCACTCCCTTTCCGGTGGCAAACAAACCCACCAGAACGGAAGGCACCTTGACCGTGAACTCCGTGCCCTTTTCGTATGTGTATGTCAACGGTCGGAACGTGGGCACCACCCCCCTGCTCGATGAACCGATTCCGGCGGGTCGCTTGGAGATCAAGCTGGTCACGCCGGATGGCAAAACCCACTCGGTTCCGCGCCAAGAGCTGCGTGCAGGCGGTGCGTTACTCCTTGAGACCGTTCGTTTTGAGTGACGCACTTTTCTGTTTTTGCCAGCTTCGGGCCCCTTCCATACAATAATGCGTGCTGACTGGAGATTTTTCTGCTATGCATACCCTGCCTTGCTGAGCAGTCTGGAAAGATCTCGAGGATGCGGAGCGATTTATGCGGTCGGACTTCAGAACACGCGCAATACTCACCCTGGGTTCGGGGGCAGATGGTCACGAAGCCATTCTGGCTGCGGAGGGACTGTTGCCGCTCACCGGGCGTCTGGAGCCGCGTTTTGTGCAAGAAGTGCTGGATCAAGCGCAGACCCTTCAACATTTCCTGCCCCCTTCTCTCTCTGGTTATGCGGAGCCCGCCTGGAATGGTCTCGAGCGCCGCACCGCCTTGTTGCTCAACGGGTTGCTGCATGGGCCTCAGCTCCGCGAGGTCGCCAATGGTCTGAGTCTGGTCTCTCGCCGAGCAGAGGATCCGAACCAGCCGCTGGAGCTTCAGTTGGATCTGCTGACACCGCCGTTGGCTTCTCTCCCATGGGAGCTGCTGGAGGCGCTGCCGCCGATGGCGCTCTCTCAGGGGCGCTGTCGCGTTTTACGTTCGGTGCGAGTCCATGCGGCCCCTCAGACGCAGCATGGCTCATTTGTGGCCTTGCACATGCCGCCCTCCAATGGCTCCTTGAGTGGACGGGAGGAGCTCGAAGCCCTCTCGGCACTCTTGGGCTCGCTGAACAAGGTGAAGGTGTCGTCGAGCTGGCGTCCCGAGCTTCACGAAGCCAGTGCAGGTCTGCCGGTGCTTCACACCGTGCGCAGTGCCGATGAGCAGGCGGACTTGGACCTCATCACCTCCTATAACCTGAGCTCATTTGCTTTGGTGGTGCTGGATCTGCGTCGAGGTCTGGTGGGAAGCCCGCGTGTGTCCCACGAGCTGGCGGCTCAGTTGATCCGGCGGGGTGCTCCTGCGGTGCTCGCCACTCATTTTCCGACCGAGGAGGCGTTCTCCAGTCGTTTTTTCCCTCCATTTTATAGGCACTTGGCCGAAGGTCTGCCGCTGACGGAGGCACTCGGCGAGGGACGGCAGGCGCTGCGGGCGCTGGAGTCGCGTCACGCGCACGAGCGCTGGTGGAATCCGATGTTGCTGGTGGCAGGCGATGGCACTGCGGCATTACGCACCCGGATATTGCAGCCGGGGCCTCTCGAGGGCTGGCCCTCCGGGGATGCCGAGGCGGAGGAAGTGCTTCGGGCAGCGGCCAATCTGTCAAAAGCGCAGGGCTTTTTGGGCATCGAGCATGTGGCGATGTGTCTGGGCAAGCTCTCGAATCCACCACCTCCGCTGGCGCTGCTCCAAGCAGAAATGCTCGAGCTGGGACGGGAGCTGACGGCCTTTGGGCTCCATCCGGTAGAGTTCCCGCGCTTAACGCCGCGTATGGAGACGCTGGGGATGCAGCTTCTCCCTGGTTTTGACCTGATGACGCTGATTCAGCGGCTGCTGGCTCATCCGGGGTTGGTGGATCGTTTCCCCACGGCGGTGCTGGCGTCGCTGGCCGTGCTGGGTCAAGGGGATAAGGGCTCGACCTTCCGCTTTGAGCCCCATGAGATCCAAAAACGTCTGGCGTCGCTGCGACATGCGCCGCTCTGTCTGGAGGTGTTGGGGGGGCCGGAGGACGGTCGGCAGGTGCGACTCTCTCAGGAGGGGGAGCTGCTGGGACGCTGGGATGAATCCGTTCCGGCTCCGCTTGAAACAAGGCTCTACCTTCACGAGCCGACGGCGGATCGAACGGTCTCCCGACGGCATCTGCTCTATCGGGGAGGGCTGATGGTGGAGGCGTTGGCCACCACGCAGCTCAAACGAAACCGGGCCACCACCTTGCTCTCGCGAGGTTCGACGCAGCTTCAGCCGGGGGATGTGTTGGTGTTGGGGGAGGCCACCCGCTTGAGGGTGCTGGATCCGGGACAGCTCTGAGGCAAAAAGGGCGACTTGCCGTATTATCCTGCCTGATGTGAACTGCTTTTCGTATTGTCCCACTAGATGTCATGACACACGCGAATGGCCAAGATGCGGGCTCAGCCCAGGCTTCGAGCGCAGCGGAATCCACCAATTCGTTTGGTCAAGTGGGGATCGAAGTACGAGCGGCTGGCGCAGCGGGCGTAGTGTTCGGTGTCTACCCAAGCGCCGCCTCGGAGTGCGCGCAGCTCTTGGCTCTCGAGAAACCAGCCGTCACACCACTCACGCACGCCACCGGCCATATCACGCACGCCATACGGGGAGGTATCGACGGAAAAACGTCCGATGGCTTCGGGCATGGGTGCATAAGGACGTGAGGAGCGGGACTTACAAAAGATGGGATCAAAATGGTTTCCCCAGGGGAAGGAGCGACCATCCACCCCACGAGCGGCTTTTTCCCACTCTTGCTCGGTTGGAAGTCGGAACTCCCGGCCCGAGATCTCGGAGCGCCACGCGCAATAAGCGTCGGCGTCTTCAAACTCGACACCAAAGACGGGAATATCGAACTCGGCACCGGGACGCATATGGGCATTACGCTCCACCTCGAGGGCGGTGCGGCTGGGCACATATCCTTGGGGGGTGAGCTCGACCAGCGGCAACCCTGCCTCGAGCCTCGGGACGTGGCGCAGGGCTTCGGCGGGATCGACCGCTTGCCAAGCGTTGAGGAACTCCACATACTCCCGGAAGGTCACAGGGAATTCCTGGATGGCAAAATCACCGACGAAGGGGCGCTCCAGCTCGAGGGCGTCGATGGCGTCGGGGTCTCCGCCTAAGATGGCGCGTCCACCGGGGAGGTAGATGAAGCCGGGTCCGATCTGGTCTCCCGTGTACATGCGCACGCGCGCCTGATGGTGCTCGAGTCGTTCCAGCTTAACCGGATAATAGACATCTCGATAGGCTTGTCCTGCACGCAACACCAGCAAATAGGAGCCGCGTGGCAGCTTGACCTCCCGAATGGGGGCATTTCCGAGCCGACGAGCGCGCACCGGACGCAACACGCGCTCTTGTTCTTCGTACTCGTAGAGCCAGACTTCGGCACCTCGGGGCTCCACGTCTACCGAGAGATGGCCATCACCTTGCAAAAAGGCGGCGTAGCGGCCCATATGATACTGAGAGACCATCGACTCGGCGAAGACGATCTTGGCGTGATCGTTCTGCTGCTCCGCCTGTTTGAGCTGGTCGATGTAGAGATCGGCGAGACCTCCCCGGGCTTCGACGTTGTCGGGCTCATGGGCGAGGGCTTGAGAAAAGAGTGCCACTGCGCGCCCGAAGGTCACGGCGATCTTGGCTTCGATGTCACGCACCCGGTTGAGGGTGACCCACAGGCCCCGCTTTCGTTCGATGGGTTCCCACCCTTGAATGCCGGTGGAGGCGAGCTTGGCGGCGGAGCGTGCCACGGCCAGCTCTCGTTTGAGGGCTTGATGTTCCTGTACCAGTGAGTGGGCTTCGGCCACCCGCTCGAGGGCGGCGGCGCGGCGTTTGGTGCCGTCTAGGAACGCTTCGAGCTCCTTTTGCACGGCGCGCACGGAGGGATAGCGGTCGGCGGGCGTTTTGCGTAAGCACCGGTCACAGATGAGGATCAGCTCCTCAGGGATCTGATTCTGGGGGGCGATCTCATTGGGACGAGGGGGGCTTTCTTCGATCACCTGGCGCAGGACTTCGCGCACGTCCTGGCCTTTGAAGGGAGGCCGATAGGTGAGGATCTCATACAAAATGGCACCGATGGCGTATACGTCGGAGCGTTCATCGATCTCGTTGACACGGCCACGGGCTTGTTCGGGTGCCATATAGGCGGGGGTGCCTTCGACGGTTCCGGCGAGGGTATCTTGTGCCCCTGCTTCGGCGCTGATGCGCACGGGACGGAGCCCTTCCACGGACTCGCGGATGCCTTTGACTTTGGCCACACCCCAATCGAGCACGATCACTTCGCCGTAGTCGCCGAGCATGATGTTGGCGGGCTTCAGATCGCGGTGCAACACGCCCTTCTCGTGGGCGTAGGAGATGGCCTGACACACCTGGATGAGGATGCTGATCAGCTTGACGCGAGTAAACTCCTCCATCAGCACCGGATTATTCTTGCGCAGGCCGAGGATGATCTTCTTGAGGGTGCGGCCTTCCACCTTCTTCATGGTGTAATACGGAAGGCCGTTGTCGAGCTCGCCGAGCTCATGGACCGGGACGATGTTGGGATGCTCGAGCTGGCCGGTGACCATCGCTTCGATGCGGAACTTACGCACCAAGCGAGCGTCTTGAACCCCGTCTCGACGGAGGATCTTGAGGGCGACGGGGCGTCCGATCACGTCGTCAGCGGCGTTGAGAATACGACCTTGACCGCCTCGGGCCAGCTCACCGTCGATCTTGTAGCGACCCCAGCGGGTGGGGACTTCGTCGTCGGCGGGTGCAACGGTGGGATCGAGGGTGCGATCTCGGGCGACGGATCCCGCAGGCCGGGTGAGGGTGACGGCATGTCCGGGTCCAGCGCTGGGAAGGGCGACTTGAGGGAGTTGCCCTGGCTGATGAGGTCCGCTGGGGCGATCTCCGGCACCACTGGAGCCTAGCTGCGAGGAAGGGCTGCTCACATCAATGGATCCGGAGAGGGCGGCCACTGCTTCAGGCTCTTCGGGGCCCTGGTAGGCATCCAGCTCCAGCTCTTCATCTCCTCCTGCGCCGGGCGTGAGTGGGCCTCCGGCGCGGCGAGCAGGTCGAGCAGAGGGTCCGAGCAGGCTCTGCATCAGCCCTTCAACCGCCGTCACAGGAATCTCAGCACCGGAATGCTTGAGGAAGAGCTGCCGAACGGCAGCCATAACTTCTTCTCGTTTGAATTGACTGCGATCCAACGGGCAAGCTCCCTATGCTGCCGGGCAGCGCAATGCTTCTGGCCAATCACAAGCCTACGATACAGCCACGGTTATCACAGTCTAGCACTTTCCGAAATTGGGATCCAGAGGAGAAGGGTACTCTTCTGATCATACCCAAGCGTGCTCAAGGCAAGAGAGAAGATGGGAAAAGGGCGTGCCCACAGGCGCGGGGCAGATAATTTTTCCGGCAGAGCAGGATATCAGCGAGAGGGACTGGAGCCGCTCGCACTCCTCACGAATGCAGGGTCTCGCGGGGAGCTCGGTTACTCTCCACCAGCTCGACATTTTCGGCATTTCGGGAGAGATCCCGCTCGGTGAAGAGGTGGCCATTGGCGCGTTTGGTCTGAAGATATCGCAGGTTATACGGAGCCAAACCGATCACCAAGGGTACCAGTGCGCTGACCTGCACCCCCCCGAGCTCTAGGGCCTTCTTTTTCTCGGGGTTGTTTGAAATCAGCCGAATGGGCTTATTGGCACCCCGGAGCAAGTGAATCATCATGGCGGCGTCGGAAAAGTTACGGCTGTCTTCAGGAAAACCGAGCTTTCGATTGGCTTCGTAGGTATCGAAGCCCCGATCTTGCAATAGATAGGCCGCAGCTTTGGCAAAGAGACCAATCCCGCGTCCTTCGTGCTGAGCCAAATAGACCACGGCACCCGCTCCAGCATCGGCAATCATCTGCATGGCACGCCGAAGCTGAGGTCCACACTCACAACGCTGGGAGCCAAAGATATCGCCTGTGGCACAGCAGGAGTGCAGCCGAATCATCGGCGCTTCTGCCGTCTTCAGGTCGCCCATCATCAACACAGAAGACGGTAAGGTCTCGGTTGAAGCCAATGAGTGAATTAGCCGCTCGCGGTCCAACAGACTCTCATCTGTGCCATCATAGCGGGAGTAACAGAACCACTGGAAGATATGGGTACGTCCGTGAAGGGTGACAGGCAGAGAGACCGGTCCCAGTACCACGTAACGGGTGGCATTTTCAGCGGGTTCGGACAACAGATTCCCTTCTGCATCAGCAAAGACCACTTGGAGTTTTTCAGACAGGATCCGGCGAACATCGGGATCAAACTTCATGAGCTTTCCACTTCTGTGTTGAGAAGTTCCGAGAACCACCACTCGAGTCAGGGCCCTGTTGAATGTCGCGGCGCACACTCGCCGATGGCCGATGGAATCCGCCACCTGCTGGCAGGCGATGAGACGGTGGCAACGTGCTGCATTCACTATAGGGATGGATGGAATCCCCCCGGGGTTTCAGTCGTACCGACTTTCGGCGACTGTTTTTCCGGAACCGTCGTAACGATAACCATACTTTTTGACCCTGACGCAACAATTTACCGGATTTCAGAGAATTTGCCGACTTCTTTTTCTCCCCCAGACATCGGGTGAAAAGGCTCAGCGCCGTCCCCAGAAGCTTCGGCACCCCTGGCACAGACTTCTGCTTTCCAGTGTCAGTGCATGCATACCACTCACACGGCACCGACTGCCTTCTGTCATTGACAGGAACTCTGCATGGTGCTAAGCATTCACCTGATACCCGCTGTACACCCCGGAGGTCGCTTCCATGAAGCCCTGGCTCACCCGCTCACTGCTGATGGTCTCTCTGTCTTGTTTATGGCCCCACGCTGGCTTCGGTGCCGAAGAGACCGAGTATCGTGCGGTCACGCTCATTGATGGCACCCTCTATCGGGGGGTGGTCGTCTCCGCCGACGCTGACAATCTGGTCCTGCGCACCCTCGAGGGAGACCGCACGCTCTCCCTCATGGACATCGTTCAGGTGGATGAGCTGGAACGCGAAGTGTACCTCACCGCCGTCAATCGACGCTGGATCTTCTTGGGCATTGAGGCACCCGCATCCGCTCGCCCCCGCATGGAGCCTCTTGAAGCCGCCCTCCTGGAGCTCTTGCAGCGTCCCGACTTGTTGACGGTCTCCACGCAGTCCCTCGATGTGCGTCTCAGGCAGGTGCTCGAAGGCTGCACAGACTCCGACTGCCGCCTCGAGGCTGTACGCGAAGAAGGACTCCCGGTCATCTACGGCGTGCTCAGAGGCAAAGGAAAACAAGAGCAGGTGATCTTACGACGGCTGGATCGCTCCCTCAACCAAGTCAAGGAGCTTGCCATCCCCGTCCTGGATCCCCGCACGGATCGCGCTCGACTGGTGAGCTCGATTGCACTCTTGCTCGGCGAAAAACCACCGGCTCCCGAAACCCAAGCCACGCCTCCCGTGACAGGGCCAGCTCCCAGCGCAGCTCCCGAGAAGACCTCACCCGAGAAGGTGGCCACGGCAGAAACGTCGCCAAATGGCACCACCGCAGCAACCCCTCACGCGGGGACCACAGCGGCTGCGACGCCCTCCAAGCCCACCAAGACAGAGCCCACCAAGACAGAGCCCACCGAGACCCTGGTGGCGGAGCGTCAAACGGCCCTCAAGCTGGACCTCCTCCCCGTCCCGGGTGCCTCGAGTCTGATGCTCTACCGAGATCCGGTGGCGACGGCAGGGGCAGCAGTGGCGGTGGGCACTCTCACCGGCATGGCAGTGTATCTCACAGGTGACATGCGCGCTCTGGGTCTGGAGGACGGGCTGCCCGTTGGCTGGACCTATCCAGACCGTGGACCACGGGATGCCCTGCTGCTGGGTGGTGTTGGGGCTGCAACGTATCTGGTCAGCACCCTGGTGGTCAACCAAGTGGTGCGGATCATCCAGGTCAATTTCCGAGGACACTGAACGCCTGCCTCACAGTCAGTATACAGCTTCCCCTCGGGGGACGCGCGACGAGCATGGAGTGTCAGCACGGATATGGGAAGGCCTCAGAAGGTAAAGACCACCTTCTGAGCGGTAGCGGCACCATCGGATTTTACTTCAACACTGCGGCTCTGCTCTGGAAGCTCTTTGGGGATCACCTTGATCTGATAACTGCCGGGCGGCAGCATCACGGTCGCAGGCACACGACCTCGCGGAGTACCATTCACTTGGACTTCGGCACCAATCTGATTGGAGACCACGATCACTCGAACAGGGCTCGCATCAGGGGCAGGCGCTGCGGCCACGGGCTTTTCTGCCGGTGCCGGAGCAGAGACGGGCTTGGGGGTCGGAGGTACCACAGGCTCCGCAGACTTCACCGGTGTAGCAGGTTTTGGAGTCGGCGTCGGCTTCGGAGACTCCACGGCTTTGGGAGCAACCGGTGCAGGGAGACGCACGGGCACTACGGTGGGCGGAGGAGGTGGCACGGGTGTGATGACCACCGGCGGCGGGGTCACAGGTGCAGGAGCTGGGGTCGCAGGGACAGGCGGAGGAGGCTCCGGCGCCGTCACAGGTGTTACCGTCACAGGTGTCACAGCCACCGGCACCACCGGCGTTGGATTGGGGGTCACAACGGCCACGCCGGACGTGTTCGCTCCCTGATCCGTGCTCGGTGTAGGGGCTTGAGCAGAACCAGAGCCTCGGCTCAAGAGAAAATAGCCAGCCAGACCCAGGGCCAACAGCAGCACCACCAGCATGCCCACCATACGGTTTTGCCCGCCTGGAGTGGTCTCCACCAAGGGAGGGGCTTCGCTGCGTGAGCGTGCAGCCCCTTCTTTTCGAGGGGGCACGGAGGCAATCACGATCACTTCGTGACCGACTTCTTCTTCATCTTTGGTGGGTGGCTCGGTGCCATCTTCGGCCAAGATATAATACCGTGTGGGCAGGGCCTCGCCGACATCTTCCACCGGGGGCGGAGCGCAGTGGCTGCCCAATTGAATACGGGGTAAGGCGGCACGGCGCGTCTTACGCACTTCGAGGGGGATCTCTTCGTCGTAGCCGTGGTTGGTGTTCTCCAGCTCCAGCTCGAGACTGTCTCCAGGGGCATCATCTTCGACCAGCTCGATGACGGTCTCATCGCCGACGGGCGCGGCATTGGCTCGCTCGACGGGTGGAGCAGGCAAGTCTGGCGTCAGGATTTCGAGGGGCTTTTCTGGCTCAGGAGGCACCACCGGCGCTGGTTTGGGTGCGGGGGCCGAGGGAACCCACTTTGCAGGCGCTTTTGAGGAGTTTTGAGCGGCCACCTCCCAAGGGGGAAGCTGAGCGGACCCCTCTTGAGCACCCGTGAGACGAATGGAGCCGGGAATGCCCTCTCGCACGCCAGCACGCACATGTGAGAGCGGAGTTCCCGGCAAGAGCACGGGACGTCCGCCCGGGGGGTGAGACGCGGGAGTGGGCATCGGAGAAGCGGGGACCGCAGCAGGCGGCATGGGGTTCGGTTTCCGATCACCCTCACCAGGCCGCCCAGGAGACCCTGCCGCAGACGCAGGCATGTTTTGCCCAGCAGGCGCGGCTCCCCCAAACGTCAGCCCACCCGGTCCAGGTGGAGGCAAGACGCTGGTGGTGGCGATGGGACGGGGGTGTTTCCCACCTGGCAGCGCATTTGTCCTGAGCGGCAAAGCTCTCCCGCCCCCTGGAGCGGGTGAAGGCAAAGGCGCAGTAGGCGCAGATGCCTCATCTCCACCCAGCGGAACACCGTCCCGAGTACAGAAAAGGACCGAGTCATCGTATGTGCGGTTACACCGTGAACACGTCTTCATCCACCAACCTTGTGGCGTCTGGGTAAGTGCGTGAAAGGCGCTGGTCGATCCGTTCGCAGGAGACGGCCTGACAACAAGATACTGACTCACGAACTCAGGCATGCGCGCATCTGCGCGAGGGGGCACGAGAGACCCTCCACATGCATTCAGGGTCAGGTTACGTGAGGCGTACTCAGGTGTCAAGCCTCAGAAGAGTCGCTGCGACAAATCGTGCGAAGTACAGGTCGCCAGGGCTGACGTGAGGTCTGTGAAGGGCCCGTCAAGCCAATTTCACTTGACACCTCGCGCAGAGCAGCAGTATGCTTTCACCGGATTTTCTCAAACCACCGCACTCATTCAGGTGACGCCCATGCCTCAGAGAGACTGGCTTTGTCTTCGCCTCCCTGCAAGCTCTATCGCGGGAATTCGTCGTGGAATCTCGGCACTCGCCATGTTGGGCTTGGCGCTTTCCATGCCCACCGCCTGCGTTCCGCCGGTCTTTCCTGAAGACTCGCCCCCCATGTACGAAGAACGCCCCATCTTTGGGCGCTTCGGCTCCAGCTTCGATCAAGTGTGGGACGCCACGGTTGAGGCCCTCGACCTCTATCCCATTGAGGTCAACGAAAAGGAGCGCGGCCTGCTGGTGACGGAATGGATCATCGGGACTTCCGACTATGTGTACACACAGTATGGAGCCACACGCATTCCCGAGAAGATCAAATATCGTATCCGCATCCAGATTGCCAGCCGCGAAGGCACCACCGTTGCCAAGATCGTCAACCACGAGATGGTTGAAAAAGACATGATCAGCGGCAATATGGAGTTTTCAGGGGCTATCTATAGCTGGGTGGATGTCCCCAGCTCCACCGCCAAAGAGCGCGAAATCCTCGAGAAGATCCGCCGCAATCTCGGAGACTCCGCCGACCTCGACATGGGTAAGGGTGGTCGTCGCTGAACTTCACTTCCTTCGACGATTCTGGAGGCTTCTCATGAGATCCGCTCCGTTTTTGATGCTCTTAGTGCTCCTCACCTGTGTGGCTGGCTGCGGCGGTAAGTCGTCCAAAAGTGCCAACCTCATCCCTCACACCAACTATGGGGGATGTCAGATTCAGGGACGTCACTATCATAATACCCATGTTTTTATTGGCGACGTCTACGAGCCCTCCCTGACGGAGTGGCTCAAATACTGAGCTACGTGGTGTTTCCAAGACCGGCTGAGCTGGAGTTTGGGCCCTCGACGCTCCACGTTCTCTGACGTTTAATCTATTGGCGGCTTCGTGGTTGGTTGAAGTGGTTGTGGTCTCCGTGGTGCGCCCCCACAGCTCGCTTGACCCCGGATCGGGAAACAGAACGGCATGGCCAACTCATCCAGAACTTTTTACATCATCGTGGGAGGACTCGCCGCTTCCGTGGCAGTCCTCGCGTCCAGTCTCTACTTCCAACGTCAAGCGGCTGCCGAGTCCTATCTCGCCGCACGCCTTGACGCCGATATCCAGCGCCTCACCCTCTTGGATGAGCGAACCAAACCACTCATCGAAAAACAAGCGGAGGTGCAAGCCCGCCGCGAGTCCCTCGCCGCTGAGTTCGCCAAACGAGAGAGCCGCCTCTACAAAGCAGATGAACAGAAGGCGCTCGAGGCCATGTTCTCTCAGGTGGCCAGTGCCGCCCGCTTCGATGTCGAAAAGATCGAAAACGGTGGCACCAACACCACCGATGCCTACAAAGAGCACGTCTTTCACATTCGGATGCTCGGACCCATCGGTGGCATCTCGGCATGGGCAGAAGCCGTCAATCGCCAGAATAAAGTGGTGGTGATCGACCGGATCTCCGTGGTCAGCCCCGAGTATCAGACCAGCCGCGCCCGCATCAAAGGCACCGTGCGCGTCTTTGAAGCCCTCACACCCGAGAAAGTCGGCGGCGAAGAATTCCCCGCCACTCGGCTGGATATCGCACTGGACTATCAAGCCGACAAAGACCCCGCCAGCGTTCCTTATGGCGAAAAACTCACCACCGTGCGCACCCTCGCACAGTCTCTCGGCGAGCGTAAACCCGCCCTCATCGCCGCCGCTCAAGAAGAACGCCTGCTCAGCGGCTACACCAAGCTCGTGGATGGACTCAACAAAGCCGACGCCGAAGCCAAGACCAACCGCAAGCTGGTGGTCGATAAGCTCCCCACCCTCGCCTCTCGTTTCCAGACCTCCACCCTCGGAAGTGCGGCCTTGCTGATCTCCGCCGGAGAAGCCCGCTTCCCCGAAGTAGCCGTAGACGACTGAGGCACTCGCTCCCCCGTCCTTCCACCCTCCCGACTTTTGCTTGACCCGCCTGCCCTTGAGCCTTCCTCGCGAGAGACAGAACTTTATCTGAGGTGTGGGGTGAGCTCTCGTGTGCAAGCTGAATCGGCTCACGCATACGCACACAAGCACGCAGGCAGGTATATGCACACGCACGCATGCGGAAGAACTTGCTACATCAAGCTGCTGACATCCCCTTTTCCCACCCGAATGACCTCCGGGGAGCCAGACGTCAGATCCACGATGGAGGAGGGCTCGGCGACCAAGATGCCACCATCGAGCACCAGCTCCACCCGATTGCCCCACTCCTCTTCGATCTCGTCGGGATCTTCGATCATGTGATCGGTGGTATGGAGGGTGATGCTCGAGGACAAGATCGGTCGCCCCAACATCTTGAGAATGGCCTGGCAGATGGGACTGTCCGGGACTCGAATGCCAATGGTTCGCTGGCGAGTCAACATCATGCGAGGCACCTTGTCCGATGCCTCCAGGATGAAGGTATAGGCGCCCGGCGTCAGGCGTTTGATCACCCGGTACGAGGAGGTCGGCAGGCTGGCACAGTAGGCCGAGAGCTGCGACAAATCAGGACAGATGATCGACATGGGCTTCTTCCGATCCGCCTGCTTGAGCTGATAGAGCCGCTCAATGGCCTTTCGGTTTTCCAAGTCACACCCAAACCCATACACCGTATCGGTGGGATAGATGATGACACCCCCCGCTTCGAGCACCTTCACCACCTGGCGAATGAGCCGTTCTTGGGGATTATCGGGATGGACACGCAGAATCACAACATACTCCTGACCTTTGGCGTCTGCGTGCCTGAGCGGAAAAACTCAAGGCCGCACACCCGTATAAAACTGGCGAAGATGCGCCGCCATCTTGAGACGCACCTCGGCGATATGATTAGAAGCCTCCGTCGGGGTGATGCGCTCCGCCCGCGAGATCTGAATGACCCGCGTCACCACCTCCCGAATGGAGCGCGCTTCGTGCAGCGCCCGCTCCCGAGGATAATGATGCAGCTCCGAGTAGACATTGATGAGCCCACCCGCGTTGATCACATAGTCCGGCGCATACAGGATGCCTCGTTCGTGAAGTGCGCGTCCATCCCGTTGCTCATCCCGAAGGGGATTATTCGCCGCCCCCGCAATAATAGGCGCACGCAGACGCGGAATGGTGTCTTCATGGAAGATGCCTCCCACCGCACACGGGCTCAGCACATCCACTTCCAAGCCAAAAAACTCGTCGAGCCCCACCACATGGCCCCCAAACTCTTTTTGAGCTTGGCGCGCGCGGTCCACCTCCACATCGGCAAAATAGAGGGTGGCACCCGCTTGGTGTAAATAACGAGCCAAGTGATGCCCCACATTACCCAGCCCCTGAATGGCCACCGAGCGCCCCTTGAGGCTGTCATGGCCATAGACCGCCTCGAGGCAGGCTTGAATACCGGAAAAAGTACCCAGCGCTGTCACCGGTGAGGGATCCCCAGAGCCTCCGAGCTCCGCAGACAGCCCCACCACATGGTTGGTCTCCATGCGGATATAGGCCATGTCCTTTACCTTGGTGCCCATGTCCTCTGCCGTGATGTAGCGGCCTCCCAGCGACTCCACATGACGGCCAAACGCACGAAAGAGGGCCTCGGTCTTGTCTTTTTGCGGATCGGCGATGATCACCGCCTTTCCACCCCCCAGGTTGAGCCCCGCCACCGCCGCCTTGTAGGTCATTCCCCGCGAGAGGCGCAGCACGTCCTCCAGGGCTTCCACTTCGGACTTGTACGGAAACATCCGGCATCCACCCAGAGAAGGCCCCAGCGCCGTTGAGTGAATGGCAATGATGGCCTTCAGCCCCACGGTGGGGTCGTTGCAGAAGATCACCTGCTCATGCCCTTGTTTCAGCAGCTCAAAGACCCCCATGATGCACTCCTTCGTCCCATCGTCTCTCATCCGACACAGGTGTCAGCAATCAGGTGGCAGTTTCATGATTGTAGAGGAATCTGTCAAGGCCCAATCGTGTGGCGCTTGATCTTGTTGACGCTGAGCGGCTCCCGATCCTATAACCAAACCCCACAGACACCTACTCATCGCTGCCTTCGGGTGGCTCACGCGCTTGACGGGAGATATTATGGAAAAACGTTTGGCAGGCTCCACCGCGCTGGTCACCGGCGCAGGACGTGGCATCGGACGCTCCATCGCGCTGGCACTGGCTCAAGAAGGGGCCAACGTGGTGGTCAACTACCACGCCAGCGAAGAAGCAGCAAACGCCTTAGTGACCGAGCTGCAAACACTCGGCGTACAAGCCCTTGCCGTCAAAGCGGATGTCTCCGACTTTGAGCAAGCCAAAGCACTGGTGGCCGCCGCCAAAGCCCTCGGGCCTCTCGATATTTTGGTCAACAACGCGGGCATCACCCGCGACCGCCTGCTCGTGCGCATGAACGCCGAAGACTGGGGCAAAGTGCTGGAGACCAACCTCACCGGCACCTTCAACGTCACCCGTCACGCCCTCTTTGACATGATGAAGCGCCGCAGAGGGTCGATCATCAACATCACCAGCGTGAGTGGCATCGCGGGCATGGCGGGCCAGTCCAACTACTCAGCGGCCAAAGCGGGCATCATCGGCTTTACGAAAGCCACCGCGCGCGAAGTGGGCGCCTATGGTGTCACCGTCAATGCCGTCGCCCCCGGTCCCACCGAGACCGACATGATCAAGACCATCCCCGAGAAGATCCTCCAGCAGCAGGTGGCCCTGATCCCACTGGGTCGAATTGGCAAGCCTGAAGAGGTGGCAGGAGCAGTGGTTTTTCTGGCATCCCCGGCAGCTCGGTATGTAACGGGTCAGGTGCTCGCCGTCGATGGCGGCTTGACCATGTAGTCCCTGCCCTCTGAGCCCCACGAGCCCCTTGTGAATGCCCTTCCGCACCCCACGGCGGAGGCTTTTGCCCGGTCTGAGCTGCCCTTTCCGGCTTTTGCCGTTGCAGTTTCTGCCCTGCTCTCTATAATGGCTCAGAATCAGGAGACTTTCAGCCACCCCCGACAGGTCGCGTCCGGTCGCAGGCGTGTTGACACGCTCGCCGTATCCCGTGACGCGCGCATGGAAGTTCATGGCTCCCCTCACGCGACTGCTTCAGCTTCCCCAAATTTCGTATGTTGAAGAGCTGCTCCAGAACCGACGAGTGCTGGTGGCAGGTCTGCATCACCATCCGCCGCTCGAGGCGCTGGCAGGTGCCGCTCAGGTCACGGCACTCGATCCGTCTGCGCTCCGTATTGCCTACAGTCAGCACCGGATTGAGACCCACAATGTGACCTATGTTCAAGCACCCCTCCATCAGACAGGACTGACCGTCGCGTCGTTTGATGTGGTGCTCACCGGGGCGCTCCCCCTCGAGACCGCCGAAGGACGCGCCCTGCTCACCGAGCTGCGCCGACTGCTCGACCCCGAAGGATGTCTGATCTTCACCCAGCCTGGACCCGGCAGCCTGCTGGTCAATCCCCTTCGCCCTCAGCGCGTGGATGACCCCAACCGCCTCCACTTGGTGCTCCGACGTTATTTTAGCCACGTCGAGCTGCTCTTTCATCAGTCGAGCTTGACCTCCACCATTGCCCCGACGCTCAACGCCCTGCCCTCGTGGAGAGCCTCCACACCGCCGGAGCTTCCGCCTGGGCAGGACTTTATCTTTTTGTGCTCCCAGCTTCCGGTTCAGGCGGAGGAACGGCTCATCGCCTCCACCAGCCTGCGTCCCTGGCGCCTGACCGCCCTTCATCAGCAGCAGCGCCTCCTTCTGCATTTGGAACAGCTTCGGGAGGAGCGTTTCACCCTTCGCCGTCGTGTGGAAGTGCTCGAGCGTCTGCTCCAGACCCTTCCCATGCCGGATGAGCCGAAGGATACGTCGGAAGCGGCCCTCTCTCCCAATACGGAGACGGTGGCCCTTCCGGTCAATGCGGTGGAGCTTCAGGCCCTCAAAGATACTGTTACCGGGTTGAGCTTGAGCCTCCAGACCCGTGATCAGACCGTGCAGCAGCTTCAGATGGAGCTCAGTCGGGTGCATGCTCGTCAAGCCGACCTCCAGCTCGCCCTGGAAGAAGCAGAAGGCACCCTCGAGACCTCCGAGCGTCTGCGCCAGCTCCAGTCCGAGCGGTTGGAAGAAGCCGCACAGCTCCTCGAGCACCAATATCAAGAGCGGGAAGCCCTTCGCGCTCGAGGTGAAGCCCTCCAGACGGCCCTCGAGCAGGCCCGCGAGAGTGCCCGTGCCCTGCCAGATGTGTTGGCGGAGTCCGGTTTGCTGCTGGAAGCGCCGCCGCCTGCCGAGCCGCTCGTGTCCGCTCAACTGGAAACAGAGCTGCCCCCCGCCGATGCCACCGAGCACGTCTTACAAGCACTCGCCCCCAGCGACGCCGAAGAAGCCCTTCGCCAGCAGCGCCTGTATTACGAAGAGCTGCTAACCAAAGAGCGCCTCAAGACCTGGATGTTGGAAGAAAAGCTGGAAGGGCTCGCTCAAGCCGAAGGCGCAGGCACACCTGGCTGGGCACCTCCTGAGCAGGCCCTCGACGAAGCTCATAGCCCGAGGGTCGGGGGCTCCTCGACACGCGAGCGGGTGGGAGCTGGTTCTGCCGTGCTTGGCTCAGGCGTGGCTTCGTCGAGCACGGGTACTACTCAACAGGAGGCGCGGCACAACCCCCATCGAGTAACGGAGCCTGATGCCCCTGACTTTCCGGCCTCAGCGGTGTCTGCTGCGGAACCTGCGCAAGCACTCAGCGCCGCTGGCATGCGCACGGAACGCGCCCTCTTTGAAGAAGAGCGCACCGACGAGTTAGAAGCCTCCCTTCAGACCCACAAACCTCAGTCCTCCACCCCTTCGGAGGGGGATTCCAGTGTCGGTGGACGACGAGGTGATGACTGGTTTTCAGCCATGTTTGACAACTCCATCCCACCCACGCGGATGGAGTCCGACGCGCAGAGCGAGAGCAGTCCTTCAGCCAGCCCCGCCAGCTCGTCCGCCAGCTCCTCGTCCGCCAGCTCCTTCGCCAGCTCTGCCAGCTTGTCCGCCAGCTCAAGTGTGGAATCTCGGCGTGACGAGAGCACTTCGGCCTCTGTTGCAGCCCCCCGAAGATCTCATGTGGCAGAGTCGGCACCCACCACTGTCAAAGGTGTCACAACGCCTCCGGTGGCTCAACATGCGGTCGTCGAAACGGAAACGCCTCGCGAGAGTCCCCTTCCTGCTCCGACCGAGCTGGCCAGCGCCACCCCTCGCGAGCAACATGACGGGCTCGACACTCCTTTTATGGACGACCTGGAGGAGGTAGAACAGGAGGCCCTTCCCCCCGTGCGTCGTCAAGGAGATGTGTTCTCGCGGCCCTTTCGCGCCCTGGATCAGACCATCGAGACCAGCCAGCTCAGCCCCGGCGAGCTCAAGGCCATCGAAGGGGATCACGAGGAGCACTCCGGGGAACATGAGACCGACCGAGGGGAGCATCCTTCCCACGATGAGCTGCCCCTGTCTTCTTTGCCCCTGCCTCCCTTACCAAGACCTGACGAAGCCACTCAGCGCGCGTTGCTCGAGGATTGGGACAAACCAGCGGAGCGTCTGCTGAGCCCAGCCCCTCCGATTCCACCTGCACCGGGAAAATCAGCGGATCAGCTCTTGGAGCCCTTGCCGATCCTGCCTTCCCTCGCGGGCCCTTCGCAGCCGCCTGCGCATTTACCGGCGCACGCACCCACACACGCATCCGCACGAGACAGCAGCGGAGGCACTCGCGTCAGCGACGTTCAGCGTATGTTGGATCAGCTCGCGACGGCAGAAGCAGCCTTGAGCAGTCCCGTGAAGTCTCTCTCCAAACCGGAGATTGCGCTCGAAGAGAGCAAAAAACACGAGCCTGCCTCCCACGAGCGGATGATGCCCCCTCCGGTTTCCGCGAGCATACACTCGGGAGCTGCCCTGATCGGTGCGACGACCACTCCGGCGACCACTCCGGCGACCACTCCGGCAGCAGGCCCCACTCCGCTGATGCCTGGTCGGGTGACGTGGCCCGCCTCACCGGGTGCCGAAGCCCAGGAGCTGGACCTGCCTCAGCGTGGAGAGCTGGCGTTGTTGGATGCCCTCTCGAGGATGAATGCCGGGGCCTTACCCTCCGTGACGCGGCAAGAAGCGGATGAGCTGGAGCAAGTGGTGTTCGACAAAAAAACGGGGCTGGGCAAACGTGCGGCGGTGGAGCTGCCTCCGGCGCTCAGCCGTCCGGGGCCTCCGATTCCGGCAGCATTGGATCGACGGCGGAAGGTGCGCCCCATTCAAGAGCGGTCGGCAGCCCTCAAAGACCTCACACCACCGGAGCAGGCCAATCCAGCGGATGCCATTCCCATCCCACAGGAGCTGGCGGAGACGCAGCCTTCCCCCACGTTCATGAAACGTTTTTTAGGCAAGTTCTGGAAATAGAGCGCACCCATCGCGAGAGGCTTTGACGAGGGTTCAAGAGAGGGTAAACGTCGGTTTACCCTCTTTTTTTATGGGGGGAGTTCAGACCAAGCGGAGCTGCTCCAAGAGCGTCTCCAGCTCGCGGCGCACTTCGGGGGTCTCAAAGAGGTACTTGATGCCCATGCCGGGCTCTTGACCGGCCTCGAGCTGCTTCACACCCTTGCTAGACCAGACCACCTGCCCTCGGAGCTGGATCGGGTTCTCGCGGTCGGGAATGCTCAGCTCGAAGACACACTCACGACCCAGCTCGAGCGGCGAGGGGGTCTTGATAAACGTACCACCTCGGCTGAGATTTTCGCTGTATTCGGCCACAAATGCGTCGGTGCGTTTGTAGGCAATCTTGAGGCGTGCAGGCTTCTTTTTAGGCGCGTCGGAGCGGTTGCCATCGGCTGTAGCAGTCAGGTCCGGTACAAATCCGCTGGGCAAGTTCGGACGCTCATCAACAAACCCACTGGGAAGCTGAGGCTCTTCGGCCAGCCCTCCCGGCAGGGTTCCAGAGCGGTGCATGGCGGTTCCCCGGACACCGAGCTGGGTGGCTTCCGACATCCCCGGTGCAGAAGGAGGTGCTCCTAAGCCCGTCGGACGCCCAAAACTGGGCTTGGTACGCTCGAAGCTCCCTCCAAGTGCGTCTTCCAGTCCATTGCTGAGCCCCGGAGGAGACTGCCAACCCGAGACCGGGCTCTGCTCCGCCAGGGTTGCCTTACTCGGAGCACTCGCGGCAGGGGAAATCGGACGGCTGACGGTGGGGATGCCTTCTGCCAGCTCATCCACCAGCTTGTCGATGTCGAGGGAGCCGAGCAGATCCGCGCCTGCGGAGGGGCTCCGCGCATTGCTGAAAGCGGGAGTGTCTCCAATGCCAAACGGATCGGAGCCGGTGGGGGTACGTCCGAAGGGGGAAGCCGCCGGTTTTTCCACCACTGCAAATGGATCGAGGGTGGGGACGCGGAAGGTATCTCCTCGGGTACGACCAGCGCCTTTTTCGACCACCCCAAAGGGATCGGCGGCTCCACCGGCCCCTTTTTCGACCACCTCAAAGGGATCTTGCTCACGAGGGGTACTTCCGAAGGGATCGGGAGCGCCTTTCTCCATCACGCCATAGGGATCGAGGGAGGAGGCTGCCGTAGTGCCCCGATTGTTTTGTCCAAACGGATCGGTGTACTGCGAGGTAAAAGGTTTACCCTGTGGCAGATGGTTAAAGGGATCACTCTCCCAAGTGGGGGTCACGGGAGGCGGCGGCGCGGAAGCCGGTGGGGGCGTGATGGCGACCGGCGAGGGGGCGGCCATCGGGGGTACCGGTGCGAGGGGTGACACAGACACGGCGGAAGGCATGTGTCCAAACAGATCGGAGCCCGGATTTCCTGGCACGGGGGCACTGGGGGGCAAAGGCTCCGGTTCAAGCGGTGCAACCCCTTCTGAGAACGACTCTGCTTCTGCCACCACCGGCGCGGGGGCTTCTTTTTTGCGTCCCAGTCCTTCGACCAGTCGCCGGAAGAGCCCTTTGCTCTTGGTCTCACCGCTGCCATTTTCGCTGGAGGGTGCCACACCGTTGCCGTCGTCGGGGGGAACGGGTTGCGGCGGACGCTCGGCGAGGATCTCGGGAGGTACATCGTAGTGCGGGTTGGTGGCCCGCTCGAAGTAGTCCTTGATCATGATCGACTGGCGCTCGCCGGTGAAACGATCTTTAGCCGAGACGTTGAGGATGCCATTAAAGTCGATGCGGAAGGTCACATCGATCTTGGGCTCCATCTTGGGGGCGCGGCGGATGCCGCTGAGCACAAACTCGCCGAGGAAGGCGTTGTCGCTGGCTTTTTTGCTCTCGCCCTGGCGCACAACGATCTTCACCTTCTCTTGATTGTCCATCACGGTGGTGAAGGTGCGGCTCTCCGAGACGGGGATGACGGAGTTTTTAGAGACGATGCGGGTAAAGACGTCCCCTGCGGAGTCGATGCCCAACGAGAAGGGGGTGACATCGAGCAGGAGGATTTCGCCTTTGTCTTCGGTCAAGGCGGAGGCTTGAACCGCTGCGCCGACGGCCACTGCTTCATCGGGATGGACCCCTTTGCTGGGGGCTTTCCCAAAAGTAGACTTGATCAGCTCTTGGAGGCGGGGCATGCGGGTCTGTCCGCCCACCAGGAGCACGTCGTTGATTTCGTTGGGCTTGAGGTTGGCTTCTTCGAGGGTCTTGTTGACCACCCCGAGGGTGCGCTGCACCAGGTCTTCGACGAGCTTCTCGAGGGTCTCGCGGGTGAGCTCGGTCTGGAGGTTGACGGTGTTGTGGACGTGCGGAATCATGATTTGGGTGCGATCCACAAAACTCAGCTCACACTTGGCGCGTTCGGCGGCGTCTTTGAGGCGCTGGAGTGCCACGCGGTCGCTGCGCAGGTCTACCCGGTGCAGGGTCTTAAAGTTGGCGGCGAGATAATCCACCACCCGGTTGTCGAAATCTTCTCCGCCCAGATAGGAGTCGCCGTTGGTGGCGAGCACTTCGTAGACGTTGTTACCGATCTCGAGGACCGAGACGTCGAAGGTGCCACCTCCGAGGTCATATACCAGGATTTTTTTGGCCAGCTCCTTGCGGAAGCCATAAGCGAGTGCCGCAGCGGTGGGCTCGTTGAGCAGGCGCATGACCTTCAGACCGGCCTTTTGGCCTGCCTCGATGGTGGCTTTTCGCTGAGCGTTGGTGAAATACGCGGGGCAGGTGATGACGGCCTCGGAGACCTCCCGCCCGAGGTGCTTCTCGGCGATGCCTTTGATGCACTTTAACAAGATGGAAGACGCATCGATGGGGCTGAGGGTCACCTCCCCCATGCGCAGGAGCACTTCTTGATTGGGGCCTTCCACAATCTCAAAGCCGACCCGTTTACGGGCTTCTTCGACCTCCGGGGCATTGATCTTACGACCGATCAGACGCTTGACGGCTCGTAAGGTGTTGGCCGGGTTGGAGATCGCCTGCGCCTTTGCGCCGTGACCCACCACAAACTTGTTGGAGCCCTTAAGGGCAATATAAGACGGAAGGATGTTGTATCCCTTCTCGTCTTCGATCACGCGAGGACGACCATTCTCGTCCACGATGGCCACGCAGCAGTTGGTGGTGCCGAGATCGATCCCAATCACATTCTTCATAGGCCGGTTCGCTCCCAGGGTGATACATGAGCGAGGGGTTGACTCAGGTGAGCTATCCCGGGGATTATAGCTGGCAACCGGGGAAGGTCGCAAGCGTCATAGGGACAGTCGGTGAGTACGAGCAAAGGCTTCTGCTTTCTGAAAACATGCCCGAGCGCGGGGCTGATCCTGCAAGCGCACCAAATAAATATCGCCCAAGTAGAGCAGGAGCTCATGTTGCTCCGCTGAGGTGTCAGCGGTGCTCCAGCGCTCCTCCAGGAACCGGGCCAGCCCCTTAAAGTCGCTGTTCTGCTCCAGATGCCGGACGACAGTCTTGATGGCCCGGGTGTCTCGTGGAGCCTCCACCATCGCCTCACGATACCACGCTTCGGAGGCTTCTGGATCGGCCAAAACGCCCCCATACAAAGAAGCGAGCTTGAGGGCCGCTGCCATCCGCTCCAGCCCCTGCAAGAGCCGACTGCGACGCTGCCACAGCTCGGCCACTTCGCTCCACTCGCCCCGGGCTTCTAAGACCTCCGCCAGCCCTTCGAGGGCCTCGGCATGTTCGCTTTCGGTGCGTAAGACGCCTCGATAGAGCCGCTCCGCGCTGTTGAGATCGCCCTGGAGCTTCAGGTAGCGGGCGATCCGAATGCCCACCTGCACCTTCTCGCGGCTCTGGGGGATCAACGGCAGATGGCGACGCCACGCGGCCACCAGGATATCCCAGGCTTCCAGCGGCTCGAGCATGGCGGTGATACGCTCCAACAGAGCTCGGTCGGACGGCTCCAGGGTCTGCGCTTCGATCAACAAGGTCCGGGTCAGCTCCAGGAGGCTGTGACGCTCGGCATCATCGGCCAGCCGCTGGAGGGTGCGGGCGGTCTCCCGAGGCTCCAGCCGCCGGGCCAAGCGTGCTTCGAGCTGAATACGGGCACTGTGCAGGCCCTCGCGGGTGTAGTGCGCGCGTAAAAAGCCAATGGCTTCTGCATGCTCGGGGACCAGCTCGAGGGCCTCTTCGTAGTGGGGCACTGCTCGAGAAGGCACACCCAGGGCGACTTTCACCTGCGCCAGCTCCAGATGTAAGAGCAGGCGATCCGCTGGGGCATCGGCCATCAGCAGGGCTTCTTCCAAGAGCTGGAGCAGGCCACGCCAGTCTTCCCGCGCTTCAAAGGCTTCTCGTACTTCTGCCACCTGCTCGCGCGTGAGCGGAAATGCCAGCCCCTGGGTCTGGGCGCTGGCTGGACGCACAGTCGGGCTTGACTCCGTTTTGGCAGGAGAAGAGGGCGATTTTGCGCCACGCCCCTCCCCTGTTGCCGGATGAGACGGTGCCACGCGCGCGGAAGCGCCCCCCACCGTCCCGACCGCAGCAACCGCCGAAGCTCCCCCCGAAGCCGTCGCCGAAGCTCCCCCCGAAGCCGTCGCCGCAGCCACCGCCGCCGCAGGAGCAGAGAGCGGCGAAGCGCCCGCTGGACGTCCTTTACTCTCCAGTGTAGCCGGAGATGGAGTGGCGGACGCGCGCCCCTTGTTCTCCAGCGTGGCAGGCGGACTTCCCTTGTCGCCCTTCACCCGATAGAGTCCCGATCCCTGGACCGCAGCAGAACCCGCTCTGAACGGCTCCGGCTGAGCCGGGATAGACGATAGAGGGGCTGCACCCGCTCGAGCGTGCAGTCCTTGCAGACTGGGCCTCAGATCTCCGGTGCGTTCGTTGCTCAGTGCGCCGGGCGTCTGGAGAGCGGAGGCGGTCCCAGGTGCTGCCTTGGCCGCTTCTCGGGCTCCGGCATTCAGGAGCACTCCGGCTGGGGCACGCTCGGGTGACACTTTGGGCAACACAGGTGTCGGAGGTGCTGCCACCCCCTCGAGCGAAGGTTTGGAACGCTCTACACCGGCCTTTGATCCCGCCGGAGATTGTGTGCTGGCCACCAGCGCCGGACGTTCTCCCACTTTGGGGAGCGTAATCACCAGCGGCTGCACCGGCGCTCGGAGGGCTTGCAGGTCGAGCGCAGGGGTGGCGGTGAGCTTCTGCTGCCACACGCGCACAACATCCGGGACGGCCAGGGCTTCCAGCTCGAGGGCTGCTTGTTCGGCGGCCCAACCCAGGGGCGAGTGTGTTTCCTGCATGCGGGCAAGCCGGTGAAGCCACCAGGTGGCTTTGGTGGTGCGTCGAAGGCGAAGCAGGGCCGTCACCAGGGCACTCACGGCGGCGGGACTGCCTGCAAAGGCTTCTCGACGGGCCAGCTCCAGCTCGGCATCGGTTAAGCTGGGGCAGCTCCGAATGAGGGCGGCAAAGGCCCGATTCCAGGCCAGGGAGCCCTGAGGCATGCCCTGGAGCGCAGCACGCAAGCCTTCCCAGTCGGCATCCCGCAGCCACGCGGCGAGCTGTGCGCCTTGTTCTCTGAGGAGCGGGGCCACTTCTCCCACCGGCTCAATCGGAAGACCTTCTTGCAGCACCATGCGCTCGCCGGAGATCACCACCGTCACACCTTCAACCTGCCCTTTGAGCCAGACCGGATCCATCGCTGCCGGAATGGAGATGCCTTCTTCACTGGCTACTCGACGAAGCAGCGGCAAGGGTCTCACCCGCTGGCGAATGGCGGCCCATTGTCCACCTTCGAGGGCTTCGTTGCGAATCCCCGGAAGATCCGCCAGGGTGAGGCTCAGGGGGCCCAGGTTAAAAAAGTCTTCGATCTCGACAAAGAGGGCATCGCGGGCGGACTCGAGCTTCAAGCGCAGGGCACACCAACCGCCGGGCTGGATGCCTCGGTTATTGGGCTCTCGACCCGGTGGCGCGAGGTGGGTGTTGAGCCGTCCCGCCAAGAGGAGCCGGTCGCCGTCACCATGAACTCGAAAGAATTCCACCTTTCCTGCCGGTTCGAGCGAGTCGAGCCAGCGGGTGATCAAGGGCTGAAGGGCCACCTCGAGGCGAAAGCTGGCCAACGAACGACGGCCTTGTTCAACGTGATAGCTGAGCTGCTCCAGTCGAGCCGGGGAATGGGCTTGCAACCCACGCGCCTCGTCAAAGCTTTCCCGCGCTGCACTCGCGCGAGGGCCCGAAGAGACCGACGTAAGCATGGGTATGGATTCCGGGGACTGTCCCGGCCCTGGGGTGCTCCAGGTCGCAGCGCTCATCACCACTCCGCATCGTTCCGCATCAGCTATCAGTTCTGCTGCTGAAAAGGGGGGCACAGGGCGAGCTTTGGAAAAGGCCCTCGTTCCCGTGCGCGTCTCACATCATGCCACAACTGTCGGCAAGCGCACTCACATTTTCATGAAATATCGCACGATCAGACAGGGAGGGCGGAGGTCTTCAGCACCCGATCTTCCACTTCAACCGGATACTGATGGGTGAAGCAGGCGTCGCAGTATTGGCCGGGCTCCCCTCGTACCGCTCTCAACAGACCTTCGCGACTCAAGTAACCCAGGGTGTCGGCTTCGATGAAGTTACAGACGTCTTGTAAAGTGCGCTGATGGGCCACCAGCTCCTCTTCGGTCGGGGTGTTGATGCCGTAATAACAAGGTCCAATGGTCGGGGGTGCGGCAATCCGCATGTGAACTTCACGCGCGCCGGCTTCACGAAGCATGCGGATGATCTTACGGGAGGTGGTGCCTCGCACAATGGAGTCGTCGATCACCACCACCCGCTGACCGGCCAAGATGTCGCGCACCGGGTTGAGCTTGATCTTCACCCCAAAATGACGGATCGACTGCTGAGGCTCGATGAAGGTACGCCCCACATAATGGTTACGAATCAGGCCAAGCTGGAAAGGAAGGCCCGATGCCTGAGCGTATCCCAATGCCGCCGGAACGCCGGAGTCCGGCACCGGGATCACCAAGTCCGCTGGCACGGAGGACTCTTCGGCCAAGACCCGCCCCATCCGGGTACGCACGTCGTAGACCCCCTGCCCAAAGAGCACAGAATCCGGTCTCGCAAAATAAACGTGCTCAAAAATACAGGGCGTCGGCTTGGCTTGGGGAAAAGGACGGAAGGAACGCATGCCGGACTTGTCGATCACCAGCAGCTCACCCGGCTCCAGCTCCCGCACGTACTCCGCATTGATAAGGTCCAGTGCGCAGGTCTCAGAGCATACGACCGGGCTGTCTCCCAGCTTGCCCAACACCAGCGGACGAAAACCCTGGGGATCTCGCACGGCAATGAGCTGCTCTCCACTCAGAAAGAGCAGGGAAAATGCCCCCCGCACCTGCAATAAGGCATCGATGATACGCTCTTGGAGGGTGCGGCGAATGGAACATGCCACCAGGTGCATGATCACTTCGGTGTCCATCGTAGACTGAAAGATCGAACCTCGACTCTCCAGCTCCAGCCTCAAGAGCTGCGCATTGACCAGGTTGCCGTTGTGGGCCACCGCCAATGCTCCCCCTTTGTAACGAATGAAGACCGGCTGCACATTGGCCAGCTCACTGCCTCCCGCCGTCGAATAACGCACATGGCCGATGGCATGGGGGGCACTCAGCTTCTCCAGCACCGGACGGTCAAAGACGTCGGCGACCATGCCCATGCGCCGATGGTCAAAAAATCGGGGGCCGTCGCTGGAGACGATGCCCGCGGCCTCCTGGCCTCGATGCTGAAGGGCGTATAACCCCAAGTAGGTCAGGCGGGCCGCCTCGGGATGGTTGTAAATGCCAAAAACCCCACATTCTTCATGCGGCTGGGGCAACAGCAGCTCTTCGGGCTGAACCACCATCGGGGGCGTCTCCTTATGCCTGCGCGGGTGATGCGTGGGCTCGCGCGGGTGATGCGTGGGCTCGCGCGGGTGATGCGTAGGCTCGCGCGGGTGATGCGTGGGCTCGCGCGGGTGAGGTTATGCGCCTCGTGCTCCAAAAATCGCCGTCTCAAAGCCGTGGTGGAAGGCGTGGGCCAGCTTCTCCAGGTGAACCGACAGCAGGGTCGCTCCCGCCGAGGTCAGGGTGAGCTGCTCCGTGTCCACCCGCCCCAGCCTCTCCAGCGGCGTCTCGAGCACATGGGCGAGGGCAAAAATTGCAAGTTCCCGCTCAGCCGGATAGCTGATCAGGATCTGCCCGCCCCCTTCGCCAAACAGTCGAACCAGCTCGGATGCCGCTTGAGCCGGAAGCTCCACCACCGCACCACGCGCGGGAGGGGCTCCGGGACCAAATGAGGCGGCCACACAGCTCTCGGCCAGCGTCACCGCCAAGCCCCCTTCGCTCACATCGTGGGCGCTGCTCAGCAGTCCAGCCTGGATCATGGCCACACAGGTCTTTTGCACCCGCGCTTCTAAGGACAGATCCAGCTCTGCCGGACGGCCCTGGCGTGGCAGCTCCAGCATGCGCTGAAGCTCACTCCCCCCCAACGCTCCCCGCGCGACCCCCAAGAGGGCGATGTGATCTCCCGGCTGCTTAAAGTAGGCGGTGCAGGTGCGCTGGATATTTTCTACGCGCCCCACCATGCCCACCATCGGGGTGGGCTGAATGGCTCGCCCGTCGGTCTCGTTGTAGAGGCTGACGTTGCCACTCACCACCGGAATCTCAAGGGACCGGCACGCTTCGGCAAGCCCTTCGATGGCTTCTACAAGCTGCCACATGATCTCGGGACGTTCGGGGTTGCCAAAGTTTAAGCAGTCGGTGAGCCCCAGGGGGGTCGCGCCCACACAGGCGAGGTTGCGGGCATTTTCCGCCACAGCATGCATGGCTCCACGCCGAGGGTCTTGTTGACAGAGGCTCGAGTTACAATCGACGGTGATGGCCAGCCCTCGGGCGGAGCCCTTCACACGCAAGACGGCGGCATCGGCTCCAAAACCCAAGACGGTATCGGTGCGCACCATTGAGTCGTACTGCTGAGCGATCCAGCGTTTGGATGCCAACGAAGGACGGGCCATGAGCTGGAGGAGCAGGTCGGCATTATCCGGCTTTTCAGGAAATCCGGTGGGTGCTCGCCAACGCAATGCCAGATCTGTCGGAGGCTCGTAGGGGCGACGATACACCGGTGCTGCATCGGTCAGCACTTTCACCGGGATGTCGGCCACCGTCTCACCGCCCCAGGTGGCGATCCAACGTCCCGAGGTGGTCACTTCACCCACCACGGTGGCATGCAGATCCCACTTCTCAAAGATCTTTTGCAAGGCCGGAAGCTGCTCGGGCTCGATCACGATCAACATCCGCTCTTGAGACTCACTCAGCAGGATCTCGTAGGGGGTCATGCCCACTTCTCGACAGGGAATCTGATCGAGGTTGAGCAAGAGGCCCGTACCCGCGCGCCCCGCCATCTCCACGCTCGAGCTGGTCAGTCCGGCGGCACCCATGTCTTGAATGCCCACCAGACAGCCTTCGGCGAAGACCTCCAGGCAGGCTTCGAGCAGGCGCTTTTCTGTAAAGGGATCACCCACTTGAACGGTGGGACGGCGCGCTTCGGCATCCTCTCCGAAGGTGTCGGAGGCCATCGTGGCCCCGTGGATTCCGTCTCGACCGGTGCCTGAGCCCACGTAGACCACCCAGTTGCCGGGACCGCTGGCCCTCCCCAGGAAGATGCGATCCGCTGGCACCAAACCCAGGTTAAAGACGTTCACCAGGATGTTGCCGTTATAGGAGGCATCAAAGGAACAATCGCCGCCCACGGTGGGGACGCCAATGGCGTTTCCATAACCCGCAATGCCCGCAACCACCCCTCCCACCAAAAAAGGAGTGCGGGGCAGCTCGGGTGCTCCAAAACGCAGGGCGTTGAGGCTGGCAATTGGCCGCGCTCCCATTGTAAAGATGTCCCGCAAGATGCCACCGACGCCGGTGGCCGCTCCCTGATAGGGCTCGATGAAGGACGGATGGTTGTGGGACTCCATCTTAAAAACAGCGGCCATGCCTTCGCCAATGTCCACCACCCCCGCATTTTCTCCAGGTCCAATCAGGACGTGAGGGCCAGTGGTGGGAAATTTCTTCAGATGCACCCGCGAGCTCTTATACGAACAATGTTCACTCCACATCACCGAGAAGACTCCCAGCTCGGTCATGGTGGGCACTCGTCCCAGGTGGGAGAGAATGGCCTCGTACTCGGTTGGGGTGAGGCGATGTTCCGCCAAGAGGCTGGGGGTGATGGTCGGATGGTTCTGGTAACGCATGGATCAGCCCTCCCTGGCCAAGATGCTCAAGAGCTTCAGTCCGTCGGTGGAGCCCAGAAGGGCTTCCATCGCCCGCTCAGGATGGGGCATCATGCCCAGCACATTACCTCCGGCGTTGAGCACTCCGGCGATGTGATGCACGGCGCCGTTGGGGTTGGCGTCGTCATGCAGGGCTCCTTCCGGGGTACAGTAACGAAATGCCACCTGCCCCGCTGTTTCTAGGGTCTCCAAGCCCGCATCGTCCAGAAAATAGTGACCTTCGGCATGGGCAATGGGAAGACTGAGCACCTCACCCCGCCGAAGATGACGGGTAAAAGGAGCGCGGGTGTTCTCGACGCGCACATGTACGGTCTTACAGGCGAACTTCAGCTTCTGGTTCCGCAAGAGAACGCCGGGCAGCAGGCCCGCTTCGGTGAGGATCTGAAAGCCGTTACACACCCCCAGCACCTTGCCACCCGCGTCGGCAAACTGCTTGACCGCTCGCATCACCGGACTCTGAGCCGCAATCGCTCCGCAGCGCAAATAGTCACCGTATGAAAAACCGCCCGGCAGGACCACCAGGTCAAGACCTTCTACCGAGGTCTCTTTGTGCCAAATGGCACGGGTCGGCAGACCTAAGACCTGCTCAAAGGCATGCACCATGTCTTGATCGCAGTTGGAGCCCGGGAAGACCACCACGCCGACGTTCATGGACGACCTCCCGAGGGATGCAGCTCAATCCGATAGTCCTCAATCACCAGGTTGGCCAGAAGCTGCTGGCACATCCGCTCCAGGGTCTCTCGAGCTTCGGCTTCCGGGCGCTCGGAGAGGCTCAGCTCAAAGAGCTTACCCTGTCGCACGTCCTGCACGCCCTCGTGTCCGAGTCCGGTGAGGGCTTCTTGAATGGCGCGGCCTTGCGGATCCAAGACGCCACGCTTGAGGGTCACAAAAATTCGGGCTCGCATGTTGGCTGCTCCAGGTGTCAATCCAGGTGTCAATCCAGGTGTCAATAAACGTCTCGCCGCACCCACTGCGGCAGCGTGAGGCTCAGGTCACTCCGCTGATCCCCAGTGCGGATTTCAGGCACGAAGGGCCGCTTGAACGGCTTCTTCACCCACCAATCGACGCAACACTTCTTGATAGGCTTCTTCAACCCCTCCCAAGTCACGGCGGAAACGATCTTTGTCCAGCTTCTCGCCGCTGATCAGATCCCACAGCCGAGCGCCGTCTGGAGAGAGCTCGTCGGCCAATACCAGGCCCCGCTCAGTTCGCCCAAACTCGAGCTTAAAATCGACCAGGAGGATGCCCTTCTCTTCAAAGAGGGCCATCAAAAAGTGGTTGATCTCACGCGCGCGGGCACGCAGGAGGGCCAGCTCCTCTTCGGTGGCCAGTCCAAACGCCAGGATGTGGTCGTCGTTGACCATCGGATCGTTGAGGTCGTCTCGTTTATAATAGAGCTCCACAATGGGCTGGCTCAGGTTCTGACCTTCGGGAAGCCCCATCCGCTTGGCCAAGCTGCCCGCTACCACGTTGCGCACCACCACTTCCAGGGGCACAATCTGCACCGGGGTGATGGCCATCTCTCGAGGCGAAATCCGCGCCAGAAAATGGGTGGCAATGCCCTCCGCTTCCAAGAGCTGGAACAGATGGGTGGCAATGGCACAGTTGATCACCCCTTTATGACCGATCTGGCCCTTCTTCAGTCCGTTAAAGGCCGTGGCGTCGTCCTTAAAATACTGGATCAACACCTCGGGATCGTCGGTTCTGAAGAGCACTTTGGCTTTGCCTTCGTAGAGCTGCTGGTCACGGCGAACGTTCATGTTCTCACTCCTCTTGTGAGGTTAAGGGGCCACGGGCTCCGTAAAAACTCGACGAAAGACGCTGTCCACATGGGCCACATAGGCTTGTGGATCCAACACGGCGTCCAGCTCCGCCCCACTCAGGCGGGCGCTCACCTCGGGATCGGCTTGAAGATGCTGACGAAGCTCACCTTCTCCCGCCCAGACACGCATGGCACACCGCTGGGTTAAGGCATACGCATCTTCCCGGGTCATGCCGCGCTCAACAAGGGCCAGGAGCACTTTCTGAGAGAAAAAGATCCCCCCAAGCTGCTGAAGATGACGCTGCATGTGCTCGGGATAGACCACCATCTTCTCCACCATGCCCGCAAAACGATGCAACATGAAGTGCAGCAGGATGGTCGCATCGGGGGCAATCACCCGCTCCACGCTCGAGTGGCTGATGTCACGCTCGTGCCACAAGACCACATTTTCCAGGGCAGCCTGGGCGTAGGAGCGCATCAGGCGAGCGGCACCGGTCAAGTTCTCCGACAGGATCGGATTACGCTTGTGGGGCATGGCGGAGGAGCCCTTCTGACCCGCCGTAAAGGGCTCTTCGGCTTCCAATACCTCGGTGCGCTGAAGATGCCGCATCTCCACGGCAAAACGCTCCAGGCCGGTGGCCAGTAATGCCATCGCGTTAAACAGCTCGGCGTGACGGTCGCGGGGAATCACCTGGGTGGAGACCGGCTCAGGTCGCAGGCCCAACTTGTCACAGACGTAGGCTTCCACGTCTGGATGCACAAAGGCGAAGGTTCCTACTGCACCGGAAATCATCCCCGTGCGCACACTCTCCAGGGCCGCTTGAAGGCGCTGCTTGTTACGGGCCAGCTCCGCATAAAATCCCGCCAGCTTGAGCCCAAAGGTCGTCGGTTCGGCGTGGATGCCGTGAGAACGCCCCATACACAAGGTCAGTCGATGGGCTTCGGCTTGACGCTGAAGGGCCCGCAGTGCCCGATCCACTCCCGCCAGGATCAGCACACCCGCTTCTCGAAGCTGCAAGGCAAAAGCGGTGTCCAAAACATCCGAGGAGGTCATGCCTTTATGCAGGAAGCGCCCCTCATGGCCGGTATGTTCGCTGACATTTGTCAAGAAGGCCAGCACGTCGTGTTTGAGGGTCTTCTCCAGCTCGTCGATACGGGCCAAGTCAAAACGAGCGGTCTTTCGACAGTGCTCAACGGCTTGGATGGGGACTTCGCCCCGCTTAGCCATACCTTCAAGGGCCACCAGCTCCACTTCCAGCATCAGCTCAAAACGATGCTGAGGGGTCCAGATGTGCTCGAGCTCAGGCAAGGAATAGCGCGAAATCATGGCACTCCTATACACTCTTGAGGGAGAGGCCCTCGAGGGGCCGTTCTTGAGGGGCCACCCAGAGGGGGATGTCGGCTGCGTCCAGGCGCTGTAAGGCGGCTCGACATAAGGCGTAGGGGATCTCCGGGCGGTTGTTGGTCTCACTCAGATGCATGAGGGCAATGCCTTTGAGACCGGGATGGACCACCGCTTCCACAATCGAGGTGCCCTGGGTGTTGGAGAGATGGCCTTGACGCCCCCGAATCCGCTGCTTCAAGGACCAGGGATATGGACCGTTGATCAGCAGCTCTTCGTCATGGTTTGCTTCCACCAAGAGCACGTCACACTGACGGGCACGCTCAACCACCAGGTGAGAAGGATGGCCCAGGTCGGTAAAGATGGCCCAGCGTCGGCCTCCCCACTCAAAAGCATAGGCCACGGGCTCGCGTGCATCGTGTGGGAGCGGAATGGGCTCCACCTTCAGCTCGGCCAGCTCAAAGGTCTCGCCAGGTGAGACCGGAAAGATCTCGGGAAGGTTCTTGAGGATGTGCTGTCCCGCTTCGTAGGTGCCGCGTGTGAGAAAAACCGGCACGTTGAGCTTACGCGCTAAGGGGCCCACGCCTCCAATATGATCGCTGTGCTCGTGTGTCACCAGAATAGCGTGGATGCGAGAGGGAGGAATGCGCACGGCGGCAAGACGCTTCATCAGCTCTTTGACCGAAAAGCCGTTGTCCACCACCAAGCCAAAATAAGGGGTGCCCACAAAGGTACAGTTGCCTTTGCTTCCGCTGCCCAATGGAATGATCTGGATGTCCGGCTGACCCGGCATAAGCTCGGCCTCATCGGTTGGTGCGTGAAGGTGCCGTCTTTTCAACCTCACGGGGAAGCAGGCAACGCACTCAGTGGGCACACTTTAACGAGGGAAGGTGGGGGTCGCAACCCCGATCCGGCGCTGCCACGGGGTTGTCACAGGGGCTTCACCTGCTGCTCACGCGCCGGTATGACCAAAACCACCCGTGCCACGCTCGCTGGGGTCCAAGGACTCCACCGACCGCCACGAGACCCGAAGCACCGGGGCCACCACAAGCTGAGCAATGCGCTGTCCATGCTCAATCCGAAGGGGCTCGGTGCCGTGATGGATCAACAAGACCTTCAGCTCACCCCGATAGTCGGCGTCAATCGTGCCCGGACTGTTTAACAGGGTCACACCATGCTGAAAAGCCAGCCCACTCCGGGGTCGAAGCTGCGCTTCGTATCCTTCAGGGATGGCCAGAGCCCAACCCGTCGGGATTAAAACACGGGCACCCGGCAAAAGTTCAATCGGTGCGTCAAGGCAAGCATGCAGGTCCATCCCCGCCGCTGATGCCGTCTGATAAACAGGCTCCAACGCACGGGAATGAAGACGAAGCAATGGGATCGACACAGAATTCGATGGGGCGGAGGCTGGCTGGCTCATCGGGGTTTGCTCATCGGGGTTTGCTCATACGGGTGGGCTCATCGGGGCTGGCTCATCGGGGCTGGCTCACGAAGGATGGGTTTAGTCCATGCCTTCTTCGAGGGCTTCTTTACGGCTGAGGCGGATCTTGCCGGTCTTGTCGATCTCGATGACCTTCACCAGCACTTCGTCACCCTCTTTGACCACGTCGGTCACAGCCTTCACACGCGCGCGCGCAAGCTGAGAGATGTGGATGAGGCCCTCAGTGCCCGGGAAGATCTCTACGAAGGCACCAAAATCGACCACGCGCTTGACTTGGCCCAGATAGAGCTTGCCGAGCTCGGCTTCCTGGGTCAGCTCACGCACCATGCGCTCAGCACGGGCGGCAGCTTCTCCGCTGGACGAGGCGATGGTGACTTTACCGCTGTCTTCGATGTCGATCTTAACGCCAGTCTTCTCGATGATGCCCCGGATGACCTTTCCACCGGGTCCGATCACATCGCGGATCTTCTCGGTGTTGATCCACAAGGTGGTCAGGCGAGGCGCGTAAGAGCTCATCTCTTTGCGGGGGGTGTCGAGCACGGCGTTCATCTTGCCCAGGATGTGCAGACGACCTTGACGGGCCTGCTCGAGGGCTTGACGCATGATGTCCATCGAGACACCCTTGATCTTGGTGTCCATCTGGAAGGCGGTCACCCCTTCGGCAGTGCCCGCGACTTTGAAGTCCATGTCTCCCAGGTGGTCTTCGTCGCCGAGGATGTCGGAGAGAACCGCGTACCGCTCACCTTCTTTGATCAAGCCCATCGCAATCCCTGCAACGGGGGCGGGCATGGGGACACCCGCATCAAAGAGGGCCAAGGATCCCGAGCACACGGAGGCCATCGAGGAGGAGCCATTGGACTCCAGGGTCTCGGCGACGATGCGCACGGTGTAGGGGAAGGTCTCGTTGCCCGGGGCGACTTGACGCAGAGCACGCTCGGCGAGGGCTCCATGACCCACTTCCCGACGTCCGGGAGAACGCAAGGGCCGCACTTCACCCACCGAAAACGGCGGGAAGTTATAGTGCAGGGTAAAGGTCTTGGTCTGGTTGCCTTCGAGGGAGTCGATGGTCTGAGCGTCGTCGGAGGTGCCGAGGGTGGTCACGGCCAACACTTGGGTCTCGCCACGAGTAAAGAGGGCGGAGCCGTGGGTGCGAGGCAAGACGCCGACTTCGACGGTGATGGGCCGGATCTGGTCGGTGGTGCGTCCGTCGATGCGCCGTCCTTCGCTCAGGATCATCTCACGCATGACGTAGTAGCTGAGATCTTCAAAGGCCACACCAAACCGCTTGGTGAGGGGCTTGGCGTCTTCACCGGCGCGCGCTTCCAGCACTTTGGCGAGGGTCTCGGCCTTGAGGCTGGCGATGGCAGTCCCACGCGCTTTTTTGCCTTCGATCTTGTAGGCGGCTTGGAGACCTTCGAGGGCCAGCTCCCGCACGAGGGCGATGAGGGCTTCGTCTTTCTCGGGGGCGACCACGGCACGACGCTCTTTACCCGCGAGGGCACGAAGCTGATCTTGCAGGTCCAGAATCGACTGAGCAGCCTGATATCCAAACTCAAGGGCGGCAATCACCACGTCTTCGGAGACGCCCTTAAATCCACCTTCCACCATCACAATGGACTCTCGGGAGGCCGAGATGATCATGTCGATGTCGGATTGGGCGATCTCAGAGCGGGTGGGGAATGCAATGAACTGCCCATTCACGCGGCCTACGCGGAGACCGGTCAAGGGGCCATCAAACGGAATGTCGGAGATGTGGAGGGCCGCTGAAGCAGCGGTCATGGCCAACACATCGGACTGGTTCTCGTTGTCGGTGGAGAGGACGTAAGCGATGACTTGGGTTTCGTTGACAAACCCTTCGGCAAACATCGGACGGATGGGACGGTCGATCATGCGGGAGGTCAAGACCTCACGCTCGCTGGGTCGGCCTTCGCGCTTAAAAAATCCGCCTGGGATCTTGCCGGCTGCGTAGACTTTTTCGGTATAGTCACAGGTCAGGGGGAAAAAGTCGATGCCTTCTCTTGGCGTGTCAGCAGCGCAGGCAGTGGCCAGCACGACCGTGTCTCCCAGGGTCAAAATGGCCGAAGAAGCCTGACGAGCCATACGCCCTGTCTCAATGGAGAGCTGCTTGCCGTTGATGGTGGTGGTGACTTTAGAAACTGCCATGAATAAATGCCTTTATGCCGAGGAAAAAAGTGGGCTGCTGTGTCGCAGCAGCCCGGGGGGAAAACCTTACTTGCGGATGCCCAAGGCTTCAATCAACGTGCGATAACGTGCCATGTCTTTGGACTTCAGATAGTCCAGCAGACGACGACGATGTCCAACCAGCTTGAGCAAACCACGGCGCGAGGCATGATCTTTGGTATGCGTCTTAAAATGCTCGGTCAGCTCGGTGATCCGAGCGGAAATCAGCGCCACCTGCACCTCGGGGGAGCCGGTATCACCTTCTTTGGGAGCATACTTGCCGATCAGTTCCTGCTTTTTGTCGCGCGAGAGAGACATGAGAGACACTCCTTTGGGGATAATTGACAAGCCCAAGACTCGTCAAGAGGGCAAAAACGGCGGGGCAGAAGGCTCATCCTTCTATTCCTGCTCACACTCTTAAGAGTGTGTTCATCCACTCTGTGGAGGGTGGCCCGATGCGCCTGAATGCACGCACTCACGCAATGCTCAAACGAAGGGGGCCTTGTCACACGAAGCGGGTGTCGTCTTCGCCAGACCACCCAAGCAGAGGCACAAGGCCAGGGGAGTCACCAGCCGAGGTCTTTGCGTCAGGTCGTCAGAATCAGAAGGGGAAAGGGTAGCAGGTGTTGGGTTTTCTGTCAAGTACGGACTACAAACAGCGGAGAAAAAAGCAGTTTTTCACCCGTCGGTCAGCACCGCTTTGGGCCGCACTTGAAGCTGTCCATCCAGGCTCACCAGCTCGGCGAGGGCCAAGAGCTCCCCGTCCAGCAGGAGCTGCAACAGTCCTTCTTCGGGCAGCTCGTTTGCATTCCGGTCAGATCGGCGAACGGTGAAGGGGTTGCCGTGTCGCACCCGCCCCGCTTGGGCCGGGGTTAAACTCAAACTCGGCACGTCGGGCAAGAGCTGGGTCATGGGCTGGATATGCTCCCCCAGCCGTGCTTCGTGGACCAGGCCCTCCAGCTCGTCCAGCTTCACCGCATGCTGGAGGTCAAAACGCCCCGTCTGGGTACGTCTCAGCTCCGTCAGATGACCTCCACACCCCAGGGCTTCACCCAGCTCGGCGGCCAACACACGAACGTAGGTTCCTTTGGAGCAATGCACTTCAAATCGAAGCTCAGGCAGGCTCAGGGATAAGAGGGTCAGGCGATAGATCGTCACCGGTCGCTCGGCCCGAGCCACTTCTTCACCCGCACGGGCGTACTCGTACAGGCGCTTGCCTCCCACTTTGACGGCGGAGTACATGGGCGGACGCTGGAGGATCTCTCCCCGAAAGGGCTGCATGGCGGCTTCGACGCGGGCTTCGTCGAGGCTGGGATCGACCGGGCGCTCTTCTAAGAGGGCACCGTCTCGGTCGAGGGTGTCGGTGGTCTTGCCGAGGGTCAGGGTGGCTTGATACACCTTATCTTCTAAGGTGAGCAGGCTTGCCAGGCGGGTGGCTTTGCCCAAACAGAGGGGCAAAACACCAGTGGCAAACGGGTCGAGGGTGCCAGTATGTCCCACACGCTCAACGCGCACACGCTTACGCACGCGATAGACCACGTCGTGGGAGGTCATGCCAGCCGGTTTGTCGATGATCAGCAGTCCGTTCACGGAGGCTCCGGGTCATGATCTAGGTTGGGGTCTCAAGGTTCAGGTCGAAGGCCCACGTCGGCCAGGGCTTCACTCAAGAGGGGCTCAAGCTGGGCTCGAAGGGCTTCCAGGGACAGCTTGGTCCGAAAGGCTGCGGCGAGCTTGTGCCCACCGCCTCCCAGTCGAGAGGCCACGGTGCCAATGTCTACCCGGGCTTTACTGCGCAGGCTCACGGAAAAACCTTCGGCGAGCTCTTTGTAGAAAACAGCCACTTCTACCCCCTCCAGGGAGCGAGGATAGTTGATAAAACCTTCGGTGTCGGCCAGCAGTCCCCCGGTTTGGCTCAACATCTCCCGGGTCAGCAGGATGGAGGCCACTTGTTGGGTATGGCTCAGGGATAAGGTCTGCAAGACCAGGGGCAGGAGCTTGAGGCGCACATGGCTCATGCTCTCGTAGAGGCCGTTGGCGATGGTGGCAGGGTTGGCACCCAAGAGCACCAGCTCTCGTGCCACGCGGAGGGTGCGCTCGGTGGTGCTGGCGTACCGAAACGATCCGGTATCAACAGAAATTCCAGCGTAGAGGGACGAGGCAAGGGTCTCGGTCCAGGTGATCGGCAGGCGCTGAAGCAAATAAAACAGCAGCTCGCAGGTCGAGCTGGCCAATGGATCGACCACGTTGTGGGTGCCAAAACGCCGATTGGTCCGATGATGATCGATGTTGAGCAGGGGCTGCGCACTCTGAAGCGCACGATGGGAAGGGCCCACTCGCTCCAGCTCTCCGCAGTCGAGCACCACCACCAAGTCCACCGGCTCGCTGGGGAGGTGCCGCTGAAGCTGCTGCCATCCATGCAACCCCTGACAGGCGCGTGGCACCGGATCGGGGTTGAGCTGAATGACGTGTTTGCCAAGCTGGGTCAAGGCTTCACTCAAGGCCAAGGATGCACCAATACAGTCGCCTTCAGGAGACTCGTGGGTGCCAATCAGCACACGCTCTGCCTTGAGCAGGAGCGGGACCAGCGGGTCAAAATCTTCGGCGTAAGGGTGCATGGGCGTCCTCAGCCACGACCACGGCGAGAAGGGGGAGGTGAACGATGAGAAGGGGGAGGTGTGTCGTCCTCTTCGTCTTCTTCGTCTTCTTCGTCTTCTTCGTCTTCTTCGTCTTCTTCGTCTTCTTCGTCTTCTTCGTCGAGCTCTTCATCTTCGTCGAGGTCGTCGTCTTCTTCGTCGAGCTCTTCATCTTCGTCGAGGTCGTCGTCTTCTTCGTCGAGCTCTTCGTCTTCGTCGTCTTCCGCTTCCGATGCGTCGGAGGTCGCTTCGGCATCCGCTTGTTCACCGGAGAGGGCCTTCTGGCGCTCGGCGTCGGTGCGCTCGATCTCTTTGAGGAGCGTGTTGATGCGCTGAGCGTGCTCGAGGCTGGGATCAAAGAGGAAGATGATCTCCGGGACAAAACGAATGTGCATGAGGCGTCCGAGCTCACGGCGGATAAAACCGACGGAGCGGCTCAGGCCCTGCTGAGTGGCCTCTTTCTGTGCGTCGTCGCCCAAGATCGTATAATAGACGCGCGCATAACGCAGGTCAGGGGTCAACTGCACCCGGCTGATGGTCACCATGCCAATCCGAGGATCTTTGACGTCCTCGTAGAGCATGCGGGAAATCTCACGCTGAAGCTGATCGGCAACCCGATCCGCTCGAGAAAAGCTCATAAACCAACCTCTGAATGGCAATTTCAATACAGCTCAAACACGGCGCGCTCCGCGCACGCAGGCGCAAAGCATGGAAGTATGAGGATCGGAGCAGGTGGTGTCAAGCAAGTTGCTCAAAATGGGTGGGGGGCGCGGTGAGCAGGGGCAGATACATGGAGCGAGCTATCACCAACACCCTCAAGGTTGAGCCTCCAAGACCTTCACCGCCTCCGCCATCTGCCGGATGTGCGCCGCGTACCCCTGTTCAGGCGCGTAAAATACCAGCTCACTCAGCAGGAGTGGATCCTCCACCCACCCACGAGCCGCCACACCCCGCACCGAATGCTCCACCAGCGCCACCGCAGCTTGCCCCTCCGCCTTCAGCGTCATCGCCTTCAGCGGCCCCGACTCCTCCAGCACGTCGAGGGTGCGCGGCACATCCAGATACAAATACCCCGCCCGGCTCTGCTCATACGCTGCACGCGCGCGCTGCGGGAGACTCGCCATAAACCCCTTGCCCTCCCCCGCCAAGTCACGCTTCACCTGCGCCAGGATCCCCTCCCCCATCACCAGCACAAGCTGGCCAGCGGTTAACCCCATCCCCATCACCATTCCCTTGTTGTCGCGGAGCACGTACCAGGTGACGCCCCCCTGCTCCTCCACCGTGAGCTGCTCCGAAGGCTGCGCACCATAACTCCAGCTCATGCGCTGCCGCTGCTCCAGCTCCGCCACCGCACGCTCCAACAGGGGCTTCAGGCGCTGAGGCTCCTTCATTCCCACCCACAAAACACCTCCCACCGGCAGCTCCGCACCCACCGCTCGACGCCCCGACGAGAGCGCCTGCGCCACCAGCGCCCCCAGCAGGCCCCCCGCGCCTTCCGTATCCGCCACTGCCGGATTTTTGAGCATGACGCCCCCCAGCATCCCCGTCAGGTTGTTCACGATGTCCTCGTCCAAGCTCACGCCGACCTCAAGGAGCTTCCGACGAAGCCGCGCCAGCTCCTGCGACGTCGAGGGATCCCGCTCCATCGCCTGCACAAACGCTTTCGGTGCCACCGCAAACTGCAACACCCCCAACGCCTCCCCCGAGATCCGATCCACCATCGGATCCACCAGCGGGACCATATTCAGCCCCAGGGACTCGGGCGATTGACCCTGCGGAAGCCGAGTGGCCACTCGAAAGGCCACCTGCTCGTTGGTCATCCAGAGCGCCAAGCTGCCAGAGCTGCCCACCAGCGGCTTTAACGTTCCCAGCGTGTGCCGCTCTTTGCTCTCCCGCTCGAGCAGATCGTAGACCTGCTGCTGAAAATCCCCCATCATCAGCACCTGCCAGCCCTCTCGATGGGCCCGCTCGTGAGCCTTCCAGGTCGGCGAACGGTCCAGGGATTGTTCGGTGCCCAGCTTTGCCATCACCTGCTCCCAGCCCGTCGAAGTGCGCTCCCGACCCATCATCACCAGGTGACGGCGGAATTTCATCACGGCAAAGGTGCTGTCCAGCTCGTGGAGGGTCTCACCGCCCACCTCCACATCTCGCCCCATTTGGCCCTCTTTGGCCAGCTCCTGCTTGAGGGCTTCAAGCGCCTTGTCTTCATCGGAGGTCGGCATGAGCACCACCAGGGCCGCGTCGTTCAGCACCCCCACTGGCACCACCGCCGCCGCCATCGGACGGCTCAGGTCGTAACCCGAGGTGACCATGTAGTCGGTGGTCAGCTCTTGTGTTTGGAGCTTACCCTGAGCGTTGCGCACCACGTCTTGTTTCCACTGGTCGAGCAAGCCACTGGATTCCAGCTCCTGGAGGATGGGGGCCAAGTCACGGCTGAGCTGCTCCGGGCTCTTCATCACCACCACGCCGATGGTGTCGTCGGGCAGGAGCGCTAGGGCCTCCGCGCGCGCGAAGGGCAAAAACGGAAGGTAACGGCTGAGCAACGCCAGTCCTGCATCGGCGGCCACGCTGAGCTTGGCAGGAAGCTGGGCCCAAGCCGTGCCCTCGAGGTCGTCTTTCCAGCGGGGATAGGTCAAGTATCCCGCGCCCACCGAGACGGTGAGCCCAAAGAGCAGAATCCGACCCCACAAGATACGTGTACCGGCCATACGAGTTCTCCTACAAACGATAAGGTGAGGTAGGTGGATGGCGTTGCCCCGGCTGCGCTCGCGAGAGAACGCAGGGTGCGCCGCATGAAGAGGTGAATGCCACCCAGCGACGGGGCTCCGTCCGGGTTTATTTCCTATTGTACGACGATGCCGCAAGATCTAACGACACGAGGGCCAAATTATTGCACTTTGTGTTGTGTGCGGCGGGTCAGGCGGCACCAGCCTCCGGATTTTCCCTGAAGTCCGCGCCCCCCCTTGACCTTCGCGGGCTTCTCCCCTACCCTTGCCCTACCAATCCCTATTATAAGGAGTCGAAGATGTCAAACATGGATGGATATCTGAGCCAGCTTCTGCGTGAGCATGACCCGATTCTTGCGGAGATGGAAGCACGGGCAGCGGCCACCGGGCTCTCGTGTTTGGGTCCGGTGATTGGCAACCTGCTGAGAACTCAAGCGGAGCTGATCGGGGCTCGCCGGGTGCTCGAGATCGGCTCCGGCTTTGGGTATAGCGCCTGGTGGTTCAGCCACGCGGTGGGGCCTGATGGTGAAGTCCACCTCACCGAGCATAACCCAGCCGACTTGGCACTGGCAGAAGACTTTCTCACCCGCTCTGGTTTTGCCGACCGCACTTGGCTTCATGCAGGCGAAGCGGCCCAAAGTATGGCGAATATTCCAGGAGACTTTGACGTCCTCTTCTTGGATGGTCGTAAGTCTGATTACCTCTACTTTCTGGAGGCGGGGCTCTGTCGCGTGCGCGTGGGAGGGCTCATCATTGCCGACAATGTGCTCCAAAAGGGCCGGGTGGCCGATGAAAGCTGCCAAGACGAGGACGTGCGCATCATCCGAGAGTTTAATCGTCGCATCTTTGCGGAGTCGCGCCTGCGCTCGGTGATTGTCCCCCTTCGCGATGGCGTCTCCATTTCCATGAAGGTAGCCTGATGAGCCTGCGAATTGCCCTCCTCTCTTCCCTGGTGCTGCTCTCGACGGGCTGCGCAGGGCCTCGGATTCGGGCGGAGTTTGATAGCCGCCTTGCCCAAAAACAGACCCTCGAGCGGGCTGCCCGTCCGGTCCAACAAGCCAATCAGGAGCCGTATCAGCTCGCCTTTCGGATTGGACCGTCGTTTCTCGATAAGACCTCCACCGCCCTCTTTGGGGAGCTGATGTCGGATCCCGAGAAGCTCAAGGCGGCCCGCAACAAAACCAGCGGCGGCGGAGCGGAGGGCAGCAGGTCCAGCTCAGAAGGAGGCGGCTTTCCCGGCTTTCTCCGAGGTGGTGGCGAAGGGGGCGGCCCTCTCCAGCGTTTCGCCAGTGGTTTGCTCGGCGGAGGTGGTGGTGCAGGGGGTGAGCTCAACTTCACACCCAGCTTTGAGACCAAAGATGTGGCGGTCAACTTTCCGGCCCAATGTCCAGGCTGTCTCAAGCTGCGTTTTGATCTGGAGGGAGGGCTGAAGTCGCCGGAGCTGCGGGGGATCAAGCTCGGCGGTCAGGTGACGGTGGCTGCTCGTGTTCAGGCCACGGAGCTCAAGGGGGAGCCCGCCCTGGAGCTGGGCATCTACGGGGTGGATCAGCTCCAGCTTCAGCTTCCGATCCAACTTCCGGGGCCGTTTGCGCGGATGCAGGAGCAGCTCGAGGAGGGCATGCGGGAGGGCATCACCCAACAAATCCGGGCCAACTCAAGCCAGACCACCCGCGTGATCCCGCTCGGCAAGAAGCTGGAGGCAGGGGGGCTCCAGCTCGAGGGCCTGGGGGTTCACACGCGCCCAAGTCCGGGGGGCGAGCTCTTTGTGGGGCTCAACACCACCTTTAATGCCAACCCGACGGTGCGATTTCGTCCCGAGCAGGCAGGGCTGGAGAACGCGGACTGGGGCATCGTGCTGAGTGATGCCGTGGTCACTTCGTTTCTGCTCAAAGCGGTGCAGGATGGAAAGGTGCCCGCCCGCTACAATACCAAAGGCAAACCGGATCCCGAAGGAAAGGTCGGGCTGACCTTCGACCGCATGCGCTTCACCACACAAGGGTTTGAGCTGGATGCTCGAGTGTGGTATTTCGGCTGGCCCGCGTTCTGGCGAGACTATACCATCTCAGGCACTCTCGGGCTGGAGAACGGCCAGCTCAAGCCGAAGCTCACCGGGATGCATGCGGGCAAGGGCTCGGGTGCCGCGTTTCTCACCGTGTTTGCGGAGCGGCGCATGAGCTCCGATAAGGCGCTCAACAGCATGGGCAAGACCTTCCCGAATGAGCTGCCGCTCCCCATTGGTGAAGGGAAGGTGCTCCAGATGTTGCCGGTGCAGGTGCGTACCGAGCCGGGGGCGCTGATGGTGTCTGGATCAATGGAAGTCATTGAAAAGGCTGGCAAAAACGGCGATAAGTCGGGGAGTACACCGAGCACAAAATGAGCGGAGGGGTTCAGCGGGTCGTGAGCTCGTCGGTCTCAGACTTGATGTTGCCCTGCCAAGTCTCGGAGTCACGCCCACGGGCGGAGCGGGCGGCTTTGGCTGAGCGGGCCGCCGCTTGACGTCCCACCAGGTCCGCATGGGTGGTGAAGTAGGGCAACGACTTGCCAATAAACGCCTCGATGGTCTCAAACTTCTGATCCACCATAAACTGGGTCAGCTCTTCTTTGATCTTCTCGATCATCTCGTAACCCTGGAGCATGGCACCGGTGCAGATCTGCACGGTACTGGAGCCGAGCAGCATGAACTGCGCGGCGTCAAAGCCATTCTCGATG
>JBJTQF010000145.1:0-13377 GCA_046075485.1 Myxococcota bacterium | reverse complement strand
GAGAGCAGGAGCTTGGCAGACTCATGGTCTTCTAGCAGGTACTTAAAGACCACATCATAGACGGGATTGGCGATGAGTATCATGGCGGAGGACTCCTGAGCAAAGCGAGACGGATATCTTTCAGACTGGTAGCATCAAAGTATCCTCGGAGGCAAGGGGAATGGTGGAGGCTCCCTTCCCTTCTCAGCGGCAAATGTGCGAGGTCAGAGCGGAGCAAGCCTCCCGGAGTGCTCGGAGTCCCCCACAAGTCCCCAGAGAGCAAGCGCATCGTGTGGCGAGCTGAGGAGGGCTCACCGCCGTTTGAGGGTGAGCATCACCTCTTCTATCACGTATCCTGTCCTTAGAACTGACCGCCCCATGAGAGGTAGAGTGGCATCTGAGGTCCAGCGGAGGTGGCTTGAAAGCGCAGTGCGGTTTTTTCGCCGCGAGTTTTGGGCTGTCCTGCCCAGTCGTAGTGCAGCGCGTAGATGCCGTTGCCCACCACCGCGCCCACCAGCGAGCCCACCAGCACATCCGAGAGATAATGTTGTTGATCGACCACGCGCGAGGTGGCGACCAGCCCGGCGACCGAATAGAGTCCCGCCGAGGGCAGCACCCTCAGGAGCCAGAAGCGGGTGGAGGCGGGCGCATCCGGCAGCGCATGCTGGTCCAGGGCATCGGTGAGATCACGGGCCACAAACGCCGCCAAGCAGAAGCTCGACGAGCTATGTCCCGAAAAGAAAGACAAGGTCGCGTCGTCTGTACGCTCCACCGTGGGCTGACGGTTGAGCGCAAAATAAGGGCGCTCTCGTCCCACCAAGATCTTCACCGTCTGAGTGAGGGTGAGGTTGAGGCCATAAGCCTGAGCGAAGGTCAAGAAGCTGTGCAGAGGCAGGATATCATGCTGGAGCTGGCCCGTGACTCCGGCGACGGCGGCCCGTCCTGTATAAAACGCCAGCGCGCCATAGGGAAAGAGGGTGTCCCCGAGGAAGTCCGGCACCCCGTTGAGCAGCGTCTTGCCTTCGCCGAGATAAAGAGCATTCGAGACCGCCACTTCACCTGGGAGTGTACCCGTGATGCGGGGGCTGGGCTGGAGCGTATGCACCAACGGCTCCTGAAAGATCATCAAGCTCAGCCCACTGGCCACCAACCCTGCCGTCGCCACCTGCTCCGAGACGGGAAAAGTGCTCTGGAGGCTGGGGCTGGACTGCGCCGCGCTGAGACCTGGAGCGAGCCCCCCCCACAGGAGCAACAGCAGGACAATAGGATAACAAAAAGCAGCGGCTCTGAGGTCCATGAGGGCTCCTATCGTATTGAGGTGGAGGGTCTTCCGCAAGTGCGCCTACGCATGTGAGCGCCTTCGAGCGTGCCCACACAGAGCAGTGGAGCTGTTTGAGCGCGTCCTTAGTATTGCTCCAGTGTGCGAAAGGTATGGAGCAGTGTCAAAGCGGTTCCGAGCAGGAACGCGGCGAAGTTGAAGAGCGCCACCTGCCGGTCAGCATGGTCGAGACTCACAAAGATATTAAAGGCGGAAGCGCCTACGGTGACCAGACCGGCCAGCAGAAGGTCGATCCCCGCAACCTGGTGGACGGCATACCAGATCTCGGGGTCCGAGAGGGTCTTTTCAGTACGGATGCCATACCAAGCCCCATGTTGGACCTTCTTTCGCGCCGTCGCCACACCCAAGCCGATGTAGACACATCCCACTGCTGCCAGCACCACACCATCCACGACCATGACCGAAGCTCCTCCTGCGTGCGCACCCACGCGACATCTTATCACAGAGCACGGTATGGAGCAGAGTACTGTATGACGGGGAGGCTCCGCCTCGTTTCTCGCGACCAGGGGCGAGCTCACAGGAGATGAAAAGAGCCATGCGCTCCAGCGTCACATGACGGTGAACCTCGACCGGATGCCAGACCTAGACTTTATATGACCGGCAAACCAGTCAAGATTTATTCAGAAAAGCTCGTCTCAAAGCATAGAAACCACATCCCGACGATACAACGGGTTATCTGAAGAGATTCTGAATGTGCACATCATGGTTTCGCTTTATCCTCTGATAGTGTTATCGTCTATACTGTTTGAATCGCGCAGATTTGGCTACGGCAGAACCCTCTCATCGCAGGCGGAGCAGACATGCAGATTGAGCAGAAACCAAGCGTGAAGGTGCCAGCGGAAGCTCGTCGTTCCGGATCATTTCAATCGAGACAAGATGTCCTTGCGCCTCCAAGTGAAGAGACGCCCACATTGCCCAGTATAGACGACACAAACTCCAATTCGTTGGCAACACGAGTCCTTACCGCAGCAGCCATTCGGATGGTCCTGATCATGCTGCTCATCACCACCCTGGTCTATTTTATTGTGGCCCGTGCGACACGAGCGTATTTGATTAACCAACATCTATCTCATCTATCAAGTCGTGGAGAGTGAGAACAGATCCTCTTTCGACTGGCAGAAGATAACCTTCAGATACTTTCTGAATCCATCCTCAGAGAAGTGCAGTCTCTTCGTACCGTGGATGTCTCCGCTGACCTGAAGCAGCTCATCGAACCTCGAGCAGATGGTACTTTCCGAAGCCCGCCGGGGCTGGATCTTGCTACGCAGGTCCAGATCTTTGTGGCACGCAACAGCCGCCTCGATCCCGATGATCGACGACTCCTGGTGGCCTCTCCTCACCCCCAACTTCTTCATCCAGGAGGCGGAGCGGAGTCGTTTGATTCCCCATATCGATCTGCTGGTGGCATCTCAGGTATGCAGACTGCTTCAGGCTCAAGCATTCCGCTGGCCGAAGGGACTCTATATCGCCCTCAACTTCTCGGCGGTCACGTTTGAGCAGCCAGAGACCCCTCGAAAGCTGCAAGCACTGGTACAACAGTATGGAGTCCCCCCGGAACGACTTGCCATCGAGCTGACCGAGACCTGCTTCATTCAAGAAGGGGCCGCCATCAACACCGTGCGGGCACTCGAGCAGGCTGGCTTTCGCCTCTTCCTCGATGACTTTGGGACCGGATATTCTTCGCTGAGTTATCTTAACCGGGTTCGACTCTCGGCGATGAAGCTGGATCGATATTTTATCAAGGATCTGGTCCAGGATCCCTATAGTCAGGCGGTCGTCAGCACCGTCTGCACGCTGGCATCCAAGCTCAGCATCGGCTTGGTGGCCGAAGGGGTTGAAAATGAAGCGCAGCTCCACGTGTTGAAAGCCGCTGGATGCGCCTATGTGCAGGGCTTTCTGTTCTCAAGACCGATGGAGCAGACCCAGGCACTGCGTTTTGTGCTCGAGCAGGAAGGAGCGTCTGCCAGTGCAGAGCTCAACGGGTGAGCGCACATAGAAGCAGCTCAGCTCAATCGCCACAGTGCTTGAGCCTCCTGGAGCTCCTCTCGCCGCTGATGCTGCTCCGCTCGACGAAGCACGGCTTTCGAGATCCCCCCAGGGTTGAGCTGCTGAAGGGCCAGCCGGTGGAGGCTTCCCAACAATCCCTGCTCCAGCAGCAAGCGGATGTCGGTATCCGCTGCTCGACGCTGGTGCAGGCGCTCCCGCTCGAGGTGCCACACCTCCACGTCGGTCAGGGCGAGCGCTTGAGCCCAGCGGCGAGTCGAGGGCTCGAGCAGTGCTTCCTCTCCGAAGGTGCCACCCGCCTCCACCAGTGCAAAGGGAGTGCGCTGAGACGCTCCACCCACGGCGAGCTCCACCTTCCCACGCGCGAGGAGAAAGGCGCCGTCCGCCGCATCCCCCCATCCATAGAGGGGTGTGCCCGCTGGCACCTGAAGACGTTTGACGCCCGCGTCCCCCAGCTCCGGCTGCCGCTCCATTCCCACCGGAGAGAGCGTGCGGGTCCACCACGCATAAAAGGGAGTGGCAGGTGCCGTCACACTGGGCGAAAATCCTTGTTTCTGCGCCAACATCTCCACCGCCAGCGGAAGCTGAAGCAGGAGCAGGTCCGCCTTCTTTTGACGCCCCATCAGCGTCACCAGCTCCAGGAGCTGCGCCAGCGCACGAGGTCGTAGCATCTGCTCCGTGAGGCACCAGGCGGAGGCCACCAGCACCCGATCCTCCTGCTCAGGCCGCTGAAAAGGCAGGGGCCACGGCTCCGAGGGGGTCAGTTCGCTGAGATCCAACCCAACCCCTCGCAGGTGTGGGAGTCGCTGACAAATGTCAATCAAACGCAGGCCCGAGCCCATGCCAATATCGGCCACGGTCGAGACGCCTTCGAGCTTCAACAACAAGTACATGGCGGGGTCGGTATAGACCTCTGAGATGCGGGCCGAGGAGCGAGCCACTTCTCGATCCTGTCGTCGGAGCTCATGTCCGTAGCGGGCATGGCCTCGGAGCAGGGCGGGCAGTCCATCGAGCACGGGCTCATAAGCACCGATCAGCCACTGGAGAAAGCCGTGCTCCGCATCAAAGCGGTGGGCCAGGGCGGGAGCCATCCGCCATCCTTCGGGGGTGTGTTCGATCCAGCCGAGCTGCTCCAGGAAGTGCAGCAGAGCCTCAAGGTGAGTGGGCTCTATCCCCCGCTCTTGAGCCACCTCGAGGGGCTGGAGCGGGCCTTGCTCCAGCCGTCGAAAGATGCCGAGCTCGCCGAGCTGATGAATCACCCGCGCTGCGAGGTAGTGGTTAAAGAGCTTTACGCCGGAGGGTGCCAGCCCTTCTACCGAGCGGCTGAGCAGCCGTTGCATGGACTCCTGGGCTCGAGGCAGGAGCCCGATCAGGTTCTGCGGCGTCTCGGGTTGCCAAGTGCTGTTGAAGGTGGCCGGAGTGTCTTGCTTCATCGTGGACATGAGCGGCGTGAGAGGAAATTCGAGGACTTCTACGGGCCCGATGGCTTTGGCTGAACAGAGGCTCATGCCGCTGGCCGTGCGCTCGAGTGCGCCGATGAGCGCGCCGGGGCCGACTTCTGCCAGGATATGCTCGCCGCCGTCTCCGCGAGGTAGGGAGAGGCGTACCTGGCCTCGCCGGATGAAGTACGCGGAGGTTTGGGGGCGCTCGGGGTGGAGCAGAAGCTCTCCATGTTCAAAGCGCACCCGGTGCCGGGAGGAGTGGCCGGGCAGGATGGAATGGGCTTCGCGTGGGAGCAGGTGAGTGGGGGCGTGTAGCATGGAGAGTCGCTGACCGACCCGTGGACAGTGGAAGGGCGTGCCAACTTCCTGGAGCTGATAGCGTCTGAGCAGGGGGACGATCTGCGCGTTGGCCACCACCATCACGTCGGTATAACCGGACGCATGGATCAGCTCAATCACTTGGAGGATCAGGGCTTGCGCGACGCCTCGATCTCGGGCTTTACGGGAGACGCCGAGCATCGACACGGTGACGGGGGCTGCGCCGCACCGTGCTCTCACGGCGCTGAGATCGTAATGTGCGTCGAGGGGAGAGCCCCACTCGGACTCTGCGGTGAGCCGGATGAAGCCTGCGGGCTCCTGTTCATCAAAGGCCAACAGGTTGAGGGTATGGGGAATGGTGTCGAAGGCATCAAAAATAGCGGGCTCTGCGAAGAGGTGGGGGGTGAAGCGTCCTTCCTCTTCGACGTAGACTTGGTAACGGAGCCGAACGAGCTGCTCCAGCTCCTGCGCGGTGGAGGGAGGACGAACGGAGATGGGCATGGGGCCTCCTCAGTTAGAACGACGGATGCATGTGATGTCTAAGGTGTAGATCTGTCATGGCTTCGGCTTGCTGACGGAGCTCCTGAAAAAAGTGGGGGAAGCGGTTTCTAAGCATGTTCATGTGGGTACGCCTCCAAATGATTAAATGAGTGTCATTATGATTCACAGTGAGATGTGTATTAGAGCCCGTTGAGCGCAAAGAGTCGTTTCAGGGTCTTATAGTCTTGGGCCACGCTGCGGTCTTGCTGGAGCGCGCGTTTTTGTTGAGAGGGGCGAGGCGAGAGTGAGCGCACGCGGGTGGTTCCGGGGCGTTGGGGCACTCTCAGCAAGAGCTGGAGCGTGGGCAAACCGAAGGGGGTGATGTGCTCAAACCGCTGGAGGCTGGAGCGTTGGAGCAGGCTTTTCAGCTCATCGGCGCTGAAGGCGGCGTTCATGCTGATGCGGAATTCCTCCAGCAGTGCCGGGTCGTAGGCTCGTCCTGCCCAGCCGATGTACCAGTCGTTGAGGCTGCGGGTCTTGAGCCTTCCGAGGTCGAGCACGAAGATCAAGCCTTCTGGATGGGTGATGCGCTCGAGAGCTTCGAGTACTTGGGCGACTTCCTCGAGGGCGTCGAGGTGGTGGGCGGTCATGGTCCAGGTGGTGAGCCGGAAGTGATGAGAGGGCAGGCTGCTGAGGGCCCGCAGGTCTCCTTGTTGAAGGGTCAGGTGTGGAGGGCGTATATGTCCTTGAAGCTGCTGCTGACAGAGCTGGAGCATATCGGGTGAGGCATCCAGTCCCATCAGCTCCAGGGAGGGGAAGGTGTGGGCGAGCATACGGAGGAGCTGGCCGGTGCCGCATCCGAGGTCGAGGGCGTGTCCTTATGAGATGCCGCAGGCGCTGATCACGTCGAGGCAGATTTCGAACACTGCTTGCAGGTTTTGGGACTGTGTGGCGCTGGCATAGGTGTCGCAGCGTGCCTTACCGATCATGATGGGCGCTGGCTCGGGGATGCGGGGGAGTGCTGGGGAGGCCAGGGCTTGTTGCATCATGCGGAAGGGCAGGGACAGCATAGGGCCTCCACGAAGTAGATTCCTGTAAAACGAGAAAAGTCATCGTGGCATCGGCAGGCGTGGGCTTTTACTTGAGTGAAAAAATGCAAGGTATGCTGAAAAAATGATCATGCCTGAGACGTTTGGGGCTCGAGTGTGGTGGCATTGGGGAAAGGGCGGAACTTGCCTGCGTGTGTTGCGGTGTAGCCGCCGACAAGCTCCGACATTGCAGGTACTTTGTCTGAGGGCTCAACCCCGCAGGTTTTCCAGCCACGCGATGATGTACTGCACAATGACCCAGCCTTTGCTGCTCAACATGGTGATCACCTTCTCTCTGCCGGTGTTTCACATTTGGAGGTAGGACGGCGCTGAAGTTCAACCCCGCAGGTACTCCAACAACGCGATGATATACTCCACAATGGCCCAGGTAGTGGTGCTGCTCAACATGGTGATCACCTCCTCTCGTATGACGTTTTGCTGAAAATATGGGAGTGTCTAAACGGAGGGCAAGGGAAGGCTAGTCAGGGGAAAGCCAGTCAGTGCGTGGTTATGCCTGCTTCTGTTTGGGTGGAAGGTCGGGGGGAGGGGTCCAGGGATAGAGGGCGGAGAGTAGGAATGCACCACCGTGGTAGAACTGGAGCTCTTTGTAAGTGTCCTCATTGCTGCGCTGGGCCAGCTCCGTCAAGGTGGTAAGGGCGTGCGCATGCAGCCGCTGGTGAAATTCTTCCCACAACACATGCGGCAGATGCGCCTCAAAGGTCAGCAGCTCTCCACGGCCCTGAAGATATGCTTGGCTGAGAGGGCCGATGCTCTCATAACCACCCTTGAGCTTGGCTTCACGCTCAATGGGGTCTTTGAGCTCCAGTGGCACATACGCTTGACGGAGCGTAAAGCGGTCGTCCTCCATGAGCAGGAACTGTTTCCCGACGTAGAGCTTCAACAAGGGGCCTACGTCCGCCCGGTCGATGAAGCTCAGCTCTTGAGAAAGCCGTCGTGTGACGTCTCCGCAGGTGAACCACTGGCCCTGGTGCTGTGCGAAAAATCGGAGGATGATCCGACGTGCTCGATAGGCACGGCCCACATCCAGCTCTCCAGGCACACGCGAGCCCTCTTGAGCGCGCTCGAGCTGATATCCCCACGAGGCGGTGCGTTCAAGATCGAAGCTGAGGGTCTCTCGTTTGGTCTTGGAGATCAGGCCAAAACGCATGGCCCAGCGCCACACCGAATGTTTGAACCACTCCTCCGCCAAGCTGTTGAGCCCAGCCCGTGCCACCAGCGGCGCCAGGGCACAGGTGATCAACCCATGTACCAGCGAGCGGGTAATCTCAAGCTCCTGCTCACTCATCTGGACTCGATTTTGAAGGATCGCTCGCCGCTGCTCTGCCCGACCTTGTTCTGCCCGTTCCCCTTCGTCCCGTTGTTTTTCGTCCCGAACCTGTTTTGCCCCGCTCTTGGCTGCCCCACTCTTGGCCGCATCGGATGCGGCCTGCTGCACATTCCTGCCAGCTTTTTTGTCCTGATCGTCCCTATTCGTCATTTCAGCGCCTCCAATCCCTTATCAATACAGAGGATTTCATTTCACAAGATGACAGTCGTTGTTTGAATTAAACACGATAGACTTTGACTGTCTGCTTGGAAACGGAGCTGCTGATCTGCCGACGCCTTGCCTATGGCCCTGCTAAGTCCTGCCAGACTTGGCTTCACTCTACGGTGTGAGCGGAGGATCGTCAAGTACATTTTTAGGCAGATATTTTGGCGTGTCTTTACTGTCATGCGTAGCAAAATGATCTCAAAAGGAGTCAAGAAGATGTCCAAAGATATTCCCGGAACATGGCGCGTGATTGAGTTCCCCAACCCCCCTCGGGTGAACCCTCCTGCGGCGGTCTTCTCCCCTCCACCCTCGGAGGCTGCCGCGCCCAGTCGCCCGGCCAGCGTGCCAGAGACCTCCTCCAGACGCCGCCCCCCGCTCAAAAACGGTGGTACGCTCAAGACTTCCTAATATGCGGATGGGCTCAATCGCGGCGATGTCCTTGCGGTGGGCGCTCAGCGGAGGCTCAGAAGAACTTAGACGAGATAAGACTGGCTCCCATTAAACATCCACCCAGCGTCAGGAGCACGTTCAGCGCCGCCTGCCCATAGGCACCTCGGCTCAGGCTCATCAGCACGTCGTAGTTAAAGGTCGAGTAGGTCGTAAACCCTCCCATGACCCCCGTGGCCAGCAGCAGCCGCAGCTCAGGAGACCACACGCCCGCGCCCACCTTCTCATGCACCCCCACGATCAGCATCGAGCCCAGCACGTTGACCAGCAATGTCGCCAGTGGAAAATGGCTCACCCCCGCCAGGGCCAGCCCCACTCCATAACGGAGCATCGAGCCCAAGGCACCCCCCACCCCCACCAAGAGCCAGCTTTGCAGATTCATGATGTCCTGCCCCGCGTGAGTAAGGCCCGCGCCTCGAGCGCCCGTGTGCGTGCGCGCTCCGGTGTGTCGGCCAAGACGGTGATGTGTCCCATCTTTCGTCCCGGTCGTGCTTCTTTTTTGCCGTACAGGTGAAGATGCACATCCGAACGCTCCAGCAGTGCTTCCCAGTCGGGAGCACCTCCCTCCCACAGCTCACCCAGCAGGTTCACGGTGCAGGCCGGAGAAAGTAAGGTGGTGTCTCCCACCGTTGCCCCAATGGTGGTCCGCACTTGCTGCTCAAACTGAGACGTCGCACAGGCTTCAATCGACCAATGCCCTGAGTTGTGTGGCCGAGGGGCCAGCTCGTTGATCAAAAGCCGTCCGTCCGAGCAGACAAAATACTCCACGGCCAGTACCCCCACCAGCTTGAGTACACGGGCCAGCGTCTCCGCCTGCCGCTGCGCCCGCTGAGCCACGCCCTCGGGGAGCAGGGCCGGCACCGTGGAGCTGTCCAAGATCCCCCCCACATGCACATTCTCCGCTGCGGGGTATGCATGGGTGTTCCCGTACACATCGCGGACCACCACCACGCTGAGCTCACGCTCGAAGGGGACAAAACGCTCCAAAATACAGGGCTGCCGCTGGAGCGTCTGCCAAGCATCCGTCAGGCGCGCCAACGCATCCGGTCCTGCTGGCAGGCGCACTTGCCCTTTTCCGTCGTAACCCAGACGAGAGGTCTTCAGAATGGCGGGGAAGCCCACCTGCTCCACGGCATCGGCCAGGGCTTCGGGACGCTCGATGGCCGCAAAGGGAGTGACCTCCAGCTCACACTGCTGAACAAACTGCTTCTCGCGTACCCGATCTTGTGTGACGTGCAAGACGTGAGGACCAGGCCGCGTGGCCAGCGAAGCCCCGAGCTGCTCCAAGCTGGAGACCGGCAGGTTCTCAAACTCGAAGGTGATCACATCGGCGTCCCGCATCAGCCGCTGAAGGGCGTCTGGATCGGTGTAGGCCGCGTTGAGGTGCTCATCGGCCACTTGAGCGGCAGGGCCGTGGGCTCCGGGCTCCAGCACCAGCGAACGATACCCCATCGCTCGAGCGGCCAGCAAGGTCATGCGTCCGAGCTGGCCCCCTCCCAACATGCCGATGGTACGACCGGGACTCAACATGGCAGCTTCTCCTCGAGCACGCGGGCAGTCTGAGCGTCGCGGAAGTGGCGGAGCGCCTCCCGAATGGCCTGATGCTGTGCGCCCAGCATGGCAGCGGCAAACAACGCTGCATTGATGGCACCCGCTTTGCCAATGGCAAGGGTTCCCACCGGAATCCCAGCGGGCATCTGCACAATCGAGAGCAGCGAATCCACCCCGTTGAGCACTCGGGATTGTACAGGCACCCCCAACACCGGCAGCACGGTCTTGGAAGCCGCCATGCCCGGGAGATGCGCCGCACCTCCTGCTCCGGCGATCAGCACTTGGAGCCCTCGCCCTTCGGCTTGAGCGGCATACTCGAAGAGCAGGTCGGGAGTGCGATGGGCGCTCACCACCCGGGCTTCGTGGGGGATGCCGAGGGTGCGGAGGGTCTCGACGCAGTGGCTCATGGTCTCCCAGTCGGAGCTGGAGCCCATGATCACCCCCACCAGGGGAACGGAGGCCGTCGAGTTCACCTCAGCCGCATGTTCAGCGGAGGCCGCATGTTCAGCGGAGTGGGGAGCAGCAGGCGCGTGCATGAATTTCTCCAGACCATAGGTTATCGGGGAGGACCATCATACCATCCTTTTTCGGATGTGCATCGTGGCAGGTGTCGTCTACGGAGGGGCTCATGCGCGTGAGGTGTGCGCGGCGAGGCCAAAAGAGCTGAGCACCAAGTTCTCAAAAAGCGCCAAAATGATGAGATATGCCTAAAAAAAAGGTAAGCATCGGCCTGGATCATGACGCTCATACCGTGAGGGGAACAACGGGAGCGTCTGAGCAAGATTCCGGCCATGCGAGGGAGCCATAAGCCCTCTGTGACCAGATCCGAGACTTTACGAGCGACGCCGCATCCAGAGCGTTGACAGCCCCCCACGCGACGCATAAGAATAGGACGTGTAGATCTCGGTACACCTGCGGCACAAACCTCTCCTTTGGAAGCAGCACTCATGGCACGCATCATTGGCATCGATCTGGGGACCACGAACTCTGTTGTGGCCGTGCTCGACAACAAAGAGCCGAAGGTGATCATCAACGAGGAGGGCTCCCGCATCACCCCTTCGGTGGTGGGGTTCTCCAAAAAGAGCGACCGTTTTGTGGGGGAAGTGGCCAAGCGCCAAATGGTGATCAACCCCGAGAACACCATTCACTCGATCAAGCGGTTCATGGGCCGTCGTTACGATGAAGCGCGGCTCGACGCGGAGCTGGTCAATTTTAAGCTCACCCGCACCAGCCGAGGCAGCATCGCCGTGGAGGTCAATACCCGCCTCTACAGCCCTCAAGAGCTCTCCGCGATGATCCTCAGCCGGCTCAAGAAGTCGGCGGAGGAGTTTTTAGGTGAGAAGATCACCGACGCGGTCATCACCGTCCCCGCCTATTTTTCGGACAACCAGCGCCAAGCCACACGAGATGCGGGCACGATTGCGGGGCTCAACGTGGTGCGGATCATCAATGAGCCCACCGCCGCTGCGCTCGCGTACATGATGAATCGAAAAGGCAACGCCACGATTGCGGTCTATGACTTTGGAGGTGGCACCTTCGACATCTCGATTGTGGAAATCACCGATCAGACCGCACAGGTCAAAGCCACCTCCGGCAACAGCCGTCTCGGAGGAGACGACATCGACCAGCGCATCATGGACTGGCTGACCAAAGGCTTCTTTGAAGAGCATCACATCGACATCCGCAGCGACCGCATGGCCATGCAGCGCCTCAAAGACGCCGCCGAACGTGCCAAGATGGAGCTGTCTACGGCCCTGGAGACCGAGATCCATCTCCCGTTTCTCACCGCCGATGAGTCTGGGCCGAAACACATCCACCGCACGCTCCGCCGCGCCGACTTCGAGAGCATGATCGAGGATCTGCTCCAGCTCACCCTGGCGGAATGTCGAAAGGTGCTGGGCGAAGCGCGCATGTTGCCAGGCGATATCCAGGAGGTGGTGCTGGTCGGTGGCTCCAGCCGAATTCCGCGTGTGCAGGAGCTGGTCAGGGGCCTCTTCGGACGCAACATCAACAAGAGCTTCAATCCGGATGAGGTGGTGGCGGTGGGTGCATCCATTCAAGGGGCCATGTTGGGGGGAAACCTCCAGGATGTCCAGCTCCTGGATGTGACCAGCATGTCGCTGGGCATCGAGATCGAAGGGGGGAAGTTTGCCCCCGTGATCCCCAAAAATACCACCATTCCCTGCCGAACCCGAAAAGTGGTGTCCACGATCTCCGATTTTCAGACCACCGTCAAAGTGCATGTGCTCCAGGGTGAAGACACCGAGGCCCACCGCAACGTCAGCTTAGGAGAGTTTGAGCTGACAGGGGTGCCCGCCGCGCCGCGAGGGGTCGCTCGAGTGGAGATCAGCTTCAGCATCGACGCCGATGGGGTGGTCAACGTGCGCGCCCGCGAGAAAAAAACGGGCATCAACCAGGGGCTGGTGATCCGCTCCTTCGCAGGGCTGACTCAAAAGGAGGTGGCGGCACTCCAGCAGGAGCATCAGAAACAAGAAGAAGACTCCGCCATGACACGGGAGGTCAGACGGCTGCGCAACGCCCTTGAACGGCAGGTCTTCGACCTTGAGAAGTTCCTCAACACGCATCGAGAACGGCTGAGCAAAAACGACGCACGGGAGATAGACGCGGCGCTCAAACGAGGCCGCATGGCGCTGTTTAAGAGCAACGGACGAGCCGAATACTTCCAAGAAATCTACGACTACATCTACCACTTCTACACCAGCCTCTCCGCACGGATTGGGGTGTGAAGCCTGGAGAGGGGTGTTAAACCGAAGGACTCCTGGTCCCTCTGCTGGGAATAACGAAAGTTCTATAAGCGTTCAATATGTGCGATAGAGCAGACTTCATGGGGACTTGTGAAATCACCCTGCTCGGTCGGACGGTGGTCACACAGTCGGCAAGACTCCACCGAGGAGGGGTGCTCGAGCATGTCCGAGCCATTTCAGCCACTCATACAAGTCCCACTCATAGAAGCTGTCTTCGAGATATTTGTTCCGACTACACCAGATATCGAACAGCAGCAGCAGCGTGCGCTCTTAGGCTCTGTTTCTCTAAACAAAATTACCGGGACAGCGCAGCTAGGTACCTCTTCAGGATGGCCAACTGAACCATCGCATGATAGTGTGTCAAGTACTTGTCATATCGGGTTGCCACACGACGATTTTCCTTCAACCAGCC
>JBJTQF010000144.1:0-46883 GCA_046075485.1 Myxococcota bacterium | reverse complement strand
GGATGGATCCGGTGACGCCAGCAACCCACTCGACGCTTGTGGCTCCCCCAGCGGTTATGTCTCGGCATCCGGCGACTGCGACGACCTGAACGCCTCGGTTTATCCCGCTGCCGAAGAAGTCTGCGACGGACTCGACAGCGGGATAAACCGAGGCGTTCAGGTCGTCGCAGTCGCCGGATGCCGAGACATAACCGCTGGGGGAGCCACAAGCGTCGAGTGGGTTGCTGGCGTCACCGGATCCATCCCCATCGAAGTCCAGATAGAACTTTTTGGTCACGGCGGTATCGGTCACCAGGGTCGGGAAGGGGGTGTTGAGCAAACCCGTGAAGGTGATGCTGTCCACATCCCAGCCATAGTCACTGACGGCGGCATCGGCCCCCATGCGGAAGCGCACCTTCACGGTTTTGCCGGAGAAATTACGTCCTAAGCTGATGGTCACGCTGTCATAGTTGGGCCATGACTTATTGGTGCCCACATACCCCGAACGGTCGTCGAGCGGGTTGTCACTCGGCCCGATGCCGCCGATGGTGCCGCCGTATCCTGGAGAGGCATAACGGGAGACATCTCGCCAGGTGCCGTTGGCTTCATCCATGATCTCTACCACGCCACCGTCCCAGAAGTAGACCGTACCGTTGGGGATCAGCGAGCTGGCCTCAAACGCATGGCGATGTTTGAAGGTGAAGCTCAGATTGGTGGAGTTGGAGACCTTCAGGGAAGGAGACTCCAAACGACGGTCGGCCACCGTGGGCGGATTTTCGGTGTGAAAGACCCGGTTGGTATCGTCGGCCTGGAGCACGAGCCAGCCCGCTTCACCGCTGATCGTATCGCTCATCTTCCAGACCACCGGCTCTGCTTCGACACTCTCCGTCTGAGATGCACCCGCCTTGTCGTCTGCATTCACCCTAAAGCTCGCGGTGAATCGTTCCTTCGGATTACACGCCGAGGGGTTGCTCAGATCCAAGTACGCGCTCAAGGTCCGGGTATCGGTCACGGTATTCGACAGCCGCACCCGATAGGAGAGGGTGGTGGTGGCATAGGGCTCGAGGGTCGGCAGGGTCTGGCTGCTGCCGCCCAGCACACTCAGCACCGAGTCGGAGGCCGAGAGACCCACCGAGGTCGGTGAGAGCACATACGGTCCTGCGTTCATCACCTCAAATTTCAACAAGCCTTCTTCGCCGCCATCCAAGAAGCGGTCATTGTCGCAGGAGTTGACCTTGGGATCGAGGCTCCACGAGAGCACCTTCACACGGGGGCCTTCGACATAACTCTCGACCACGCCCACCATATCGGCGGAGTCACGCTCGGGAGAGTCGGCGCAGGTGCCCGCACCGCGTCGGGTGAAGCCGCTGGCAAGCTGGCGTCCGTCTTCCAGGCTATTGGCCACCGCTGCCGCAAGAATGGCATCCCGCTGCTCGGTGAAGGTCGGATCGGCGGGGGCCAGCAGCATGCCTGCCACCAGATAATCCCGCATCTTTCGCTCCACCTCCCGGAAAGACGCCGTACCGGTATCAAACGCGGTGAGCTGCATCTCGATGTAGGCTTCCCACATCATGGCGGCCCAGATTTCACCGGCGTTGTGGATCTCCGAGTTATCGGTGGTCAAGACCAGTCCTGCCGGAACGTCTTCTGGCAGCGGCTCTCCTTTGGAGATATGCCGGAAGGTCAGCCCGTTTTTGGTCTCATCGATGGAGTACGGATAACGCCGCAGGCCCGAATAGTCGGTCTCGTCAAAGAGCATGGCGGTGCTGTAGATGGCCATGCCATAGGTGCCGAGTGGGTTGTCGTCTTCTTCGAGCACCATCAGCATGGCGTTAAAGTCGCCCCAGCCCTCGCCTTGAGAGCGGCACTGGATGGTGGCGCAGCTCGTGGTGAGCCGGTTATGAATATAGTGCCCCCACTCGTGGGCGATGATCGAGCCGTCGATGGTGCCATCCCGCTCCACTTCTTGGGTCTGGCTCATGGCCCCGGAGACGGTGCCGCCGGTGAGCAGGCCCTTGAGGGTCTGGCCGTCTTCATAGCTGACCGAGACAGCGGGGATGGTGACGGTGCCGGCGCTGGTATCACCGGCCATCGCGATGGTGCCTTCGCCCGGCACGTTGTTGATGATGATGACGGCAATGGCACCACCTGCTTCGGCGTTGGCGCTCTTGAGCTGAAATGAGCAGGTGCCTCGGTCGATCAGGGCAATCTTCCCGGAGACTCCACTGACCGGTTTTTCGCAGGCGTCGCTGCTGGGTGCGGTATTGTCGGAGGCCAGTGCCACGGTGCCACTCTTGGTAAACTCCGAGGGGCCAAAAGCGGCGCTCCCCACTTCCAGCGGCAGATTGCCGTTGATCACCAAGCTGGAGGTGACGGGGCCATCCCACAGATACATCTGCATGCGGGGGGATTCGCCATCGTCGGGGGTGGACATGTTGGCGTTGTTTCGGGAGGTGCCGGTGGCGTTGTCTTGGCCCTCGGCGCGGAGTGCGTCCCCTTCGACCCCTCCACGTCCATAGTTGAGCGCCTGAGCGTTGCCGGTGGCCTCCGTGAAGCCGGAGTCGTAATAGACATCATGCATCCAGTTGACCACATAAAAGAGCTGGGTCAGGGCTGCACGGGTCTGCTCCTCATTGTCGATGGGGCCGAGGGTCACGTCATAGGTATAGTCAAAAACGCCGGGGCTGCTCACGGCGTTCATGATGTCGCCGTCGGAGATGCCATCGGTGTCGTCGATGTCGGCGTAGGCGTGCGTATTATTGCCTTTGGTCTCGGTGGCTTTGGCGTCGAGCCAGGGATCTTTCAGCTTGTTGAAGCCATCGGCGCTGATGAGCTCCGGCCCGATAAAGGCGGGATCGGTGAGGTCCATCATCCCGGTGGGATGGGGATGAAAGTCTTCTTGAGGACCATGCAGCGGGGTCTGAAAGCTGTCGTTGTTGGCCCACACCCGATACTGGAAGGTGGCATGAGCGGTGAGGTTCTCGCGTGCGAGCACCTGGCCATCTTCTGCCGAGACCACATAGGCCACCATATCCGAGTCGGCGGTGCCGAGCCGATGTACATCCAGCTCCAGATAATAGGCGGGGATCAGCCGGTCGGCCATCGGATAGAGCACGGGTTTGATGCGCAGGGGCTTTTGCACCCGCAGGCCCATGCGGGTGAGCCGCTCATCGGCGGGCAGGCTGAAATAACGATAACCTGCTTTCGTGCTGCCGGTATCCTTCCAGCGGGCGGAGGACGGTCCCATGCCATACAGATCTTCCAGCGCCAGGTCCAGCGCCAGCGGCATATCCAGATCAAAGCCGTATTTGCTCTCCGAGCGTTGAGGGGTGGCGTCCGGATGCAGATTGCCGGTGATGGCCACCAGCGACAGATCCCGCCGCATCAACACGTTGAGATGCTGTCGCCAGACCTCGATGCCTCCCATACGCTGCTCAAATCGCACCAGGATGCCACCTCGACCCAGATCATGCACCAGCGCCACCTGAGCAGCGGCCAGGGCTGCCTGACCCAGTCCATACCGGGGGGCATGCAGGCCCAAGTAGCGACGTGCCGCTTGTTCTGGGGTTGAAGCGGTCCCTCGTTCCGCAGCGGACGTGTGTCCTGCCCACAAAAAAGCAGGCACACCACGCTGAGTATCCCAGCTCGAGACCACCGCAGGCGGTAGCTCGACGCCCACGGCCAGCCGAGGTGTTGGGCGTGTGGGGCCTTCGTAGCGTGCTTGAAAGGAGGGTGGCAGCTCGGCAGCGGTCAGCTCGGCAGCGGTAAGGGGGGTAGAGACTGCCAGAAGTCCGGGCGCAAGGGCTAAAAATCGGAGTAAAGAAGTACGTCTCATAAAGGACTCCAGTCAAAAAGGACAGGTCTGGGACGTGGCCAAACCGACATCATAATCGCAATTATTATGCAAGAAAGGCTGGCAAGGAGTAGGGAAATCGTACAAAACACGCGGAAATTGCAGAGAAAAACGCGGGCGGCATTCGTGGCAGGCAAAATTAGATGGAGATCGAACCTTTACGGAAGTCGCTCTTCCCTAAGATGGCATTCACCAGCACGGGTTTGCCCTCTCGGGACAGCTTCAGGGCTTCTTGCAGCGTCTCGTGCATGCGCTGCGGATCTTCCACCCTCAGCCCTTGAGCGCCGCAGCCTTCTGCCACCTTATGATAGTCGGTGTAGTTGAGCTCTGTGCCCACCGCATCACCGAGTACCACCACCTGATCGCGGGCAATCTGCGTCCAGCCGCCGTCGTTCCCGATCACCCCGATGATGTTCAGGTTATGGCGCACAAAAGTATCGTACTCCATAAGGCTAAAGCCTGCGGCACCGTCGCCGTAGAGCAGCCACACATCCGCCTCGGGCCGCACCAGCTTGGCACCGATGGCAAAACCTGCCCCCACGCCCAGCGTGCCAAACACTCCGGGATCGAGCCACGAGAAGGGACCACGGGGTCTCACCGTGTAGGCCGCCGTCGCCACAAAGTCGCCTCCATCGCCGATCAAGATGCTGTTGTCGCTCAACGTGCCGTCGAGGGCTCGACAGAAGCGCAGGGGGTTGAGGTAGGGCACTGCTTCTTCGCCCATCTTTTCGATTTCCTGCTCACGCTCCTGCTCACGCGCGCGGAGGGTTTGCCACCACTCCACCCGGGCTGGTGCTTTCTCCAGGGTTGCCGCAGCAATCGCCAGCAGGGTTGAGGTCGGATCGGCCACCATGCCCAGCTCAGGCTTTCGGTTCTTGTTCAAGTCCTCTTCGCTGAGGTTGATGCCGATCACCGATGTGCGGGACAGATGGGAGCCATAATCGAGGCGGAAGTCTGCCGGGACACCTGCCAGGATCACCAGCTCACTCTCTTTGAGTGCATTCTTGCGCTTGTGCCGGAGTTGAAGCGGATGTTCGGCCCCCAGCAGTCCTCGCGCCATGCCCGAGAGATACACGGGCACGCCGAGTTGTTCCACCGCTGCCACCAGCTCCCGGGTCTTGTTGGGCTGGAGCATGGCTTGACTGCCCAACACCATCAGCGGACGCTGTGCTTTGGCGATGCGACGCGCCGCGTCTCGCACGAAGGGCTCCAGCGGCAGGATGGGAGGAACGGGGTCGGGTTTGTCGATGTGCTGGCCATCCACCCCGGAAAACAGATAGCGCAGATGGCCTCGGATATAGAGACTCTGAGCCTGCTCCACCACTGTTTTGTTGGGTTTATCCGTCTTGGCCTTGTACCACTCGCGCACGGTGGCCTCGGGATAGAGCAGATCCACCGCCAGCTCCACAAAAACCGGACCCGGCACCCCTTTGAGCGCCTGCTCGAAGGCTTCTTCCAGCGCAGGCACCACGTCCTTGAGCCGGTTTGGACGCGCTGCATACTTCACATGCGGACGAATCAGGGAGAGCTGATCAATGTCCTGGAGCGAGCCACGACCGCGCAACATGGTGGCGGTAGCGCCTCCGATCAACACCAGGGGCGACTGGGCGAGCTGTGCGTTTTTGATGGCGGTGATGGTGTTGGCCACCCCCGGCCCCGCTGTTACCGCTGCCACTCCCGGAATTCCTGTCAGTCTTGCCACCGCATCGGCGGCAAACACGGCATTCACCTCATGGCGCACATCCACCACCCGAATTCCCAGCCGCTTGCAGGCCACCAAGATCGGAGAAATATGCCCTCCGCACAGCGTAAACAGGAAAGGCACCCCGTGGGCCTTCAGCACTTCGGCTACCCGTGAACCACCGTCCATATTGTGATACTCCCGCGCACTTAAGGGGCGCTCTTATGGGTCTTTTGGGTGCTCGGGGTGGAGGACCACGGAGGTAAGCACCCGAAGGGTGATGAAGCAAAAAACATGGCCACCTTAAACGAAAGTGCAGGCAGATCCAAGTAGAAAGTCCAGGCCATCCACCCGCCACAAGCAGGACCATATCCGTTTGAGGCCCTTCCGGTATCAGTTAAGAGGATCTATTATCCTGTATAGCAGGAATCAATGGCATGTCTGTCGGCCCCTTTTTTTGATCGTGTATCCTCCAGTCTTTCCAGAATCTGTCGATTCCATCTCCACAATATTAATGCAGACGCAGTAGAACTCCGCACGCACGGACCTCTGATCCAGAACCCTCTCTAAAAGTCAAATATCCTGCAAGGTCGGAAATTTTGCCTTTCGAGTGTGTCCTACCAACATCATGAAGAACCATCAAAAAAAATGATTTCCAAATCCCTCCAATGCCTGTTATGAATTTCCCGACCAGATTCAACAGGCAGCGGGATAAGGCGGGCGGGGAACGCGCAACTCAGCAGGTTCTTCCGGGGGCGAGCAGCAGCGCAGGCGCAAGCAGTTCAGGAGGTTTCCATGTCGCAGCGACGGATTCTGGTGGTAGAAGACGATGCCAATCTCGGGGCCACGCTCGTCAGCAGTCTCATGCGACACGGTTTTGAAGCCGTGCTGGCCTATAATGCCGAGCGTGCGATCCATGAAGCACTCAGCTCCGGTTATGACTTGGTCATCTGAGACCTCGGGTTGCCCGATGGAGATGGTTTTGAAGTGCTCAAAGCCCTCCGTCACCGCACCTCCACCCCCATCTTGGTGCTGACCGGGCAGCAAAGCCTGGAGTCACGGGTTCGCTCCTTCCAGCTCGGGGCCGTCGATTGGATGGCCAAACCCTTCTTCATGGAAGAGCTTGTCGCGCGCCTGCGCACCCGCCTGGGCATGATGCAGGAGCCTACTCCCTCACGCGCCCTGCGGTTTGGTCGCCTGGAAGTCAACCTAGATGCCCGAGAAGCCCGTCTCGACGGTGAGCTGCTGCGCTTGACCCCCATCGAGTTTAATGTCTTGTCCTTCCTGCTCGAGCGCCCGGGCCGGGTGGTCTCTCGCCAAGTGCTGCTGGATGAGACCCTTCCACCGGGAGACGAACGTTCTACCCGCACCGTTGACAGTCATGTCGCCCATCTGCGCCAAAAGTTGGGCGTGTTGGGCGCTCACGTCTCGACTGTCTGGGGCATCGGTTATCGTTTTGACCATGAGCCCCGGAGAAGCGCATGAATCCCTGGCGGAGCCTCGGGTTCCGCATTGTCTTAACCACCCTCATCAGCACCTGTCTGGCGGCCTCCACCATTGGTTTGGTGGCGATGGACAGCGTCTTGACGGCCACCGCCAATTTTGTCCGCAGCAACGTTCAGACCAACGACTATGACCGACTGACGCAGTGTACCCTCCTGCCCACTCAGTTTGAGGCGCATCCCACCCCGGAGCTGATCCTACATGCCTACGATGTGCAGACGGGCGTGTCGTTAAATCCCGCTGCGCCAGCGTTGGATCTCCGCTTGCTCCGGCGAATCCAGAGCGGCAGTATCAGTGCCGGTGCGCTCTATTGGGATTTTCAGCGGGGAGGCGCCATGCTGATCCGCATGGCAGAGCAGGGGCCGTGTTCGGTGATGGCTTATCACTGGGGATTTGATCTTGAACGACGTATCCCCATGATCTCTGTCGTTTTTTTGGTGATGGGTGTGGTCGCTTCTTTGTGCTCCTTGTTGGCCTGGAGCCTTGTCATCCGTCCCAGCGAGGCCCGCTTGCGAACCCTCGCGCAGCGTGCGGAGCGAATTGGGGCCTCGAAAATCCCTCCCCTGGAGCTTGAGCCTCCCCGCGACACCTTCGATCAGATCGGGGTCGCGCTGGAAAGTGCTCATCGGCGGATTCTCAACAACGAATTGGAGCTGGCCAACACACAGCGCCAGGTGCTGGAACACCTGGAGAACCTCGCGCATGATGTCCGCACGCCCTTGGCATGCATGCAGCTCCTGCTGGACGCCCTTCAGCAGCCTTCCACCTCCCTGGGGGAGTCTGAGCGGCGGTATGTGCGGCTGGCTCAAGAGGAAAGTAGCTATCTCAGCGCCCTCATGGACGATCTGCACATGGCGGTACAGCTACGAGAAGGGCTCGACCCCCTGGGAACAGAGTCCCAGACGGAGCTGACGCGGGTGGTGGAGCGCCTCATCCCTCGCATGGCTTATCAAGGCCGACAGCGAGAGGTTGAGGTCAGCGCGGGATATATGCCCGAGCCCATCTTTGTCCGCTGCAACGCCCTGGTGCTGGAGCGGGTGATCTCCAACCTCATCCGCAACGCCATCTTATACGGGAAACCGGGAGGGCAGGTGCTGGTGATGGCCGAGCGGCTCGAAGGGGCGCGTTTTCGACTGCTGGTGCTCGACGACGGCCCGGAGGTTGCTCCCGACGAGCTGCCACGGCTGCATGAGCGCCACTTTAGAGGCTCTAATGCCCGCAAAGACAAAGCCAGCGGCTTGGGCTTGGCCATTGTAGGCGAAGTGTGCCATCGCATTGGCTGGACCCTCCACTTTTTAGGCCGTCATCCCAGCGGCCTGGAGGTTCGGTTAGAAGGGCCCTTGCTCGCCGAGGGCGTGGCGGCTGCGCATTCTTCGCTGACTGCGTGAGTCTGGCATCGTTTTGGAGCTTTTGACACAGCGGTGAGTGTCTCGCCGTCTGCTCCCGATGCAGCGTTTTTTATCCCTTCCGTGCGACGCAACACAAAGCCTTCTGCTGACCTTCACACTCTCCACAGTTTCTGCACATTCCCTCTCTATGCTCAAAGTGTAAGCGAAAACAGCGACCCGGAGGCAAGACATGCGCCTGTTGTACACCGGAAAAGTAGTCTCACACTGGGATCCAGAAGGAATGGGCCGCATCAAGGTCAGTCTGAACGGATTTGCAGCAGAGCCCGGCAAGATCTTTGAAGGCGCGTGGGCACGGCTGATGACCCCCGCCAGCGGGGGCGGACGGGGCCTACACTGGCTCCCCGAAGAGGGGGATGAAGTGGTGGTGGCCATGCTCGGCGGCCCCGAAGAGCTGATCGTGCTGGGCTGTGTCTATAACGGCGTACAAAAGCCACCCACCGACAATATGGATGGTATGAACAATACCAAGACGCTCAAGACGCGCAGTGGGAATGTGATGACCTTCTCCGATGTCTCGACCCTGGAGCAGATCGAGCTGAAGACCGCCAACGAGACCTGCACCTTCAGCATGGAGAACTCCCCCACGATTCCGGCAGTGCGCACACGGGCCCCCATTGTAGAGCTGGAAGCCACCCCGCTGCCCTTACCGGCTGTCCCTCCGCCGCCGGTGGTGCCGGTGCCTCCGCCTCCCATTCCGCCGCTGGTGACACCCACCCCGTCGGGTGCTGCCGCGCCTCCTCCGCCTCCTGCGGCTGAGATCCCGACCATCCCGCTGCCGCCACCCAGCGCCGTCTGTCAAGTGCGGCTCGACAGTCGCAGCATCTTGGGGCCGCGTGTCTTGACCCAAGCCCCGAATATTGTGCTCAAGACACCCCCTCCCGCTCCGCCGACCCCCACAGGGCCGCCGCCGGTGCCACTCCCACCCACCACCATGATGATGGCGGAGAGTATGGGACCGATGGGGCCCAAGCTGACCTTCTATGCCAAGACCATCTGTTTTGTCGCCGAGAACGTACAAGTCTTTAGTAATGCCATGATTGCGCCCACACCTGCGGTTGTGACCGCTCGTGAAGTCAACAGTGCAAAGCAGGCAGTTGAGATGTTATTGCGGGCACAGTCGATGGCAGAGTCGGCTTAAGAAGCCCTCGAGACCGCGGCTGAGCTGATCCCCTAAACGGGCTGAGGACAAGCGGATGATGCGCTCCCATCGCCAGAAACGCACCGGAATTGCAGCAGAAGAGCTGATGCCTCAAGCGCTCGAGCGTGCGCGTGAGACCCTGGATAAGCTGACAGACAGTGCCAATCTCAGCTTGACTGAAACGCTGGCCACCATTCCAACCCTGGCGGCGACGGGCAATCTGCCGCCCTCCATTTTGTTGGGGCTGGGCGTCTTTGATGCCTGTGCCACCACACTCAAGGCCACCATTGCGGTGACGTTGCAGCTCTGTGACGCTTCGACGGCCAATCCGATCTCCACGGAGGTGGTGGATCGGTTTGCACGCCTGTCTAAGAAGCTGATCAAGCTGGGAGAGCTCCCCATCTTGATGCCGCAGGTGCAGCTTGGTTTGGCGGCGGTTACGCAGGGCGTGGCCATGACCGCTGTGGTGACGGCTCCAGAGCCTCCCGCTCGCGCGACTGCCGCTCAAGTACAGGCCCAGGCGATCTTTTTGGCCGTGCAGAATGCACCCACCCAGGCCAGCTTCGAGCACGGACTGGGGGCGATGTTGTCGGCCCTCTCCATCTGTATTGCAGAAGCGGCCTTGTCGCTCAAGCTCACGGCTCAGGATGCCTACACGCAGATGAACGCCCATCGCCGTTATGATCGGTATGGACGCAGCGAGCGGTATGACGCGGAGGAAATGGTAGCGGCGGCAGCGGCAGCAGCGGCAGCGGCAGCAGGCACGGGAACCAGCACCAGTGGAGCAGGAGGGGCCGTCTCTACCCCACCTGTGACCCCTCCTGCCGGACCTCCTCCCAGTCCTTAACCGTAGGAGGTGTGTGGTGGGAGAGCTTCGACGCGGACTGTGGTCCGACCTCTATGAGTGGAGCAGCAACTATACGGAGCGGAGCACCCGTCTTCCGCACAAACGCACGCTGCTTCGAGGTGAGCAAATCTGGATCCTTTGGGGGTGCTGGTGCGGCTGACCAATCCCGGTACATGAGCATGCGCCTACGGGCGCGTCCATTCAATCTTCTCGGCGTTTCCCGCGCGGAGAAGGAAATCGTAGGAGCCCACGTCGTGACGAGACGAGTAGGTCGTCTTCGCCGCTCAGCTCCTCTTCCACATGCAGGGAGTGATTACACATGCCTGAGCTTGGAGCACCTGGAGTACGGATAGAAGAGATCTCGTCGGGTCCACGTCCGGTATCGTTCTCTTCGACCACCGATACGGGATTTGTGGGACTGATCAGCATTCCCGAGGACTTTTTCCTGGGACGGCTGCGCATTCCTGGCCAGACCAGCGATGGCTGGCGTCCGCTGCTGCCCCTCCCCAAACCAGCGGCAACCGATGCAGGCGCGAGCTGGCAAGCGGCCCTGGCCTTCCTTCCTTTTGCCCGTGTCCCGGAGCGAAAGGAACCCGCAGCCTCAACCATTTTGCACTACAAAGTCAACGGCTTAAACCGCGAGAAACGCGAGATCGAAGCCCTGCTCAAGCCTCATCCCACCGCTCGACTGTTTGCCGTCAAAGACAGTGCCCGCGATGAGAAAGATGTGGCCGACGGTGCCCGTGCCATCCGTGAGCGTCTCAACAGCGTGGGCGAGTACCAGCTCGAGCTCAAGCCGGGTGAGGTGCTGAGCATCACCGTGACCTCTGAGACCCGCGAAGCCGCGCCCGAAGGTGTCCGGCTGGCCGATGTGATCCGCGAAGCCCTGGGCGAAGAGTGGGATGTCACCGCACGTCCGGCGATGGACTATGTGGAAGCCGACATCCGCGAGCGCAGCGACAGTGGCCGAGGCAATGGACATGCCTTCCAGGTCAACTTCCGTCGTTCCTTGTTGGCCTTGCGCAAAGCCGAAGACGCCGTCAAAGAAGAGTGGATCATCGCCCCGCGCAGCTCTTCTGTCCAGCTCCAGGAGACCAAAAACCAGGTGCTGGAGACCCTCGCAAACGAGGCCATCAACCGAGGAGTGCCCTTTAAGGGAGACCTCGCCAAGATGGTCGATGACTCCCTGGCCGATCAGCAGCTTCCGATCCGCGAGCTTCAGGAGCTGACGGCCGGTCCAGCCCGTGCTTCCACCTCGATTGATAGCTTTGAGACCTGGCAGCGTGCTTTTGCCGAAGAGCTCTTTGTCTGTTTGCATCAAATCTTGACGCAGAGCCGCCGGAAGCAGGCCGAGACCTTGTGGCGTCAGACCTCCGAAGTGCATCAGATTGCCTGGAGCCGCTGGGTGCGCTCCTTGCCCGGTATGTTCCGGCTGGAGCTGGGCGTGCGGGGATTTTTTACCAACGGTGGACGGGTGGCTCATGTTGCGGTGGCCCTCCAGGGGACTCGCACCGGTGGACCGGACAAGTTTAAGTGGCTGCGTACCGGCTTTGACTCCCTGGGCACCATCGCCATGATCTGCGCACCGGGTCTTGACAAGGGCTGGCAGGAGGCGATTGCCAATTACGCCGGGCCCAATGGCCGGGGTGAATACCTTGATCCGTATGGCAACGTCGTGGCCTCCTATCTCTGCCATCACTGCTGGCCCAAAAAGTGGGAGATGCCTGAAATGGATGCGGGCTCCTCGAGCCCTGCCATTGAGAAGATCACCCTAGCGGTTGAAGTGGTGACCAAAGAATCTGTGACCGCCGGTACAGGTGTGGCAGAGACCTCCGCCTGAGCTTCTGAGCAGAAGCACACAGACGGGAGTCTGATGGATCTTGCCATCCTGTGAAGTGGTGGCAGGATCTTTTGATCGAATCGACGCAAGGACTGCGTCTCATATGGGCATCATCAGGTAAGTGAAGGAGCACGAATAGCCAAGCCGATGCCAACTTCCTACCGAGAAATTGTATTTCTTCCGGTAGGTTACGAAGATCCGGCCAGTGGAAAAACTGAAAAAGAGGTGGAGCTGAGGGCCATCACCGGTGCCGATGAGCTGTACGTAGGCATGTCCCCCGAGTACAATCGGCATCAGAACGATCTGGTCTTCAAAGCCATGCTGCTTTCGCGCGCCATTGTGCGGATCGGGGATCGCACTGCCATCAACATCGGAGACATTCAGCGCATGCATGCGCAAGACCTCCGGGTGTTGGAAGAGACGGTCTTTCGTCTCACCTATGGCACGGATGTGATCAGCAAGGTGCGCTGTCCTGACTGCGGACGCATCTTCGAGGCGGAGATCGGCGGCCCTTCGGGGTGACGTTGGCCTATCCATTGGGACAGCTTCGCAGTGAGATGGCATTCATTGCCTATCATTTCCACTGGTCACATGAGGAAGTGATGAATCTCACCCACCCGGAGCGGGTCGAATGGGTAGGCCAGATCTCTCATATCAATCAGAAGATCATGAAGAGCTTTGAGAAGCGTTAAGTTCATTGAGCAGAGGCACCAGCAGCATGCGGATTCAATTCCTACGAGAGATGCCCAGTACACCCCCGCCTGAGCGTGGTGAGCTGGTCTGTGTGCTCTCCCTTCGCCGAGGCGATGTGGAGGCCGGGCCAGCGCCTGCCTTGAGTGGGGCTCTGGTGACATCCCTGGGAACTCCACCTGTGAGCCGTCGGAGCCTCACCCGCGCCCCTGCGCAGGAAGGATTGCCTCGCCTGCGCATCGACCGATATCAGCTTGTCGCTTCTCACCCGCTCTCTGCCGCAGCACTGTTGGCGGAGGGATACCCCCATCGGGTGGTGGAGGTGCTTCAGCGTCTGTTAAACGTGGTGCCAACCCTGGCGTTGGTGGACGTCGTAACAGACCAGGCCCTGCCCCTTCAACATCCGGCACTACAAGAGCAGTTAGGGCTGGCCCTCGAGCCTCTGGCGGGAGGGCTCCTGCTCGCCCCCACCCTCGGCGGTGAGCCCGACGATGGACCAGCTCCCCTCGTCGCAGGCGCGCACGAGCTCGATCCCACCCTCGTGCGCATGCGCCTGTGGGACGTCGTTCAAGACTGGACCGACCAGGTGCGGGGGCTGGAGCAGCTCCTTCGTACCCACTATCTGACAGGATTGATCGATATTCCAATGTGTCCGTGGTTGCTCACCCCTCAGCGGTGGGATGACGTGCGTCAGAAGCAGCGCCTCCCGATATTTCTCCAGACCGTCGAGCGGCACTGGCAGCACGCCCTGGATCAAGCGGTGGACGAGCTGACCGGCATGGACATCAGCCTGTGTGCTTGGGCGGGAGATTGGGGAGCCCTCTTGCCCCATGCCCGACGTTCTCCGGCGGCGTTGGCGGCTCATACCTTGTTGGTGCAGCGACAGAATCCGGCCCTTGCCACCCTCGAGCGTCAGCGGGCTGTCCTTCCGGCGTTGGGGCCTGCCCCTGCCTCGCGCCTGCCTGCGCTCCTGCGTGGCCTGCCGACGCGCGTGGAGCCTCCTGCGAGCCTGCACTCCCGCTTGATAACGGCTCGGCTCGATGCCTTTGGTGTTTGTCATTTTGAAGGACAGTCCTGCCTGCGTGCCCCGGTGGGCGTGTGGAGCCTGCCAGCGGTGCGCACCCTCAAGGAGCTGGAGTTTAGCCTCCGTCGTACTGCGGATCAGTTTGTCTTTCTTCCGGTGAGTGAGACCTCGGCGTTGGAGCTGGTCAACGCCTTGCAGTATCGGCTGGACAGTTATCTCATCAAGGGGGTATTGGCACCACTCAGCACCCCCGAGGAGCTGATCACCGCCTGGCCGGAGCGTCGAGAGCCCCCTGCGTTGGTGGCCCAAGTGTTGGGCTACCTGAGACCCTGGTGTCATACCTTTCGCATTCGCCTCTCCATCTTACCGGGGGGCGTGGAGGTGCAGACCACATGACCACCCCCATCTTAAAACCAGAGCTCGAGGTTGCCTTTAACTTCTCTGTCACCCTGGGCGACTTGGTGGCACTCGGTGAGTTTTTGGAAGTCTCGGCATTGGTCACGAAGTTTGACACCGAAGACTATCACGAAGGAGGCGCTCCTTACGCGCGCACGTTGTACGGTCCCAAAAAACAAGAGAATATCACCTTAAAGTGGGGATACGTCTCAAAAGATGCCTTTCAGATCTGGATTGATCGGGTCAAACTGGGCACACCCTGGCGACAGAATGTCACCATCTATCACTATGCACGCGGGCCGGTGAGTGGGGCAGGGCAGCCGCCTCCCATCCGTACTTATTTGCTCAGAGGTGCATGGCCGGTGCGCTGGTCTACCCCTCAGCTCAACGCACAGTCTTCTGAAGTGCCGATGGAAGAGCTCGAGCTGGCCTACGACTATTTTACCGTCACCTTCACCAAGCCCCAGGGACCGACCCCATAAGGAGTGTCTGATGGCATCCATTCCTCCCACACCGCCGATGAAAGCGGTCTTCACCAATACCGACGGAGGCCCTCCTCTGACCGTATTGTTAAATCCGAACACCCTCTCCATCAAGCGGAAGGCATCCTGGACCTCGAAGCCGGTGCTCGGCATGCCATATCCAAGCCTTCAGTTCTCTGGAGGGGGATCCGATGAGCTCTCTCTGGAGCTGATGCTCGATGCCACCGAGACCCCCACCTCGGTGTTGGATGCGGTCAAGACCATCTACAGTTGGACGATCTCTGATCCCAAGCTGGGCAGACCTCCGGTGATTCTTTTTACCTGGGGAGAGCTCGCCTTTGGAGGGGTGGTCGAAGACTTTGACGTCAAGTTTAAGCTCTTTGACGATACGAGAGCCCCGCGTCGTGCCGAGGTTTCCATCGATCTGGAGGGGGTTGCCTTCCAGACCAATCTCACCCCGCTGATGCTCTTTGAAGTGAAACCAGAGACCATCACCCCCAGCGCAGGAGGTTGACCCTCGATGGCCAACGATCTGGGCAATCCGTCCTACTCCTTGAGCATTGGAGGCGCGCCACTCGACGAGCTGACGCTGCGTTACGTGCTGTCCTTGGAGCTGGAAGAATCCCTGACCGAGATGGACATGATGGTCTTGCGGGTGCAGCTCCCGGAGTCTGCGGCTGAAGATACACGCTTGCGGGGCATCTTTAAGCTGGGTGCTGCATTTACTGCATCGATCAGCTATGGGACAGGTGCCATTCGACAAGCGCAGGGGGATATTGTTGAGCGTTCATTTCGGTTCGGCTCAGGCATGACCCGAGAGCTGGTGATCCGAGGACTGGATGGGCTCTATCGTCTGCAACAGAAGCGGTTCAGTCGCTATTGGAATGGACCCTTAAACACCATTGCTACCACCATTGCGGGTGAGCATGGCATGACCGCGACCGTCACAGGAGTGCCCTCCACGCCCGCCTACGAGTTCCAAAACAATGAGCGGAATGGCAGCTTCTTGAGGCGGATTGCATTTAAAGCCGGGCTCTCCCTTGAGTGTATCGATGGCGCGCTGTTGTTGGAGCCTGCCTCGTTGCCGCCTGAGCCCTTAACCATTCCACCTTCGGCGCTCTTAGACTATGAAGTGCGGCATCAGCTCTACGATATTCCCACCAAAGTGACGGTGAGAGGCTGGGACATTCGCACCAATGCAGCGGTGACTGGTACTTCTGTGAGTGGGCAGCTTCAGAAAGTCTCGGGGGGAACCAGTGGCCCGGATCTGGTGATGACCTTGTTTGGTGAAAATAACCTAGAGGTTGACAATGCGGCATTGGATACGGCCAGCAAGTGTACAGATATGGCCAACTCCATCTTACAAGATCGTGCTTTTGGCTTGGTCACGGGTGCGATCACCTTACGAGGTGTGCCCGATTTGATCTCGGGTAAGAAGGTGAACTTGAAGGGCATCGGTCTTCAGTCGGGGGCCTATATGATTGGGGGATCGGCGCATCGATTTGATGCACGCGGCGGGTACGTGACCACCATTCGCTTAACCTCCGACAGTCTGTGCTCAACGGACTTGGGTTAGAAGGGAGCGCGGCGCATGCAACCTTATATCACCCTGCCTTTAGGCGTTCCGCTGGGACGACGGCGGTTTTTGTGGCTCGAAGGTCAGCCCGCCTTGCGGCAGCGCATTGAGCTGGTGCTCTCCACCCCCAAAGGGTCACTTCCGTGGCGGCCAGAGTTTGGCAAGACATCCTTGAGCTTCTCTTGGAAAGAGCTGCCCCTCTATCCCCTGCATCCCGATCAGCCCGGTGCGTATGACTATCGTCCCCTGCTCAAGCTGAGGGGCGAAGCGCAGCAGCTTGGCGCGCGTCTGGTGCTCACCGCATCAGGACAAGCGCGGGTGGAGATTGACCGCTCTGGCTCCTGGCTCCGCAAGCGTAAGCTGAGTGAGCTGGTCGCCATTGCTCGACCGGTGCCCGCGTTGATTGCCGAGCAGTTCTATCAGACCTTGTTGTTGACCCTCGCCGAGTGGAAAGACAAGCCGGGGCCGACCCTGGAGCCCAGTCGCACGGCCATCTTTCGTCAGCTTCCGAAAGCAGATCCGGCGTCGTCGCCCTGGCTCAGTGCGGCCTTACAGAACCCTCGCCTGGAGACCTTACTCGATCAGCGTACCGCCGAGTTTTTCCACTTAGAGCTGAGTGAAGGCCCGAGCCTCACGCGGATGGGCATGAGTACACCGGCGCGCCAGCGGGTGCGGTTTGGACTGTTGGTCTCGGCGCACGCGCATGAAAAAGCCTTGCCTTTGCATATGTTTGGCGTGTTGCCCTTGGGAGGCCAGCGCCTGGCGCTCCAGGAGCTTCGTCCCGATGAGGGGGCGGTGGTGGCGGAGCAGTGGCGTTTTCCCTGGCCGGTGATGACCGCATCAGAAGGGATGGATCCCGATCATCTGCTCAACGAAGCGGTGGAGCTGCGGGTGTTTGAGGTCTCATTTCCTTCGTCGCTGAAGCTCAAGGGCCTGCTGGGGGTCTTTTTTCCAGAGGCGTTGGGCCTGCCTGCCATTCGTTTACACGCCACGGTGTTAAATCCCCTGCTGGTGGGAAATATGCCGATTGTGTACGATGGCCGCTCCGTGCGTGCGACCTCTGCCTTGCCGGAGCCCACCAGCCTGCTCTGGAAAGACCTGCTGACCCGCGAAGTGTTGGATCGCCTGCAACATACCTCCCTGCCAGCCAGCCTTCAGGAGCAGCTTCGACGAATTCCGTTGGCGGACCTGCGCCTTCAGCGTCCCGAGGGCGCTGAGCTGTTGCATCCTTCTCGCAACGGTTTTGATCCCTTCCATCCTGGCGAAGAAGGCATTCAGACCGCCACCCTCGACTGGAGAGGGCTTCAAGTGGATCCCACCGAAGGCATTGTGGTGCTCAACGCCCCCGACGTGCGTGGAGAGCGCCTGCCCTTGCGCCGAGGTGATCGTCTTCAGATGGCTTGGTATCGCCGCACCGATGGCGAGCGTGGCAATGTTCGAGCAGGCCGCGTGACCATCCTGGAGCAGAGCTCGAGCACCCCCACCCCGCTGAGACGGGTCTACAACCCCTTACCCATGCTCTTTGGGCGGAGCGCCGAGCGGGTGGAGCAGGGCATGGAGCGTCTCTTCAGTGCGCCCGTGCGACCTCTTCCGGCGACGGCGGGAGAGTTTGAGCAGTGGGCCGCCCAAGAGCTGGCGGAGCTCTTGCCTCGTTGCACCTTACGCTGCTGGGGAGAGGCTGAGCGGTCATTGCTCGCCTGTGACTGGTGGTTGGGCTCAGAGCTGGAGCAGAGCTGGACTCGGGAGGCCACTTTACTCTTGGAGCGTCATGGACCTCGCGCCTTACTCTTGGTGGTGGGCCTGCCCCGCGCTCGTCCGGCGGGTGTTGACTTCGTGCGGGTGCGTCAGCGTCTCCAGCGAGGCTGGGAGCGGCTGATGCCACGCCTTCCCACCCTCGAAGTGCTGGCGGTGGCCCCTTTTATTCCGCTCATCCATGAGACACGCGGGGGGAAGACGGTCTACGCCACCACCGACGCCCCCTGTTTTGAGCTGAAGGGCTTAGAAGGCTGGCTCCAAGACGGCAATCGAGCGCGTCCGCTTCGAGGTGATATCTGGTTCTACTTAAACGCAGCCATTGTCGCATCACGCAGCGTATGAGGGATGCATGATCACGCCCGAGCTGGTTGAAACATCAATGGAAGCCCGCTTGCCGGAGCTGGCCTACCTCCATCGGGTGCTGGAGCTTCTGGAGCATCCCGAAGCCTCCGACGAGACTGCATTATTAGCGCGCTCGCCAGAAGATACACTCACATCTGTGTTGATGCAGGCGTGGCAGGAGGTGATGATGCCCTTGCCGATGTCACTCAACCCGCTGCATCAGAACTTGCGCTGCACCTTGCCGGAGTCCTTTCAAGCGGCCCTGGCCGAGACGGAGTCACGCGGTCCTTCGCTCGCGGAGGGGCTGGAGACCCTGCTGGGGACCGTGGAGCGCTTGGTGACCTCCCGGGGTGCGCTGCTGGGGCCCTACAGTCCGTTTCCACACCTGCTCCGAGGACTTCTTCAACGTTATCGCCTGGATGGAAGCCTTCATGCCCATCAATCCGAGCGCATGCGCCTGCTGGTGTCCATGCTGCCGATGTGGTTGGAGGGGCGAGGCAGACCCTCCGTGGCCCGCACGATGGTGGGGCTCCTGGTGGAGCGGCGTCCAGAAGAGGTGCTGGAGATCAGCACTCAGACCTTACAAGTGCCGCCGGTGGTGAAGCTGGAGTCGCCTCCTGCCACGCCGGATGAAGCGGCTCTGGAGACCGCCGATGACGACGAAGAAGCCACCCTCTCCCTCTTTGATGCCCCGGATCAGGCCGCTCGAGCCCCTGAGCTGCTCTGTTGTCACCGCCTTGACTGGTACGGACAGCGATATGACGGCCAGCCCTTGCCTGCCGAACCGCTCCGGGTGCATGAGGGTTTGGTGGTGATGCCCGAGGCGCTCGCCGCTCATTTTTCGCTCGCGCGTGAGGACGTGCGCACGACCCTGGACGGTGAAGACCCTCACCTGCTGCCGGTGCTGAGGCTGTTGCCCGTGTGGGCACAGGTGCGAATTCGTGCGGGTCTGACAGGGGCTTCGGATCTTACTACTTCCTGGAGTCATGCATGAAGCTGAGCTTAAACGGTCTCTATTTTCGCCCAGAAGAGGGCACCGTCTTGGACACCCAGAGCCTGGCGGCCATTGCGGGCGCGGAGCATGCCAGCCTACTGACTTTGCTGTATCTCAACGGACAGCCGAGGCAAGGCATTGTTCTGTCGGGTTTGCGGGTGCAGCTCATCAACAACCGGCTGAAGGTGACAGAAGGGGTGGCGCTCCTGCCGGACGGGGAGGGGCAGCTTGTGGTGGCCCTTCACACCAGCGCGGCGGACCTGCCCTTACCTGCGCGCTCGCCTGCCATGTTGGTGGCGACCCTGGCCGAGAAGCGGCTGATGCATGGGCCCTCCAGCTTACGGGGGGCGGCCAAAGCCATGCGGGTGCAGCTCGAGCTGGTGCCGCTGGCGGAGCTTCAGCCGGAGCGTCAGCTTCCGGTTGCACAAGTCGATCTCGAGCTGGGACAGGTGGAAAACGATGTCTGCCGCCTGCTCCAACCCGACGAGCCGGAGGTGCTCGAGCTGGTGCGTCGCCTGCGGGCCATCATCAACGCAAGGCTGGTCCAAGAGGGGACTCGCGGTCAGCTTGAGTTTCAAGGACAGGTACAAGAGAGCCTCTCGGCACGGGATTTCCTCTACGTGAGTGCATTGCAGGCCGCCATTCTTCAGCTTCGCAGCCGACCTGCCTTGAGTGTGGAGCGGGAGCGCATGGTGAGTGAGCTGGCCCTTCAGGTGCGCACCCTCTACCGGCAACATCCGCGCCTGCGGGAGTTTATCCGGGAGATTGTGGCGGTGGGTTATGTGGATCACGAGCATGCCCGCCAGCTCCGCATGGAGAGTGCCGCCGCTCGCTTTCATAACTTGCTCAATGTAGGTGGGACAGAAAGTGAGGGGCGGAGTGGAGCGGGTGCGGGAAACAACTCGAATACCGCTCGACCGTCTGATCGAGAGGTCTGATTGAAGTCCATTCTGGAGACCCTGGCCCTACGACGCATGCTCGAGCTGGCGGTGGAGAGTATGGTGCCCCTGGTCCTGGCACTCCTGGGGTATACCCTGGTGGTGATCAAGCTGGGCCAGCCGACGCCGGGCCGACCCCTCACCGATCTGGAAGTTTTTCTGGTGTTGGTGGTGCCGACGGTGTTGATCAGCTTGGGTGTGACTCGAATCGGATACTTGGCGGGATTTACGCGGCCCTGGTCCAATATTCTCCTGACCCTGGGTGTGACCTCGTTTTTTATGGCCGTGATGCCGCCCATGACGGCCTTCCTGTACGAAGATCAGTGTCGCAGCAACAAGGGACGGCTGGTGGGGGTGCAGCTCTTCACGGAAGCACCCGTGCCCGATGTACGCGGTAACGCAACAGAGTTGTTTACAAAAGTCTGTCAGCTTGAGCCGGAGACCCCCACCCCCTGGCGCTCGGGGCCGCTGCATCGTCCGGTGTGGCGTGGCATGCCTCAGCTCCTGCCCTGGAACGCCGCTTTTTTAGCTATTATCTCGTTGTTGGTGGCGCTTTGATTACGTGATAGACGCCTGCTCTCCACGCGCCTTGCCCTGGCCACCTGGGAGCGCCTGCGTCTGAAGCCAGGAGAAGGCCCTGCCTCCGCCTTTCTCGATCAGTCTCAGACCGGCCAGGTGCCGCTGGAGTGGGAAGCCTGCGCAAACCCAACGGTGTGGGGTGAGCTGTGTGGCCAGCTCTATCCGCAGGGTTACAACTTTGCGCGCGGTGAGTCTTGTGCCCGCTGTGGCTTGGTTTTTAAGCCCTCCAGCCAAGTGACCCTCACCTTAATTGGCCTGCGTCATGGGGATCTGGAGCTGCTCAACGAGCTGGAGAGTGCCGAGGCCCGGGTGTGGAAGCAGGGTGATCCGCAGCCTCGCGCGCGGGAGTCCGCTGAAGCCCGCTGGGTTTTCTTAGGGGAGATCACCCTTCCCGATGTGCTGAGTGTGTCTCAAACCCTCTCGATTGTGCGGACGTGGCTGGAGCGGCAGCCCAGAGATGACAGTCCACGGGGGAAGGCACTTCAGCTTGCGCTGGAGCGGGCGAGCCAGCTTGCAGCCTGGGCCTGGTTTGCCGACGATGCACCGACGGCCAAAGTGGGCATCCCCACACGGGAAGTTGTGCTGGCCAGTGGTGCCACCCGGCTCCGGGAGCTGTATGGAGGGCATGCGGGCTGGAAAGGACTTCAGCTCGACATTGGGCTGATGCCCCTGGATCTGCGCTTGGGGCTGTGGAAGCCCCCGGAGGCGTTCAGTGGGGATGCCAGTCGTCCGGCGGTCGGTCAGCGGTTTAACAACCGGCAGGTGTACTGGATTCCCACCGCTCGAGCGGCCTTCAGTCAGAAGCCGGATGGTCTGTGGGTGCCCCGGGTGGAGGGCGCGGGTCTGCGCTCCTGGTTGACCGTGGTCTCGCGGGCTGCCTACTTTAAGCCTGCGCCCTATTATTGGGAGGGTGCGCCCTGGTCGGCCCTGGTGGATGTGAGCCGCGCCCATGACTTAGACCAAGTGCCACTCTCCCTGGTGCGCCTGCCTCCGCCGGAAGAACAGCCGATGAGCCATGATGATCTCCTGGGGTGTCGTCTCTCAGAGTGGGAGTGGTTTGATCGCCGTCATCTGGAGCTGCTGCGCCGTCAGGCCATCTTCATGGCCCCCTCGGAGCTGCGCTTGTGGGATCTGCGCCAGACTCAGAAGGGGATGGAGAACTTTACCCGGCTGATGACGGTCCTGATGCTGACCTTCCTGCTGGCCTGTGACGGTGCTTCTGCGCCTGCGCCTGCGTATGTATCCGCGCCTGCACCTGCGTATGTATCCGCGCCTGCGCCTGCGTATGTATCCGCGCCTGCGCCTGCGCCTGCGCCTGCGCATGCGTATACGTCTGTGTCTGTGTCCGCACACCTGCATGTGAAGGATGTGCAGCAGCTCTCATCCTCCATCCTCATGGAGTGGTCTGGATCTCCGCCTCTTCATTCGACAGCACGGTGGGAAGAGACCCCGATCCCATCGTCCTATACGAGCGAGAACTGTATCTATCCTGCGGGACCAGCGGGGGGCATCTGCTGTGACACCGATCTGGACTATGTGACCGAGACATGTAGCGATGGCATCTCCTATCTGATGGCTAAAGCCCTCTGCTTAGATGACCCGAGTGCCTGTGATGACAGCGGCCTCAACTGTCGAGAGGCGGCCACCAATCTCTCGGGCTCCACCACCACGCGGGTCTGTGTGGGCAGCGAAGATTGCAGCGACACCGATCCTTCCCGGTATTCCCCCATTGGCACCCTCTTGAGCTCGACAGAGCTGTGTGATAGAAAGGACAACAACTGCGAAGGACGCATCGACGAAGACTTTGATCAGGATGCGGATGGTGTCACCGTCGCTTGTGGGGGGAATGTGGGCTATTATGTAGGCCCCTCCGTCAGCGCATGTGATACCAGCGAGGGGGATGTCTCCACCAACTTGGGATGTCGCATCTCTTTAGGAGACTGTGACGATGCCAATGCTCAGCGCCAGCCCCCCCATCCTGGAGATCCCACCCGGGTTGAAGTGTGTGACCCTCAAAACATCGACGAAGACTGCAACAACCTGGTCAACGATGCCGATCCCACGCTGGATACCCGCTCACAGAGCAGCTTTTATCCCGATGTAGACAAAGATGGATATGGAGACACCCTCCAGCCGGTGCTCGCCTGCACCGCACCCAGTGGATATGTCTCCCGAGGCGGAGACTGCAACGACAGCAACGCCAACATCAGCCCCAACGCAAAAGAAGTCTGCGACGCCAACAACACCGACGAAGACTGTGACGGCTTGGCAGACGATCTCGATACCAACAGCAGCAAGAGCAATATCACCGCCTATTATTACGACGCCGACGGGGATGGATATGGCCTCAGCAGCCCGGTCTATCCCTTTTGTGATGCCCCCAGTGATCCCGACTACGTGACCTTAAATGCCGACTGTAATGATACAAATCCCGCAATCAATCCAAGGGCTTTTGAGGTCTGTGATGCGCAAAACGTAGACGAAGACTGTGATGGCCTGCGTGACGACAAAGACAGCAGTGTGCTCAGCTACACCCGCAGCACGTTTTACCTCGACGCGGACAAAGACAGCTATGGAGATCCCAAACAAGCCGTCGCGTATTGTGATAATCCTTCCAACTCCCAGACCGGGATCCTGTATGCCAGCAATGGCCTCGACTGCAACGATCAAGATGCCAACATCCACCCAGGACAGATCGAAGTCTGTGACGCCAACAACATCGATGAGAACTGCAATGGACTGGCCGACAATGCCGATCCCAATGTCAGTGGCACCACCAGCGTGCCCTATTTTCCCGATGAAGACCGCGACAGCTACGGCGATGCCAGCAGTGTCCCCGTCTATCTCTGTGATGCCCCCGGCAGCTCCACCGGCGCAGCCTATAGCCTTGATCATACCGACTGTGATGATACCCGCAATGACATCAACCCCGCTCAGCTCGAACGATGCGACGAAGAAGGACTGGATGAAAACTGCAACGGCATCACCGACGATAACGACCTCAACAACCTGGACGTGAGCACCTATCGCATCTATCGTCAAGACCTCGACGGGGATGGGTATGGAGATCAAGCTGATGCCAATCCCATTGTGCAGTGTGATCCCCCCAGCATCACCGGATATGCCGCCAATGCCGACGATTGTGATGATCAGGATGCCTCCATCTACAGCGGAGCCGATGAGCAATGTGATCTCCTAGACAACGACTGTGATGGGACTGTCGATGACGGACTGGATCAAGACGGAGATGGCGTTGCAAGCTGCGCCGGAGACTGTGACGATACCCGAGCCGATGTCTCCCCTGAAGCGGTCGAGCTGTGTGACGCACGGGACAACAACTGCGATACCAAGTCCGATGAGACCTTCGATGCCGATGGCGATGGTTTTACCACCTGTGGCCCCGATGGAGATCCCAACACTTCCGAGAATCAAGACTGCAATGACGCCGAAGTCACCGTGTATCCCGGGGCTCCAGAGCTCTGTGATGAGCTGGACAACAACTGTAATGGTGTCGTCAACGACAATGCCCCCGAGAGTCTCACCTACTGGCTGGACCAAGATCGGGATGGATATGGCATCTCCACGGAGCGTAAACAAGCCTGTGTTGCCCCCGATGGATACGTGCTGGTGACCGCCGAGACTCAGGCAGAAGACTGCAACGATCAAGACCCTTCAGTATATCCTGATGCGGGAAGTGAGCGGCTGGATGGCTCCGACACCAACTGCGATGGACAGATGCCCGTCATCGAGCTGGACTGTGATGCCGACGGACAGCTTCCCATCTCTCGCCGGATGTTGGCGGGCCTCCAGAGTGAGCTGCTGGGACCGGAGACCCTCCAAGCCAGTTGTTCCGACAAGGCCGAGCTGCTGACGGTTCAAGTGGGGGCACCTCTCCCATCCAATCAGAGCCTGCCCAACGACGCCCTCTTTGATGCTGAGCGCCTCTCGTTGCGTCCTTGCTCCATCTACGACTTGCCTCCGCGCTTTTCCTGTCTTGGACTGGAGAGCCCCGGCAGCTTTACCCTGGTCTGTGACCTGGACTCTGGCCTGTGGGTGGTGGACAACTATGAGCGGGTCAAACCTCAGCTCGACGCACGCCGAGACCCTCCCGAGACCGGCACCTGTGACCAAGATTTTGCCGACTGTGACGATCAGCGAGGGGATATCTGCGGTTGTGGCACAGAGCTCTGTGACGGACGAGATACCAACTGTGCGCGGGATGGGGGCAATCAGCTCTCCTTGAGCCTGCTGGATGGTGGGGCCGCCGATCTCACCCTCTACGACGGCCTGCCAGACGCCATGCAAAAAGAGGCCATCAAAGAAGGTGCGGTCTCTCTCCGCGAGCTTGATCCCGACGCCGACGGCACCCTCGCCTGTACCCAAGACCAGCCCCTCGACAGCTTTGGCGACGATCTCTACACCTGGAGCAGTGCGGGCCTGCCCTCCGAGTGGCTCTACGCCGACTGTGAAGACCGCTGTGCCTTACGAGGTCCGACCAACGGCGAAGCCTGCGACGGGGTGATCGATGGTGCTTGCCTCGCCGCAGAAGGGGAGACCTCCACCGATCCCGACGGGACGGGTGAGAATCTCACCGCACCCTGTGGTTATCTGGCCGACAACAACCAAGCGCCTTCCGATCAGCTCTATGTGTTGGTCTACGATCTCTGTCCTGAGTGTGATACCGACGAAGGAGGTCTGCGCTATTTGCCCCTGGCACCCGTGCACTCCACCTTGCCATATCCATCTCACTGGATAGACTCCAATCGAGAGTGTGAGCAAGGCGAGCGTGCCTGTGTGCAGCGTGATCCCGCAGCATTGGCCCTCGACGAAGCCCTGCGAGCGGTCGAGACCTATCTGCCTGCCGCCGTCAATGCGCGGACTTGTCTGCCCTCGCGACTGTCTAAAGTGCAGTCGGCGGAGGATCCTGCCCTGGAGCTGCTGCGTCTGTGTCTGCCCACCGCAGAGGGTAACAGCTCGTCCAGCACCGGAGCCGCTCGTTGTAAGCTCCTGCGCATCGAGCTCGGCCCTGACGCCAACGAACAAATCCAGTCCCTCTATACCGAGCGCACTCAGACCGACTATCCCCTCTGTAATGCCGCCTACACCGCCCGCACCCTCTGGCCGGAGGATCGCATCCGCGCGGCTCGCACCGTCGTGAGCCGTTATCACTGTATTCTCAGCGGTGAGTGTAAGTGTCTGTACAACGATGGCTCGCTGGGTCCGGTGACTCAGGACTGTCCGCAGGTGGTGAGTGCCTCCAGCCGAGCCCGTGTGCGGGTGGCCTACGCACGCAACAACGACTTGGTGAACCTGACCAATCCTTCTCAAGCCGGAGTGGATCTGGGGCCTTTTCTCGACAACGGCTTTGTGGGTGTCCAGGGCTGGCTCACAGGATGTTGGACCGACGTCAGCCCGGTGGGGGGCGCGTGTGACGATGGCACCCGCGATCAGGTGGAGGGCCCGCGTGATATCTACGGACGCCTGATCAACGCTCCTGGTGAGTGTGGGACGTGTACGGATGGGCTGGACAACAACTGTAATGGTCTCGCCGATGCGGAAGATCCCGGCTGTTATCCTTGTTTTGAAGGTCAAGGCATTGCCTGTACCTGTAAAAATCCCCTCGAAGGCACCACCGAGGGCCTGCCCGCCGTGGGCTTCTCCACCTTCCTGCTGCTCTGGCACCTGCGACGCAAGAAAGGAGCGTGCTCATGAGCGACGAGACCTCCTCCCAAGACCTGCTCTTTCCGGGATATGTCCCCGGTGCAGATTCGATGGCCATTCATCGGGTTGGACCCTTTCCCTTACGAGGGGAGGGCCTCAGCACTCAGCTCGAGGAGCTGATCCATCGGCTGGCGGTGGTGCTTCAGCGCATTCAGAGTGGTTTTTCCACCCCTGCGCGGGAGAGTGCGCGCCTGGCCGCCCGTGCCATCGAGAGTTGGCGGACACGTTGTTATGGCGTGATCTACGAGTTTCAAGGACGCTGGCTCCTGATCGGCTTCCATGTGGAGCTGTGCAGTGATTATGTGGTGGAGGACTGGCCGCGCATCGAGTCCGAGCCGCCCCTGGTGCGTCCGCTGGTGGAAGCGTTGTCGGAGCAGGTCTGGTGGACCTTACTCCGCGATCACACCGAACAACCGAGCTGGACACCACTCTTGTGTTTGTAGTGGGCACCGGAGCTCTCACATCGGGCGGGAGACGGGCTCGAGGGGGCCATGACCCTGGTCCGGCTGGAGCTGGAGGCCGGCTCCACCCGTCATACCTCCCGCTTTCGCCTGCTGGGAGGCCACGAGCTGGAACAGTGGGTGAGCCGAGAGCCTCAACCCCCCAGCTCGAGCCTGGATCTGGCGGCGGAGCTGCCTGAGCCGGAGCATGCCACCCCAACCCCTCCGCCGAGCTCCGAGTCGGAGAACACCCCCCTGCTTCAGCTTGTGTTGCCTCTGGAGAAGTGGTGGTATACAGCGGAGCACTTGGCGCGTCAGCCGGAGATCCAGGATCCGCATCGTCCTTCACAGCTCTTGCTGCTGGATCCGGAGGGACGACGGCTCCCGGTGCTCAGCGGCTGGCTGGGGGGAGAGCTGGAGCACTTACCACGCACGCTCCCGGTGCGGATTGCGGCCTTTTATGACCAGCCGTTGAGAGTTCATCGTCTCCGTTCGGCTCGTCGCGATCAGTTTTTTAATATCCTGTATGCGGTGGCGGTCTCCTTTCTGGTCGGAGCGGGGGTGGTGGGCGCGGTCGATCTGCTCTCGGCCACCCGTGCGGAGAACGAGCGCCGACTGGGGGAGCCTGCCCCGTTGCCAGCCCTCTCATTTTGCAGTGAAGACAACCAGCGTTTTATGGCCTCGTTGCGCACTTGGATTACCCGCTTTAGTCCCGAGGGAGTCTCCAGTCAGATGACTCGAGAGGGTGATCTGGTGCCGATCTGGTGTGGTCTCTTTGATCGGGCCGATGAACGTTCTTGGAATGCGGGGCTTCAAGCGGCGGCCAACGCTTGTTACGAAGCCTTAGCGAGCCTTTCAGTGCTGGTCGGTGGTACGGGATGAGCTGGATCGGCTGGGGTATCAGGACGTCCATCCACTCTTGGCGGCACCGGCGGGAGACTGGCCGCGAGATCGTCAGCAGCTCTGTGGGCAGGTCTGTCAGTCGGTCTATGGCATCTGGAACCGCGATCAGCGCCTGAGTGCGGATAAACGAGCGGCGTGGTATACCCCGACGTTGGATCTCAACACCTGCATTGCCGGAGACCACTTCCGCGAGGAGGCGGGGATGAGTGCGCCTCCGGCGCTCGAGCTGGACATGAGCTGGGCGGGTCAGCTCAGCCCGACACCTTCTCAAGCCTGTGCGTTTCATCTGCTGGCGCAGGAGCGTTTCCCCATCACGGAAAATCGGCAGACACCGCTGTTAAACATCCCCCCTCGGAGCTGGGCCGGTGCGGGTGGAGGGGCGCGGGTGTCGGATTCCAGTCGCAGCTTTCTCATCTATTATGCGCGGCAGCTCAGCGCCTACAAACGCCGAGGCATGGGTCAGACTCCGCCTCGTTCGGTGGAGGGCTGTCAGCATGTGGCGGCGGAGTGCCTCACCACGGCCATGCTCAACACCCTCTTGGGGGCGCGGGAGGTCGATCAAGGAGACCGTTATATCCAGGATCTCCGCTTGCGTTTCACCGATGAGGTCAGTCGAGGCATCAAATCGGACCCCTTCTGTCAGCTCATTTCAGAAGAGTTATAGTATCTGACAAAGAGTGATTTTAAGCTGGATGAGCGAAAGGCAGAGGATATCTGTCTCAACCGCATTGTCAGCACCCATACGCAGCTCACGCAGGTGCTCGAGCAGCTCGCTTGGGAGCGATGAAGATGATGAACACCACCACACCTCCTGCTGACACGTCCGCAAGGGTCGCCTCTGAGCCCACCGCGCCTCGGCGAGCCGTGCGGGGAGAGCAATCCCGTCTCGAGCGCACCCGCGCGTGGCTGAGAGGGTATCTGTACAACCTCCGGGAGCTGTTCATTCTGTGGACGCTGCTGGTATTGGCGCAGTCACAGGTGCCTCGGACCCACTATTTGGCGGATATTTCGCTCTTACCCTGGGCGACACTCACCACCAGTCTGTGCTTGCTGCTGCGGTATTATCCGCTGATGCCCACCCCTCACCCGGCGCTGTCGATGCGGAAAGAGTGGACGCTGGCGCTCTCCCGTCGCCTCTCGGCGGTGCTGGTGCCCTGGGTGCTGCTGCTCTGGGTCGAGCTGGGGGTGGATCTGCGCAACGACGGTCAGCTCTCGCTCGAGCTGGGAGCGGCCACGCTGGGGGCCACGGTGTTGTTGGGGCTGGGGCTCTTCTTCAGTCAGCAGCACCCAGGGCACCAGCGCCGCATTCCTGTCCACTGCGTGCCGCCGTCATCGGTTAGTGGAGGCTAGACGCAAATGGATCGGCCAGCCTGGGGTCGGTGATAAAGGCCTCATCCGTCAGGCTCTGCAGGAAGGCTACCAGCGCCTTTTTCTCGTCGGTCGAGAGGTTCATCGGCCTTACCAGGGGATCTTTGTAGGGGTTTTCTGCGCCGACACCCGCGTTGACACCCTCGCTGATGGTTCGGCCTCCCACGTTGTAGTGCTCAATGACATCTTCCAGTGTGGCAATGCTGCCGTCGTGCATGTAGGGGGCCGTCAGTCCGACGTTGCGCAGGGTTGGGACGCGGAACTTGCCCATATCGGCTTCGTTCCCCGAAAACTCAATCAATCCAACATTGTCAGAGGGGTAGGCACCTGTCCCGCCCAGGTTGTACAGGCCCGTGTTGTGGAAGTCCAGGCTGGTAAATGCTGACTCGGCCGTTCGGAATGCTGTGGTGAAGTTCAGCCCCGAGTGGCAGTGATAACACTCGGTCGTTTCAGAGAAAAAGAGCTGCATTCCCCGGAGGGCTTCGTCTGACAGCGCCTGTTTGTCTCCCTGATAGACGTAGCGGTCGTAAGGTGAGCGGCCAGAAATCAACGTGCGCTCAAAGCTTGCCAGGGCCCGAACCACATTGGCGGTGGAGATTGGCGCCGGATCCTCCGGAAAGGCCTCCGAAAAGAGGGCCGGGTATGCCTCGTCCGCTGCGAGACGGTTGAGAATCTCGGCTTCGTATGGTGTCATGCCCAGCTCGACGGGGAACTCACCAAACATGGGGACCATGGCCTGATCCTCCAGAGTGGTCAGCAGGGGATTTGGCCAGGTGTAGGTCGAGTTGTAGGCCACATTGACCAGGGCCATGGCGTTGCGATGAACGGTGTCTCCGGTGGAGCCTGTGGAAAGGATCTTGCCATCTGAGAAGGCTTTGCTCTGCAGATGGCAGCTTCCACAAGACATGCTCTGGTTGCCCGAGAGACGCACGTCGTAGAATAGAGAGCGTCCGAGCGCCACTTTTTCGGCGGTCATCGGGTTGTCGTCTGGCACCGGGGGCTCCGGAAAGCCGGGGGGGAGCTGCCAGTCGTAAGCCGAGGTCGGCTCTGTGTCCCCCTGACAGGCGGTGAGACCCAATGCCAGCGGGAAAATGGCGGTCGGGATGCGTGTGGTCAAGTTCCGGAGCTTCATACCGTGGAGTTCCGTCTGAGTTCAGGTGAGAGTTCAAGTGAGCGTTCAAGTCAGTGTTCAAGTCAGTGTTCAAGCCAGCGTTCAAGCTAGGGCACCACGATCCGCTGGCTGCCGGTATGGCAGATATTGCAGGCCGCGGAGGCCGTGGGAAAGGGCATAAAGGTGGTGCTTTCACCGTCCGGGGAGACGACAAAAGGAAAGAGAGGCTGATCGGGCAGGGGCAGGGGGGCTGTGGTGTAGAAGTTGCCATTGGCATCCACTTGGATTGCCAGAACAAGCTCGCCTCCCTCGGCGGTTTCTGTTCTCAGCTCGACCGTGCCATTGGGAGAGGGGCTGCCATCGGGGTGATAGAGGGTCCCCGCGGCTGTAAAGATGCCGGGACCTGGACCGTGGGCCTGATGGCATTCCATGCAATTCCGCCCGGTCTCATGGCTGCTTGTGCCGTTGGTCTGGCTGTCGAGGGTGATGTTCAAGGCGGGATCCCGCACGTAGTCCGGATCACCGGGTTGAGGCGAGGCGTCTCCATCGCCGCCATCGCACGCGGTCAGAAGTAGAAGCATGCAGGCCGCGGCCTGTCGTATGCCCACAAAGGGGTGTCGGGTCAGATGAAATTGCATGTGAAATTGCATGAGAATGAACCTCCAGGTCTGGTTGAGTGATTACTGCTTGAGAAAGAAGCTCTGCGTGGGGGGAGACGCCTGTGCTTCCTCAAAGGTCATTCCCAGCTTGTTAAAGATCGCTTCGCACTCTGGATCGCCAGAAAACGCCATACAACCCGAGATATAATCGGTCACATAATCGACTGATGCCTCGAGGTCTGAGTCCCGGTACAGCTCCTTAACATCCAGCCGAATGGTGTCGGTCTCGGGATTAAGATCGGTCAGAGAGATGCGAGCCAAATTGCTGTAATTGCAGTTATATCCAACTATAGAGTCGCCACTGCAATTGGTCGCACCCAGGTGAAAATAGAAGGATGGATTTGCCGCTGTCTGGACATCCAGCCGGGCATACTTATAGCCGCCGGACCAGCTCCACCACAGGCCAGGAATGTTGAACGGTGAAGGGGCCGTGGCCGCGTCAAGGTGGTTGTAGGCCTCGGGGATACCAACCGTAAATGCCACGCCAGTATAATCTCCGACCGGCGCGCTTCCAGTGATGACAGTGTGGGTCTCGGGGCTGCCGGTTTCGCAGGCGCCTGAGCTGTCTTCAAAGTCCAGGAGGGCTACGGCGTCTCGTTGCCATTTGCCATCCTGCTCAAGGGTCAGCGGTACGGATTCGCCATCGGCTCGCAGCAGGGTAACGTCGTGGACATACATCCGGAAGTCCAGGGGTGTGAAGGTGCTGTCGTGCGTGCCAATGTGCTCATAGGACTTGCCGCAAGCAAAGGGCTGGTCGCCGACCACGGGGGCAAAGGTGAGGACGTAGCGCTCAGGCTCAGCGCTGCAGGCACTCAGACTGAACATGGCTCCGGCGCAGAATAAGGGCAGAAGCTGGGCGGAGAGTTGAGCAGGGGTCCCATTGGACCAGGACGACAAGCGGGACATAAGGCGCTCCAATGGACGGCTCCCGAGCTGAGAGCGGGTGAATCGACGCAGGCTTGAGGTTCAAGACCGGCCTGCAAGTAAAGCGAGGCTCAGTATAGTCGGGGTGGCAATATTTCTGGGTGTGGCAAGATGTCGCAGGTGCGTGTTTGGGGTGCCTTTGCGTCGCAGGATACACTCTCCCGTCTGGCAGGGATGGCATCCAGCTCAACGGTAGGACGGAGGGGGGTCAGGACAGTCTCTATACCCTTGCCCGTTTGTCGGCGCCTTTCTGGACACGGCCCTACTTAACCGTGGCACTCACCGCGGCGCTGAGGGTCTCGCCGTAGGCATTGCTCACATCCCTGGAAGTTCAGCAGGAGTTTCAGCAGTGTGGTAGTGTGCTGCATGCGCTGGACATGGGTATGTTGCGCTGTCTGCTGCTTCTAGTGCAGGGGCAGGGGGAGGCGCTGGAGCGGGAGACGCGCGAGCTGCTCTCCCAGGTGCAGGCCGCCGACTCACCCAGCTACGAGGGCGAAGTGCGGTTCTTTCAGGCCCTGGCCTGTGGGCAGAGTCCCAACTTGGCGACCCTGGAGTGGTTGGCCACCCGGCTGGAGGTCAGTCCGGTGGCGGCCCGTCGTGCCCGGGTCCTGCTGGGCGGGGAGGCTGCGCTGGACCGGCTGGACCGGCGTCTGCTGGACGGGTTGCAGTCGCTGGGAGGCTTCGGGCGGCTGCTATCCCTGCAGGGTCACCGGAAAATACCTGCGCATTTGGGCCATTGTCAGAGCGAAGTGGGCGGAGCGAAGTGGGCGGGTCGTGAGACCGTTTGGAGAGGGCGAGAGGACCATGGGCCGTCCCCGTACCGGTATTTCAATTGTTTATGCAAATAAATATTATCTGCAACAGAGATGGGCTAGAATGAACGCTTGTGAATTACGGGGGGGCGGACGTTCGCCAGTCGGTTGTCAGGATTGCTAAAATCTGCATATCTCAGAACGTATGCATGCAAAAATTCCTGTACTGCGCACTGGTAGGCGGGTGTCTGCACTCAGCAGAAGCCCGCGCAACCGTTGAGATCCAAACGCACTATAACGAAGCTGGACAGCTTACGGAGGAGTCTTTTACCACCGATGGGGTGCTCACGCAGCTCAGTCGCTATCAATACGATGGGCTCGGACGAAAGACAGAACTCAGAACGGACCGGCAAGGACGGGTGACCCGCGAAGTGACAGTCTATCTGCAGACGGGCCGGGTCGGCCAGACAGAGCTCTGGGCGGATGAACTTCTGGTCTTTCGCCAGACCTTTCTCTATCAAGACGGCCTGCTCAAATCGACGACGGTGGAGCATCGCGGCAGTGATGTGCGCACCACCGAGTATTCATACGACAGCTTTGCAAGACCTGTTCGCACCATCACACGCGATCAGAGTGGCAAAGTATTGGCCCAGGAGGTGGCCACATTTCCCCTTCCCCGGGTTCCGTTGGAGCTTGAGCTGGAGGGGGGATTGTCGTATCAATCTGACATCAAGGTTTTGGACCTCGAAGGGGGCTTGACGCTGCGACGAAATCCCCACGGTGCTGAGCGTGCCCATGATCCGCTTGAGATGGAAGCGTCTGTCTCCTATCGTTTCTCTCATACCAAAGAAGCGGTCGAAAACAGTCATCTCGATGCGCAATACAATCTAAACTACCTCTTTGCCCCTCGCGCCGAGTAGTTCGTCTTAACGCACTTTCAGCGAAATCAGGCGATCAACCTGCTGGGGGACCTGGAGCTGGCACCGGGAGGGGCGAAATGGGCCCTCTCGCCCACCGATGCACTGATGCTCCATCTCTATGTCGCGCCTGTCTGGCACTATCGGGCCATTCGTTCACTGGAATGGGACGCCACTGGCTGTGATACAAATGCCAGAACTCAGACGTCAGACTGTTTTGTACAATTCTCGACCTTCCGCAGCTTTCTGGGGGGATATTTTGAGTATACTCAGGACGCATTTTCTGTGCTGGGCAGCCTGGAGTATCTTCCCAATATGCTGCCACGGGCGGCTCCCTTCCTGCCCTCCCTCATCACTGATTCAATCTTTCGAGCCACCTTACAATTTAACCTGGCGCTGAATGAACGTCTGACCCTGAGGCAAAATGTGCGCTATACCCATGATGACAGCCAGGCCCTTCAGGTTGACTGTTCCAATCCGGGTTACGCTGCCATGTGTGAAGGCAAAACCATTCTGACTGAGACGGTATTGGAGTTCACATTTGCGAACCCCTGAGCGCGAGGCCAAGACCCTCACGCTGGCGACGGGTTCTTCGGAGGGGGAGGCGCTCAACGCAGCGGGGACGCGGGGACCGAGGCAGGGAGTTTTTCCGGCAGAGCTGGAGAAGTGGCGAGCGGCGTACAAGCAGGCCGCCCTCCGGCTCGACAAAGAGCGGCAGGACTGGCTCAAGGCGCTGAGAGAAGGGGAGATGCCGGGTGCTCAGCAGGCCCATCCGCTCAGCTTAAGTGCCGCACAAGCACGACTGCGGGCCCACAGTCAGGCGCGCCTGGTATTGTCTGTTGATCCGATGCGGGCGGAGGGGCTCGAGCCGCTTAGCTCGTCAAGGCTGACCGCGCATCGCCGTGCGGAACAGGATGAGCTGAGCACAGGACTCAGGCGGGGAGGGGCAGCAGACGCCACGGGCTCGGCTCCCGAAGATGTGACGAGCAGCGAAATTCCGACCAGCGAAATTCCGACCCGAGAAATTTCGACCAGCGAAATGGTGGATCGTGAAGCGTCCAAAGCAGCCGCTCAAGAAGTGGCGGACAGAGAGGCGAGCAGAAAAACAAGCAGAGAAACGAACAGGGAGGCGAACAGAGAAGCCGGTATCCGCGCAGCAGGTGCCGACGAAGCTGGCTTTACTTCCTCGGGGGTGGGCCGGTGGCTGGAGGCGGGAGGCGTCTTCTCAGCTCGCTCGGTGAAGACGCTGCTTCAACGGGGCATGCGTCCCACCCTCCAGCTCGGGCTGAGCACCTTACCCCATGCGGTGACACAGCGGCTGCTCAAGGACCAAAACAAGGACTTTCGCCTCACTGTCTCGGCGGCGTCTCTTAATCTGCTGCTGGCGATGCCGGAAAAACTCAGGGCACTCGACAAACACCACCACTCCCACGCACGAAACGGACTGTCTGCTGCGCATGAAGAAGCAGCGACCTTCAGCACCCTGCTTCGGCTGCTCTCCCGGCCCAGCTCAGATGAGACCCCCCTCAAAACCGACGTTCACTCACTCGGAGCTCTGTTGAAACACGCCCTCACCACACTGCCGCGTGCATATGCTCGGCGAGCGGAGACCGAGACGACCACCAGCGCCACGCCGCTTCAGATGATGAGACGTCCCAATACCCTGCTGCGATTTTCTCCACTCACCCCGACCAACGCAGGCTGGAAGAACCCCAGCACTTGGAGGGCCTCCTCGTTGAGTGCGCGGACCTCCACCGGGTTGCAAAGGCCAGCCCTCAGCCTGTTGCTCGCTTCCACACAGGCAGATAAGCCAATCCAGCGGTCTGCCGTGAAGACGGACGCCCTTCAGAAGGCGGACGCCCTTCAGAAGACGGACGCCCTTCAGAAGACACAGCAGGCGCAAAAACAGCTCCAGCGATTGCTCGCCACCCTCACGCGCGGAGCCTTCACATCCACACAAACAAAACAGGACACACAAACCAAACAGGACACACAAGTAGAGCTCACGCTCTCTCGATTGAGACGGGAGCCCTCCACCTCGTGGGAGAGACTCCCACCGCCGGTTCAGAGCCTGCTCCAGACCGTACTTCAGACCGTGCTGGGGCAGGCGCAGCAGGGGACGTCGGAAGGACCACTCTCACTTCAAGCCAGCGGCAAAACGACGGAAGCATACCGGATCCAGCTCGTGCAAGGGCTCTTGACGTTGAGAACGCTGGCTCAGAAGCTCCTGAACAACCGCACACGCGGGACTCGGCTGGGGATCGGTGAACAACTCGGGCTCGGCTTAGACCTTGCTCGAGCGTCGGCACCGGGTACAGACCCCCTCCTTTCTGCCAGCCGCTCAGGGCGCTCCTCTTGGAGCCGCTCGTGGAGCCAAGCACGCATCTGGCGACTCCAAGTAGAGACCCCCGGAACCCTCCTGCTCTCGGCGAGCGTCTCTCAGAGCCTCTCACCCGTCGAGCGAGCGGAAGAACCCCCCTTGCGTGCGGCGGTTTTGTCCGAGGAGCCCTTGAACTCCGAGCGGATCCAACAAGCCCTCCTGCGCGCATCACGCCTGCGCGGGCGAGCCGCTCTGTCATACCTCACCGGCATGAACCTCGACGGCATACACCTCGACGGTATACACCTCGACGGCATACACCTCGACGGGGGACAAGGGCCTGAGTTTAAATCCCCGGCATCCCCTCCCTCAACAGAACACAACGGGGTGAAGGTGTCTTCTAAAGGTCGTCTGCTCGGCAGCCGCAGTGTGGCACTGCCCCACGAAGTCCGCGCGCCTCATCGCCAGCTCGTCCGGCAGAGCAAAACAGAGCGGGGAAGCGCCCCCATGAGCTCCGAGCTGGAGCTGGTGCGTGGCGGTGCGCAGCTCCCCTTCGGCAACGGTTTGGAGGGAAATAGCGGAGCGCAGCTCCCCTTCGGCAGTCGTTTGGACGGAAAAAGCGGACGTCAAGTCCTCCACGCAGGCGCAAGCTCCAGTCAAGACGGAAACGGGCTCCAGACAGCCCCTGGGTTGCCAACCGGTCGCACAGGAGCGCCCACCCCCAGCACATCGGGAGCCAACCCCTACGGCTCAGGGACATCAACACCCGGCGGATTTTCAGGCACAACCCCCACCCCGGCCATCCTCGCGGGAGGAGGCATGACCTTCTTTTCGCCTCCACCCACCTCCGCCCCCACCGCGCCAGCCACACCAGCGGAAGCCAAGAGCCTGGAACAACAGTTTGTGGCTGCATTTGCCAAAAAACACGGCTCACAGGCCGGGGAGCAGCTCAAAATGGCGCTGGCTCAAGGACAAAAACAGACCTTCTCCCTGGCCACCCCCAGCGGTGCAGCGCCTACATCCGGGCTCTCGTGGGAGATGTTTCGGAAACCAGACCCCAAAAATACCGCCGAACAACGACGGCAACGACGTTCGCAGGCGGAACAATCCACCCTCGACGAAGCCGCTCAGCTCGACCTGCTGAGACGGCTGGCGCAGGGCTCCCCCGAAACACAGGGACTGCTGCGTGAGATCTATGAGCAGCTCGAGAACCTACGGCGGCTCTCGGGCGTCCGCCGACTGGACCGGGAGTAAGTGTATGGTATGCACACGATGGCGGCACGTTCTCGCGATACGGCTGGGCTGGCTCCTGCTGCTGGGAGCTCTCAACGGGGCGCTTTGTCTGCTGGGGCCCTCCGTATTAAGCGCGCAGGAAAACAACCGGGCAAACAACAATGCCAGCGCCAAAGAGCAGGCCAAAACCGATGAGACAGGCACGCTCGAAGGAGGCAACCTCGGCGCCGGACCTGAAGGGCAGACGCCAGGCGCACCCCCCGCCCTGCGTCTCATGACCTTTTTGCCCGATCCGCGTGTCACCGGGATGTGCAAACTCGAAGGCTGGCGAGGCGAAGAAGAACGCTGCGTGGACCGAGTTCAACGCTGGGACGGCTGGACCCTTCCCCCCAACTACGCCGAATCCAGTCTGTTGCGGAGCCGCACCGAGAGCGCGCTCAAGACCCTCTCCCGCACCTACTTTATGTTGTGGCAAGATGCAGTGGCCCGCTGGAGGGCGACCCCTCCCGAGAGTGGACAAGGCATCGCCCTGGGCCTGCTCCAGCATAAGGTGTATCGGCCTCCCACCCCCAGCTCCACCTGGGAAGTGTGGGGGCCCACCACCGTCAGACTCCCCGAGAGTGTCTTTCAACAGCGAGATTTGGCCCGCTTTAACCAGCTTCGAGCAGCGGTGTCGTCCAATATCAGCTTGCCTCCCCCCGAACGCTGGATTTCACAGTCGCTGTGTGAGCCGCTGATCTACGGAACCCAGAGTGGTGAGCGCCTCTCTCCCAGTCCAGGATCTCCCCTCGCACTCTGCACCGACAGCTTCTCGAAGTATTTTAAGATGCGCGGACGCGCCGACTATCGCATCGGACACCTCTTTGATACCGAACCCGAGAGCCTCGAAGGTCCGTTTTTAGAGCAGCTCTATCCGGTGCATCTCAGCCGCCGCCCTCCCTGGCCTTCTCAGACCATGACCGTCCCGCCCGGACAGATGCCCACCCTCAAGCTCGCGGAGCCCAACCGCTCCAGTGTGCTCAACCCCACCCTCCGACCCTCGGCGGAGACCCTCGAGGCCCGACGACGACTCACCCGCGCCGGTTTTGACCTCCTGCATGGTGCCTGGACGGAGGTTGCAGATCGCCTCTCCATCGCCATGCTGCGGTATGGTCCTCGTGCGTTTTCGGCGGTTCAGCTCCGCACCCTGGGCGCTCTTGCGCTGATGAACTCCACGGCGCCTCGAGTGGGTGATGATGCCGCAGTTCGTCCCGAGAATGCCGGGGATCTGGGCAATACGGACGAAAAAAAGAACGCAAAAAAGAAGGAACAGACGCAAGAAGAGCTGATCACCGAAGACTTGACCGATCCTGACTGGCTCTATGCGTTTAATGCACTCCCTCCAGGGCTGGTAGACTCCGAGCTGAAAGGATGGATCGACCGCGCGGATCCCCTCCGCTCCGGCAGCTCCGAAAATACCCGCTATACCATCCAGACCACCGAGCTGTTGTGGTCTTCTCAGGTCAGCATCGTGCGCGAGTGGCTGCGCGGGCGCACGTGGGAGGAGCCCCTGCATCCCCTGGTGGCACCGGTGCTGCCTCGACTCACCGCCCTGCTGGTGTGCCATGAGGTCTTCCCGGGGGATGAGTCTTCGTCTGTACGCGCGACCTGTTTGGTGCGAGCAGAACAACGCATTCGGCAAGGTTACGGAAGTCTCGAGCTGGAGCTGACCGATGCGCTGGGCCGTCGGCTCCGCATCCCCCTGCGGCTCACCTCGCTGGGACTGCCCGAGCTGGTGCCCTCCACCTTGAGCTTGTATGACTGGGAGCCGCTGCTGTATCGACTGGATCCCCTCAACACGACCAACTTACGGGAGTCCATCTATATACTGATCTTGAGCTTTATGTTGCAGGAGCTGCGTGTCAGTGAACTTCAGCTTGAGCTTCAGTCGGTCGGGGCCTGGTCCATGCCCCCCGAGGAACCTGCGGTGCCGCCCGAGCTGATGGGGCCCCGCATGCCCGAGGTCTTTCCGGGGGTGATCGCGCCCGAAAATCTGCGCTTCCATGTCCGCTCGGCGCTCAATACCTGGGAATGGCTGTGGGCAGAAGAGTCTTCGCCCCTGCTCCGGGAGATGCCTTTTCCGACTCAAGGGCTGGCACTCGCGCAACAGCTCACGGAAGCCACGGTTGCCTGGTTTGAGCCCTGGCGTGAGCTGGAACGTTCGGCGTGGCTCAACCTCAATGAGGACATGCGCACGGCACTGCGAAATGCGGAGGCCGCTGCCGCAGAGCTCAACCAAGCGCGCGCGCGCAAACAAGCAGGTCCAGAGGCGGATCGGGTCTATCTGCGAGAGCTGCGCCGCTCCTGGGGCACACTGCACCGTTATGTGTCCGCCTCACGCGCTCAGCTCCCCGATGAGTGGCCGACGTCTCTTCATCCCGAGGCCCTCACCAGCTTAGGGCTGGAGTATGGAGGGGATACGCCCCGGCTGCGACGGGCTTCTCTGTATGCAAAGGTGGTGCCGATTCTCATTGAGTTTGTTCAAAATCAAGTGAGTCCTACACTGTCCAATCTCTACCCCGAAGAGCAGGCGGTGTATCGACGCTGGGTCCAGGCGGAGACCCTCAAGCTGCTGGTGCGGGAGCTGTGGCGCTCCGAGTGGGAGACGCCTTATCCACCCCTGGCGCATCGCGAAAACCTCAGCCGCTCCAGCCGCTTCTTTGAGACGGTGTTGCCTGCGGCGGCAGAGCTCTCCACACGCGCCGACCTGGAGAGCTGCGCCAGCCTCCAGGCGTTTGGCTCCAGCACCTGGGACCGCTGGCATTGCCAAGTGGAACGCACCCTCAAGTCGCGTGAGGTGCCCCAGAGCATGTTTGGACGGTATCGCTAGGCGCTCCACCTCGCCACGTTAAGGGCGCTCACCGGAACCCTCGGGGAGTCGGGGCAGCGGACCTATCGGCGCTGGATCTTTCAACGTTTTCATATGGCCAGTCTCGATAACCTGGTCAAGGGACGCTCGAGCTGGTCTCCCGAGACCCTCGAGAATGCCGTGGAGACCCAGTGGGACCAGTTTTTGAACCTGCATGGGCTCAAGGGACGGCGAGAAGAACCCCCTCAGCTCCCCAGTGTGAACCCGCTGGCGGTGTGTGGCTCGCCGACGGCCACCAATGAACAACGCTACAAAGAGATCTCGGTGCGGCAGGTGGTGGTGGATGTGCTCTTTGAGGCACCCTCGGATCCCGGCTTGGACCCCGCTCGAGTGTTGTGGGAAGCACGCGAGAAGCTCCCGTTTATCGCCATCGACGGCTCCGCACGCCGGTTTGGTTCCAGTCCAGAAGGAGAAGATGATGCGCTCCAGGTCGAGCCCCTGTTCCGAATTCCAGCGTTGAAAGAACCTGGGGCGGAGACCCCCAAAGGAAATGCCGCGTGGCGCATGGTCTATCGCGCGCGCTGGCGCGTGTGGAGCGGCTGGCATATGTTCTGGTCGGTCGCCGAGCGACGAGATGGCTTTGTGCCCGTCTTACGCACCGGTGCCATCTGTCAGGATACCCTGCTCATGCAGGCGGATCTCGAGCCCACCCTGCTGCGCTGGGCACTGCTCAAGGATAATGCACCCACCCGCCCGCTTCAGCTCGGGCTGGACTATTCGCCCGAAGAAGAACAGAAGCTGCGGGAACAGATGGAGAAGGATCGGCTGGAGCGCCTCGCGGCTCAGGAATATGACGAAGAAACCGGCACGGTGGAGGCCAATCGACGAAAGCTCGAGGATCGTGTGCTGGCCGGCGCTCGAGAAGGACGCACGGATGCTGAGCTGGTGCAGCTCGGATATGCCAGCCAGTCCCCTCTCCAGCAAGCCCTCCAGAAGCAGCTCCGCCAGCTCTTGAGGGACTGGCTGGTCAAAAATCCACAGCCGCTGAAGCCAGGAGCTCCCCCCACGCCGGATCTGTTGATGGCGTTTGATGTGTCGTGGTTCAAAGAGTGTCGCCCCATCAACGAGGATGGTCTCTACTTTTTCTTTAGACGTTCTCCATACTTACGCACGTCCAGTTTCGTGAGAGGAGATCCCGACTATTGCCGCCTCCAGGTGGCAGGCTGGGGCTGGTCGGTGCTCGACGATAAGGGCTCGGCGGTGTTCACCCATGTGTTGCCCGACTATCAACCCCCCAATAATCCCCTGCTGCCGCCGTCGAGTCTGGTCTGGCGGCCACGCATCACCCAAGAATGGAGCGTGACGGCCAATGTGGGAATGGGCCGCCGGGATGTCTACGGGGTGGAGGTCAGTGGGGACGAAGATCTTGTGGATACAATGGGTTATGGCTCCGGTGAAGAAAGTTATGTCTACCGAAGCAACCCCACAGACTTCTCGCTGGGCACCTTCTCGACGTGGTGGCTGTCAGAGCGCGGACGGTTCGGGGTGGAGGTCGGCGCACTCACCCGGCTGGAGCTGATGGGGCTGGGCACGCTGGAGCGGCTCGGGGATGCGGAGGCCACCCTCGATGAGGAAACCATCACGCCGGCATGGGTGCTCAAACCGTCGGCAGGGGTGTCGATGGGCCTGCGGAAGTCTCCGGCTCCGAAGCTCAACCGCGCACCGGACGGGATCTTTACGCCCTGGGGCTCACGCGGACAAGGGGATAATGCCAACCTTCGCCGACTCCAGTGGGGCCTGCGGGGACGCTCGATGCTCGGGCTGTCGTCGGGGAAGCTGGAGGCGTAGGTGGGCATGGAGCTGTGGAATACCCTCTCGTTTCCGGTCAGTCGCGGATTACTTTCCGCGTTTGTGCCGTATAACCCTCTGGGTTTATTCGGGATTTACCTCAGCGCGGATTACGGATGGCTCCCCTATGCCGATGATACGGTGGTGGAGACAGATCTCAGCCGCTTGGATCATGTCTGGACTTTCTCGGCAGGTATGAAGGCCAATCTAAACCTGGTCCACCTCAAGTTTGAATAAGGATTTTAAGATGATGCATGAAGCGACGTTGCAATATCAGCACATCGCAGCGGCTGCTCAGCATGTCCAGGAAGGCATCCAGGCATGGATGGCCACTCGGCTGGAGCAAGCAGGCTTCGGACCCCTGCCCGTGCGCATGGACTTTCCAGCACCGGGAGAAGGTTCGGCGGTGGTACTCTTCCCGTATCAGGTCGGCCCCGAGCCCAAGCTGCGAGAACAATCTCAGTCGTTTAACCTGATGCAGATCTCGTATCCCTGGGTCCAGGGTCGTGTGACCGACGCGACCGGGAAGACTCTGCCTCCCGCTTGGAACGCTCTCGGCATGCTGATGAAGGATATCCAGGATTGGCTCCAGTCGGTGGAAGGAGCCCCCAGTCTGCCGCAAGCATCCGCGCGTCAACCTCTGGTCAAGAGCGCAGGGCTCAAGGCGGAGTCCATTCCACCACCCCTCCGCGCTTGGTTTGAACGCACCACGTTTGAGAAAAAAGAAAGCTGGCACCGCGAGCTGAAGATGCTCCGACCCGATGGCACGCTCTTTGCGCCGCCGTATGTGGGCTGGCAGACCGGGTTCTCGATTGGCATCAACTTTCTGGCGCTGCTCCACCTCGATCCCGCCGCAGGGGGGGCGACAGGACGCCGAAGAGATGGGGGCCTCTCGGGAAAAGGTGCGTCGATGCTGCTCCCCCTCGGACTCCCCACCCTGGCCATGCTGCTGGGCGCACTCCACCGAGAACGCACCGTGCGCGTGAGCCTCCCGGCCCGGCCTCTGCCCGAGCTGCTGCTGGGATATCTGGAGGCGCTGGTGGCTTCGCTCCCCCCTCGAGAGCCCCTGCGGGAACGGCTGGCGGAAATTCTCTCGCAGCTCCAACAGCCAGAACAGGCAGACTTGAGCATGGATCCCGTCCAGGATCTCACGGATGAAACGGTGGCGCTCATCATGCGGGCGCTGGGCCAACCGCTCCGACCCTATATCAACTTTCGGGTGCGGGTCCGCCTCGGGGATGGCCCTGAGCTGGGCGCTTCGCCTTCTCCCGATATGGTCAACAACTTTGAGGTGCTGCCCGCTGCGGAGCTCGAGCGCACGCATACGCCCGCAGGAGCCCTCGAGAAACAAGTGGGGTTTGGTAACAAGGAGGTCACACCACCCCGCGCTCAAAATAGCCCGTCGCTGCGTAAACCCGAACGGTTTGAGGATCTCCAACGCCGTCGGCTCGAAGAACAGGAAGCTCAGGAGGAAGGACTCCGCGCTCATCCCCTGTATCGAGATATGCCGCCGGGAGCGCCAGTCACGGGAAATACACCGGCCCCCAGCATCGTCACGCCTCGACCGGAGCCAATCCAACCCCCCGCGCCGATGGCAGCCGTGCCAGAACGTGCGCCGGGAGAAGGTGAGAAGACAGGCGCAGGCGCAGGGGCAAGCGCAGGAGCAAGCGCAGGAGCAGGCGCAGGAGCAGGAGCAGGAGGGAGTGGAAAGGCTGGAGCGGCTTCGTCTCCCAGTGCAGGCGGAAAAGCAGGTGCCCCGGCTGGGCGCTCGTCGGGGGTGATGCTGCCGTTCTCGTCCAGCGGTGAGGTGCTCGAGAGTCCTCCGTCGCTGACGATGGTGGCTCAACCGTCGGTGCTGGCAAAAGGACCGGCAGGCGCTCCAGCCGCAGGCGGTGCTCAACTTCCGGTCTCGTCGGTCACGGAGGTGCGCAGTGCCACCCTCTCACAAGGGCTGATGTCTCCGCCCATTCCGCCAGCGGGAGTGGGAGGGGCAGGAGCAGGAGGGGCAGGAGCAGGAGGGGCAACGGAACCACGGCCAGCCGCGTCGAGTGCGCGTGGGGTTCAGCTTCCGGTCTCGGCGTCGGAGGGGCGAGCAGGCATTGCGCCCGGTCCAGTAGGTCCGCCGACAGTGGCGGCTCCCGAGGTGCGAGGGGCCAGCGCGTCGATGGGATTACGCTCTCCACCTGCGCCGACTGCGGAGGGAAAGGCGGGTATGGCAGGAACGCCTGCTACTCCTGCTCCTGCTGCGCCTGCCACGCCTGAGGTGCGAGGGGCTGGGCAGTCGTTGGGGCTTCGTTCGCCACCTCGTCCGATGGTCACGGAGAGTCGTGGGTCAGGCACACGCTTGGGAGCAGGGGGCGCGGGCGCAGGGGGCTCGGGAGGCGCTGGGGAAGGAGCGGGGAGTGCAGGTTCAGGGGCTTCGGAGCCTAAAACGGGTTTTGGGCCTCCGGGACGGCCTCCGATGCCCAGCTTAAGGGGAGTGGGGCCACGGCCTTCGGCACCGACGCCTGGGTCATCGACGCCTGGGTCATCAAATCCCACGACCTCCAATCCGGCAGAGGGAAATGGGGCTGAGCGGCCTCCCCTCCGAGACCGTCCCGCGTTTGGCTTGAAGAAGGAGTAACACATGGCTTGGCTGCTGAACATCATCGAGGAGGGAGCGCGTCCGGCCACCCTCACGCGGCGCATCGAGCTGGAGGAACAACGAGAGCTTCAGCTCCGCCTCTATGTGGATCTCCGGGCGGAGGAAGGGCGAGCACCCGGGCTTCGGCGCACGCTGCTGCTGTCGGCGGAGGAAAAACCGTCGGCAGAGCTGGGGCTGGTGCCGCTCGGTCTCCTGCGTTGCCGGATAGAGCTGGGGGATTTCCAGGTGCTGCTTCAACCCCACCGTCCGGTGACGTCGGAGGGGGAGGGCGCTCGTCGAGGCGCTGGGCAACGTGCAGGCCGTGGTACGGCGGCGCTGTTTCTCTCCGATCCGTTAGAGCCGGATGCCATTGACTTCTCGATGGAGGGTCTGGAAACTCCGCCGGGGGAGGGTCGAGCAGGTACGGTGGCGGGTGCAGTGGCTGGCTCGGGGAGGACAGGATCCGTCAACACAGGAAATGGAACGAACGTCGGAGCAGGGGCAGGAGCGGGAGCGGCAGGGGCGACAGGGGCAGGAGCGGGATCGGCAGGAGCGGCAGGAGCGGCAGGGGCTGGCTGGGGGCCTTCTCCGTTTACGGGCTTCGGGGAGTCAGGGCAAATGTCGGAGACACTCCAGCTCGCGTACATGGGGGCGTTGATGCCCGATGGCAGCTTACGTCCGCTCAGCCGAGAGGAGCGTCCTGATTCGGGGACGCGCTATCGGATTCGGCCTGAGCTTCAGCGGGGTGAGACGGGGATGTTGCCGCCCATCACGCTGGAGCTCTCCTGGTCGGATGAGGAGTCACAGGAGCTGGGACGGGTGCGTCACGGAGGGCCGAGTTTTACGGCGCAAGGGCTGGATAATCCCGATATGTCGTGGGTAATCCCGGCGGTGGAGGACTCCGTCGATTTTGAGCTGGAGACGTTCTGGGCGTATGTCCAGAAGCGCACGGCGAAGGCGGGCATCAGTGCGACGGTGTTGTTTGCGGTGATCGGGCTGGTGGGAGGGGTGACAGGCGCCGTCAGCTATTCGCTCTATGTGAAGAAGGTGGCGGATGAGGCGGAGGAAAACGCGCTGCTCGCCGAGCAGGAAAAGGAACGAATGGTGTCGGCGGCGAGTAATGCAACGTCGCGTGAGCAGGAATGTGTGGCACAGTCGGCGGAAAGTTTCCGCTCCAGCGGGGATGAGGGCAGTGCGGAGCGGGAGGAGGCACGGCTTCGACTCTCCCCCACGCTGGCGGAAACGGCGCTGAGAAAACAGCTCGGGGAACCTGCTGGCCAGCTTCGCAGTGCGGATGCACGCCGGGAGCGGCTGTCGCGACTGTTACAGACGGTGGTGGAGCGTAAGGCCAGTCGTCGGCTGGAGCCGATGTTGCTCAACATGCATCGTCAGCGGCTGCTGTTTCAGGCGAATGTGCGTCCGGATTTGCCTCCGCATATGCTGCTGTTTCATACGCATCCCCGCAGTGCGGATGTCAGTGACTTCTACCGAGAGGGAAATGGGGTCGATTATCGAGGGACGTGGGGGCTCTCGAGCCGGGTGGTGCGGGAGCTCGGTCGTAAGGTGGAGGGGCGCTCAGGAGGGGAAGCTCCAGTGACAGCGGGAGGGCCGACGGGCTCCACCGGGGGAGGGCCGGGAACGGTGGGGATGATGGGATTGCCGGAGCGCTCGCCGCTGATGGTCTCGACGGCAGGGAGTGGAGAGGATCCGCGTCTCCGCGATGACTGGAGTGCCAATGCACACTTGGAGGGGCTCCGGCGCGTGCGGAAGGCGATGTTGGGGGCGGAGACGGGAGGACGTCTGCCTGCGTATCCCGAACAAGTGCATCTCTGGTCGATGGCGCTGTGGTACGCCTACAACCACATGCCGGATCTCAAGGCAGGACGGGCGCCGCAGGTGGAGGTGTGTGTGGACACGCTGGTGCTCAACCTGGCGCTGTTCCGGCTGGAGGCACCAGATCGCACGCTGCCGGTGCTGCCTGATATCTCGGGGGTGGTGGCGGCAGAGGCTTGGACGGGAGGGCCGCTGGCGTCGTCGGCGCTCTGTCCTTGGCGAGAGGAACGGCTGTTTGAGGGGGCGCGGTATGCGCTGGACTCGCTGGTGGAGCTGTGGGCAGTGGAGGAACAGGAAGGCCGAGGTGGGCGCTGAGGCCGACTCACACAAGCTGAAGCTCATCAAGGGACTGAATGG
>JBJTQF010000143.1:0-11010 GCA_046075485.1 Myxococcota bacterium | reverse complement strand
GGATTGCTGCAACAGGCTGAAGAGAACTTCCGAAATGCGAAGATTCAATCCGATCAGAAGGGACCTGCTGAAGAGTGGCTCAATTTTTTGACGGCCTATGAGAAGTACTTCCGGCGCGCACAGTATGAGCAGCTTGGTCGGAATATGAATCGCCACTGGAAAGAGCTGATGAGCTCCCAGCAGCAGATTCACTCCATCGCGGCGGACAATGATCTGTCGATTCGCCTGCGGGATGAACATGGGCGTCCGGTGGGTCTCAAGAGTCTCTCCGAAGGGATGAAGCAGCTTGTGGCCACCGCTTTTTTGTGGGCGCTTTTTGATGTGACCGGCAACCGTTTTCCCATCATCATCGACACCCCACTGGGACGTATTGATTATGGGCATCAGAAGTCCCTGCTGGAGCAATTTTATCCACAGGTGGCCCGTCAAGTGATCGTCTTACCCACCGATTCAGAGCTGGATGAGCACAAACGAGCGTGGGTATTGCCCAACACCTACTGCGAATACCAGCTCCAGAATGATGGGCGCTCCGGTACCCTCTTAGTGCGCCGCTCATGACGGCGGGGTGTCACATATTCGGTTGAAATGAGCTGGTAGGGGAGTCAGACACCATGCAAAAAGTGAATACCTCCGCACAGGATGAAAAGACCATTCGATGGGTCATGAGTGAGCTGGAACAGTTGACTCAGGTGGACAGTTATTACGCACGCTCGGCCCGTGAGACCTCGGATGAAGAAGAGGGAGAAGGCACGGGGTCACGTCTTCCTAAGCTGCTGGCGCTGAGGGTGGCGTTGGCCCTCTCGCTGAAGGAGGGAGGCATTCCTGAGCAGGTGCCTGTCCCGACTGGAAAGGGGGCAGAGTACAGTCTGAATCAGGTCACGGGCGCAGGGAGAACGGGAGGACAAGATCTGACGGAAGGGCTGCGGGCCTTACTCTCGGTACGCCACGACGAAGATCTGTTTGGAGTGCCGAATAAAGAGGATCCCGAGGCGCTAGACCGACGTTATGTGCAGCTTTTGTATGCGCACATCTCTCGTGGCTTACGTTCGATAGAACGCATGCGGGCGGCGCAAAAGCTACTCGTGCAGATGATCCTGGAGATGCTCTTTGGTGAAACGAGCAAATCAGGAGGTGCCACCCAGCTTGAGGGGCGTCTCCGACAGAGAATGCTGTCGGTGGAGGTGCTCTCAGAAGTGCGGGGAGGCTGTTCTTACGCCATCGCACTGCGGTATTGGAATGACGAAGTACCCAAGAGATTCAACAAGAAGCTGTGTGATGAGCTGGCGTTTGAAATGGGCTGGCCCGACAACAGCACCTTCGTTTTAAAGGGCGCAGAACCAAACACCTTATGGCTTGAGACCGCCCTGGGTCGTCCTCAGTGGGAGACCTTCGGAGATACGGTGGTCGAGGCATGGCTCAACCGTCCGCAGGCAGATGACGCTTGTTTGCTGGTGGCGGTGCGGGGTGAGCGGGAGCGTCTGAGCTTGCCGCTTGATCAGGCGGTCTTTCATCTGATCATCGGCGAAGCGGAGGCTGGAAAGACCAGTCTCTTACGTTCTCTTGTGATGCAGTGGGGGCTTTGCCATCCCACAGAAGAGGTGATCCTTTTGGATCAGGAGTCGTCCTCTGAGTGGGTACGTTTTAAGGGGTTCTCCGATTTTTCAGTCTATACATTGGAAGAGCTGCGGTCACAGGAAGGACCGAACGCCTACCTCTGGCGTCGCCTGCGGAGTGGAGATAAACCTCGCCTGCTGGTGATTGACAATGCCGAGAGTATCGTGGACAGTTTCCCCTCTTTTGAGGATCAGCTTGTGCGACTTCTCGGTGAAGCACCTGAGTCGTTGCATATTCTCGTGGCCAGTGATGCTCGTTTTGCCAACACCTTCCTGGAGCGGCATCCCGAATTGCAGCAGCGCCTGGGAGGGCGACTGTTGATGAAGGTGCAGTCGCCGGAGCAGAGTTATAAACTTCTCCATTGTGTGGGAGCGGAGCGCCTTCAGGGAGAAGGTGATGTGATCGTGTATGTGCGGGAGCGTATGTCACGGGGGCGAGTGCCTCTTGTGACCTGGGATCAGCTTCGTCTGAAGCTCCGTAACAGAGGATTAAAATAAGATGATCATTCACAACTTTCGACCCTGGCGGCTGGCATTGGATCAGGTGGGACCGTTTCGGGATGTTGTCGAAGAGATCCATTTTGTGGGCAGAGATGGAGATCTTGCCAATCTTTTTATGTTGGCGGCTCATAATGGAAAAGGAAAGACCACGGCACTTGAGAGTATGGTCTTTCTCTTCTCCATGCTCTCAGAGTCTTTCGAGGCTCAAACGTGGGGGAGTCATCCCCTGCTGAGAGATCCCAAGAGCCGCGCGCAGCTCGATCTGTTTATGACACTTTCCCACGAAGAACAACGTGAGGTGCAGTATGTGATCAGCCTCTCGCTGGGACTAGAAGACTCGACACAGCTCTTCGGTGGTGCAGCAGAGTCTGTGGACAGTATGACCAATGGACGTGCCGAGCGTCGCTGTCGGCTGGGTTTTGTCCGGGATGCATGGAGTGTCAAGTTGCGTCCCGCCACCCTCACGCATTCGGTGGATGGTCCCGATCAGACGGATGAAGAGCGTCAGCTTCAGCATGCGGAAGCGGAAGCGTATGCCGGCTGCCTGATGAACGGGCATCGAGCATGGATGGCATCGAGCATGGATGGCATCCGCCACTTCAACCGGAAGTGGCGTCAAACCTCGGCGTGGTAGGGGATGGTGTGATGGCGGCAGCTCCTCTCTCGGATGCGGAAGTATTACAAGCCTTTGACAAGCTCCGGGTGTGGAGCCACCAGGATACCCGCGCACCCAATAAGCCCCTGCTGATCCTCCTGATGTTGGCCCGCCTCCAGCGTGGTGAAGGCCGGTTTGTTTCCTTTTCCACCCTCGAGTCTGCTCTTGAGAAGCTCCTGCGAGATTTTGGCCCGCCTCGTCAGAGTTATCATCCCGAGTACCCCTTCTGGAGACTGCAAAACGATGGTGTCTGGGAGGTGCTGGAGTCCGAGCGGCTGGTGGCACTTCGGGGGACACGCAAACACCAGGGAGATATCCCACGCTGGATCCTGCGAGAGCAGAATGCGATAGGGGCTCTGCCGGAGCGGCTGGCCATCCCGTTGCAGACCTCTCCGACGTTGCTCAACGAAGTGGTCAGTCGTTTGTTGGAGGCTCACTTCCCGCACAGCTTGCATCACGATATTCTCGATGCGGTGGGGTATCGTGCGGTGGTCATCTCCACCCGACTCAAACGAGCGGGCGAGTTCCGGGACATGATCCTCGACATCTATGATGCCTCCTGCGCAGTCTGTGGTTTTGATGGGGCACTGCTGATGCCGTCTGGGGTCCGGCAGCCACTGGGCATCGAAGCGGCCCATGTGCGCTGGCACTCGGCGCATGGACCGGATACACCCGACAACGGCTTGGCCCTGTGCAGCTTGCATCACTATATGCTGGACCGAGGGGCATGGGGGCTCAACCAGAACCTCGAGCTCCAGGTGTCGCGCTGGGTGGTGGGAGGGTCGGGGCTCCACGAGTGGCTGCATCGTTACGAAGGCCACTCCTTAAGAGCGCCGCGAGCAGCCTTTCCTTCACCCGCGCGTGTACACGTAGACTGGCACACCCGCGAGGTCTTCCGCACGGGAGCGCCGGTCAAAATTCTCGCGCCATGATTACTGTGGGTAAACAGTCACATAGTCGGAGGCGACGAACGAGTCCACCAGTCGGTAGGCGTCGGTGTCAATGGTGATCACCGCGTCCAGGCCGGTGGCATCTTCCGTCACGATCCCGTCAATCTGCGCGGTGTGCCCGTAAAGAGAGCCGCTGATGATCAGGTGGCGGTCATAGGTATAAGTCCCTTCTATCTCGACTACCTGATTCGGTGGGACTTCATACCCGCCAATATAGAGCTCGCCCCAGATGTGCCAAATCCAGCCCGTCACCACACCGTCTTCTTGGGTCTCGATGTTGAAGAAGAGGGTCGTCAGGGCTGACACGTAAGCACTGTCTTGCTCCACAAAAAGAGAACTCCAGGTGGTCTTGCTCAGCGGAGGACCGGGTAAGGGTGTGGTCTCCACCGGGTCGGGTTCTTCGTCAGCCACCTGCTCCGGCGTGCAGCCGCCGAAGGCCAAATAAACGAGCGGCAAAATACGGAGGGCACACTGAGCGGAGGGTGTCCGTGACTTCATGGGGCGTTACTCCAGGGGAGGCAGCAGGGATACACCACCTGCACTCTAACACCACGGACCTTCTGTTAGCAAGCGCAAGAGTGACTAGACCTCCTCTCGCCACATCGGTACAATGCCCCCACAACAAACCTGCTCCCGTGAGGCATCTATGCGCAAGAAGCTGCTGATTTCCGCTGCCCTGTTGATGTTGACCTCCACCCAGCCCATGATGGCCGCCCCCACCCTCGAGGAACAAGCCCTCAGCGCCGTGCTCGAAGGCCGCTTCGATGCCGCCCTCAAGCTGCTCGAAGGAGGCGCCAGCACCGATCCCCTGCTGCGGTGGGTCGCCGGACGAGTAGCCCTCGAGAAAGGTGAGCTCGACACCGCCGCTCGCCTCTTTGAAGGGGATTCCCCCGAAGCCTTCTGGGGCCGCGTGGATGTGCTCCGCGCCCGTGGCAAAACCGCCGAAGCCACAAAACTCACCCTCGAAGGACTCGACCGCGCCCTCAACGGAGAACAACGCAGCCTGCTCTGTAAGCTGATGCTCGACCAAGCACGCGAGCTCTCCAGCCGTGATACCCCCCGCGCCGCCGCCCTGCTCGACGCCCTGCTCGAGCTGCAACCCGGTCAGGAACTTCAACGCAGCGCCGAAGATCTGTATCTCAGCCTCGATCCCCATGCCCTCGGCAACCGCCCCTTTGAGCTGGCCCGCAAACGGTTGAGCACCGAACCAAGTCACCCCGCCGCCCGAGTACATGCGGCCCGCGCCCTCAGCAGCCGCGAGCCCGCCCGCGCCCTCCGCCTGCTCGAGCCCGTGCTCAACGATGGCCCCGAAGCCCAAGCCCTCGAAGCCGCCAGCCTGCTGCCCAACCTCGACGTGCCCACCCCGCAAAAGCTCGCCCTGCTCGAGCGCCTCAGTCGCCGATTTCCTCAAGCCAAACGTCTGCCCAACCTGCGGCTGACCCTGGCACAAAAAGCCATGCAGGAAGATGAGAGCCTCGGCGCACCCGCCCTCGAGTCCCTCTTTAATCAGCCGGAAGTGGCCTCCGAAGCCCGCGACGAATGGGCCCGCAACAGCCAAGACCCCGAAGAACGCCGCCAACGCTGGCTGCAAGTGGCCTCCCACGAAGGCGCATCTGAAGCCGGAGAAAAAGCCCGCGACGACGCCGACCGCGCCGCCCGAGAGAGCCTCATCCGCCTCCCCGCCGGAGCTCCCCGCCAAGCAGCCGCACAAAAACTGCTCGCGCAAGGGGTGACTCGAGACCCCCTCATCCACTACGAAGCCCTGGCCCAAGATCAAGGACGCACCGTCGCCCTGTGGGAGCTGCTCACCCGCTTCCCTCGGCTCACCCCCGCGTGTGAAGAGCTCGCCAGCCGCTTGCTCGACGAAGGTGCCACCGAGCTGGACGCCTCCCGCTTCGAAGAGCTCTGCAACGACGCCACCAGCCCCGAAGCACGTATCCTCGTGGCCTATGCACAAAATGTTCCCCTCATGCTCCTCGAACGCCACGCCGGAAAACTCGAAGTGCTGGTCACTCCCCCCCGTCCCCTCACCGTGCTCGAGCATCGGGTGGAGCCCGAAGCCATCCTCCGCGCCGCTCAAGCCCATCCGCTCGAAGCCCCCATCGACGCCTATCTGATCTCGCCGGATCTGAGCTATGAGCTCCCTGCCGCTGCCACCGGACAAGATGGCCTGCCCCGCCTCAAACGCCAGTGGCTCGCCCCGCGTCTCGATGGAGCACTGGCCGCCCTCACCGTGCGCGCGGAAGAGCTCCGCAGCACCTCCCTGGTGACGCAGCGTCCGCTCCGCCTGGAGATGTTGCAGCAGCTCAAGCAGCTCGCCGTGCTGGTGCTCGATGGAAATACCCCCGTGCCCGACGCCGAGCTCAGCCTGCTCGATGCACAAGGCAAGCTCGTGCGGGTGCGCACCGACGCTCAAGGGCTCGCCGTGGTCGATAAGCTCGAAGGCCAGATCAAGCTGATGGCCAAAAAAGATCAACGGCTCGGTTTTGGATTGACCGGGATAGAAGGTGGCATGTTGCCCACCCACGCCGCACCAACCCTGCTCCTGCTCGATAAAGCAGTGGAGACCACCGGTCGTCCAGCCCCCGTCATGGTGGTGGTGCCAGGGTATTCCGGCCCGCTGAGCCTCTCCTCGTATGCACCCGCCCGCGCAGGGGTGCCCGAGTCGCTCCTCGAGAGTGTGCCACTCCAAGCTCAGAACGGCGTGGCCGTCGGGGAGATCTTTGCCGTCGGCGGCGGACGACTCTTCGCTCAAGTGGCGGAGGGCCCCTCCCAGAACCTGTCCGTGCCAGCCCCCGCCACCGTGCTCAACCCCCACTTTGCCGTTCAGTTTGAGCCAGTCTTGCCCGGACAAGGCGAGAAGCTCTCCCTGCGCGTCTTTGAGCTCCAGCCTCAAGCCCCTGCACCCGTGGAGGCCACCCTCACCGTCACCCTCCCGTGGGGAGAAAAGCGTGTGATCGCCCCCATGACCTCCGAAGGGGTCGCGTTGGAGCTCGACCTGAGCCTGCTGCTCGCCGACGAAAAACCCAATCTCTCGGTGGCGATGGGGCAGGAGCATCTCAGCCTGCCTTTGCCGAGTGTGCCCGAGCCGGCCTTACTTCCGCCCACCCTGGCGCATGTCGGCTGGCTGGGACAGGTGCTGACGTATCAGGCTCCACCGGATGCATGGCTCAAAGCCACCCACGAAGATCGCCGCCAAGTGCGCTGGGTGCCACCCGGTGCCGCCTTGAGCCTGCCCCGTGCCGGTAAATGGGAGGTGGTGAGCTGGCGTGAGGGTCGGCTCAGCCCGCCGGTACTGGTGCAGATGTTGGCCCCAGAACAGCAGGTGGATGCGCAGGGCCGCTGGACTGGCTCGGCTCCGGCGTTGGTGGTGCGCTCCGGCGCGAAACACTTTCAAGCGTCGGTGAGGCTGCCCGGTCAGCCGCTCGCCCCCGAAGGTCTGGTACGTCCTCCTGAAGCAGCGGCAAGCTGGCTCTCGGTGGTGAGCACGCCGGCGCAGGCTCCCGAGACAAACAAGAATGCGCCTTCGACTCCCGAGCAGGCTCGTACCGCTCAGGTTCAGCTTGTCTTGCCGCTGACGCAGCCGCGTGAGGGCTTGGCGGCGGCCTCGGGCACACTCAAGCGGGGTAAATCAACCCTGGTGTTGGGGGCGGGATTGCCGGAGGGCTCCCGCTTGTATGCCTATCTGCACGATGTCTCGGACCATCAGCCCTGGAAGCTGAACCTGCGGCTGTCTCAAGATCTGGGCACAACGCGGGCCCATCCGCGTGGGGTAGAGGCGTCTCGTCAGCTCGAAGGGCAAGAAATCGCCTCGGCGCTGCTGGCGGAAGAAGCTCGAGAAGCGGAAGCGGCTGAACCCAAGCCTATGGACTTCGAGAAGGCGGCGGCGGAGGAGCTGGCGGCTCCAGTGGTGCTGGGTGGGATGATGGGGGGGCTCGGCTCTGGCAGTGCGTCAGGTATGCTCGGCGCTGCTCGACAACGACGTGAAGCCCCTGCTCTGTGGAAGCCTGAGCTGTATCCGCCCAGCCTCTCGCGGGTGCTGGCGTCTCGGCTGGATGTGGGACCGGGTGCGTGGGAGCTGGAGCTGCCGAGCTCGGTCACGGCGGCTCGTCTGGTGGTGATGGCACGCACGCCGGAAGGCCGCTGGTTGAGCCTCGAGCAACAACTGACGGTGCAGGGCTCAATGCCGGTCTCAGCGGAGGAGGTGCAGCCTGCGGCCCCCGCTCCGCTCTGGAAGGGTGATGCGATTTCCTTGCTGGCGCTGGTGGAGCGTCTGCCTCTGGCGGAGCGTGCGCAGGTGCTGGCCACGTCGCTGAGGGCTCCGAAGCCGCTGGAGGGCCGGATCAAGGCGAGGCTCTTGGCGAGTGCGCCGGAGGCGTTGGCAGGAACGGTGGGGGGGGCGCTGGCGGAGACACAGGCGGCGATGCAGGGCCTCACCCTGCTCAACCGGAGTTCAACGCCTTATTTTCCTGAGTTGTCGGATTCTCGGCGGGTGGAGCGTGCGCGTCAGGCCCTGGCGATGGTGCCCTTTAATGCGGAGAAGGCTCGCACGATGGCGCTCCGGCTGCTCGAGGATCCGGCGCTGGAGCCCTGGGCGCGTGCGCGGGCGGGCCTGACCTTGTGGGCGACTCAGCCGGGGGAGCTCGAGGAGGTCTTGACGGCACTGTCGGGGGACAGCCTGTCGGTGCAAGCGGCGCGGGTGGTGGTGCAGGGCAAGCTGGACAATCTGAAGCTGGTGCCTTCACTCTGGCGGCTGGCGCGGTCGGAGGAGGTCTTGCCGGAGGAGCGGGCGCTGGCGCTTCAGGCCCTGGTGTTTGCGGTGGGGCTGGATCCGGCCCGGCTGGAGGAGAGCTTCCGCACGGAGCCGGTCGTGTCGCCGTCGAGTGGGCGTCCGCTGAAGGTGGAGGCGCGGCCTCCGCTGGCCTATGGTCGCGGGATCTTGTTTGAGCGGGGAACGCGGGCGCTGGAGTCGGGTCAGGTGAGTTATGACTTGCCGACGGTCTCGCGGGTGCCGGCGCAGCGGTGGTTTCCGGTGCAGACCTATGTGGAGCCGTCGGTGCTGCCGACCCGGGTGGTCTGTCCTCAACACCCAGTGGTGAAGGTGCGTGAGCCGTTTCTGGACCTGCCGCCGAGTGTGTATCCGCAGGAGGTGATCTGTCTGGTGGCGCTGAAATCGGCGACCCCGGAGCCGGTCAAGCTGGAGCTGTCGTGGTACGCTCCGCTGGGGGAGCGTCTGGGCAGTGGAGGGGTGACGGTGCAGGGGGATTTGCCTCGAGAATCGGCGCTCCAGGACGCGATGAGCCTGGATGAGCTGCTGGGGTTGAGCCTTCAGCGTGCCTCTCGTGGGGATGCGGAGGCGCTGGCGCGTTTGCAGAAGCTCCAGACGGAGGTGGCGTTGACAGCAGAGGCGTTGCAGCGGCTGGGTCCGGCCATGCTGGAGGGCGCTCGGCTGCGCAAGGATATGGCGCTCTTTCTCAAGGCGTTTGAGGCGATACGGGAGCGTGACAAGGGCACAGAGCTGTCGCTGGAGCTGGCGGCGGAGGTGGCGAGGGCCTTTGCAGCGCAGGGGAACTACAAGCGGGCGCTCGCGGGGGCGCGCACGGTGTTGGATGCGCGCTTTACGGAGGAGCTGGCGGTGATTCAGCCGCTGGAGAACCTCAACCTGCGTATGGTCAGCTTCCGGCTTGCTCGGATTCTGATGCAACGCTCGCTGGAGACCCCGGCGGTGGAGCAGGCGCGTTATCTGTTTGCCTCGAGCCTGCTGGCGACGGCGGATGAGGGCCAGCGTGGAAAGGGTTTCACGCCGACGTCGTTGAGGCTCACGGCGGTGGGGGAGCTCTCGCGCTTTTTGTTGCTGTATCCTCAGTCTAAAGTGGCACCGGAGGCGGCAGCGTTGTTGCTCGACACGCTGGAGCGGCTGAGGGCCCCTGAGCGGGTGCAGGCGCTGGCGGGTCGTTTGGCGCAGCGTTATAAGGATACGGATGTGAGCTGGCAGCTCGCGCTGGCGGATGTACGCTCAAAGCTGGCGCAGGGGCAGGCGAAGGCGGCGCTGGGCCTGCTCGAGCCGCTGGTGAAGTCACTCGACGAGGGGGCGGAGGGCATTCCACCGGAGGCGCTCAGTCTGGTCCGGCTGGAGCAGGGGCGGGTGCTCGAGGCGCTCGGGCGCGTGGAGGATGCGCTGGAGGTCTATGATCAGGTGTCGGAGGGGGCTGCAAGCGGTGAGGCGGTGGCGCGTGCGGCTTATCTCCGTCGAAGTGCTCCGCGCTGGAAGCAGGTGGAGGTGCAGGGGGTGTCGTCGCCTCGGCTGTTGCAGGCGGCTCTGCGTCCGGGGGCGAGTGTGGAGGTGACGGCCTATCGCATCGCGCTGGAGAGTCTGGTGTTGCAGGAGGCGGGTCAGCTCAACCCGGAGGAGGTGCGGGTGGATGGGCTTCGTCCGGCGGCGGTGCAGAAGGGCCTGGTGAATGTGCAGGGGGAGGTGCCACTTCCGACGTTGCCGGAGGGCGCCTATCTGCTCAGTGTGCTGAGTGGGGGGATTCCCTATCGCACGTTGCTGATCCGCTCGAACTTGCGGCTGGAGCGTTCGACGGATGCGGGGCAGGGGCTGCTGCTGCGGGTGGTGGATGAGAAGGGGCGAGGGGTGCCGGAGGCGCGTCTCTGGCTCTTCGGGAACTCAGAGCTGGCGTGGCAGGGCAAGACGGATGCGCTGGGCTCTGTTTTCCTGGCAGGTCGGAGTGGGGGGCTCTCGGTGCTGGCGCGTCTGGGGGACAAGTACGCTTGGCTCTCCGGGGAGGGGCCGCTGCTGGACCGTGAGGATGAGCAGACTCCGATGGAGCTGGAGCAGAACCTTCAGAATCAGCAGCTTCTCGAGAACAATGCGGAACAATATCGTCAGCTCTTTGATCAGCAGCGGGTGCAGGTAAAGGCGGATATGCTCTGAGGGGGAGCGGTCGGAGGCGGAGCGGTCGGAAGGAAGGTTTGCCGACAGCTCAGGGGGTGGAGGTCTGACGCAGACGCTCCACTTCCGCCATCAGGCTCTGAAGCTGCTGCTGCGTGGCCTCGAGCTGAAGGCTCATCACCTGCGCATGGTTGAGCTGAGCCAAGTGCTGGGCCTTTTCTTGCTCGAGCCGGGCTTCAACCTCTCGCGCATGGTTGAGCTGAGCCAAGTGCTGGGCCTTTTCTTGCTCGAGCCGGGCTTCAACCTCTTGCGCATGGTTGAGCTGAGCCAAGTGCTGGGCCTTTTCTTGCTCGAGCCGGGCTTCAACCTCTCGCGCATGGTTGAGCTGAGCCAAGT
>JBJTQF010000142.1:0-6533 GCA_046075485.1 Myxococcota bacterium | reverse complement strand
GTTCGACAAGAGGGGCTGGGTGTGTTCTGTCAAGCCACAGGGCGAAATGAAGATGACGCCTCTGAAACGTGTGACATAAGATGTCTCGACACTTACACAAAGGAGGCTGTTATGCCAGCTCATGCAAGACCCTATGGACTGCTCCTACTGCTCACCCTGCTGCTGCCACACCCTGCCATCGCTGCGGAGCTCACCAGCGTGGGAGACATTTTCACCGCCACCGAGAGCTCCTATTTTGGCATCACCAGCACACGACAGTCAAAAGATACCACAAACTCCTACTATACCGTTCCAAATTCCACCGGAACCAACACCGACGACCTCACCCAACCCTGGTTTGACGTCTCCAACATGAACCTGATCGCAGAGTTCGACGCCAATGGGCTCCTGGAATACCCCTTCGTCTATGGCCCACTGGCTGGCTATGGACAAGGTGCCGATGGACAACAGCAGCTCTTCCAAGCAACCGATTTTATTGCCGGAACCCCCTGGACCTTCTCCATCGGAGATGGCAGCCGCACCGCTTGGCTCAACACACTCCCCAACACCAGCGTGGGCTTTGCAGAGCAGCTCTTTCCGAAGTGGACCTCTCGGATGAACAATCTCCAGGTGGAGCTGGTTTCGTTCTCACCAGAACAAGCACCGACCGGCCAACAGCAGCCACGCGCGGTCATTCTGGTGCTGAAGGTCTCCAACGTGGGGAGCAGCGTACAGAACGTAACCCTCAGCACACCCCCCAGCTCCGCGATGCCCGCACCCTCGACTCGACCCTGCCACGGGCCACACTGTACGGAACCGCAGCCTCCCCCATTCCAGCAAACCATCACGGCGATACCCGGAATTATGCACCCCGTTTTGCAGAAGTGGGGCCTGTCGTCGCCGGATACGAGGCCATCTTACCGTTGGATGGACTCACCTGGAGCCCTTCAGCCCCTCAGATCAGCTTCTCGCTGGCCGCCGGAGCCTCGCGCGTGCTTTCGTTTGGCTACCTCGTGGGAGGAGGTGTGCCAGAGTTACGCTTTACCCGCGATCTGCTGCTGCAAAAGTCAGCGGTACAGTGGCTGAATGCCACTCGGAGCAGCCTTCAGTCTCGATTGGGCACCCTCAGTATCCCAGGAGATCCCTATTTTGCAGAGCTGTTTATCCGCTATACCACCGCTGCTTACACCTCCGTACTGCGGCGAGGAGATGGCACACTGGCCATGCCTCGTGGTGGCTCTTGGCACCTGCTGGGCATGCTGACCCCCCCAGGTCTTAGCCGGTCTGGTGCCTGGAGGAGACCTGGCATACGGCTGTGGTGGCCCCGATGTCAGCTATTCTCTGTATATGACCACGCTGGGGAGCATCTACGCCACCGACTATTATCTCCGCACCGGTGACACTTCATTTTTTGCAGACGGTGGACTCTATGAGGCGGAAACACGCTGCCTCATCGACCGGCTGCTCGACTCTATGGACTCGGAAGAGCCACTGTTCCCCGCCGACTATATCTGGGACGGCCCCGCACGCGGTGATTTTCATTCCGGCTCTCAAGTTCTGGTATGGTACGTGCTCAAAGGGGCGGCACGGCTGGCCGAAGAGGTCTGGCTGGATACGCTGAGCGCTCAGCGTTGGTCCGCTGCCGCCGATGCGCTCAAAGAAGCCTTGCTGCGTCGCAGTGTTGTGACCGGCGCGTTTGGACTCCAGCTCGCGGAAGGCAGTCTGCGCTCAGGTGCCGTCACGTCGGAGGTCTTAAGCCACGATGGAGAAGAAATCGGGCTGGTGTTGGCAGACTATTATGGGTTTCTTCCCCAAGAAGATGCACGACTGACACAACATCACAAGTCTGCTTTTACGGGTGTCAACTACTTGTATAACAATGCCGTCAAGGGTCTCCACTGGGATGCCAATGGCTTTCTGTGCTCGGTGACGGCACCGGGCTGGTTGCCCCTCCTGGCGGGTGCTTCCAACGAGACGGAACAACTCGCCGCGTTAAAGCAGTGGCGTCAGATGACCGATGTGGATGGTTCCGTCTGGTGGTGGCCTTATGATTACCAGGAAGACCGTGTGCAAGATGTGCGCCGACGGCTCAACTATTGCGAAGGAGCCGTGCCCATCGATACCCCCAAAGTGGACTATGCCACCAGCGTCTTTAACGTGCTGATGATCAACAACCTGCTGGGCGTTAAGGCGGATGTCCCCGCACGTAAGCTCTCGTTTCGACCCGCACTGCCCTGGAGCCAGGTCTCCTGGAGCAACGCCCGCTTGGGCAATGCCTCGCTGGATGTCGAATATCTGGACAACGGCAGCAGCATCACCGCCCGCTTGACCAACCGGAACAGCGTCGCCTATGACGCCGAGGTCGAGGTGGTCATGCCCACCGGCAAGATCCTCAGCGGCAAGCTGCCCACCGGCTATCGATTTGGGCGCGAGTCTTTGCGCAGCTCACAGGTCGCACTTCAGCCGGGTGCAACCTTGACGCTCACCGCAGCTTATGTGGAGGGCGCGGAGTCCGCGTGCGTACAAAACGTCTGGCAAGAGTCGCTGGATGCCCACAACTCCAACCCAGAAGGAAGCTGGGAGGCCGATGCGCTGGCCGATCTCGACCGCAACGGCATTCCAGAAGGATATGAGTGGCGTCTGTTAACCGAAGCCCGCTGTGCTCAGGCAAATGTAGAGTCGGCATTTCAAGCCAACTGGGAGCAATGTAATACGCTTGGATGGGGTACTTGGTGGGCCACGTTGTGTGCGGAGTATGCCACCGTCTCCAGTGGGCTGGCTCAAGTGGTCAATCAGTGGCATCCGACGCCACTCTCTCTGGTGCCGTATAAGGTGGGCAGTCAGGAGCCCCTCTCTGCTTCGGGGGATTATGATCGGGATGCACGCTCAAACCTAAAGGAATTTAACACCTTGGGTGGATCGCAGGTCTCACATAAACGGTATGGGGACACCGCTTCGACAAGAGCTCGCGCCAGCGCACGCCACTAAAAACGTCTGCCACTGTCCAACAGCGTTGTGAGGGTGAGCTTCGACGCAGGTGCTGCTCACCCATCCCGCTCATTTCCCACCTCAGGGCGTCCCGATGATCGCCATCGGAGTCGAACGAGAGACGGTGGTGCCGTCTCCGAGCTGGCCTTCGTTGTTGCTGCCCCAGGTAAAGACCACACCATCCTCCCGCAAGGCTGCCGTGAAGAGATATCCGGCGCTGGAGTCCGAGATAGACTCCAATCCCACCACTTCCGTCGGCGTTAAGACACAGTTAAAGCTCGAAGGCTGGTTGGGATCACAGGCGGTACTGGAGCCGATGCCAAGCTGCCCCTCCCAGTTTGCGCCGAAGGTATAGAGCAGGCCCTGATCGTCCACCACCGAGGAGTGCTGGAAACCACAGTCCAACGAGACCGCACCGCCCAAAGTGCTCACCTGTGTCAGTACGGAACGATCTATGGTGTCTCCCAGACCAAGCTGGCCGTTGAAATTACGACCCGCCGCAAACAAGGCACCATTCGCAAGCGCCACGAGGGAATGCGCTTGACCCGCCGCGATCAGCGAGACATTGCTGAGCCCTCCCACCTGGGTGGGGGTCTTGCGAGTGGTCTTGTCGCCCAAACCAAGCTGACCGGAACGGTTGGAGCCCCAGCTCCACAACGAGCCGTCTTGACCGATGGCCAGCACATGCGCGGACCCTGCGGCCAGGAACTTCACGGCAGTGGTGGGCTTGACCAACACCGGGCTCTTCTGCTGGAATGCCTCCGAACCATCTCCGAGCTGGCCTTCGTCGTTGGTGCCAAAGGCCAGATAACTCCCGTCCGAGAGCAGGACCAGCGAAAACATCGAGCCTGCCGCCACGGTCACCGGGGTCACGCTGAGCGGCACACTCGACGGGATGGTGACTTTCTGTGGCTCCACCCGCGAGACAGTGGTGCCATCACCAAGCTGAGCGCCGCCATTATCGCCCCAGACGTAGATCTGTCCGCTGCTGGTGACGGCCAGTGAGTGCTGATAACCCGCTGCAATAAAGGTCACACCCGAGAGGCGCTCGATCTTCACCGGGGTCAAGCGCGAATCATTCGTACCGTCTCCGAGCTGGCCTGAGCCGTTAAATCCCCAGGCATACACCGAGCCATCTCCACACAACGCCAGGGTATGGACTTCGCCTGAGACGAGCTGCTCAATCGAGACCCCTTCATCGATCACCTTGTTGCAGTTATCGTCGGCAAAGTTACATCGCTCAGCAGCGGTGGGGTTGATGCCGTTGTCGGTGTCGTCACAGTCGCGGTTGTTGCCGACATATCCACTCTGGATGGGGCAGAGGGCGGAGCTGGCATTGGGGTCTCCGTAACCATCTCCGTCCGCGTCGGCGTAGGAGAGCGCCCCCCCTTCATCGATCTGGCCGTCACAGTTGTCGTCGAGCCCGTTGCAGGCTTCCGTCGCCGCCGGGTTTACTTCTGGATAGCGGTCGTCACAGTCTCCGCCCTGGCTGGAGGCATTTTCTGGCTGCTGACAGGCCGAGATCACTTGGCTGGTGACACCAAAACCGTCTCCATCGTTGTCCGTATAATAGGTGTTTTTGGAGAAACCTTCGTCGATCTCTTCGTCACAGTCGTCGTCCAGGAGGTTACAGCTCTCGGTGCCCAACGGGTTGATGGCGCTGTCTTGATCGTTGCAGTCTTCGCCGTTGTCGAGATAACCCGGTGGTGCCACACATGCTTCTTGCCCGGCGCTGCTGTCTCCGAAGCCGTCGTCGTCTTGGTCGGGATAAAAGATGCTGGACTCAAAACCTTCGTCAATCACCCCGGAGCAGTTGTCATCCAGTCCATTACAGAGCTCGGAAGCGGCGGGGTTGACTTCCTTTCGGTCGTCGTCGCAGTCATCTTTATTTGCGACATACCCGGAAGGAGGCTCACAGCCCTGGGTGATCACCTCGGGATCGCCATAACCGTCTCCATCCGCGTCTCGATAATAAGGAGTCTCCACCCCTTCGTCGGTGCGGCCATCACAGTCGTCGTCCTGCTCGTTACACTGCTCGGAAGCACTGGGGTTGATGCTTGCATTGGCGTCGTTACAGTCTCCGAGACTGGCGGAGGTGTTGGCAGGCTGCTCACAGGCGCTCACCGGCGTACCGGCTCCCAGCCCGTCTCCATCACCGTCGGGATACCAGAGGCTGGGGTCGGAAGGATCTTCGTCGATCTCTTGATCACAGTCTTGGTCGATGCCATCGCAGAGCTCGGGAGCTCCCGGATAGAGGGTGTCGTCGGTATCGTTACAATCGACGTCCGAATAGCTGCCATCTCCATCCACATCCTGTTTACCGGCTGGGCCGGTGGACTGAGGGCCACAAGCAGCCAGACACAGCAAGGTAAGTGAGACACACGCCCCCTGAAGGGTGGGCTTCAAGGATGAAACAGCAAAACGCATAATACCTCCGCAGAAAAAACAGAAGAAGTCCAGGCAGGACCGTAGGAGGCATCGTACTGCATGTGTTCTTGAGTGTCCAGAAGCCTGGGGCGAGGAAATCAAAGGGCTGGAGGATAAAACGTCAGCAGGCTCACTCCATCGGCAGGACGATGAACAACACACGCTGCTCCTGAAGCGGAGCAAAAGCCTCCAGGGGATAGCGCCCCTCAAGCTGGAACATCACAACCGTCGGAGGCTGTCAGCCCCAAAAGAGCGGCTGCTCAGGAATCACCGACGACGGAAGCGCCTCATCCTCCCCGTTTCACCAAAGATGCAGGCAGCAGATGCAGGCAGCGCCGGAGCATGAGCGCCTCACTGCGCCGAAACCGCCGGCCAGCTTCCTGCCATCGCATTTTCGGCCATCGCCGTCTCACCGTCCACTTTGGAGCCTTGCTCATACAGTTCCCCTTGAGAGCCCTCGGCGGAGACCTTCACACTGATAAAGGCCATCACTTCATCAAAATCTGCTGGATCCAGCTCACGAATGGCATACGTCCCCTTGAGCCCATCCAGCGCCAGCGTTTCATAAAGAGCGCCTTCGGTGCCGTTTGTGGTGTTCAGCGTGAGAGACCATGACTCGTCGAAGGCGCCATCATCGGTCTTGAAGGTCACGTTGACGGCGATGTCCATCCGGTCAGGACACATCATCATGTCGGGTGCATACATCTCGCTACCATCGTCGGCGGACTGATACTCTGAGTCCACAAAGGCGATGGCACCGTCTGCATAATCAATTGATAAGGTTAAGCCGGTGGTCGAGCCATCACTCCAGACCAGGGTGTCGGTGTAGGTCTTCTCCACCGCCGCCAACAGATCCGAGGCTTTAAATCCGAGGGTGGAGGTCTCATCCAAGCTCAAGGCGGTCGATGAGATATCCTGACAACCCGCGAGATTCTCTGTGGAATCCTCAGGCGTACAAGCGGTGACGGTAAACATGGCCAACAAAAACAAAGAGCTGAGACGGCGCATATAAACTCCAATGTATGAGGGTCTTCAATCGATCATACCGTTCCCCGTGAGGTGCAGGTGCCAGCACGACTTGCAAGATGTATGCCAGCCATACCTCATTTTGAACAACCTGCTGATATCTCAGCATTTTT
>JBJTQF010000141.1:0-8594 GCA_046075485.1 Myxococcota bacterium | reverse complement strand
CCGATCTGCTGGTGGTGGGGTACGAAGGGTATAGTCGCTGGCGAGAGCTGCTGCTCGGCCACACACCCGAAGCCCTCTTGCAGAAGCTGAGCCAGCGCCTATGGGTGGCCCGCTGAGGGTTAAGGGGTGGTGCCCCAGGTCATCGACTGTCCATCCACCAAGCTGGAGCTGGGCGTCACCAAGGTGGAGCTCTGCACGACACTGCCGCCCCAGACAAAGGATGTGCTGTCCAGCACACCGGCCTTGTGGACCGGAATGGCGGTGTATTGCAAGATCGCCTTGATCAGCGCAGGGGTGAGGGAGGGATTGGCGTCGAGCATCAGCGCCACCGTGCCACTGACCATCGGTGCGGCCATGCTGGTGCCGTTGAGCCGTAACAGGCTGCCCCACGCACATAACTCCTGTTGAGCGTATTCATCCCAGTAGGTGAAGACGCAGGTCTTGGGATAGGCATACGAGAGGTGATTCCAGGGATAAGCGCCTGCGATGATGTTGGCACCGGGAGCCACGAGGTCCGGTTTGGGCAACAGATCACAGGTGCTGATGCTGGAGCCTGTGCATCCCAGGGTGGGGCCTCGCGAAGAAAACGTGGTGATCACGTCATCGGTGCGTGTGTTGGTGCCTTTGGTGTCCACCGCGCCGACGGTGATCACGTTGGGGTCAATGGCGGGGCTGAGAATGCCCCCATGCACGATTTGGCTCTTTTCGTTCATGCCGTAGTTTCCGGCGGCGACGACCACCACCAGCCCTTTTTGTACGGCGTAGGTGGTGGCTTTGCAGAGTGGGTCCGTGCGATACGACTCCTTCGGAGCGGTCCCCAAGGAGAGGTTGATCACCCGCAGGCTGGGATCGGCGTAGAGCATCACATCCACTGCTTGTTCAATGCCCTCGATCACGTTGGAGGCATACCCCTTTCCTTCGGAGTCTAGGACACGAAAGCTCAACGAACGTGCGCCGCGTGCGATGCCGCCAAACTCCCATGCGGGATCGGTTTCCATTCCGTAGAGGTAGCCGTTGCCCGTGGCAATGCTGGTGACGTGAAAGCCGTGGCCGTAGATGTCGCCTCCGTCGTAGTCGCCTCCGGGATCGGTCTGTTCGAGATTCTCTCCCGAGAGCTCGACCATGCCCATGCTGCGGGAGATGCCATCATCGGACCAGATGGGGTCACACCAGTGGCATGTCCCGGAGTCGATGATGCCGATGGTGATATTGTCTCCTGATGGCCGGCTTGGATAAGCAGCGCTGATGGCCACTTGATTCATACCCGTGGTGACGGCAATGTGGCCAATGGGCTCGGAGGTGGTAAGCTGCGTGACCACCCGATCCGGTGAAATCCAGCGCACGGAGGCATCTTGAGCCAGCTTGGTGAGCTGTTGCGCGCGCACGGTGGCCACCAGTGCGTTGCTGCTCTTGAGCGTGCGATGCACCTGCATGGGGAACCGCTGAGGCAGGCTCGCCGCCAGAGAGTGCAGCGGGCCATGAAGCTGAATGATCACCCGCAGGGGCGCATCCTGCGCACGGGCGCGCTCGAGGTCTTCGAGCAAATCGAGGGCCACTCGATCTTTGAGAGCCGGAGCTTGGGCATCCGCTCGCCGGGCGAGTGTCGGTTGGCCCGAGGCGTCTCGAGCGTGCGCCCAGAGGGAGGAAGTATCACCCCAGATGAACAGACGGGTGAGCATGAAGAGACCGATTGTTTTTTTATAGAGCGAACTCCGCGAAATATTTACATAACAGAGAATGCATTTTTACATCCTCATTTTGCTCTTCGGGCATTCGGGGTGTACGCCTTATCAAGATCAAAGAAAGGCCGAAAATATCAGTGTTATAAGAACGATGAGCGTTTTTGAGGTGCATGGAGCGGTAAAATACGTACCACAGAGAGAGGAAACTACAGCAGCGAGACGAGACAACAGCAGGTTGAGGAGACTACAGCAGGGTGAGGAGCGCCAGAAAGAGCACCAGACGTGAGCACGTCACACAGAAGGGGGTGGATGGGCGGTATGGTGCCGCAGCTCTCCCAAACGTTTCGAGAGCTCTTGGAGCAGCAGCGGGGCTTCGCTGGTCAGAAAGAAGTGTCCACCGGGCAGGATCACCTGCTCAAATCCCACCGAGGTATGGTGACACCAAGCCTCCATCTGCTCTGCACTCTGCTCCGTGTCGAGAGCGCCTCGAAAGGCGGTGATCGGACACTCCAGAGGTGTCGCTGTCCGATAGCGGGTCAGCTCAATCAGCTCAAAATCGGCCAAGAGGATGGGCAGGAAGAGCGCACGCAGCTCTGCGTTGTTGAGCACTTCTTCCGGTGTCCCCCCCATGCGGCGAAGCTCCCGCAGCAGCTCGTCTTGGCTCAGCTCATGACGGAAGGGGAGTCGCTCCGGCAGATGCGGAGCACGCCGTGCCCCCACAAACAGATGCATGGGAAGTTTGCCAGCTTGCTCGCGCAGACGACGGCTGAGATAATAGGCAATCGACGCTCCCATGCTGTGCCCATAAAAGGCCGTCGGGACATCCAAAAGTGGGGTGAGTGCTCCTGCCAGACGCGAGACAAGCTCATCCATGCGACGACAGAGCGGCTCTCCAAAACGACCATCGCGTCCCGGAAGCTGAATTGGCAGCACATCCACCGAGGGCCCCAGAATGGATCCCCAGCTACGATAGGGTAAGACCCCTCCCCCTGCGAAGGGAAAACAAATGAGGCGGACACTGGCCTGGAGAGTGGGGCGCGCTGTGCGTAACCACGGCTCATATGACTCTTTATGCATATCTTGCTCCAGATATATGAAGTGCTCCTGCGATAGATTAAATGATAACCGTCCCACGTTATGACGGCAAAATCCTCGTCGAGTTGTATTAAAACTCTGCGCATTTGTCTAGCAGGAACAGATGCAGGTAGGAAAAGTTCAGCACTTAGCATGAAGCTCAACCAGCACGACACACTTCTTTCAAAGAGGGAGCTAAAACCACGGGCGCAACACCTTGATATTTAATAGAAGTATAAGTTAAACGCGCCGGTCAGGTCGGAGGGCAGAAATGGCATCCACTTGGCAGCCGGAAGGTTCCATCCCGAGAACCGTCAGGGATCAGCTTCGGCCCTCCCAGCGCGCCCACGGACGATCTCCTCTCTGCCAACGCTCGTTGAGGGCCTGCCAATCGCGCCACGTATCCATGCTCGCCCAGAATCCCTCATGTTTAAACACCCGCAGCTCCTGATCGTGCGCCAAATCCTCCAGGGGCTCCCGCTCAAGCACACACATCGGATCGACCCGCAGACGCTCCAAAAAAGCCCGCCGAAAGACAAAAAAACCACCGGCCACAAAACGCTCCGGCTCAATCGGCTTCTCGGAGAAGGTCTTGACCCGATCTCCCTCCACCGTCAGCTCGCCAAATCGAGAAGGGGCCAGCACGCCCGTTAAAGTACCCATGCCCCCATGCGAGCGATGAAATGATAACAGCGCGTCCAGCGGAATCGTTGAGAGACCATCTCCATAGGTACAGAAAAAGTCCTCGCCGCGCAGATACCGTCCACACTGCGCCAAACGAGAGCCCGTCAGGTTGTGCTCACCGGTCTCCACCAGGGTGACACGCCAGTCTTCGGTCTGCTCGTGATCGTATATCGTGAGGTCTCCGGTGGCGAGCTCGACCGTAAAGTCTCGCTGCCGGAGCTTGTAATGCAAGAAATAATCCCGGATATGATCGCCCTTATACCCCAACGCCAGGATGAAGTCCTTAAAACCATAACTGGCGTAATACTTCATGATGTGCCACAGAATCGGACGACCTCCGATCTCCAGCATGGGCTTGGGTCTAAACTCCGTCTCTTCTCGGAGACGAGTGCCTTTCCCGCCGCACAAGATCACGACCTGCATGGCTGCTTCCTCCCACCGCTTCAGGGCCTCCAGTCTCAATGCTCAGACCAGAGCGCAAACGTCGCTTCCGCTTTTCTTTCACTTTTTGCTCGCATTCAGACACACTCGAGGGCATAGTCCCTCCAGCTTCCCAGCTCACCACCTAAAACCTTCGGCTCGGCCCCCGCGCGCCCACACCTCTGGAGATGTTATGCCAGAACAAACCCCGTTTAAAGAGTGGTTTAATGCTCAAACCGTCATGATGCTCGCCCAACACCTCCAAGCCGCATGGCCCGGCTTCCCCTCCCAACACTTCATCCAGAGCGTCACCCCCGGTCTGGCTTCACGAGAGCTCAAGGCCCGCATCGAATACATCACCGAAGGACTCGAGCCCCTGCTCCCCCCCCACTTCGAGGAAGCTCAGGCCATTCTGCTCCAAGCCCTGCCCCCCGACGAAGGCCCCCCCGATGGAGAATCGTTCGGGAGCTTCTCGTGGGCTCCCTTTCTCCGCTATATCTCCCGCAACGGCATCGCCCATTTTGAGACCTCCATGCAGGCACTCAAGCGCATGACCCTGGCCATCTCCGCAGAGTTCGATGTACGCTTCTTTTTGATACAGGACGCTCCGCGCGCGTATGCGCTCCTGCACGCCTGGGCGAAGGACTCCGACTGGCGCGTCAGACGACTGGTCAGCGAAGGCTCCCGGCCTCGACTCCCCTGGGGCATCCAGCTCTCGGAGGCCGTGCGGGATCCGTCGGCAGGGCTGAGCCTGCTGGAGCGGCTCTACCAAGATCCCCATCCCAATGTGCGACGGTCGGTCTCCAATCACCTCAACGACATCAGCAAGGATCATCCAGCCCTGGCGGTAGAAGTGGCAGCCCGCTGGCTCCAAGACGGTCGAGCAGAGACCCTCGGGCTGGTTCGGCATGCGCTCCGCTCGCGCATCAAGGCCGGAGATCCCACGGCGCTGGCCCTGTTCGGATATGCCGCCGAAAAAGAGCTGGCCCTCCAACAGCTCGAGCTCAAAAAAGAAGGCACACCGCACTGGGTTGAGTCTCCAGGGCTGGAGCTCAAGCTCGGAGAGACCCTCTGCATCCGCGCCACCCTCGTCAACCGCTCGACACAACCCGTCCAGGTGCTGGTGGACTATGTGCTGCATCACCTCAAGGCCAATGGCGCACGCACGCCGAAGGTGTTCAAATGGACCTCCCTAGAGCTGCAACCCGGCGAAGTCCGCACGCTGGAGCGCATCCATCGGCTCAAGCCCGTGACCACTCGAGCCTATTATGATGGCACTCAAGCGGTCTCGCTCCTGCTCAACGGGATGCCCACCGAGCCACGCCACTTTGAGCTGCGTGTGCCCTCACCGTCCGCACGCTGAGGATGACCCGGCAGGCTCAGCTTTCTTCTCAGCTCGGTGCTCAGCTCGGTGCTCAGCTCAGTGCTCAGCTCAGTGCTCAGCTCAGTGCTCAGCTTTCTTCTCAGCTTTCTTCTCAGCTCAGTGCTCAGCTCGGTGCTCAGCTCTCTTCTTTGCCGTGACCGACCTGGATGCCATATCGACGGGCAAGCTGGATCACCCACTGTTTAGAGTAACCCAGCTTCTTGGAGGCTTTGGTGAGGCTGCCCGTCTCACGAATGGCGTCGAGCAGCTCCTGGCGCTTGAGTCGGTCCTCGTCGCTCAGCTCGGAAGCGTCTTTTGAGAGGCGGATGCGCACCCCGTCATGGGCCTCGCTCCCGGCTCGAGTCGGCTGCTGCTGAATCCGAGACGGAAAGTCGTGGACCAGCAAGGTGCTGCCGTCTCGACACTCAATCATGGCATGGGCGATGTAGTTCTCGAGCTCGCGGATATTGCCGGGCCAATGATATCCCTGGAGTGCCTCGAGAGCCTCCGGCGAAATGCCAGAGATACGCTTGGGGATTTCTTGGCGGAGCTTCTGGAGCAAAGCCAGGGCCAGCTCAGGGAGATCTTCCTTCCGCTCACGCAGGGAAGGAACGGTCATCACAGCACGGCTCAAGCGGTGATAGAGGTCGGCTCGAAAACGACGCTCAGCGACATCTTGCTCCATCGGATGAGCAGTGGCGGCGATGATCTGCACGTTGACCGCCACCGGTTTGGTAGAGCCCAGACGATACACTTCCCGATCCTCCAGCACGGTGAGCAGCTTGGCCTGTTGCGTGAGCGGCATGTCTCCGATCTCGTCCAGAAAGAGCGTGCCACCGTGGGCCAGCTCAAACTTGCCGGGTTTGCCTTTGGGGTCGGCATTGGCGATGCCGGAGCGCGGGGCATATCCAAACAGCTCCGCCTCGAGTAAGGTCTCGGGGATGGCCGCGCAGTTGACCTTCACAAAAGGGCCGTCTCGACGAGCAGAACGCTGATGGATCTCTTTGGCAAAGGAGGTCTTGCCAGTGCCCGTCTCTCCGAGCAGCAGGACCGGCAAGCTGGTGGCCGCGATGGCATGGATGCGCCGCTGGAGCTCCTGCATGCGGGTGGTCCGCCCAAACACCAAGCTGGAGCCACTCTCCATCGCCTGGCTCCGCCTCACCAGCAGATCGTGTTGCACCACGCTCGAGAGCAAGCGTCCCGCAAAAAGCCCCAGCAAACCCAAAAACTCCACATCGTCTTCACGAAAGCGACTCTGATCCACCGTATCGTCGAGATAAAGCATCCCGATGGTGTCTCGGTCGTCCACGATGGGACAGCAGAGGGTGGCGCGTGTGCCAGAGCGAAGACGACTGTCTTTGCCAGCCAGCTCCTCGCGGGTGAGAACCGCTCGACCCTGCTTGCGGGCGTGCTCGGTAATAGAAGGGCTGAGCCGAAAGGCACTCTTGACCTTGCCCCGCTGAATGAAGGCGATCTCGTGGGTCCAGACGCTGAGCTCCGGGTCGTAGATGCCCATAAAGGCACGCTCAGGCTTGAAGGTGACCAGGGCGAGCTGCACAAAACGCTCGAGCAGGGCCTGGATATCAGACAAATTCTGCACCGCCGTACAGAGCTGATACAACAAGGAGAGACGCTGCCGCGCAGGTGTGCTGGTGGGCAGCTCGGTGGTATCCGAAGGGTCGCGCATGGCCATGAGTGGCCGAGTCTCGCTGACAATGGTGGGCAGGGCCAGCGGCGTGGCTTCGTCGATCATGTAGCGGAGCTGATGGTATCCCAGCTCGATCAACGCGCCAGGCTCCAGGGAAGTCGGCTGATGCGGGACAATGGCCGCTCCATTCACACGGGTGCCGTTGCGACTGCCTTGATCGACCACGTAGGCGCGTCCGCGCTCGAGGTACACCTGCGCATGCGCGCGTGAGACCGATTTCTGCTCATCGAGCAGGATCACATCTTGATCAGAGCCTCGGCCCAGACGGAGAGGATGGCGACGCAGGGGAAATACCTGCTCATCGCGTCCCACAAGGAGAAGAAAAGCCATGCTGATAGATCCTCGAGCGGGTTATAACGTGCGCCGGGCGCTATGATACCAGCAGGCAAGAGCCCTGGCATCGATTTTGCCAAGAAAGCCTTCAGGAGATGACGACATGACGGAAAACAACAACTCCACGACCCAGCAGGGTGAGCCGCATCAGGGTGTGCCGCATCAGGGTGAGCCGCATCAGGGTGAGCCCCAAAAGGTGGAGGCGCTGGTACAGCAGCTTGAGTCGGAAGGGCTGCTGCTGCTGGCGGATGTGAAGCTGCCCAGCTTGGTGACGCGGGTGGCAGGTGAGCCCGTGCGGGGCTCTTGGTGGGGGCATCCGGCCTCGACGGAGATTTTTGCCCTGCTGCGGGCGCTGGAGTGGCATCCCGATGTGTGGGCGCTCAAGCTGGTGCAAGAGAAGCTGACGTTTGTACATCGGAGGCTCTGGCCAGCACTGCTGGGGCTGGTGATGGCACGGCAGCGGTGGCAGGTCCAGGGGCTGTCTCGGGCGGAGCAGGGGCTGTGGGCGGCGGTGGAGGCACATGGGCAGCTCGAGCTGGCGCAGCTTCCGGCAGGACTGGGCTTGTCCTTAAAGGAGGTGGGCGCGGCAGCACGGACGCTCGAGGGGCGTCTGCTGGCATATGTGCGCTTGGAGCATGTGGGGGGAGGACATTCGGTACAAGGGCTGGAGTCGTGGTCGGTACGCTCGACGTGTTATGGGGTGTCGAGGCTGGACTCGGCGGGAGAGGCGCTGGAGCAGCTCGAGGGGTGTTATCGGGTGCTGGAGGAGCAGGCAGGCATGCGGCTCCGTCGTCCGTGGCGGTGAGGGACGATGACTCAACACCAGGGGAGGGCGGCTCGGCGTGCGGGGGTTGTTACGCCCCCCTCAGCTTCTTGACCTTGAGGTTTTTGCCGTCGAAGGCGATGATCCAGCGGTGCAGAGGAGCTGCGCCCGAAGCCTCTAGCTCAGCGGCGTAGAGTCGTTTTTTGAGCTGACGTTCTCCCTGGCGGATGAGGGTGTCCAGCGATAGACCGGTTCGGGTGGATTTGAGCTCCAAGATCGCGCCCGCTTTCCCCGGCTGTTTCGGCAGGATCAGCAGATCCGCTCGGCCCAGGCCCGTCTCTCGGTTCGATCTGACCTTATATTCTCCCTCGAGCCAAGCGCACAACCCCAGCATCAGCCCTTGATAGAAGGCTTCGGGATCGTTGGGATCTCCGTCTAAGTAGGAGATCAGATGCAGCGCCAAGTGAGAAAGTGTCACCTGCAAGAGCTTGTCGTGTCCGGTGAGGATCGACTCGGTGATCTGCTGCACTCGGAGCCCGCTGTTGTACTCCACCGGCTTGAGCAGGT
>JBJTQF010000140.1:0-27968 GCA_046075485.1 Myxococcota bacterium | reverse complement strand
CCAGCCCCTCACGGAGCAGAGGCGCAGGTTTAAACAAACCCGCCGCACGCGCTCGTAGGAGGCCACGCGAGGGCGAAGTCGATGTTTGTGGCAGCTCCGAGAGCTCGGGAAAGAGCCGCTCCAACAGCTCATAGTGGCGATCAAAGCGGGTGCGATGGGAGACCCCCAGGGTGCCCATCATCATCAGCTTCTCAAGCACAAAGGTGGAGGTGCGTGAGCGACTGCCCCAGGGATTGAGGGTGGTGGCGGCATGGCGAAACTGTTTGGGATGCGTGGGCCCTTTTTCTCGAATGTGCGCCAGCAGCTCGGAGGCAAGCGCCTGCTCCACGGAGTCGGTGAGACGGAAGGCGCCCCCCCAGCGTTCTTCGTAACGCCTCATGGCATGTTTGAGCAGGGGAAGCATTTGCCGTGGAAAGATGGCAAGATTGGGGAGGTAGTACTCGATCCCAGCCCGACGGGAATAGAGATAGTCATGGAGATGCTCCGGTACATACGTTGGCAAACGTGCGAAGAGGATCAGATCGTGCATGCGATGCAGCATGGGAATTGAATCCATCTGCACAAACTGCAGGCGAGTGACCACCTGATCAATGGAGAGCGCTGGCGAGCAGCCTGAGAGCGCCGAGCGACGCAGGAGAAAGCGACGTGCCATCGTTGGCGAGATATGTAGGGCAGGCGTTGACATGATTGGCTCTCCATTCAGAAGATGAAATTCTGACAATTGAGTTGTAACCCATTGTAGAATCTATGATACCCTTCTCATACTGAGAGAAACTGCGCAGACTGGCAAGAGAGTGCAGCCTCAAAACACCGGACATCAGGACGAAGAAGCGGATGAGCAGCGTATTAGTTCCATTCCTTCCCCGAGGCGTGGTGACTCTGTTGGCGGAAGAACCACAGACTTCGGGGCCACGGCAGCAGCGGCTTGAAGGTGCATTCCTGCGGCTGGAGCTGACAAATCTTGCGCGCTGGGTTGAGACACACTGTCTGAGCGAAAACCTTGGTCCTGCTGCGATCAGTCAGCTCCTGGATCGGAGCCTCTCTCCGCTGCTGCATACCCTCCTGGATTGTGGCGGTGACATCCTCACGTTACACGAGCAGTCGCTGCTGGCTTTTTGGCCGGTGGGAAATGATGAGCGTACCCTCAAAGATGCCATTCTTCAAGCGCTGCATGCGGGCCAGACCTTACTTCAGCAGGCACAAGGCAATGAGCGTCTCTCAGGCACCAGCTTGTCGCTGCGGGTGGCGGTCACTTCCGGCGTGGCCGAGCTTTGGCATCTACAGGGGTCGGAACACCAGCGCCGTCTGCTCCTGGTCGGCCCACCTTTGCTGGAGCTGGCGCAGTGCATCACCCGTATGCAGCCTCACGAGCTTCAGCTTACGGCCTCCGGACGTGCGTTGGTGGGGGAGCGGGTTCAAGGTCAAACAACCCAGGAAGGCGGGCTCAAGGTGACGGCCATCCGTCCTCTGCTGCCGCCCCGGCGCTACACCACCCTTCCGCCGATGCTTCTGACGCCGGAGCAGCTCCTGCTGTACCTCTCGCCCTGGGTGAAGCGAGAGCTGCCGCGTGGTCCATTTCCTCAAAATGGGCAACGGCAACGCATGACCGTTTTGGCACTGACACTTCCCCTTCACCCCACGCCATTGGCACAAGCGGGTACGGAGCAGCTCCTCAGCGCACTTGAGACCCTCCTGGCTCCCACCCGCGGGCTGCTCCATCGATTTTGGCATGATGGCGCGATGTTGCATGCGGTGGTGCTGTTTCCCCCGTCTGGCGCGCGGGATGAACGGATGGGAAGCGATCCTTCCACAGTGGATGCACTTCGCTTGGCGCAACAGCTTTGCCATGCACCCTTGAACAGTGCGGGCACGCTCCATGTCGCCGTGGTGGTGGGAACGCTCTTCTGCGGAGCGTTTGGAAGTCGTCGTCGGGCAGAATATATGGCGCTGGGAGAAGCCCTGACCTCCGCCCAGCGTCTGCTCCGCAACGGTCTCGGGGGGGTGGTGTGCGACTTTAATGCATTCCAAGCCGGGCGTGAGACCTTTACGTTCTCGCCCCTCCCCGTCCGGTCAGGGCCCGATGTGGCGCTGGAGGGTCCACTCTTTCTGATGGGGGAACCTCTTGCACAACCGGATGCGGCAACCGTTACCCTTCCTCGTGGTTTCCAACCGCTTTGGCAAGCGCTGGAGCAGCATCGAGACACCCGACAAGGGGGGCTCTGGCTCGTGAAGTCAGAAGAGGGGCTCGGTCTCGAGCTTGTCTTTAGACAGCTTCGTCGGCACGCCCAAGGCCTCGGTGTGTGTGCCTTATGGGGCATGGCGGAACCTTCAAAACGCAGCACACCTCTGGCTGCCATGAGCTGGCCCTTGCGCCAGCTCCTCGGTCTGGAGCAGGCCCTCTCGCGGGAAGAAGCCCGACAGCGGGCATACGAGCAGCTTCAGGCGTCTCCTCAAGTGCGCGAGCAAGCGTCACGGCTGAACGCCATCTTACCGCTGGACCTCGAGGGCCTTGATCCCATCCGCTGGACAGGACAGATCCGCCAGCTCGAGCTGTTTGACATGCTGGAGCTGCTGCTTCGTGAAGTCCCACATGCCCAGCCCACCCTCCTAACCCTGGAGGAGGTTCAATATCTGGACTCCGCTACGTGGACCCTGCTGCATCGCCTCTCGGCGGAGCTTCCTACCCTGATGGTCGTGCTGGGCCTGAGCAGTGTTGCTTTGGAACAGACACCCGCTTCGGAGCAAGTGCTGCAGCAGCCCTGGCTCAAGCAGCTTGTCATGGAGCGGTTGACACCCGAGGAGTGTCTACAACAGCTTGCTCAGCATTCACAGCTCATGGTCCAGTTTCCTGATATGGCCGAGAAGCTCTTTCACCAGACCCAAGGTCATCCATACCTCTTGCAGTTTTGGCTCAAGCAGGCCCTGGGTGGACAGCCTCCAACCCTCCCGCTCTTGCTCCATCAGGTGTTGCAGCGCCAGCTCAGCTCAGCAAGCCCTTTGCAGGCGCTCTTGCTTCAAACCGCTTCAGTCATTGGCTGCGTCTTCAGCTATCGCCTTCTGGTAGCCATTTTTCCGCTCAGACAAGCGCTGGAACATCTGCCACAGCTCTTGGAGGGACTACGTGAGCTGGGGATCGAGCGGCTGGATGCGCCAGAGCCGGAGCTGCTTTACCACTTTCGTCTTCCGATCTTGCAGCATCTGGCATACCATCAGCTAAGTTTTTCTCAGCGAATGGCACTTCATGAGTCTATTGCTCGCTGGTACTCCGCACAGCTCGTCGAAGATCGCTCCAGCCTCTTTGGAACGGAAGCGCACCATTGGGAACGGGCTCTGAATGCAGAACGGGCCAGCGGAAGCCTGCGACGTGCCGGAGAGCATGCCATCGCTCACGGTGCGGCGGTGGAGGCGGTGGAGCTGTTTGAGCAGACCTTGGCTCAGGAGCGACTGCTGGCTCGCCCGATGGAGCGACTGGATCGGGCTCGGACGCTGCGCCAGCTTGGGCAAGCCTTGCTGCTGATCGGACGGCTAGATGAAGGAACTGCACGGCTTGAAGATGCCCTCAAAGAGCTGGAAGAGCCTGAAGTATCTCGACTTTTGCCCCGTCCTGTCCATTTGCTCGTACAGTTTATCGCGCTGGTGCTTGCCTTGAGGCGTATGCCCGATTCAGAAGCGCGCAGCCCTCGGAGACGCTGGAATCCGTTCTATACACCCCCGGTAAAGGCACTCCCGCCTTCGACCCTGCCCACGCTGGCGCAAGATGAGCGGCTGAAGTTGCTGGCGGAGCTGTTACGCTTGTCATTTCTGGCTTGCCGCTCTCTCAATAATATCAGACTATTACTTAAACTGCTTCAGCAGACACGCCAACTCGGTCGTCCGGCACCTCTCGCCCTGGGTTATGGAATGGTAGCAGCTTTGATGATCCACATAAGGCGTCCCCAGAAGTTTCAGCAGTGGCAGCGTCTGGCCTTGGACTTGCTTCGTCAAGAGGAGTGCAGCGTGGATGCTGCTCATGCCTATCGTATTTTGGCCATCAACCAGCTCCTGCTCACGGAGTGGCAACAGGCACTCCCCTTACTTCAACATTCGGAGCTGATGTGTCGGCAGCTACGAGACACGCAAGGATTGTTGGATAGCTTGGGGCTCCATACGTGGCTGCACCTGCTGCGGGGTGATATTCCGAGCTACCGTGAGGTGGGACAGCAGCTCTTTGAGGAAGCCCGTCGCATGGGCCAGCTTCGAGGTCAGTATATTGGACTCCATGCGCTGCTGCACGCCGCCCTCATGAGAGGTGAGGAAACCGAAGCACTGATGCGTTGGCAAGAGCTCCGGCGGCTTCCAACCATGACACTCTGTCCATCTGATCAGCTCACACACACGGGACTCCATGCGCATATCCTGCTGATGCAGGGTCAGCTCCAAGAGGCACGCATCCAAATTGAGCACCTCGCAGCACTGATCGATGGTTTTTCCACCCGCATTTTGAATGTACAGGCATTCCTTGGCTGCATACACCTGCTGAACACGCTGCTGGAGATCATGGAGCGCACGCACATCCGCAAGTTACAGTCCCGCGTGGCACGTCGTATCTTCCTAAAACTGCGCATGATTGTGCTGTTGTCTGGAGAACGCATTCCAGCCTTCAAGCCCATATCCACCCTGCTCGAGGGACGTATGTTAAGGCGCTATGGTCCTTCATGGAGTGCTCGTCGCATCCTCACTCGAGGGCTGTCTTTGTCACGACGTGCGGATATGAAGCTGGCGGAGCAGCTCTGTCTGATCGAGCTAGAGCTGCTGATCGGACAAGGGCAATCTCCAGCGGAAAAGAAGGGCCGCCCTCTCCTCTCTGAGCATAAAGGCGAGACGCCCTAAATCTTAAGGAAGCAACCGTTGCTTATGTGGCAAGCGGACCTTATGGCTCGGGTTCTTCCAACGCCGTGGACTCCGCAAGAGGCCCCAATAGAATGGGCAGCTCTTCGATCATACCTTCCACAAAGCGCTCTTGCTCTTCATCCCATACAAAGACCTTCATGTCTCGCACACCTTCGGCATACACAGAGATCACAAGCTGCCACGTATCATCAAAGGTAGGGAATCCAAAGGGTGCAGCAGCCGCCCGATCTGTACGCGAGAAATAGGCTGGATAACCGGGATGAGAATGCACAATGCCCGCCAGACGCTCTCCGGTGGAAGGCATTGCTGCAACGCGCTGATCGAGAGCAAGCGGATCGATAAAATACGCCGTTCGCGCATCACGCGGGTAACGCTCGGGCTCACGCGCATGCATGAGATTTTGCAGGTTCTTCCACGGTTCAAAGCGCAAAACACCCTGCGGATCTTCGATCAGAATGCCACAGCACTCTTCCGGAAAACAGGCGATGGCATGAGCGCAGAGCTGTATATTTAAGGCAGGATTCAGTCGGAGCGGGAGGGCAGGACGGGGGGACATCAGCTCACCTCAACACGTCAGTCTTGAAGTTTCTTTTGCTCACGAATCCACTGGATGGTATCGAAGAGGGTCTCTTCAGGGGTGCGAGGACGGAATCCCAGCTCAAGGCGGGCTTTTTTGCTGTCCGCCCACCAACCATGCCGCCCCATCTCGAGGTCCACATCGTTGACGGGCAGCTTGAGCTTGCCCAACGCGCCCACACCTTCCAGGAGCTTGCTGCTCCAGCGGGTGACCACATCTGGCAAGTTAACAAGGGGAGCCGGCCGGCCACTGATGCGCGCCACTCGACGGAAAAAGTCCTCGGTCGTCAGGTTCTCAGCGGTCATCAGATAACGCTCGCCGGGCCGTCCTCGCTTGAGGGCGGAGACGGTGGTCTCTGCGGTATCCCGCACGTCCACAAAAGACATCCCACCTTTTGGAATCGCCGGAATCATCCCATCCAAGAAGCGGTCAATATCACTGGTCGAAGACAGCTCCACATCCCCCGGTCCCAGCAACAGGCTGGGATTGAGGCAGATGAGGGGAAGCTGACGCTCCCGCACAAAGCGCATAGCTTCCTGCTCAGCAAAAATCTTGGAGAGATAATAGGGCCAGCGCCGCACCAGCTCCGTCGGATAGGTGGCGGACTCGTTGAGCATCTCGGTGGGATCCTCCGAGACGGCAATGGTGCCCGAGGTGGACATATACACCACGCGCTCCACCTGAGCATCCAAGGCGGCCTGAAGCACGAGGCGAGTGCCATCCACATGCAGACGCATCAGCTCACCCGTATCTCTGCGATCTCGCGAGACTTTTCCAGCCATGTGGATGACGGCTTGGCAACCCTGCATGGCCTCCTTGACGGCCTCCGGCTCCAACACCGAACCCGCAAAAGGCTCCACCGAAGGCAGGTCTGGCAAGTATGCGGCTCGCCGAGAGAAGTTACGCACTTCGTATTCGCGATCCACCAGTGCCTTGATCACTTCACGGCCCAGGAATCCTGAGCCTCCTGTTACCAGAACGCGCATGAAATCCTCACAGGTTAAAGATGGCCTGGAATTGTTGCAACTTGCTTGGGTCGTTTGTCTTGACCGTGCCGTTCATAAACTCCGGCACGGACGGAACATACCCTTCCCGCACAATGCGCGTAAACATCGAGATGGAGGTCTTCAGCACACAATCTGCTGAGGTCTTCGGTTTGCCCTTAAAGATCTCCACCTCCGTGGAAGTGGCCTGCACCGTCCACTTGTCACCCTCTTCTGGACCGAGGGTAAAGTAGAAGGTGATGGGCTGCTCCACCCGCTCCTTGTCGAAGCGCTTCTTAAGATCATCAAAGAGCACTTCCAAGGGGGAGCGGCTGGGACCGTCAGAGGCAGCGGCCTTGAGATCAAAGAGCTTGCCATCTCGCAGACATTCCACAGCCTTTTGAAGCACTTGCGCCACCAAGCCCTGAGCCTGGAGCACGGGCAGCTCCCGTGTCAGCTTCTCCAGCTCGGTGTAACGCACGGGCGCACCGATACGCACCTCGAGGCGGCGCTTTTTGGGGAAAAAGGCCCCCTTCGGCATGGCGTCATAAGCCCCTTTGAGGTAGATCGGCAGCACATCCACCTGGAATTTGAGGGCCATCATGCCCACTCCCCGCTTAAAGGTCTGGATTTCTCCACTTTTGCTGCGGGTGCCCTCGGGGAACAGCAGCAAATTATGACCTTCTTCGAGGAGCTGTTGAGCGCGCCGAATAGACTCTCGTGTGGGGTTCAAGCGGTCGAGGGGCACGGCGTTGGTAAAGTTCTCAAAGTAGAACCGCCGAGGCCCTTCGGCGAAGAAGTAGTCGGCAGCGGCGAGGGTGATCAGATCTTCCCCATAATCCCCCAGCGCGGTCTTCACAAGACCCATATCTAAGTGACTGGAATGATTACAGATCACCAGTACATTTCGATGCGCCGGAATGAATGCACGGCCCTTCACCACCACATCAAAAGCGTCTTCATAGAGTGTACGCTGAAGCTGTCGCAACACCGCTTTTGTACCAGAACGAACAGGTTCCGGCACTGAGAGCTCATGCAGTCGGCTGAGGTCGATCTCCCAGGGACGGTCGGCCAGCCGCGCAGGTCGGCGAGACTGAACCGGGCGCACCACATGGGTCGGCGCACGATCTCGCAGGCGTTGAGCCAGCCCCTCGATGGTGTGGGCGTCGAGCAGATCCTGAATCTCCAGCGAGCCACCGGAGCGCGGCTCCAGGGCCGCCAGCAGCTCATTGGCCACCAGGGAGTCGAGGCCGAGATCGTCCACGAAGCGGGTGGAGGGCTGGATGCTCTCCACTTTTCGACCGGTCACACGGGAAATGACATCGACCAGCCAGGCTTCGGATAGGATACTGGTGCCACTCTTTCCGGCGTTGGCGGCAGCTTCTTCACCTTTTAACATGGCTTCGAGCAGCTTCACCACATCACGCCGCTTGATCTTGCGCGTGGTCGTGCGAGGCAGGAGCTGATCGCGGAAGCGCAGCACCTTCACCCGCTGGTGATAGGGCAAGGTCAAGCTGATCGCACGGAAGTGCTCTTCAATGCGGGTGCGCACGTCGGCGTCACTCAGACCCTGAGCGGCCCCTTCAGTTTCCGGCACCACCAGGCAAGCCACCTGCTCGGAGCCACGTCCATCGGGAACACCCACCACACACAGCTCTTTGACAAAACTTGAACCTGCGTAGAGCTCTTCGATCTCATCGGGATAAACGTTCTTGCCAGAGGCATCCACGATGACCTCCTTGCGTCGTCCCATGATGAAGATTCGGCCAGCGGAGTCAAGTTTGCCCAGGTCTCCGGTAAAGAGCCAGCCGTCTTTGAGCACGTCTGCCGTCATGCCCGGCTCGTTGAGATATCCCTGCATGACGTTGGGGCCCCGGGCAATGATCTCTCCAACCCCATTTTCGTCGGGGTTATGAATCTGCACTTCAATGCCCGGCAGGGGAAGTCCCACCGAACCCGCCACCGGACGTTTGCCCGGACGATTGACGCTCAACACCGGAGCGGCTTCACTCAAACCGTATCCTTCGTAGAGGTCTAACCCAAAGGCATCAAAAGACTTTTGCACTTCAGCAGGCAGCGCAGCGGCACCACTGATCAGATAGCGAATGCGTCCGCCAAAGGTGCTATAAATCTGTCCAAACAGGAGCCGACCCATGTTGATCCCAAACCGGTCCCGCAGGAAACGATTCAGGGTCTGCATGCCCATAAACAGACCTTCAACGGCGGCACCGCGCTCCGACACACGACCCTTGATCTTCCGATAGAGCAGCTCCCACAAGGCAGGCACTCCGACCATAGCGGTGATCTTGTGTCGCTTAAATGCAGCTTGAAGCATGTCCGCATTGACTTCTTCCAGGTAGATCACCTGACTGCCCCGAGACAGTGGCAAGAGCAGTCCGGTGGAGAACTCAAACGTATGATGAAGCGGTAACACACTCAACATGCGGTCTTTGCGGCTCAGCCGGAATACCTTGGCCATCGAGGACACCAGGGCAGTGAAGTTCTGATGGCTGAGCATGACCCCCTTGGGCGTTCCAGTTGTACCGGATGTAAAGAGCAGACAAGCCAACTGGTCCCGATCTTCCACGCGGGTGAGGGCCACTTGTTTTTCCGGCGCAGGCTGCCGGAAGATGCGCCCAAAAGGATAGAGTGCGGCAGGCTCGGAGACGCTGGACATCAGCGAGTCTTCGCTGCTCTGCCAGATCTTGTCAGATACCAGCACTGCTTTGGCAGTGGATGCTCTGGCAAGATTGCCAATCTCTCGAGCGGTCGCCTTCGAATCCACAGGAACACAGGTAGCACCGGCCTGAAGAATACCAAAATAGGCCATGCCCCACTGAGGCCGATTTTCAGAGACCAAGAGCACCCGGTCTCCTTTGCCCACTCCATGCTGCACGAGGAAGGAGGCCACCCAGCCCGCACGCTCCCGCACCTGCTCATACGAGAAGACTTCTTCGGCGCCGTTGGCGTACAACATGCGCATGGCCACATCTTCGGTGTGGTTGATGGTGGCGGCGTCGAGCAGCTCCAACAGATCTTCGTAGGTGTAGATGTTGGGAAGTGGCTTTCGATTGAGCTGATCTTTGATCTTGGGAAAAACCCACTTCTCCAGTCCGACGGAGTGAATGTCGAGCCAGTAATGCAGCCAGTCAATCTGATCGGGATCCCAAGGTAGTGCAGCCTGGTCTTCGGGGCTCAAGCTGGCAAACAGCTCGCGCATGTTATCGCAACGGAAGCGATAGTTGTTGCGAATGGTAAAAGGATAAAAGATATCCATCATCCGGCTTACATTGTTGGCATTCTTTTGAAATGCCTTTGCCTGCTCGCCGACGACTGTTGCGACCCCTGCAATGCCTCGTTTCTGGCCTCCACCAATGGCTTTGGCAGCGTCCATCACCAACCCGGCCAACTTGGAAAACATGGGCGCAGAAAAACGATTGTAATGCTCATGGGGTACGGGTCTTGCTTCCACTCGACCGTACAGACCATTCAGAATTGGATTGCCATGCCCACGGTTGAGATAATGCTTTCGTTTCCACAACCCCACCAGCTCCACCACCCGATTCATACTGCAGGGGTTGAGATCGGCGGATGCCAGATGATACACCTCTTTATGGCGATTCACCATCAAGGCACCGGTCACGGTCAACATGCCAGAGGCGACCAAATCGACGGGGATGATGTCGAGGTTGACATGGGATCCCACGGGATAACTCACATGACCTTTGATGGCCACAAATGAGAGGGGCGCGGTGGTATTAAAGCCTTCATTCCATCCCGGAAAGGGGAATCGAATGGAGCTCTCCACAATGGAGGGACGCACGATGGTGAAGGGCACTTTAGCGCGGGCCACCACCTGCTCGCCCAGGGACTTGGAGTACGTGTAGATGTTGGTCCAGCCGTAAAACTCAGCTCGCTTAACGCCATACTCCATGAGGCGACGGGCGATCCACTTATCTTTGATACGGGTAACTTCTTTTTCAAGGGCCACCGGATCACTGGGATTACGCTCCGCTTCGATGAGCTTCTTACGCGCTTCGTGGGTGAAGGCAGAGATCTGCTCTTGGTGTTGGGCTTCTTCACGCACCATTCGCGCCAGATGAAGACCTTCGTCTAGCTCGCGCTGCGGATCAAAGGTGACACCTTCCATGCTGTCACGATTGGGGAAAAATCCCAACACATGAGGATCTTCCATCACCGTACCGGAGCGATTACCCGCCACATAACAAGTCGAGACGTGCAGCAGAGGTGCATTCCATGATTCTGCCACGTCTACCACGTTACGAATGCCAATGGCATTCACAAACAGCGCCTCTTCTAGGGGGGGATTAAAGTCCACCAGCCCCGAGGAGTTGACCATCACATGCACTTCATCTTTGAGCTGCTCAAAACGTTCGGGAGGAATGCCCATGTGATGCATTCCGATGTCACCTTCAATGGCTTCCAGCTTACTGCCGACAATCCACTCAAAGGCGTCATGTCCCATCGCTTCACGCAATGGATCAAAGGTGGGGGAGGTCATCACCTCGGTGCGCAGACGTTCGTTGGCGTCTTTGCCGGGTTTGGGTCGAATCAAGCAATAGATCTTCTGTACGTCGATGTGACGACGGAGCAAAAGATACAAATAGACCTTTCCCACGAAGCCAGTGGCTCCAATGATGAAGAGGGTCTTCTCACGAAAGACATCCGAGAGTCGCAGGGGCTCTTCGGTACTCTGAAGGGCGTGCATGGGTGCTTCTCCTCCCTTCTGATCAGGTCACTTGGGCCATCATGATCGGGGTATAGTGCATCATGGTGAGCTGTGGGCTGGGCCCCACCGTGTCTTTTGCCATATCCAGCGCTTCGCTCAGCGTGGCGGCATGTTCCCACCCCAGGATGTCGGTCACATAGGGCTGCTCCGCACCCACCACGATCACGCGGCCTACATGCGAGCGTCCTTTCTCTCCCCAATACCACATATAAAAAGGATGCACACCGTGGTAGGCATGACCTTTACGGTACATGGCCATGTAGCTGGGATCCTTCGCAAATTGCGCTTCATACTTCTTATGCAGTATGCGCGAGTCTCGGGTCTCCGGCAGCAGTCGATGGAAAAACTCGATATAGGAGGGGTGATGATCAGGATGGAACTCATCGGTACAAGGATGGGTGATGATCATCACACCTCCCTTGCGCAAGAGTGCCTTGCCTTTATAAGAGTTGAACAGATACCCCATCGCCATCACTTGGACCAGAATGGGATTTAGAATGCTGTTCACATTGTAAGGAGAGATAAACGGAATCCCCACCATCAGCACGTCGGCTTGACCTTCGACTGGCACCAGATACTGCTGATAGGAACGCTCCAAGGTCTTTGCATGGACCTTCTCGGTCTCCCCTGCATTCACGCCAATGAGCCCGTAAGGGGCGGGCACACGCATGAAGATCTCACGGCGCGCAGCACGAGGCAGCTTGGAGAGGGCCCACTTCATGGAGCGAAACTTCAACCAGTCGCCATCGGTGAACTCATCTTCATTCTTGGCCAGAAACTCAAAACCGGGGCCAAACATATTGGTGTTGAGTACCGTCTCAATGGTAAACACATTCATATGCTTCTTGACGAGCTGGCCCTGACGATAGACGGAGTTGTTGAGCTCCGACTTCTCGGGATCCATGAAAGAATCCACCTGAAGCATGGTGTAGGGATTATGATGAGCCTTGAGGCTCTCATATCCACTCAATCCCACGGCAACAGACTTGTGACCGCCATCCATCGGCACCAAGTTGATGTTGACGTAGATCACCAGATCACTCTCAACGGCACGCCGACTGAGCTTCACGACTTCGTTCTTCTCGGTGGTCCCGAGATAGACCATGTTCTCTTCGTCTTCACCGTCATGGTTATAATAACGGTCTGGATAGAATTCTTTGAAGATCTTGGAGCCGACCATGCGCTCCATCTCAGAGGGGGTCATCCGACGATGGAATGCAGTGGCCACAATCAAATGAATGTCTTCGACACCGTACTCCGCGAGTAATGGCAGCACCACATTGAGAATGCGCTCGCGGATGTCTGGCAACACCATCTGAGGGAGAGGGAGGCTGATGTCATCCAGGGCGATGGTGACTTTCATGCCGGGCTTGAGCAGTGCAAAGAGAGGATCTGATCCTTCGGGATGATTGATGGCATAACGAATAGCCGCCATCGGATCCCGCAGGGGCTGAAGAGGCTTACGCGGATAGATCACGCGGGTGCCGGGCGGAAGATCTTCCAATAGAAAGTCCTCGCCGAACCAGAAGATCCGGGGGGCCGAGCCACGATCAATCGTTACAACCGTGCGTTCATGTTCCATAAATCAGACATTCCCTCTCAAAAAAAGAAGACCTCAGAGGAGGCATTTCATGTCCATACCGTGACTGAATGGGAAGCGCGTCATATCCCAGCTTCAGCACACAAGACAAGGACCTCAACACAGATAGAAACGTGTTATGAGAACTGAAGAATGGGCCACTGCTGAGAGCGGGCCGAAGCCTTAAGCTGCGCATCGGGATTGACGACCGAGGGACGGCCCACCACCGACAGCATCGCTAAGTCGGAGTAGGAGTCCGAATATGCAAATGACCGCTCGAGGTCGATGTCATGCTTCTTGGCATAGTCTCGAATCCAGCGGGCTTTGTAAGGGCCTGCCACGATGGGCTGGAGCAGCTTGCCCGTGCAATTTCCTCCGATGACTTCCAGCCGATTACCAACAAATGCGTCGGCTTTCAGATGTTTTGCCAGAGGGTCAATCAGCACGTCAAGGGAGCCACTGACCAACACAATCTGAGCACCCGCTTTACGACACTGGGAGACCAGTGCTTCCCCTTCTTTGAAGAGGTTGGGCTTCCAGATGGCGTCAAAATGATCCAACGACAGGGCCCGAATTCGGTCCAACGAGAGCCCTTTGTAGTTCATATAGAACAGCTCATTGAATGCTTTGCGGTCGTAGAGGTCCGCTGCATACAACAACGGGATGGAGCCGAAAAGCCCGACGGTGCGCCGCGCTGCCTCTTGAAGGCTGCCCGGGTTGCGAGCAAAAAACGCATAGCTGTGGACAATGTTGGATTTGACGAGGGTGCCATCCACGTCAAAAAAGGCCGCGATGGAAGACACGGAGTTACTCCATTTGGGACCGCTCTCTAAACCAGAGCGAAGGGCATGGTGGCTATCAGTCCCGTCCGAGAGGCCGGATCGGGAAACGCTTTGGGCGGCGGATTATAGCATGAAGTCTCCCCTTCCGCACGTATCAAATTCAGGAATGGCCCACGAAAATGCTTTGATCTCTTTGATCCGTGCCCACTTGACCCGGGGGGGTGATTGTGTTAGCCATTCAGGGTGCCTGTTTTTAGGTGCTGGCCCATGCTCATCAGGGAGGAATTTTCATGTCGCATGACACTGTCGTCAGTCGGCTCTTGCAGAACGCTCAGAAAGTACCAGACAAGAACGCCCTTTTCCGCAGATCTGGCGGGTCATGGGTGTCAACAACTTGGAAGGGATATGCAGACCTGACCCAGCGAGCCGCTCGTGGCTTCATGGCCCTAGAACTTCAACCGGGACAGGTCGTCAGTATTCTCTCGAATAATCGACAGGAGTGGGTGCTGGCGGATATGGCCGCCATGACTGCCGGTGGGATTGCCACTGGTATTTACCAAACCAACACGGCTGAACAAGTGGCGTATGTGCTCCGCCATGCCGAGTCCCCCATCGTGGTGCTCGAGAATGAAGGCCAGCTCAAGAAGGTGGCTCAGCAGCGCAGCACACTTCCCGCCCTGCGCTGGGCTATTATGCTCGACGGCAATGTGCCGGCAGAGCACCGGCAATGGGCCCTCACCTGGGATGAGCTGCTTCAAAAGGCGGAGGCGACCCCGCAGGCGGCGCTCGACGCACGCATCGCAGCCCTTCAACCTGACCAGCTCGCCACGCTGATCTATACCTCCGGTACGACCGGAGACCCCAAAGGGGTCATGCTCTCTCATAAAAACCTCACCTGGACCGCAGATGTGCTGCTGAACTCGCTCCCCAAAGCGAACGAACATCGCGGGATGAGCTATCTACCCCTCTCTCATATTGCGGAGCAGATGCTCAGCATCCATTGTGCCATCTCTCTCTACATTGAAGTGTGGTTTGCCGAAAGTTTGGAAAAGTTGAAGGAGAACTTGCCAGACTGCCGACCCACCGTGTTTTTCGGTGTGCCGCGTGTGTTTGAGAAGTTTGAGGCGGCCCTCGCTGGACGCTTTAAGGAGGCCACCGGGGTTAAGGCCAACCTGCTCAGCTTCGCTCGTAAGACCGCGCTGGAGGTAGACGAGGTGCGGGAGAAGGGTCAGACACCGGGCCTGTTCCTCAACATGCAGTATGGTCTGGCCAATAAGCTGGTGCTCTCCAAGCTCAAGGCGGCTCTGGGGCTGGATCAGTGTCTGCAAGTGGTCTCGGGGGCGGCGCCGATTGGACGCTCCACGCTGGACTTCTTCCGCAGCATCGACCTGCCCATTCATGAAGTGTATGGTCAGTCGGAGGGCTCCGGTCCCACCACGCTGAACGTCGTCGGTGGCAAACGCACCGGAACGGTCGGAAAACGCTTGCCCGGCATTGAGGTCAAGATTGCCGAAGACGGTGAGATCTTGGTCAGCGGCGGCAACATCTTCATGGGATACTACAAAAACCCCGAGGCAACCGCCGAGACACTCAAGGACGGCTGGATGTGCTCAGGAGACGTGGGCGAGTTCGATTCCGATGGATTCTTGCGCATCACCGACCGCAAAAAGGAGCTGCTCAAGACATCGGGGGGCAAATACATCGCTCCCACCAAGATCGAAAAGCTGCTGCGGGCCATTCCCGAGGTCTCTCAGGCAGTCACCATCGGGGATAATCGCAACTTCTGTACAGCACTGCTGACCCTCGAGGAAGCGGCTGCCAATCGCTGGGCCAAGGAGAATGGCATTGCCATCTCTGATCCCAAAGAAATCGGCAAGGTATTGGGCAAAGATGCCAGCTTCTTGAGCTATTTGCAAAAGCAGGTAGATGCCATCAATGCTACGCTTGCTCAGTACGAATCGCTGAAAAAGTTTGTGATCTTGGGAACAGACTTCTCTCAAGAAGGAGGCGAGCTGACGCCGACCATGAAGCTGCGACGTAAGATCATCACGCAAAAGTATCAGCCGCAGATTGAGGGGATGTATTCGTAATCGCGGCAGGTGTGATGGCGGGGGATTTACCAGGTCAAGTTGCCTTTGTGATCAAAATTGAAGGGTACATCCCCCTCTCCTCCCAACGATGGAATCTTCATGCCAGAGGAGCCATTCAGCTTAAAGGTGGCCTTTTTTGCTGAGATGGCTTTTGCAATTCCCTCGCTGACACTCTTCACTGGAAATGCACTCTTCACCGTCACAATGGACTCCTTTCCCTTGTTTTCGATCTGTGCTGCGGCACCGGAGAGGAACTTTTCGGTGCCCAAGAACAGATCGTATTTGAGGTTGGAGAAGGCCACTTGTGCGGCTGCATTGTTGTTCAGAACCAGCTTAAACTCGGTCTGAATGGGCAGATCGAGGCTTCCCAGACCACTCTTGACCGCCGATCCTGGATTCGCGCCAGACAAGAGCGCGCTGATGAAAGTGCTGGCGGTGGAGGCCAATGTCGCACCCGCCGCAGCTTTGATCTCGTCTGCGGTGGGTTGATGGATCTTAAAGTCTCGCAGATTGATGGCGGGAAGCACGGCAGGCAGGAGCTTGTCGGCCTTAAAGGGAAAAGCCAGCTCCGCCGGCATGCCCTTAAAATATAGCCCCTTTGACTTGAGCTGCTTAACGGGCAGAGGCAGCTTAATTTTGCCATCCAGTCCGAGCTTGAGGGCCTCTTTCCCAGTCACTTTTTTGTAGATGCTGACCAGGTCTTGATAAGCAAACTTGATGTCAAAAGGCACGGTTGTAGACTTTCCCGCAGCAATCGCAACACCGGAGTTTGCCACTTTTGCCAGGTTCGTACCTTCGATGTTCAGTCCCAGATCCAGCCCTGCCTTTGGCAATCCGATGGGATAGGGATTTTTCACGGCAGTATCCAGGCGAAGCTGGATCTCTTGCAGGGAGATGCCTTTAATGGCCACCTTTGCAAGCTCCGCTGCGGGACGGGGAATATTCATCTTATCAAGCTGATCCAAGATATTGCCAGCAGCATAGCTGGAGGCAGAGATCAGGGTAAAGGAAGTCAGAAAGAGAGCGGCAAGCGTCCTCATGGGGTGTCATCCTTCTAAATGGGCAGGAAAAAGTACAGACAGACGATCTTACTGTAGCATCAACGGCTTGACTTCACAATCAAACGGCGGGTCAGGACTCAGCGACGACGACGCAGGCGCAGCAGCGGAAGAGCGGCCAAGAGCAAGCTCATCCAAGAAACCTGAGCAGGTGCGCCACCTTGATTGCAGTCACAGCCAGGAATGGCATTGTCGTCCCACCCATCCACTTCACCCAGATCGTCTCCCGGCTCCGTCGGCTCAGGCGCGGCGGTCGGGGTCGGATTGTTTCCGCCTTCAGGCGGATTGGGGGTCGGGCTCGGCTCCGCTCCTTCGTCGATCTGACCATCACAGTCGTTGTCCACCAGATCAGGCACTTCTACGGCACCCGGATAGACATACTCCAAAGAGTCATCGCAGTCTGTGCCACCTTCGCCGCCATTGTATCCGTCATTGTCTACATCTCGATCATCTTGACCATCGCAGTCTTGATCGATGCCATCGTAGGGTTGCTCAGGGGCTCCGGGATAGATACCCGCATCAGCGTCATTGCAGTCAGTGCCACCTTCCCCACCACTGAATCCATCTCCATCACCATCCAAAAGGTCCGTTGAGGAGCAGTCTTGATCAATGCCATCGTATGGAATCTCAGTGGCTCCAGGATTGATGGTGGCATCGGAGTCGTTGCAGTCATTGCCGTCCACTCCCCCCGCAAAACCATCTCCATCGACATCTACGAGGTCACTGCCGTTACAGTCTTGGTCGATACCATCGTAAGGCACTTCGGAAGCATTGGGATGGATGTTGGGATCACGGTCGTCACAGTCGGCAGCACCTTCACCTCCCGCTGCGCCATCTCCATCTACATCGTTGAGATCCGCCCCCGTACAGTCTTGATCGATGCCATCGTAAGGTACCTCGGCAGCGCCCGGATAGATGCTGCCATCGGCATCGTTGCAGTCTCCCTGTTCGGCGGAGATGCCATCTTGGTCGGCGTCAAGTGTCGGCGTTGCACTGGGCTCGAGCGCCTCGCTGGGCGTCTCCAGCTCCCCATCCTCTTCACAGTTTGCCACACAGCACCCCGTGGAGGCCAAACCAATGGCCGCACAGAGTGACAGAATTCCCATGTATCGAAGGCCGGATTGCATGTTCCACCTCTGCTGCTGGAGGTCGTTTAAACGATAGACACTGTTCTGGAGGTGAAGACGATGGGAGGAGGGGCTCTATTCAGGGGGAGGTCAAAAAAAGGAGAGAAGCTGCTTTATTTTTTGAGTTAAGGGTCGAGGTGAGCAAGGCTTAGGCGGAAGGGAGTGGGTCGTCCTTCAGACGAACAGGGCCCTGAAACTCCGGAATCAAGCCATGAATCGGCGCGTAGATCCGCCGCAGGCGCTCCATGTCGGCCTGAATATCGCCGGTTGGGAAGAGCACGGGGCCAACACCACCCGCTTTTCGGCGATAGTCCAAATAGCCACAGACAATCGGAACACCGGAGGCTACGGCCATGTGATAAAAACCCGTCTTCCAGTGATCGGTGAACTTTCGGGTGCCTTCGGGCGCAACCGCCACGTAGATACGCTCCAAGCGATGGACATGCTCTGCCACCTGCTGCACCAAGTTGTTGCGAGAGCGCCGATCCACCGGTAAACCGCCAATGGCACGCATAAACCAACCAAATGGCCCCTCAAAGAGGGTATGTTTTCCCATCCAGGACAGGCGAATGCGTAGGCCCCATGCAACGGCCAGCATGTAGACCAAGTCCCAGTTGGTGGTGTGGGGGGCGGCAATAAAGATGGCGCGGGAGAGATCAGGAGGAGCGCCCTCGGTTTTCCAGCCAGAGACCAAGAGCACCAGTTTGCCAATCAAAGCTGGCAACCAGCCACACACAGGCCCTGCGTGAACCTGGCCGTGGGCGTCCGCTTCGTAGAGTCGCGTCTCGGCAGAACCGGTGATGAGTCCTGCTGATGCCTGTTCTGCTGGATCAGTCGATGCGTTGAGAGAGCTGTGCGGCTGCATGAGTCTCCTCTAAAGGCAAGCGGTTGAGTGCCGTTGTTCGTTGGGCTGCTTGTCTTGCACTTTAGAGGAGGTCGGGGGCAAGGGTCAAGGATTGCGTGCGCAATCTGTCTAAGGCAAGTCTCAGGGAGCGTCGCGGAAGAAGGGATTTTCACCCGCAGCATGATCGGTAGAGTCCAACACTTCCTGGATCTCGGGAACGTGGGCTTTGATGGTGGTGACGATGCCCTGCTTAAGAGTCACGTCGGCAGCGCCACAACCCTGGCAACCGCCACCCATGCGAATATAGGCAATTTCCGAGCGCACACCCAGGAGCGTGACATACCCACCGTGGGCGGCCACACCAGGGTTGATCATGCTCTCAATCACCTGCTGCACACGGAAGGCAAGGGCTTCGTCCTTGTCACTGGCAGTCTCCGCTGGCTGATAGGAGTCCAGCACGGCAGGCTCACCAGAGGCTAAAAATGCTCGAATGGCAGGACCAACCTGACGGGCAATCACCGGCCAGGGCTCAGGTCCGCTCTTGGTCACGGTCACAACAGGCCCCGCAAAGGTCACGGTCTTCACTTGGGGAATATCAAAAATGCGCTTGGCAAGTGGAGAGTGCTCCGCTTCCTCGCGCGAGCGAATACGCACAAGATTTTCGGATGCCACCGCGACCTCAACGGTAAACTTGCAGGTCGATGGATCGGTGGGCGAGGGATGCGCCATGATCTTAACCGGTGCGGGAGGTGCGGCATTTTCGACCGGGCTGGAAGAGGCAGAGGCGACAGACGATACGCCAGCGGACGCCACGACAGGCGCTGCGGGAGGCTGTGCTGCGGGCACCACGGGCGCTTCAGCAGCTTTCGCGGACACCCCAGCAGGGGCCGCAGTCTCCACGGGGCTGGAGGCCCCCTCACCTTCCGCTCGTGGCATCGGCTTAAATGCCCACTCATCTTGAGCCGATGTACCCTGGGTTTCCGGCTTGAGCAAGGAGGAGCTGAGCACCCGCTCCACCACTTTCTCTACCTGACTTTCGACTTCTTCTTTGACCACGGCGGCCAACGGGGTTACTTCTTCTTTGACTTTGGAAACAAGCTCTCGCAAGCGTCCCATGACAGCGACTCCTTCTATATCAGGATCATCAAGCACCTTGGCTGATGAATATGGGGACAATATTGCAGAAGTCCACGGCGGAGGCCGCAATTTCTACTTCTCCAACCAGCTTCTTGAAAATAAAACATGCGTGCATACACATAGCCCAGTTTCCGTCATTTGTATAGCAGGCGGGAATACCGATTCTTCAACTCTCAGGCGTGACGTACCGCCCGCAGGATTGGTTGGCGCTTAAGGCTTGACCTGTGATAGAGATTCAGGTAGTGAAAGCACCGGAAAAGGCATCCCCTTTGCCGAGGGAAGGAGAAAGTTCGCCCATGAGTTCGTCTGTTGAGCGCAGTCCCGATCTGTTACAGCCCCACGGAAAGAGCTTCGCCGATGTCCTGGTAGCCCTCAAGTCGATCCAGGATCGCGGTTATACATTTCTTCAGGGGGATGGTCGGGAGCACTTTCTGAGCTTTGCGCAGCTCAGCGCCGAGGCAGAACGCCGTGGACGTCAGCTTCTCGCGCGTGGGCTCAAGCGCGGAGATACGGTGGCGCTGATTGTCCCGGAAGGTGATGAGTTTGTGCAGAGTTTTCTAGCCTGCATCTACACCGGAATTATTCCGGTGCCGCTTTATCCACCGGTGGCTTTTGGCAAGCTCGATGCCTATATCTCGAGCACCGCGCAGCTGGTGAAAGCCGCATCGGCCAAGATGTTGCTCACCACCGCCAAAGCGCAGCATGTGCTGTGGTCGCTGCTGGATCAGGTGCCGGGCCTCTCAAGGCTGGTCACGGTCGAGGAGCTTCAAGGTGAGCCGACGGGGTCTCTTGCAGAGCCGGAGAAGATCCAGCCCGAGGATGTGGCCTTCCTTCAGTTTACCTCCGGCAGCACGTCCACCCCTAAAGGGGTGATGGTCAGCCACGCATCAATTCTGGCCAATACACGCGGTATCATGGAGCACACCCTCGAGTCAAACCTCGATGACAAAGGGGTGAGCTGGTTGCCACTCTATCATGACATGGGGCTGATCGGTTTTGTGCTTGCCCCGCTGCGGTACTTGGTACCCGTTTATTTTATTCCCACTTTGAGCTTTGTGCGGCGCCCCACCCTGTGGCTCGACACGGTGCATAAGTACCGAGGCACCATCACGTTTGCTCCCAACTTTGCGTTCTCGTTGGCCACCCGTCGCACCTCCCCCGAGCAGGTGAAGGCGCTGGACTTAAGCTGTCTGAAGGTGGTGGGCTGCGGCGCGGAACCCAACCATGGGGACACGCTCCGCGCTTTTGTGACTCATCTTGTGGCAGCAGGGCTCAAGCCGGAGAGTCTCTTGCCGAGTTATGGGATGGCAGAAGCCACGCTGGCCATGTCGTTCAATCCACTGCGGGAGAGTTTTCGATCTGACTGGATCCTGTCGGATCCGTATCACCAAGAAGGACGTGCGATTCCAGCTCAGCTTGACACGCAGCAGGACACCTCTGGGCTCGGTGATGGAGAAGCAGTCCTTGAGTTTGTGACCTGTGGCTTCCCCATTCCCGGCCACACCACAAAGGTGGTCGATGAGCACGGTCAGCCCTTGCCTGACCGCCAAGTGGGGGAGGTGGTGTTTGCAGGGCCCAGTGTCACGGCAGGATATTTCCAAAATGCAGAGGCAACCCGCGCATCATTTCAGTCCGATGGCCTTCACACCGGGGATCTGGGCTATCTGGTGCAGGGCGAGCTGTTTGTCACCGGTCGCAAAAAGGATCTGATCATCCTCAACGGGCGCAACTACGATCCGCAATCGATTGAGTGGTCGGTGGCAGAGCTGCAAGGACTGCGCAAAGGGAATGTCGTCGCCTTCTCTCGCCCCGGAAACAGCAGCGAAGAGCTGGTGGTGGTCGGGGAAAGCAAAACACCGGCAGAAGAACATGAAGCACTTAAGCAGACCATTTCCACACACGTTCGAGAAAACTTTGGCTTGGTGGTGGCGGAAGTGGTGCTGTTAGAGCCCGGTGGCCTCCCCAAGACCACTTCTGGAAAGCTCCAGCGCAGCAAAACGCGGCAACAGTATCTGTTGGGACAGCTCGGACAAGAAGGCTCTCGCACGATGGGCGGGCAAGGTCAGACGCTGGTGGTGGCTCGCCATGTCGCCCGCTCCTTAATCAGTCGGTTTAAACATGAAGTCTTGAGTCGGGTGAAAGGCTGAGGCGCACGACGGCTCCGCTCAACGATCATAAGGATCATACCATGAACAATAACAGTATTCAGGTGTCTGAAGAGCAGCTTCTGACCCTGTTTCGTCAGGCGCTCTGGGATATCGACCGCAAGAAGGTGGATAAGCTGGAGCTGGATACCCGCTTTTCTCAGCTCGGCCTCGACTCTATCGTGATTTTTGAGGTGGTCAGCTACTTGGAGGAACGGCTGGGTGTATTGCTGCCAGATGATCGCCTCCAGACGCTGGTTTGCCTTCGAGAGCTTCATGAGCTGCTCAACAGCTTGCCACCCCCCAAAAAGTGAAGGCGGCCCATATCGGTCGTCCTTACCTCTCAGAACGGAGCCCTCCCCTGCGCACCGACGAAACCGGAAATCGTCAGAGAGAAGGCGTCAGGGAAGAATGGTTAAAGTGGCACTGGCGGTACAAATCCGAGGCACGTTGATCTCGACGGTGGCCACCCCCTGGATGGACTCCGCTAAGGGCACAACAATCCGCTCCACCGACGATGTGACACAGCTCGATGGGGCCGGAAAGCTGCGGTTCAAGAACGAAGTGGCATCATAACCTTCGTAGGTGCTGGGCCACTTGATGGTCATCAGCTCCGAACGTTCACCCCGCTGGTAACAGGGAAAATAACTCAGCTCCACATCCACCACCGAGCCCCTCGTAACACTCTGAGGAGAGACCGAGATCAGGCAGGTGGTGGGTGGCTGAGGCCCCAGTGTCTTGCCAATATTCTGCTCATACACACTTAGGGCTGGATTGTATTGGATCTCGGGTTCGGCTGCCGTCAAGGGACTCTCCGCCAGCAGACTCACCATCATCAGCATCAACAAAGCTGGATTTTGCACGGGTCTTTCCTCCGCTCAGGTCACGGGCCGCTACAGCAGACGGGCGTCTCGTAATCGGCATATTCGACCGTTTCTTGAGCGATTTGTCGCGTCACGCTCGGGAAATCTTACATCGTTTTTTTGAAATATCAGAAAAATAGGCCGTACTGGTGTTCCTTTAACCGACGGACTCGACGCCGCGAACACGAAGGGATGACAGAGACGGTAACACGATATGAGCATGGCAAGATGTCAGCATGGCAAGATGTCAGCGTGGCAAGATGTCAGCATGGCAAGATGTCAGCATGGCGGATCACAACCGATAACCCACCTGTGCAGAAGTCGTCAGGGCCTCCGCGTGTGGAGCTCACCCCGCTGCACAGGCGCTGGACACGCTCACCCATGCATCAGGCGCCGTAGGATTTAAGTAGACTCCAAGAAGGTCCGCTCAAGCGACTGCCCCCGCTGCACGGATCCAATACGCGCACCGTGCTGAAGCAAGATCGAGAGGGCTTCGGCAATCACGTCTTCAGCTTCTCGACCCTCACGGGCCTTAAACCGAATGTTGAGGGTGCGAGGCGCTTCCTCCCAGCGGATTTCGTCTTCGGCCAAGCCTACGCGAAGGGCCTCCAGAGGTACCGGTCCTAGGCTCAGGCCGATGCGGATGTCGGCTTGACGTCCCGTCACCTGCCCCACCGGACCCGCCATCACCACCCGCCCTCGGTCAATCAAGGCCACATGGTCACATAAGGCTTCGATCTCGTTGAGGTTATGGGAGCTTACAATGATGGTGCGTGTTCCACGCTGGCTGGCAATAAAATCTCGCACTTGGCCCGCTTGACGAGGATCCAAGCCGTTGGTAGGCTCGTCGAGCAGGACCAGCTCCGGCACTCCCAAGAACGCTTGGGCTATGCCCATCCGCCGCATCATGCCGTGGGAGAGCATGCGCACCCGATCTCGCGCACGATCTGCCAGATCCACCACGGTCAACAGACGCTCAACGTCACCACGCGCTTCCGCTGCGGTTCGCCCCTGAAGCTGGGCAAAAAACACGAGCTGCTCCGCCACCGGCATGTCACGCCCCAATGCAGAGTCCTGTGGCAAGGCCGTCACTTTGCCTCGGTGAAGGGCAGGGTCAAAAGTCCCCTTGCCCAAGATGTCCACGACACCCTCGTCAGGGGTCACGTATCCACACAGGATGGAAAACGTGGTGGTTTTCCCCGCTCCGTTTGGACCGACGAGACCAAAGATCGAGCCTCTGGGAACGGATAAATCCAACCCCACCAGGGCCTCTTTCTGGCCATAACGTTTTTTGACACCCCGCAGCTCAAGGGCGGATGTGTTGCTCTCCAGCGTCGCTGGCCCGGATGACATCGCCTGCTCACTCATATGTCTCTCCGTGCAAAAACCGCAATTCCCACCGCAAGATACAAGCCCCCCAGGGAGAGGAGGGTGAAGATCACCCCCATCACCTCCAGCCAGTCCGGGCCCCACAGCGCATCTCGATGCATCAAGGGCATGAGGAACCGGAGCAGATCCATCCACCAGCTCGGATCCAGTCTGGAATAATGTCGAAGGACCGCGTTAAGGACGGTAAAGCTCAACAAGGCAATGATCGAGGCCGCACGGGCCACGTTGGTCGAGGTCGCCATCGCCGATACACTCACCGCCAATGCCAGAAAAGGAGCACAGTAGGCCAAGATGCGAGGCCAAAAGAAGAGCATGCCACTCAGGTTGCTGCTCAGCTCAAAGTTGTAGAGCCCAAAAAAAGCCACCAGCATATACACAAAAGCCGTCGAGAGGGTCAAGGCGGCCAATAACAAGAGCTGCCCGGTGGCCTTGCCCAGCACATACTCCAAACGACCGGTGCGGAAGTTGACAAACCGGTATCCTCGGCTCATGGTCTCTTGGGCAACGGTGTCGGTGGCGGTGATCACAATGAGGATGGGCACAAAGCTGAAGCTGCTCCAGGCAAAAAAGAGGGCCATCGGCGGAAACTTGATCAGGAAATCGGCCTCGTCGTTGTTGCGAAAGAAGGTCCGAAACGCACTCTGATACATGGGCTCTTTGAGGAGCTGCTCCGTCAAGGCACCGGGACGAGTCGTGGCGGCAGTCCCCAGGGCATTGGCAGCGGCCTCCTCTACCGCACGCAGGAACTCCACAAATCCATAGGCGGCCACCAGCCCACCCAACAGGTAGAGGGCCAACACAATCAAAATTCGGCGGGTGCGCAACATCTCGCGCAGCTCAAAGGCTGCCACGATCAGCAGGTCTCTCAGCAGGGCAGGACCAATCATGGGGCTTCCTCCGACGTGCTCACTTGATCGCGGTTTTCGAGCTGCATCAACAAAGGGCTCATGGTCTCAGGGCTGATCTGAGTGAAGATGTCAAAACCACTCTCCACCCCCTTGCTGAGTTGTTCCGAGGTGAGCACGCCCCGCACGTCTTCGTCGGTGTCGAGGTATACTTCGCCGAGCTGAACCCCCAGCTCCACAAAATCACGGGGCTGAGGCTCTCCTTTGAAGGCACCTTTGGCAAGGGCTTCGTCCACCACGGTCTTGACGGCAGCGTTCATTTGGGCAAGCACGGGCTCGAGGGCCTGCTGCTGCTCCGGGCTGACCTCGGCGGCTTCAAAAAAAGCAGCCCTGGATTGAGCAGCGCGGAGACGCCACGCGGCGGTGATGGCGTCCACTGCTTTTTTGCGATCTTCGGTGTTGGGTTCGGAGCGAACGAGCTGAAGGCCAGGGGGAGGAGATCCGGCGGGGAGCACTTCCGCCGCAGGACTTCCGGCCACAGGGGTAGCGGTGGATGACTCGATGGCCTCGGCTGGCCCACCGCTCTGAGGGGCACGCGGCTGCATCATCGAGCGTAAGCCCATCGCCAGCGCCATGCCCGGGGCTTGTGCGTTCGACTCCGCCTTCTCCAACCGGGCCTTCACTTGGGCCAGCTCCTGCTCCACCGCTCGCAGAGATGAGCGGGACGCAAATGATCCCACCAACACGCCGACCAATAACGCCACGACTGCTACTAAGACGGTGTTGCCTCGCATCGTCGCCTCCTCGTTTTGTTTCCCGTTCATGGAATCCCACCCAACTGGATGCGGCTGGATGGCATCTTTCCCACTTGCCCGCTCCGATTGGGCCACTGCCGCACACGCTCAACGCTGCCGGGACTCGAAGGAAGCCAGTCTTGCCAAGATGTCACTCAGGAATGGCGCGACGCCGGAGGCATCTTCGCCATCCAGGCCGTTGTCGAGAATGAAGTCGGCGGTCGCACGAGCTGGCTCGACAAACTGATGATGGGCGGGCAAGACATCCCGCGTAAAACGAAGCTGACTTTCCTCTTCACTGGCAAAAGAAAGATCGCGGGCCACTCGACGCCGCAGACGGACCTCATCAGATGCGTATACGAAGGCTTTGAGATCCAGCTCGGCAGCCAGCTCCGGCACCGCCAGCACCATCATGCCATCCACAATCACCACCGGGCGAGGCTCGATGATGACGGGATGAGAGGAGCGCATCCCCACCCCCTTCTGGTACGGATACACGTCGATGGTCAAACCGGCGCGTAAAGCACGAATGTCTCGGATCAGCAGCGCATTGTCATAGGCGTCCGGATGATCGTAGTTGATCTGAAGCTGGCTGGTCACGCCTTGTACGGCCATCAGGTCGGGAAGCTCTCGATAATACCAGTCGTGCTCAAGAATGAGGGCTCGGTCTTGGAGCACCGGCATCAGATAGTCATCAATGATACGGCGCTTGCCTGCACCAGAGCCACCACTCACACCAACAACCAGACAATGGGAACTTTGAGCGGTAGGGACGTGGGGAAAACCTTGTGAATCGGGGTCATGCATGGACGGAACTTCCTTGAGCACGCTGCGCTGAAGCAGTCAATGGGGGTGAGGTTAGGGCCTCGGCTCCCCGGTTTTGATGGGAAAAAGTTCAAACAGTATAACGTGCCAGGAGGCCACTGGCCACCGCTAACCGGCACGCGGGAGGGCCTGCAATGCTGGCAAGGCGACCCCACACAACAAAATAAGGGCCATACCAATCCATCCAGCCGTGTCTGGAAGCTGGTCGAGAAACGCGACACCCAAAATAGCGGTGAGCAAGGGGCTGGCGTATGCCATCGCCGCCACCGCTGAGGCTGGACCGATCTTGTAGGCGCGGGTCATGTAAAGCTGTCCCAAGGTGGCCATCACCCCCACGCCCACCAGCACCGCCCATACTTGCCAATGTTCTGGCCAGATCACCGGCTCAAAGCTCAACATCACCAGGCAGAGGGCTGCGGAGACCAGGGTAAAATAAAAAACAATCACGGAGGGCCCATTGCTGGCCCCCGCTCGCCGAATCGAGAGGTAGGCGATGGCCGCCAGAAAACCACTGAAGACCCCCAAAAAACGCCCCACGCTGTCGTCGGCCACCCCGGTACGCGGAATGCTCAGGAGCAACATGCCCATCATGGCACCTCCAATGGCAATCCAGGTGCGGCGTGAGGTTGCTTCTTGTAACACCCAGGGGGCGAGGGCCGCCACCCACACGGTTGAGGTCTGATTGAGAAAGGAGGCTTCACCAATCCCCACGCGGGAAAGGGCTGCAAAGTAGGTGATGAGGGCTCCCGAGCCGCTGAGTCCCCGCAACCATAAGGCAGGACGTCGATCTCCAAACAAAGCGAGGGGAGCACGCCAGTGAAAGGCCAGCAGCAAGGCCAAGTTCACGAGGGCGCGAATTAAGCTGGTCATGGCAACAGAAAGGGAAGGCTGAAGCTGATGCACCATGCCCACCAACAAGGACATCAGCGCAAAGGCCAGTCCGCTGGTGAGCATGTAGATGAAGCCTAGACGTGACATTTACAGCTCAATTTCTGTCTTTTCGGCAGCAAAAAACAACTCCATTTCCGGGGAGATCTCGCGGTTGAGGGCAGCAAAACGAGCCTGGAAATCCAAGAGCTGAACGTCAGGGCGGGTCGGATCGTGATGAGAGAGGGCCAGACGTTTTACGCCCGCGCGCCGCCCGACCATGATGGCATGCTCGATGGGCGTATGGCCCCATCCTCGGCGGTTGAGAAGGTACTCGGATTCGGTATACTGCGCGTCGTGGATCAACAGATCGGCTTCTTTACAAAAATCGACGTGGCGCTGGTTCTGAATGCGCACCTCGTCT
>JBJTQF010000139.1:0-4333 GCA_046075485.1 Myxococcota bacterium | reverse complement strand
GCGAGCTGCTGAGTGGGCACACCCGAGGGATTCGGACGCTGCCCCGGTGCGGGCAGGAGGTTCGTTCGTGGCTCTCCCGACAGCTCCTCTTCACCCGGCACATGCACCAAGAAGTCTCCCTTAAGAGCAGGTGACGCCGGGGCACCTTGACCAGACTTGATGGCCTGCTCTCGGCCCTTCTCTGCCATGACATTGGCCAGATAGCTTGAGAGGGTTCCAACCGAAAGTCCAAAGACATGATTCGCATGGGTGGAATCCGGTTTGCCGAAGAGAACGTCATAGAGGCCATAGATGATGCCAGCCCCACCTCCCAGAAGGCGCGCATCAAAGCCCGCGATCTTCATCTTCTCTGCACCATAGAGTCCTTCCAGATAGCTCGCAAAACCGGTGGAAGCCATGACTTCCACGCTGTTGACGCCAAGCTGCATGGCTCGGTCAATCTGCTGCTGTGAAGTCTGAAGTGACGTCAGCTCCTCCGTCATGGACTTAATCGCGGTCAGGGTGCGACGATCCGGCGGAGTGGACAGACTTTGCTCGGGAACTCCGAGGCGAGCTGGCCCCTTCACTGGCTCTTTGATGGCCAAGCTCATCTTTTCCTTCTGATTCATAGAATCCTCACGGTTAAGGTGTGACCGAAGAGGGCGCTGAGCAGCACCCGTGAACGCTGTCATACGGTCTTTCACTTTTAGAGTATGAGGGTGTGATGAGAATGAATAGGGTTGAAGCTATTTTCTTCAGATCTGCATGAGTACACAAAATGTCTACCCATTCTGAGCTGATGAGTACACAGAGTGTCTAGGCATGTGGTGAGACCACATGATATGGCATATTCATTGGAAAGAGTGTCTTGCGTGTGCGTTAAACGACGAGACAAATCGTCTCATTCATCGGGGGCGCTGCGGAGCAACATCGACGGGCACGCGAATGGGTAGACACAGTGTCTAGCGGATGGGACTCAAATGATAGACGAAGTGTCTACTTGGATTGGACGTGTCATTTATGCAGTGGCTATTTCACTAGACAGACTGTCTAATGCTGCTGTTTCGAGTAGTCAGTGCGCATGAGATGGCTTAATCTCCTGAACAGAGTGCCTCAGCCACGACCCATCATGCCCACTCAAGCGGCATCTTCCACAGGTGCTTGTGTGGCGGAGGCACTCACTCTTTTGGAGGCCGCATGTTCCGTCTCTCCATTGAAGGTCTGGACGATGCACTGTTGCAGCAGCTCAGCCGCTGGTGTGATGCGGAGGAGATCGGCTACTGGTCGCTGACAGAGCGCGTAGACGATGAGAATGGACGGTATGAGGTGTTGGAGAAGCTGCGCCATACCTTTCACGCTCTGGAGCCTTATTTGCGTGCGGAGCAGGCTCCACGGCTCCCCATGTCGGCTCGTCGTCGTGAAGTGCCTCGTGAGAACGCGCCAGGGCCAGCGGAGTCCACGGGTGAGCCTGCTATGCCTTCCCCGGAGGCGGTGGCGGGTGCGGTGCTGGCGTGGGTGCGTCAGGTCTGCGAGCGTGTCGGGCGTGGGCGTGCATTGTTGCGCCTTCGTCTCTCTCCGATGGCGTCGAAGGGGGAGTTTCGCATTGGCTCAGCAGATGTGATGGTGCGTGACTTAGCGGCGGAGCTGTCGCGTAAGCAGGCGCCTGCGGCGTCATCTACTGCGCAGACTGAACGAAAGCCTCCTTTTGAGGGGTATGAGGTGCCAGAACCGGGTCTGCACTGGCGAGCGTTGGGAGATAGTTGGGCACAGTTTGGGAATACGGTCATGGACACGGTCTCTTCCATGCATCATATCACACGTCAACAGATTGCCCAGACTCAGGAGGAGAACTCGGCGCTTCGAGTGCAGAACGATGTGCTTCAGGCCAGTGTGATCGAGCTGTACAAGAGCAGCATGCAACGAGTCAGCGAACAGGAGCGGAATGGCACAGAGCTGGCGAAGCTGGCGCTCGCTCGGGATGCAGTGGGTAAGGGAACAGAGGCGTTCATGGCATTTCTTGCCACAAAGTCGGAGAGCCCAGAAGCGACCCAGCTCTTTGTCCTGTTGTCTCGCTCTCCGAAGCTCATGAGTGCTTTGAAGGATCCCCGAGTCCGGCATCTCTTGTCTCAACCTCAGTATTTGGACCAGCTCGCAGACTTGGTGCTTGGATTTGCCAGCACTCTGGGGTCTGCTTCGCCTCAACAATCATCGTAGGACGGCTTCTTTATGCAACAGCAGGCGTATGATGTACATCAAGCATGGGGCTCTCTCTTCTCGGCATCGACGCTGGAGGGACTTCAGCAGAACATGAATCGTTTTGTCGGACTGACCAACTCAGAACAGCGTTTTGTGGTGACGCATCTGCTGCACACACTGTTGCTTCAGAGTGAGCAACGACAGCGGGAGTTGGAGACTTCACTTCAGGCGGTTATTGAGCGGCTGTCGGGGCTCGAAGCGCAGGTGAAGGGGCTCCGAGAGCTGGTTTTGAGTCGTGATGTACGGGAGGATGGGATAATGATGGAGGAGCTGGGACTTCCGCGTGCCAGTGCTCTTCTGAATGGAGAGACGGAGGATGAGCGGGCGGAAGAGTCGTCCGATGGTATGGCAGAGAGTCCTTCCGTACATGCGTCTCATGCGGAGGTATAGGAGCGAATATGCAGGTGCATGTGCTGGTGCCTCAGTCTCTACAGAGTACGCTTCAACTGATGAGCCTGAGCCTGTCTCAGTTGGCGGGAGTAGAGCAGCGAAGCATGCAGGTGGATGGCCAAGCGTGTGATGTATACACGTTGCTCTTGGAGGATGGAAAGGGGCATGAGTTTAACATCGGTGGGCAATCGTTTGGGTTATGGTCTGAGAAGGGGGCACCACTGTTGACGGTTCCGATTTGGTTGGGGGCGATGCTCTTGCCTTCCATTCGGCTGCACTTGGAGCGGCATGAGTCGCGTGGTGTGATGATGTATCTGTACTTTCAGAGTAGGCTCTCGCGGGCGATTCCTGTCTCGATTCCACTTTTTGGCAAGATCTACTTGGCGACCGGGAGACTCTCGGAGGGAGTAGGGAGCTAAGTGGCATGCCAGAACGCTGCTCAGTGGGATGGCTCCAAGACCTGCTGAATGGACTCCAGCTCTCCCAGGGTATTGAGTGCGCCCTTAAGCTCCGTCTCCAGCACACGATATTGCAGAATCCATCGCTTCTGGAGGTGGGCGTCCTTCACAATCCAGCCTTTGTCTTTTAGCTCGTTGAGGAGCTGATACCATCGAGAACGGCTACATCCCAGCATGCGAGTTCCCACGTCAGCGTTGATAAAGCCATTGGATGCAATCAGAACTTTGAGGAATGATCGAATACTTTCCTGAATCTTCAGGTGATCGATCCATTCGAGTCGCTCAAACTGGAGGGTTCGACCGGCGGAGATGACGTGTGTGAGATAGGACATGCGGGAGGTGACGGCCAGGAGCATGTTTCGACTGCTCAGCTCAAGGGCGACTCGAAAACGGCTGCTTTCCAGTGTGAGGGTGGATCCATTGGTGGAGATGTGGCAGTCTACGAACCGAAAGCAGTGGCGAATCTCGCTGCTGGCTGGCAATTGAAAGAGGCTCTCGGAGACGTTGGCGACGGGTAATGCGCGTCCGAAGGCGGCGAATCGGTCGGGCTCGATGAGGTCGATTCCGATGAGTGTGAGTCCGTCGTGAATGAGCAGGCCGGAGGCTCCTGCCCACAATTCGATGGCGGGCTCTCGAAGTTTGAAGTGATAGGTGATGCGCTCCAGCGGCTCATTCTTCTGCATGGGTCTTCTCCGTGCAGGCAGGGACGGGGATGGGCAGGCGTAGGGGTACACGGGTGTGTGATGTTAAGCCCGAATCGAGGAGCTGCATGGCACGATACAATGTGCTCAGGTGTTCAAGGTGCGGTGTGGGACGGTCCAGGTGTAAAAGCATGTCTTGCAGCAGCTCTTGAGCGCCATAGGTCAGCTCGGTGAGCAGCTTGGTACGCAGGTGCTGATGCACGGGTATTCTGTCGTGAAGCTGTTGAGTGTTGAGGGATTCCATCGGCTACTCCATGATGATGGCATCGCACAGGTGTGATGATAGCGTAACGAATCAGGCAAGAAAGGTAAAGGAGAAAGGGGGGCGATGTGTCGTATGAGGGGCGTGTAGCAAGAGGTCTTGGGAGGAGGGGGGAAGGGGAAGGGGCTGGGTTACATGCGGGCAACCTCCACCATGCCGTGTCACTCTAAGACAACTTCATTTTTCATAACTTGGAGAAGAAGGAGGGCTTACGAAAGCAGGAAGGGCTGTCAAAAAAAACGTTGCACTCCCAATGTACTTATGTAACAAATGGAATACCCCAACGC
>JBJTQF010000138.1:0-11551 GCA_046075485.1 Myxococcota bacterium | reverse complement strand
CAGTAAGACGTCATTGCCCGGATCATGAGCCTCATCGACAAAGATCACAAAGATGCGAAAATTCTTGTCCACCAGCTCACGAGGCTTTCGACTCATCCAATAGGCGGTCACTTCGTTAAAGACCCGCCAGTAAAAGGTCGGGTCATAATATCCCTGAAACTCCACAAAGTGCGGACCCGTGGGAGCCAGCGCACAAAACAGCATCCCATCGATCTGCCGCTCGAGCCGCTTGACATTGACACTCTCAAAACGCCAGCCCGCCGATGGCTCAAGCCCCACCAGCCGAGCAAGCTGGTCAGGTCTAGCCGCACTAAACTCATAAAAAAGGGAATCGGTACGCACACGGACCTCCAGAATGCACTCAACATCACGCTGGAGATGATAACATATTCTACCGGTATCGGATACCCCAATCCTCAGCCGTGAGACCTCAAGCAAACGCCTATACTGCGAATTTAAGTTGCCAAATGGTTGATGTTGGCAAAATTGCCCCTTCTCGGCGGCGGCTCCCCCTCCTCTCCCTGGTTTCTCTCACCCCCACACAAACGGGAGCTCTCCTCGGCGTACTTGGACGGTCCCCGGAGCCTGGGGCGAGCCCTTCATCAGCCGTCCCTGCGCCTGCTGCGCCATCACCCTCTCCAGTGCCTGCTGAAACAGCGCCCGCTGCGCCACCAAATGCGTCAGCAGACGAAATGGATCAAAAGGCTTGCTGAGCACCTCCTCCACCCCCAACGTTTGGAGCTGAGGCCGCAATCCCTTAAGCTGTGGGCTCGAGCTGATCACCACCACATGCATATGCTGAAGCCCCTCATCCGCGCGGAGCCGCTCCAACAGCGTCAGCCCATCCAGCCCTGGCAGACACAGCTCCAGCAGCAGCACATCCGGGAGCCGTTCCTTCAGCCGCTCCAGCCCCGTACCGCCGTGATGACTCGACCAAAACCGAGCCGCTCCCGCCTGCCGTGCAAGCTGCTCATAGAGCGCCAGCACCCCTCCATCCCCATCCAACGCGGCCACCGTCCATTCCAGACCCAGGAGCTTATGCTGAATGCCCATGTCCTTCTCCTTCTTTGCAGCCGTCGAGCGTTTTGTCTTCGACGGAGAGCACGTCATCTCGGTAGAACTCAGCGGGGTATCGAAGAACCCTGCTATTTTGTCCTTCGATCTCTTCCGCTGGAGGCTGAGGGCATGCCTAAATATTCCGGCAGATTAGAAATTTACATGACACCTGAAGAAAACTGTCATCGATGTCAGGGTCTCATGCCGATGTAAGCAGCCACCTGTTGGCCTCATGGTGCCTGTCTTCCTCAAGACCGCATGAGTCCAGGCTCCGCTGCTCTCTTCTTCTGTGAGGCATGTATGGCTCAGAACTCTTCCGGCTCAAGCCTTTGGCGCGCGTGGTATGCCCGGATCGTAGACCGTCTGCACTACGAGCTGAAGCGGGCGCTCTCCTTGATGCTGCTCTGGGCAGGAGGTCTGGGGGTGCTCACCCTCTGCTCCGTGACCGGACTGACCGATTATGTGGCGGATCTGCTGCTCGATCAACAAGCAGCCCTGCACGAGCTGCCTGCCTCCACCTCTGGACGCCTTCCCGCCCTCGCCGTCCAGATCGATGCGGGAGATCGAGCTCAGCTCGGCCCTCTGCCCTGGTCTTGGTCCGTCTACGAGCCCATGCTCGAGCGTCTTGATCGCCTGGGCGTGCAAGCCCTTCTGCCTGCCACCTCCGCCTCCGCCCTGTTTACCCACGATGCCCCTCCACCCGGCTCTCTCGCCGCCGCCTGGATCTCACGAGGCGCACTGCCACTTCCTCAAGCCGTGTTGCCCAGCACCGAGCAGGATGGAGCGCGCCTGCCTCAGCTTGAGCCAGCCCTGCCTTACGCATCCCCAGCGCCCGTGGCCGCCTGGCTGGGTGTGCATGCCCGCGACGGTGTCCTTCGTCGCCTGCCCTTCACCCTGGAGACCCCCTCGGGTGCCGTGCCCACCCTGGGAGGCTGGTTGGTCGGCACACTTCAGCCTACGCGGTTGCCGGGACAAAACCTGCGCCTCTACGCCCCTGCTCGCCTCGAAGCCTTGCCTCAGGTCAACTTCCGGCAGCTTCTGGCTGGCCAAGTTCCCGCCGAGCAGCTCCGCCAGAGTGTGGTGATCCTCGACATCGCACCGGCCCTGGGTCAAGGGGTGCCGCTGGTCGGCGCTCGAGATGATCAGCCCCTCTCCCGAGCCCTTCCGCTGGTCTTGGCCGCCTCTCATGTGGTGACGGGTCAGACACCTCGTACTTTACCCTACAGCTTTCCGGTCCTGCTCCTGGCCAGCTTGCTCGTGGGAGGCTGGATGTTGCGTCAGTCCGTCACCCGCTTGATGTTGGGCACCCTCGCCGTGCTGGCCGGAGTGCTGCTGCTCGACACCCTGGCCTACTCCGACGGATGGGTGCTGCCCAGCGCCCCCCTGCTGATCCTGCTCCTGGCGATGGCCGGTGGTGTGGTGGCATCCTGGGCCCTCCGCATTCGCCGCCTGCTCGAGCGTTTTGAGACCCGCTTCTGGGAAGGAGGACTCTTTCGTGCCACCGGCTCTCACGCGCGCATGGGCGAGCTTCTCGAAGAGCTGTCCCGCCTCACCCAGCCCATTCGTCCGGTGCAGAGTCTGTTTCTGGCAGTGCCGGAGAGGGAGATGCGCTGGCTGCAAATGGTCGCCTCCGTCGGCGCTCAAGAGTCCGACATCGAAGAACGACGTCGCGATTTTGGCCGCGATCCTTACCTCACCGCCTTGCGTGACGCCGATGCCGGCCCCGTCCAGGGTTATATGGCGGACCCCGAGCTGCTCTCCTGGATGATTCCACTCCACTGGCTTGAGGAGCTGCAAGGGTTTCTGATTGTCAACCTCCGCCGAGATCAGTCACGAGAAGCGGTGCGACTCCTGCGCGCCCTTGCCCCTCAGCTTGCGCAGCGTCTGCGCCTGTTGCGCTTGCAGGAACGTCAACGCCGCTCCCTGCGCTACGGCGAATACGAAGAAGTGATGGAGCAGCTTGAGTCCTCCACCCGAGAGCTGCTCGAAGAGCGTGAGCGCCAGAACGCCGTGCTGGAACAACTGGGTGCCGGTCTTCTGGAAGCAGATGGTCTGGGCAACGTGCGCTTTCTGAACTCCAGCCTGACCCAGCTCTTGCAGCAGCTACAGATCCACGATCCCCACATCGGCTTGTGTCCGCTGCTCGCCCGCCTGAGTGGTCAGCCCGTCGCCAGCGTGGGCAAGCGGCTCGAGCGGCTGGTGTTCTTCCAAGAGCCGTTTGTCTTTCCCATCCAGCTCAAAGAGCGCAGTCGGATCTATCGCGCTGAGCTCAAAGGACTCTTCACCGACGGACTTCATGACGAACAGAGCGACTTGAGCGTCGAACGGCTCCCCGACGGCTGGGTCTTAACCGTGCTCGACGTCACCGAGCTGCACACCCGCGACCGCCTGGAGCTCATGCACAGTCGCCTGAGAGATCACCTCACCGTGCTGCAAGGATATGCCGGTCTGCTCGAGATGGCCGACGATCCCGCAAGCTGGGATAAAGCCTGGATCTCCGCCCTCACCGACCGCGCGCGTGAGCTGGTGCGGTTTGTGCAACAGTGGAGCCTGCACGACCAGAATCAGATCCTGCTCGGACGGCGCGGTGAGCCGACCGATCTGCTCTCCCTGCTCGAAGAAGTGGTCCACGAGCTGGAGCAACAACGCCCCGGACGGGTGGTGCTGCGCGCTCCGCGTGTCGGCGTCTCCCCCGTCTACATCGACCGAGAGCGGGGCCGACGAGGGCTCCAGTCCCTCCTGCAAGACTTCATGGCCGGAGAAGAGCTGCCCCAAACCCTGGTGATCCGCGTCGAAGAAGGCGAAGGCGAACATCAGCCCATCTTCATCGAGCACGCCCTGCAAGGACTGCCGCCCAGTGCCGCCGCCCGTCTGCTCGACGGCCTGCGCGGAGAACGCAACGGCTCCAGCAAACCCCATCGGCTCCAAGTGGCCATGCGTCTGGTGCAAGAAGCTGGAGGTGCCCTCAAAGAAGCACCCGAGCTCCTGGCCGAAGGCACCGTGGCCCTCGAGTTCCCCAAAGTGTAAAGGAGCGGTGTCATGGAACAGCTCTTCTCCAGCTTCTCGTTGAGCCTGAGTGGACCGCTGGAAATCTTTCCACCTGGGCTGGATCACTCCCTGCTCATCGCCGTATGGGTGGGCGCGCTGATCCTCTTCGCCTGCACCGAAGTGCTGGGCTGGGGATTTGTTGGCCTCGTCACCCCTGGATATCTGGCCGCTGTGTTTATCTCTCGACCCACCTCTGGCTGGGCCATCGTCGTCGAGGTCTTGTTGACCCTCGCCGTGGTGCGCGCTCACCTCGATCTGTTGCCCCGCATGGGCTGGGTTTATACCCCCTTCGGACGCGAGCGGTTCTTTTTGATCGTGCTGTGGGGCACCGCCGTGCGCCTGGTGTGTGAGTCCTGGCTCTTCGGCACCCTGCTGAGCCTGCTGCCCGCTGAGCTGGCCTTTCAGTGGGGGCTGGACCGCTGGCAGCCCGATTTTTTTGGGATCGGACTGGTTCTGGTGCCGCTCACCGCAAACATGCTGTGGAGAAACCACCTGCGAGCCGGAGGCATTCAGCTCGTGCTGGCCACCAGCTTAACCTGGGCGGTGCTGGTCTATCTTCTCTTGCCGTACACAAACCTTTCCCTCTCCGAGTTTCAGCTTCTCTACGAAGACGCCGCCATGAACTTGGCCGCTCAGCCGAAGGTCTACGTGATCCTGTTGGTGGGGGCGCTCTTGGCGGCGCGCGCCAATCAACGTTATGGGTGGGATTTTAATGGCATCCTGGTGCCCTCCCTGCTGGGCATCGCCTGGCTGTGGCCGGTGAAGGTCTTCGCCACCGTGGTCGACGTGGTGGTGGTGGTGATGGTGGCCCGCGCCCTCGTGAAGCTCCCGGGCATCGCTCAGCTTAATATTGAAGGGCCTCGCCGCATCATCATCGTGCTCACCCTCGACATCCTCTATAAAGGGGTGGTGGCTCAAGCCGCTCCCTACCTGCACGATGCCCTGGCGACCTCCGATATGTTCGGGTTTGGCTACCTGCTCCCCAGCTTGATGGCCACCAAGATGTGGGTGAAACGGGATATCCCTCAGGTGATTTTGCCCACCGGCATCGTCTCCGTGCAGTCGTTTGTGGTGGGAAGCGCCGTGGCGTGGCTGCTCCAGCTCGTGCCTCTGCCTCAGCTCCTGCCCGTGGAGCCTCCCCACGCCGAAGTGCGCCAGCAAGCACCGGCACCACAAGAGAGCTTGGAACAACGCCTTGCACTCGCCCTGCGCGCCACCCGCCTGGAGCAAAACCCCGAGGGCAAATCTCGCACGCCGCTCCGCACTCCCCAGGCCACCCTGGAGACCCTGGCGTTGACCCGACTGGCCCAGGCGCTCCGCACCCCCATGCGCGACCTCGGCACCCTCGAGCAGCTTGCCCAACAAGCACAGACCGCCGGTTATCAAGTGCTTCAGCCTGAGCTCGAAGGATGGCTGGCCCTGGGCGAAACCACCGAGAGCCGCCACCAGCTCAACGGACACGGCCTGATCCTGGTGCGCTCCAGCCTACGCGGACTGTCTCAAGGACGTCCCCTTCAGCTCTGGATCCTGCCCGCCGGACACGAAGTGGGCGATGGACGCGCAAGGGTCTCCGCTCACCTGCTCGAGTCCCTTCCCATCGGCTTGGCACTGGTGCCCGGCTCACGATGGACCCTCGAAGGAGCCCTCCAGCCGACCGAACAAGCACAGCTTCTGTCGCGCCACCTGACGGGAGCCCCTCGCCTGCTCCTGGGGGTTGCAGAGGGCGCGGAAGCCGAAGGGCTCTACCTCCCGGCGGGACTGGCAGCGGATTTTCCCCTGGCCAGCCTTCAACAGATCGTTGGAGCGGTGCCGCTTCGGTGGCAACGTCTGCCCTCCTCGCTTCAGCCCTGGATCAGCGGCGCTGAAGGCACCACCGCCACCTTGCTTCTCACGCGCGAGAAGTGGCAAGCCCTGGCCAGCACCGAAATCCTCGCCCGGAGTGAGCTGGCATCGATGCCGGAGGTCTCGGGGGAACGTTTCGCACCGGAGCTCCTGCCCTGGCTGATGTCCCATGCCTCCCGGCTCACCTCACCCGATCCACTGCCGTCACAGGCACCTACCGAGCTGCGTCTGGCCCGCTGGCGCTACGATGTGCTGGAACCTCTGTTACGAACCCTCTCCGATCCACGCTGGGCACAAAAAGTCCCCACGGAGCCTTCCCCAGAGGCGGATGCCGCCCCCCAAGTCTTTCGAGACATCGGCCTGCCGCTGCGGGTGGTGGGTAAGACCTCGGTGCCCGAGTCGTTGCTGACCGCACTGCTCCCGGTGGCCGAAGCCGCTCAGAGCTTGGGATACGCCCTCGAGGTGGCCTTTCCCGCCGGAGAGTGGCCGGTGATCGCCCTCACGGAACAAGAGCCTTCGCAGACCCGCACCGGTGGACTCTTCTTGAGACCCGGTGCCGCTCGACCCTGGCTGGTGGAAGTGCTGGAGCCAGAAGCCTCTGGGTTGGTGGCCCTCGGCGGGCGCTGGTGGCTGGGGCTCGACGCCGTGGCACTCTTGATCGATGGTGCTCCCACCGGAGCGGACATGCAAGCGGGGGTGGAAGGGCTGGCACCCCTCGAGCAGACCACCTTTTTTCAGCTCGCCCATGAGCGGCTGGTGGCCTTTTATGCGGCACAAGGCACCCTCAGCACCACCCTTCGCCTAGAAGCCGCCGCCGCAGGTCAAACAATGCCCGCAGAAGCAGCCCTGGCAGGCCCGATGATTCTCGGAGGAGGCACACCCACTCCGGGCTGGCTGGCACAGGTGCAGCGGCAGCTCGAAGGACTGGGGATCTCGGTGGCGCTCCAGCAAGGGGAGGCGTGGTCTGCATCGCTGCGCCTGCCTCCTGCCGCATCGGTACGATATGCCTCGAGCCTGAGTGGTCAGCAGCTCGTGCAGGTGCGAATCAGCCGAACGCTCCGTCAGAGTGCGCTGGGAGAAGTCGGCAGCGCCTTCGAACGAGCCGCCGCATGGCTGGGACTGGAACGCGAACGCCTCGACCTGCAACGCCTGCTCGAGTCGGTCATGCATGCGCGTGAAGGCAAGGTGCTGGTGGGCGCCACCCTCGAGCGGGGGCAGGAGCAGAGTCTGCTGGCAGCCCTGGCGGATCTCCAGACCGAAGGAGGAGTCTCACGCCTGCTGAGGCTGGTGAAGGTGGCTCAGATGCCGGGCCGTCGCCTCTCATTGGTGCGGGATACCCGGGCGGGAGGGCTCTTTTTGCTCAGCCGCTCGCTCAAACGAGAAGACGAGCTGTGGTGTCTGAACCTCGCCTCGTCTGCCCTCACACCTCCGAAGGTCTCGCCACAGGATATCGTGCCGTTTGTGCGAGGCTTTAAGCCGCTGTGGTCTCCGACGAGCGCAGCGGTGGCCTATCATCTGGAAGGAGTCAGACCATGAAGCGCCGCATGCTCACGTCGTTGGGATGGGCTCTGTTGGGAGCCGGAGGGGTTTTGCTCGGGGTGGGAGGGCTGCTCGGCACCCTCGTCGGCGTGGGGGAGCCGCTTCACGCACGCACGCAAGCGCAGGAGAGTGTGCTCTACTACGAGCTGACCCGGCAAGACAAACCCCTCGTTCTGGAGCTTCTGCCGGGTGCATCGGTGGTGAGGTTCGAGACCCTCCTGGCCTTGCCGGGCGATGAACCCTACGATCCCGCCACGCTCTATCCGTTTGGCTTGGAGGTGCGTGCCACCGATCATACAGGCAAAGTGTGGTTGTCTCGCAGCATCCACCAAGAGACCCGCTTGAGCCGCGCCGGATGGGATGGCGCTCAGTATACCTGGGCCAATGCGATGGTGCGTGATGACAGCCTTGAGCTCGCCGATAACCGCTTGATGGAGCTACACATTCCGGGAGTGGATCAACCCCGTCGTCTTCAGCTTCGACCCTTGCCGGGGCCCTATGCGCGTGTGCTCGTGCGGGTGTACGTGCAGCGGGAGCTGCCCGCCTGGGAGCGGACCCTCAAGCTGCAAGGGGTTGGCGTGGCCCATGCTCAAGGCCTGGCCGAGAAGCTCGGCGGAGCGCCCTGGCCTCTGCTCTCACCTCAGGAGCGTGATGCGGCGGTGGCGCGTGACTGGCAGCGGCTCTCGGCGGAAGGCGAAGAACACATCGACTATCGGGTGCGACCGGTTTGGTTCAGTGGTTTTTCGGTCCCGGATGCCTCCCGAGCGGCGCTGGCGCGATTTTATCTCACCCCCTGGCAGGATGCGGCGGTGACGGTGCGAGGTCCGGGGGTGGTGCGGCTGATGCGCGAGGATCATCTGGAGGAGCGGCTGCCGGATTGGTCTCAGCCCCTGGGGGTCTCGACGGCGGCGCGGGTGAAGGGGATCTCGGAGCTGGGGGGGGCTCCGCTCGAGCAGAGCTGTGAGCTGCCGGAAAACAACAGCATGTGTGAGGTGCGCTTGACGCAAGCGGGTTTGCACACCTTACATGTCGGAGTGGCGCAGGCGGGCTATCTGGGCTTGACCTATCAGCTCGAATCGCCGGGCATGGCGGTGGGAGATCGTCCGCTGGTGGAGCAGCGGGATGGCTGGGTTCGTGTGCAGCCGGATGTGCGCACACTGATGGGTTGGCGTGTTGAAGCGGGCCTGGATCCGATCACGCTGGAGCTGCTCAACCCTCGGGGGGACGTGGTGGGCATCGTGGCGCGGCAGGCATTGACGCCGGAGCAGGCGGAGGCGGCGCTGGACCCTCAGAAATCGGCGATGCAGAAGCCACACCTTCGGCTCTCCCTGGAGCTGCTGGACGATGCCGGGCGTTCGTTGAGCACCTCGACCTGTGAGCAGGCCCTGCTGCCGTCTCGGTATGAGTTTTATCGGGCGCTGAAGGCTCAATCCACCCGCGTGAGTGAGCGGGTGATGTGTTATGTCCCGTATACCCCTGAAGCCAAGCGCCTGGCGATCTCGAGTGAAGCGCCGGTGGATGTGCAGCTTCTGGAGCGGGTGCCGTGGGTGGAGCAGGATGAGCTGGAGCTTCCGTATGAGCTCTCATCGCTGGAGCAGGTGACATTTCGGTATGCGCCGTTGTTTCGTCGGCGCTGGGAGCCGGTGAGACCGGAGCGAGAGGGGGAGCTGTGGCAGGCGGAGCGGGTGACCCGTATTGCCGCCCAGGTGAGGCTGGAGCCGGAGCCGGTGGCACCGGTGGCGCGTGCAGGCCGTGGGCCGGGGCGGGTGTTGGTCCCGGAGGGCATGGTGAACCGTCAAGGGTTGCTGGTGCCACAGGGGCGGGGAGAAGGGGAGGGCCTGGTGGCACTGGAGCCGGGTCGGCCTCTGCGGGTCTCGGTGGAGGGCGGCCCATTGCGGGTGTTGTATCGTCTGAGCCAGCTTGAGCTGGGGGCTGAGCTTCGCTTGACGGTGGGTGAGCACGTTCAGCCTTCGGTGCCATTGCTCTCCGCGTTGGGTCAAGTGACGTTGGGGCGTGTGGAGCGAGGGGAGCAGCGCCTGAGCTTGGAGGCTCCGCCGGGGCAATATTGGGTGGTGGGGGAGTCTCAGGAGGGGACACGCTGGCGACGTCAGACGGGCTGGTCGTTGCGGCGAGGGGAGCCGTTGACGGTCAAGGTTCCGATGCGACCGGAGGGCAGACGACTGGCGGTGCAGGTGTATGCGCCGGGTGATACGCGGGGGGATGGTCCGGGTGATGCGTGGCGGAGTGTGGTGCTGGCGGCGCAGGTGCAGGGCAAGCGTCGAGTCTCGGATCCGTTGCGTTGGGTGGTGCCGACCCCGGAGCAGCAGGTCTTGAGCTTCCGCCGGGTGGAGAAGCAGGGCCGGGTGTTGCTGGAGGACCGGGCGGATCAGTCGTGGGTGCTGCTGGAGGGTGCCCGGGTGCGCTTGGGGGACGATCTTGTGGGGGGGACGGTGGGGGTGAGGCTGAGCATGGTGCAGGGCCCGCCCGAGGTGTGGGTGCGCTTGATTGTCTTGGACGAGGTGGGGGTGCCGGAGGATGACGAGGTGCGTTTGAGTCTGTCGAGTGTGTATTGAGTGTATTGAGTGTGTTAAGTGTATTGAGTGTGTTGAGTCTATACTAAGTCCGTCGAGTATCTACTGAGGTTCCAGGCTGAGGCGTATGGCAAGCAGCTCGCGTGTACACGCGCGGGCGTGCGGGCGCACGAGTCGCTCCCTATTTCGTGGGGTGTGTTGAATGGGGTGTGTTGACCCTGCTGAGGCGGGGGGGATGTTTTGGAATACGTGACGGGAGGAGGTGAGGTCATGGGCGCACCACACGAGGGGGTGAGTGGCGGGCGAGTGGGCTATCGACGGTGCTTGAGGATTGGGTGTTTGCTGGCGGTGTTGGGAGGGTTGGGGGCTTGTACTTCTCCTGAGTCGCGTGGGCTGTCTGGGGTCGCCGGAGGCCCGGCGGGAGGGCAGGCATCAGGCCCGGTTTCAGACGAGGAGGTGGGTTGGATGACAGAGACGGGCTCGAGCGTATTGGGTGGGGAGCTGAGGGCCTTGTATCGGGAGGTGCGAGGAAAGGACTCGTATGAGGCGCCGACGGTGGAGGAGGGTGAAAAGTTGGAGCGGCTGGCGCGTCGGCTTTGGGGGTGTGTGCGGAGGGGAGTTGTGGAGGGATGTGAGCTGGAGCGTTTGCAGGAGGAGGCGCGGGGGGTGGGGTTGGAGCTTCGGGTGTTGGGATGGGGGCAGCTCTGGGCGTTGGTGGAGCGGGCGGATCGGCGGCGGGGGTGGGGGGCATGGGTCTTTCGTCTGGGTGAGCTGCGGGTGGAGGCGATCTTGCAGACGCCGCATACGTTTCACGATGCACAGACGGGGCGTTTTGGGCTGACGTCATTTGAGCGGCAGTCATGGCGGGCGTGGGGGTTTAACACCATCCATCGGTATGCGGGGGGGAGGCCGGAGGGGGACGAGTCCGAGGTGGAGACGGATGTGGCGCACAGTCCGGGGCATCCGTTTCAGCGTATAACGGAGGTGGCGCTGGAGGTGATCCGCACGCCCTTGGTGGTGCAGGTGCATGGTTTTAGGCGTTCCAGTCGTTCGGGGGATGCGGAGCTGATTGTGAGTGAGGGACATCGGGGGCGTTTATCGCCGCGTGTGAGGGCGCTGGTGGAGGCTTTGCGCGGGGTGTATCCGCATGTGAAGGAGTATCCTGAGCAGGTGCAGGTTTTGGGGGGGGAGACCAATGTGCAGGGGCGGGTGGTGAGGGCTCATCCGGGTGCGTTATTTGTGCATCTGGAGCTGGCGGAGCGTCTTCGGGAGCCGATGGCGACGGAGGTTGAAGCGCGGGTGCGGTTGAGTGAGGTGCTGGGGCGGGTGTTGCTTCTGGAGACGGGGGGCTGAGTCTCTGTGGGCGGGCGTCTGTATGGATTGAGCGGCGTGCTTGGAGCGATGTGAGCGGTGTCCGTGTGCCATAAATTTCAGCTTGACTGAATTTACTGCTTGTCGTTCCCGGCGGGGCTGGATACAGTGACCACTCAAGGATTTGAGGAGGTCTACTGTGGAGTTTAAGCCGCACGACACAT
>JBJTQF010000137.1:0-35955 GCA_046075485.1 Myxococcota bacterium | reverse complement strand
AGAGAAGAAGGAGAGGAGCCAGGGGCTCTGCCCCTGGACCCCGGAAGGGGCCAGCGGGCCCCTTCACCCCACTTGTTGGAGGAGAGAGATTTTGGGACGGAGGACGGTGGGGTAGCTTGTGATTCACGCGGCTCAGCGCCCCCCGCTTTTTTTTGAGACAGATTTTTTAGAGACAGATTTTTTTGGGAAGACGGAGGAGCCAGGGGCTCTGCCCCACCTCCCATACGCTTGCTCTGCCACCCGCCCCATAATCGTCACCTGCGCTCAAAGCCCGCATCTACGTAAATCTCAGCTCAGAGCAGCGGCCAACCCTGCGCTTCCAACGCTCATGCAAACTCAGCAAGTCTCAAAGGGCACAGAACTCACACGAGCACGAGGATTTAAACGTTTCACAGTGGCCGGTGATGATGTTTCACAAACGAGCTTTTAAATGTTCCATGTGGAACATCTTAAAACGTACAGGTAAAAGCACCTATTAAAGTTTAGCAGTATATATGAATATTAAAATATGACATAACAGAAGTATCTGTGATAAGATTTTCGGATATATCAGAGCGAGTTAATTTACATAATTTGCAATTATGTAAAAATACACGAATCAGGTGTACGTTTGAGCGTATTTATAATGTGTCTTTTTATGGCCAAATTGGTTGACTATCCTCTGTATGTATAGACGGCCAGAAAAGTATGTTTCTTGTAATATTATGGTGATGGATGGCTGCTCTTAGTAGGTATTTTTAGTATTTTATTCGTATTTATAGGCGCTTAGAACCCATAATCTGTGGATGTTTCTTCCGATTCCTCTCGGGGTAGGGCTCATGTTGTTTCACGAAATAGCCCGTGAAATCCTCTTTTTTGAATGCAACATGAGGAATGCCCCCTTAAACGATGTACGGCCTTCTGCCTTGTCTATGAGCGCCCTAGAGGCGCCTCAAGCACACGCTCGAAAGCCCTTTTCCTGATGGCCTCATGGCACCCGAGCCAACGCAGAATGACGAACAGTCGAGATCTATTGTGGAGCTCTTTCGACCGCTCAATGCCTCCCACCACCTTCAAGCTGGCTGCTCTTGGGCCACAAAGGCATGAAAAAAGGACTCCACGCGGGCCACCTTTGGGCTTGCCGTCCCACGCCTGGAGCCGTAGAAGCGCCAGGGCGCTCGTGACAAAGGCTCGCAGAGGACGTCATACTCGCTCATGTTTCACATCACATGAAGATACTGAAATGTGAAAAATTAAGTACTTTCTCCAGAAAAGAGAGGAGAGGCATCGAGCGGCAGGGGCGTCTACATGAGGAGGATGGGGATAGAAATCAAGCAGAACACAAAATCATCAATCCATGAGCCTGTGCATCATAGCTGACGCTTGGTCAGCGAAGATCTCGACAAGCTGTACCACTCTGTTCGGACATCTGCTGAAGCTCCTCGCCGAGTTGTTCGGTTGGGATGCGGATTACCCAAAACGGACTGATAAGCCCACACTGCATGCTGTGAAGGATCTCCCGCTCTCCTGAGATAAGCTCTAGCTGATCTCTGTCTGGTGTCCAGTAGCCACCCAGGGGTGAATTCAGATCCCAGTCATCTCTCACCCAATAGACACGCGCAAGGTAGTCACAACGTACATCCGCCTGACACCCGGAGTCCGTCAGCAGCATGGTCCCATCCGGTTGACGTTCCACAAAACGCGGAAACCTTAAGATGTCCTGCTCCGGGTTTCCTTCCGTAAAATAGAGATCATAAAGGTAGTCCGGCACTTCAAACACATTTCTCAGCAGCAGCACACTCGCACTCCCCCCCGACGAATCGTTCACTTTATACTCCCGATCCACCGCCAACGACGCGGAGTGCGCAAAACGAAACAGGTGGCCTTCCGGATGAGCGTTCAGCAACAGCTCGCCCCCATGAGGCAGGCTAAAGGCCCGCTCCGTTCCCGAAATCTGCTCCGGGAAGGTCCAATGAAGGCGCCAACCCTCCGCCGCATACTCCCAGAGCTGCAAAACGCCATCTCCATCCGTCGCTTCCGTGTGGGTCAAGGCCCGCTGGGTGAGCAAATATAACTCTCGTCCTTCCTCTGGAACCCGGAGCAGATGATTGGGCTCCGCACCTGCGGGCCAGTCTGCATTCCGATTGCCATCCAAAACGGATACCACCTCACCACAGGTATTGCCGCCGCCATACTTCAACTTCACCCGAAGCAGCCGTAAGTTGTCTGTGTCCGCCACCACCAGCTCTGCTTCCTGCTTGAGCGCATCATCCGACAACACCTCCACATCGTGCGCGTCTCCCACCCAACACAAACCTTGCTCCTCAATCGGGAGACCGTCTTCAGCCTCACAGGGATTCTCCGGCTTGGCTGGACAGTAGGCCGTCGCACCACCCGGCAATCCCGAAAAGTTCAGTCCGTGCAGTCTCCATCTCAGCGTCGGAGGACTCGTCAACTTCACCCGATCAATGAACCCCTGAAATCCCGTGTTCAGCCCCCGCGTCGTCTGCAATCCATACGCCATCGTCAGATAATCGTGTCCTTCCAAGAGGTTGTGATGCCCCCCAAAAATAAAGCAGTCCTCATCACCCCCACAGTAGCTCGGATTGAGTGCCCCCAAATCCACCGAATACAACAGCCGATTATTGCCAGGATCCAAGATCTTAAACTGATTTGACCCATTATCCGCCGCCAGCAAAAGCTCATCCAGCACCACCTCTGATGAAGGTGGCAAGGTCGGCGTGGCCCCAGGAGTCACCGTCTCTGGGCCCAACGATGGGGTCGGTGAGCCTTCCTCCGGGGGCGGTGAATCGGGCTCCACGCTCGCCGTGACCTCCGACGTCGCCGAAGGCTCCGGGCTCTCGTCCGGTGTGACACCGGAACATCCCACCAAGAAGCCTGGAACCCCCCACACGACCCAAGCTGAATGCATTCGACGTTTGATCTGCTCTGACATGTTTCCTCCCGATGTGTCACATGCACTTCCTCGCCTCTCGCCATTATATGAACGTTACGTGCCAAGAACGAACATCCGATCCACCCATCGGCACGATAACCTGTACAAGTGGAACTCGACACCCAGCAGCACCCAGCATGAGCAGACACCCACGGCACCCATCCAAAGAGGTGATTCCTTCGCTCACCAGCAGCAGACAGCCCAGGCTGTGTGACGAGAAATTGCAGCATCCTCAGCGCGGCGCTCCATCAAGAGACAGGCTTAGAACCGTATGAAAGAGGCATCACGGCGAGAGAAACATCGAAGGGGAAATCGAAGGGGAAATCGAAGGGGGAAACAAGCGTGGTTTCGGTGGTTTAGAAAGGTCAGCGGGCAGAAGGGCAGGGGAGCGGAATCAGCTTCGCAGGCGAGGATCCAGCGCGTCTCGCAGTCCTTCTCCTACCAAGTTATACATCGTCACCGACAAAAACACCGCCATACCCGGATAAAAGACCATCCACGGCACCCGCGTCTCTCGGGCCTGCTGGAGCAGCTCCCCCCACGACGCCATCGGCGGCTGAACTCCAAAGCCCAAGAAGCTCAGCCCACTCTCGAGCAGCACGGCACCCGCCACGCCAAAGGTGGCCGCCACCAGCACCGGTCCCAGCGAATTCGGCAGAATATATCGGAGCAAGATGCGCGCATCCGACAGCCCAGCCGCCTGCGCCGCCGCCACATAGTCGTTGACTTTTGCCCGCATCACCTCCGCACGCACCAGCCGAGAGACCTCCGTCCAGCGTGTCACCCCAATCACCAACACAAGCTGCAACACACTGGTCACGCCCGCCGTGGTCGGCAGCAACGCCTGAATGGTTAGGATCAAGAAAAACGATGGAAAGGACATAAACACCTCCGTGATGCGTCCAATCACATCGTCCAGCCATCCCCCAAAATAACCCGCCGTCGCCCCCAGCAGCAGCCCAATCAGCACGTACAGCCCTACAGCCAAGATGCCCACCATCAGCGTGACCCGAGTACCGTGCAGCATACGGGCCGCCACATCGCGTCCTCGGTCGTCTGTACCCAACGGATGCAGCCCATCCGGTGACTGAAGCCGCCGCGTGCGAAGCTGTCCCAGATCCTCATTTGGTCCATAAGGTATCAGAGGCATCAGCGCCCAGTCCCCTTGCCGCAGCCCTCCCGAGAGCAGGAAGGTGTTGTTCACCCGCACCAGCTCTGGAGGCCGGACCAAATTGGGCAAAACCCACGTTTGCCCCTCTCGATGCAGCACAATCGGCAGGTCGCTGGCCAGAAAATCGGCAAAGAAGGATATCCCAAAGAGCGAGACGACAAAGTACATGCCCAGCCGATTGAGAGTGCGACGGCTGAACTGCTTCCAGGCCATCATCCAGAGACCTTCAGATGTCTGTTTATCTGTATTCTTAAGCGTCTGCCAGCGCCCCAGCACCAACAGCACCACCAACAGCACACCCAACAGCGTAAATGTAATGCCCATCGTTGCCTCCCCTTAACCCTGCCCCACGCGGATCCGTGGATCCACGAGCGCATATAGAATGTCCGAGAGCAGCAACCCAGCCATCGTCATCACCGCTGTCAGGGTCACGGAGGCCATGATCCAGTTCATGTCTCGCGTCCGAATGGCCTCCAGCGTCTCCAGCCCCATCCCATTGATCTGGAAGATATACTCGACAATCACCGCGCCCCCCACCAGAGAGGGAAGATGCATGCCCAGCAACGTGACAATCGGCAACACCGAGTTTCTCAGCGCATGTTTGAGCACCACCACTCGCTCCGGCAATCCCTTCGCGCGCGCCGTGCGGATAAAATCCTGGCGGATGATGTCCAGCATACCCACCCGCTGAAAACGTGAGAGAGAGGCAAAGCTGGCGTAGGTCAGCACCCCCACCGGCAAGATAAGATGCCAAACCAAGTCCATCAGCTTGCCCAGCGGACTGAGGGTGTCAAACTCCGGCGACGTCAGACCCACCAGCGGAAACAAGCTCAGCCCACCGCGTCCTGCATCCGCTCCACACAGATACTGCTGGAGCAGCATCGCCACCCAAAATGAGGGCAGGGAGTACAGCACAAACAGCATCACCGTGATCACCCGGTCGGTGGTGGAGTATTGACGAATCGCACTATACATGCCCAACGGAATGGCAATCAGATATGCCACCAGCAAGCTCAAGGTAGCCAGCAGGACCGTCACCTGGAGGCGTTCGCCCAGCTTCTCCCGAATCGGGCGATTGTCCCGTGAGGATCGATCAAAATCTAACGTCACCAACCGCTTGAGCCACTTGGCATATTGTGTCTCCGTAAACTTTGCCGTGAGTCCCGTCAGTCCTTCAAAACGGACAAAATCCGCTCGTCGAGGCCCCCACCAGCGTCTCCAATCGTCTACGATGCGGATGCGATCTGCTTCCTTGTCTTCTGGTTGGATGCTCATCTCCGTACCCGCAATGCGGCTCAGCAAGCCGGTGAGCTTCAGCGCCTCCTCACTCTGAGGAGATGTCTTTAACAAACGTTCGATTAAACCCGGCATCGCCACGGAGTCCCAGCGCTCCAGGCGCCGTTGAGCCTGCGAATCCCCCGCCAAAAATGCGGTGGTCGTCGCCTGAACTGTTTTAGAATCTGCCTCCGGGCGCTGCATGAGCTGAGCCTGCCAGAACGCCACTGGCTCGGCGGCTTGCTCAAGCTCTGCCTTGAGGCCCATCCGCTCAGCCATCAGCCCCAGCCCCTCGAGCATGCTGGCCCGCGCCCCCGCATCCGCACTCGTGAGTGCAGGCATCACCACTTCCCACGTCACCCCTCCGCGTGTGGCCAACAATCGAACCCCACGCCCGCGCCGGTTTTCATCCGACGAGGTGAGCATGTCCATGAGCTCGGCATTGGCCACCGTCAAATCGCGGGGGGTCGCATTAAACAGCACAGGCAGATCCAGGTAGAACGTCCGGCGAAGGGCTGCAATCTCCTCCTTTGAGATGGTTCCTTTCCCCATGGCACCTTCAAGCTGAAGGGCTACGGGATCACCTGGGGCCAGATGAATCATCGCCAAAGTGATGATGCTGATGCCCATCAAGGTGGGAATCATCAGCAGAATACGTCGCAGAATATACATCAGCATAGGCTATTTCTGGCCTCCCAACAGTGGGGCGAGTGTATGCCGCTCTGCCGCCGGTACTTCGGGATAACTCGGGTCATTGATCCACATATCATATTCCTGATACCAGTGATCCGAGGTATACACCCCTTGCACATCTGCGCGCATCAGACCTGGGCGCGTCTGCGCGAAGAGCCAGGTATAAGGTTGCTCTTCATACAGCAACTGATGCACCCGTCTCAGCACTGCATGTCGCGTGGTCGTATCCATTACAAACCGCGACTCACTTACCAGCTTGTCCACGGTCTCATTCTGAAACTGGCCATAGTTTTGCCCATCTGTTGCCGATTGAATGCTGAAGAGCGGAAACAGATCTGGCTCATGGTTGAGAATCCACAACAAGCCTGCAAAGTCATAGTCATGCTTACGAAGTCGCTCTGTAAACACCGACCAGTCGATCTTGGAGATCAAGATCTCTACCCCCACGGAGCGCGCTGCATTTTGCACCACCGTGATCGATTGCTCCAATGTGCGAGAGCTTTGAGTCAACAAGAAGGTGACTCGAAATGGCACCGTCTGCCCATCAATGACCTTCTCACGGACCCCATCTCCATCCCCATCCTTCCAGCCTGCTTCATCTAAAAGCTGAGCTGCCCGTGTGGGATCAAACGGATACGGTTTGAGGCTGGTATCATATGCTGGATGCCGTCGCTGTACTGGCCCCGTCACCTGAACCCCCTGGCAGCGGTAGATCTCGCACAAGAGCTGCTCTCGGTCGATCAGCATGGTCATCGCCTGACGTGTGCGTTTGTCTGCAAACTGAGGCCGTGCAGTATTATACGTAAAGAAGCTATACTGACTGGGCACCAGATCGATCAGACGATATCGCTTCAACAGCTCATCTGTGAGCCGATTGGTGCGCATCTCTGGCTGGAGACGATCCATGAAGTCCAGATCACCTCTGGAGAGCATGGCAAATGCCGTGTCTCGATCCGTGACCACCCGATACTCAAGCCCATCCAGATACGCCTGTTGGCCCCAATAGCCAGGGTGACGCTCCAATACAATCGAGTCTGCATCCCACTTTACAAAACGAAAGGGCCCCGTTCCTACCGGCTTTCTGAGCCCCGGATGTTCGTTAAAATCTCCTCGTGAGAAGACGTGCTCTGGCAAGATCTCCATATCCTCTACGTTGGCTAAAAACTGAGCCACGGGTCGTTTCAGCCGAATCACAAAGGTATACGGATCGGGGGCCTCATACGCATTCTGAGGTGCCAACACATCCTGCCAATCTGCGCGAATGTGTTCCGTGCGATTGTTGGGATTGAGAATGGTGTCCAGGGTAAACTTAACATCTTTGCTGGTGAGTGGCATTCCATCATGCCATTTCACATCCGAGCGCAGCTTGAAGGTCCACTCCGTCCCCAGCTCGTTAGAAGTCCACTGCTCTGCCAGCAGCGGTTCAAACGCATAACTGCGGGGATTCTGTCGAATCATGGACTGATAGACATCCTGGTGTAAGATGTTCTTCAGCCAAGAGTCACTGTGACGAATGCGGTTGAGACTGGGCAGATTGGCATCCAAGTGAATGCGCAGGGTTCCACCTTTTCGTGGGGTGAGGGTATCATCAATGCCGGGGATGGGATCTCCGACTTCGAGCACCTCCAGCGACTTACATTGACATGCAGACGTGGATGCCGACGATTGTTCACCAGCGACACAGGGCCCAGCATCCTGGGCTTCTCGTGTGCCATACACCGGACAGCCGGTCAGCAGCGGAAGCACAAGCAAGGGAAGCGCCAGCCACCGGCTCAGCCCCCCCATGCCTCTTCTTGCGCGTTCCCGACCCTTTACGTTTAAGCTCATCTCCACACTCCTCAATGGGTGACTCGTTTGCACCGAACGTCGAAAAACCAAGACGAGGGAGCATTCAGACATGCAAAAGGAATGTTAAACATACCTCTAAACATCTGTAAATCTCAGCTCCGACCATGCCCTGTCTGGCAGTACCTCATGCTAAGCGGCAAGCGACACCAGCGTCAAGGGATCCGCCTATTCCCCGCCATACTCTGCCATTCCCTGCCATGCCCTGCCATGCCCTGCCATGCCCTGCGTGTGCTGTCCTTACGGAGATTCTCAAGCTGCCCCTTGTCGCGGCCCAAAGATGAGGCTATCTTGACAGTTAACCCGCAAAAGAGCCCACGGTTTGCGGGGCCCGCTTCATTTTGTGTGAATGGCGGCCCGTGCCGTTTTTATAATGTGGCACACATTCAAAAATTTTTCCGGAATGGATGAGCCTAATGCGCTGTTATCACTGTGAAGCGCCTATGGGTGGTTTGTTTGGCCTGCTGCGCGCGCGGGGCGTCGAGTGCATCAACGAAGAGTGTGGCGAGGTCTACTGCGTCTCATGTTTGCCGGAGCTGGCCCATAGCTTTGAAGAAGGCATTGGACCTTTCCGACATGGCGTGCTGGAGCTGCGCTGCCTCGCGTGTGAGACCGTCTTACGCCGCACAGAATTTCGTCCAGAGTGGGAAATGAGCGCACGAGACATCGTGCAAAAGGGCGTCCATCGGGTCAAACAGAAGCTGGCCGAGCGAGGACTTGAGTCCTTACTGGCTGCCCACACGCGCCGCCAGAAGGCAAAATCCGACGACTCGGAGCCCTCGACCTGACGAAGACGACGATTAATTTCAGACGTTGCCTGGGAGTGACAACATGCCTGCACCTGTGAAGCGGATGGTGACTGCCGCCGCCCTCTTGAGCCTCTTAAGTGCTTGTCCTGACGATCAAAACGAGACACAGTTCAGCGATATCGAGCCCCGCGTGGCGACTTGGAAAGAGGGCGCTTGGAGCATCGAAAAACGTGACGTGGGAAGCCGCTCAACGATCAACAGCCTCTTTGGTCGTACTGCCAGCGGAAAGCCTGTCAGCCTTCGTGTTAAAGACAACGCGGTCTTGGTGGCCCATTGGTCTGGCAGCGCGTGGGAAGAAGAGACCGCGGCCACGCTCTCCGAAAACGGCACAGGTGATATTCTGACCAGCGGGCGAGTGACGGAGGGACCGGACGGGCGGGTATATGTCATGTTTATGGTCAGCTCGGGCACCCCATATCTCTTAGCCGAAAAAGCCTCGGGTGGATACGCCATTACGACCTTGCCCAATATCTCGCCCATCTGTTACGACATCGCAGTTTCTGAGACAGGGCAAGCCTACGGACTCTTCCCGGATTATGACGCCTTCCGCACGCGACTGATCACGGTGGATGCGGAGGGGGCGATTTCTACGACGGACGTGGCCTCCGATGTGATGTGTGGAAGTTTGGCCGTGGACCCCGTCACCGATCAACCCGGCGTGGTGTTGTGGGCAGCCGGAGGAGACTCCGGTGGTATGGTGGCAGCCCTTACGGAGCGCACCTCTGAAGGCTGGTCCACTCGAGAAGTGGCCGCCGACGGATACCTGGAGTGTGACAGTTGTTTGATTCCACAGCTCGACTATCGGGGGGATGGCGCCGCCGTCATCTCCTATGTCAACTCCAGCTTGGTCCTCACCGTGGCGGTCGAGCAGCCAGACCAGCTCTTTAAGCGCACGGGGGTGAGTGCCCCTGGACTGGCGAGCCAATCGACTTCTTTCCAGCGGCTGGCCAATGGTTCATTGGCAATGGTGTATGTCTTGAACACCAATGCGGTTTATAAGGGGACCATTTCCAGTGACGGTTTTGTGCCCTCCTTGTTTGGAGCGGCGGACTTGGCGATCTATCCCCGGATGGCCGTGAATGGAAACTCGATCATTCTCAGCTACTGGGGAGATGGCAACCTTCAAGCAGCAGCGCCATTGGAACTTGAAGCCAGTGTGGTGGATCCAGCAACCGCATATGGATATCAGCTTGGCAGCTTTCTCTCCGCCTTTACCGACGAAGACGGGAGTACTGTGATTCAGCTCTTCTATAACGAAGTGCATGTCCTTGAGTAGACAGCGGATTTTTCGGCATTTCTCCGCAGACATCGTATAAAGTCCTTGAAAGCCGCGACAAGTCACACTATATTACGCCCGCCGTAGGCAGACCAGAGCACCTGCGCTCCTGCGAGCATGACAACTCGGCCCATCCTGGCTGCTCTTCGCCAGCATCCTGGTCACCGCATCAGCCGACAGACTCCGACTTTCTTGCCACAAGAAGGAACTTCCGACATGATCATCACCGACCTGCGCGACCTCCTGCGAGACTCTGAGGAAAAGCTCCTCAAGCTCAGAGGTCATCTTTGACGTCGAAGGAAATCTTCGACGCCTTGAGCAACTGGACGCCATCGCCGCCGATCCTGCCTTCTGGAACGACAACAGCCGCGCCAAGATCATCTTGCGGGAGAAGGCCCAGCGAGAGCGCACCATCAACCAGTGGAAGTCCCTTCGAGGAAGCCTGGACGATGTGACCGCCATGCTGGAGCTGGCCGAAGCCGAGCACGAAGACAGCTTCTTAATCGAAGCCGAATCGACCCTCGAGCGCGTCACCCTCGAGCTGGCCGACCTTGAAGTGAAGCGCCTGATGAGCGACGAAAATGCCGAAGCGGGTGCCATTGTCTACATTAACTCCGGTGCAGGCGGAACAGAATCCCAAGACTGGGTGAAGATGATGCTCCGTATGTACCTGATGTGGGCGGAGCGCATGGGCTTTAAAGCCGATGTCCTCGACGAGCTGCCGGGTGAAGAAGCCGGATACAAACACGTCACGGTCTCTTTTACGGGCGAGTACGCCTACGGATACCTGCGTGCGGAAGGAGGCGTCCACCGATTGGTGCGCATCTCACCCTTCGATGCAAATGCCCGCCGTCAGACCTCTTTTGCCTCTGTCGCCATCTATCCCGACATCGAAGACAAGATCGAGATCGACATCCCAGACAAAGATCTGCGCATTGACGTGTTTCGATCCAGCGGTGCCGGTGGCCAGAGCGTGAACACCACCGACTCCGCCGTGCGCATCACCCACTTGCCTTCCGGTATTGTGGTGCAGTGCCAGAATGAGCGTTCTCAGCTCAAAAACAAGGGCTTGGCCATGAAGATTCTGAAAGCCAAGCTCTACGAGCGAGAAGAAGAAGCCCGGCGAGTGGAGCGCGAGAAGGGGCAGGACAAACGCGACATTGACTTTGGCTCGCAGATTCGTAACTACGTGCTTCAGCCCTATCAGCTCGTAAAAGATCTGCGCTCCCAGTACGAGACCAGCAACACCGCAGCGGTTTTGGATGGTGATATTACGGCCATCATGGAGTCGTTTTTGGTGTGGAAAGCAGAAAAGTCTGCCGCCGATCAGAGTGCTGAAAACTTGATTTCGTAAGAAGTGTGGGGGGCTTAAGCGAGCTGCTTGAGCCCATCCCCCAGCGTGAGGGAAGAAGAAGTTTATGTCTGAGGAAGTTCGCCCGGAAGAAGTTCGGATTGACCTGCCCGACGAAGTGCGTTTGCAGCGTCTGCACAGCTTGCGCGAGCGGGGCGTCAATCCCTTTCCCAACCATTTCCGCAACCCGCAGACCATCTCCGAGGTGGCCGACGGTCCCCGCGCTTTTAAAGCGAGCTTCGGAGAGGTGACGGAGACCTGGGAAGCTGCCCGCGAGCAGTTTAACGAGGGTCCTGCTAAAGAACAGACCGTGCGGATCGCTGGGCGGGTGATGGCGCGCCGGATGTTTGGCAAGGGGATCTTCCTTCAACTTCAGGACCGGACGGGGCAGCTTCAGGTGTTGTTGGGCAAACAGCAGCTCAGCGCAGCAGGGGAGGGGAACCAGGACTTTGAGTTCTTTAAGAAAGATCTCGACCTGGGGGACATCATCGGCGTGTCTGGGCCGCTCTTTTTCACCAAGACCGGTGAGCTGACCATTCAGGCCCACAGCGCCTGTCTGTTGACCAAGTCCTTGCGGCAATTGCCTGAAAAGTGGCACGGCCTGACCGATGTGGAGACCCGCTATCGTCAGCGTTACGTGGACCTGATGGCCAATGCCGAGGTGCGGGACGTCTTCCGGCGACGCTCAGAGACGGTGAAGGCCATTCGTCGGTTCTTGGACGCACGCGACTTCTTGGAGGTCGAGACTCCTATGCTGCATCCCATCGCGGGAGGTGCTGCCGCTCGACCCTTTACGACCCATCACAATGCTCTCAACATGCCCCTGTACATGCGCATCGCCCCGGAGCTATATCTCAAGCGCCTGGTGGTGGGTGGATTTGAGCGTGTTTACGAGATCAACCGAAACTTCCGCAACGAAGGACTCTCGCGCCGACACAACCCAGAGTTCACCATGCTGGAGTTCTATCAGGCATATGCGACCTACGAAGAGCTGATGGAGCTGACCGAAGAGCTGCTGGAGCAGGTATGTCAAACAGTGAATAATACCACTCAGATCTCGTATGAAGGGCAGCCTGTTTCGATGGCACGGCCTTTCCGACGCCTCTCCTTGCGGCAATCGTTGGTGGAAGTGGGTGGGTTGACGCCAGCGGAAGTGCAGGATCGGGATGCGCTCTTGGGTCACTTGCGCGCCCTCAAAGTGCCGGTGAAGGGCCATGAGCCGCTCGGCAAGCTCCAGACGCTTGTATTTGAAGAGAAAGTGGAAGCGCAGCTCTGGAATCCAACTTTTGTGTATGGTTTCCCGGTTGAAGTCTCACCGCTCGCTCGTCGAAACGATGCCGATCCCACCATCACGGATCGGTTTGAGCTTTTTGTGACGGGGCGGGAGCTGGCGAATGCCTTCTCAGAGCTGAACGATCCCGAAGATCAGCGCGAGCGGTTTTTGAAGCAGCTCGAGGCCAAAGCAGCGGGAGACGAAGAAGCCACCGACTACGATGCCGACTATATTCGAGCCCTTCAGCATGGCCTTCCGCCCACCGCAGGGGAGGGCATCGGCATTGATCGGTTGGTGATGTTGTTGACCGATGCGCCGTCCATTCGTGACGTTATCCTGTTCCCGCACATGCGCCCAGAGACCCTCTGAGCGGCGCTGGACCAGGCTGTCCCTTGAACAGAGGAGCACGGAGTGCCCATTCCTGCTGAGCTAGAGCCGCTGATCAACATCCTGCTGGTGGTGCTGGGGATTCCCCTTGGGGGTCTGCTGCTCTTTTTATTTGTGGCCTTGTGCAACCTCTGCGTGGACGGGCTGCTCTTTCTGATGGAAACCTACCTGGGGCATGCAGTACGTCCGAACGTACTTTTGCGCGTGCTGCTGGCTGTCCCTGCGCTGGTTCTTTACCCAGTCTCCATCACCCTGGAGATGACATTTTTCTTCCTGGTCTATCTGGGGGGGCTGCCGTTGGCCCGTCTGATGGGGGACTCTGGTCACACCCCATCCACAGCCGTTCGATTTGTGGTGGGCCTCGCGGCTCCGCTTTGGCTCCTGCCTGCCTCCTTGTATCTGCTCGTTCGTTTTTATGGCTTCACGTTTAGCCTGCTGACCGATCTCTTTCGTCGTCGTGATCCTGCTCGACTCCTGCAACGCACGAGTGGAAGTTTCGAGGCGTTTGTGGGCCTGCGTTATCTCAAGGCCCGCAAGAATCAGAGCTTTATCTCGGCCATCACCCTCTTCTCGATCTTGGGCGTGATGGTGGGGGTCTGTGCTTTGGTCGTGGTGCTCTCGGTCATGAGTGGCTTCGAGGAGGACTTGAAGTCCAAGATCTTGGGCATCAACTCGCATGCCATCGTCTTGCGCTACACCGGCGAGATGGACGACTACCGCAACGTCATGGTCAAAGCCAAAGAGCATCCCCAGGTCATGGGCGCGACACCCTTTATCTATACCGAGGTCATGCTGAGCGGCGATTCCACAGGCTCTGGGGTGATCCTTAAGGGCATCGACCCCGAGACGGTGGATACGGTGACGGAGCTGGTCAAGGGCATGAAACGAGACATCACCGGTGCCTTGATGGACGACGCGGCCCGGCGAGCCTTGTTGCTCAAGCTCTCGCAGCCTTCGGAGGAAGCCGATACCCGCCAGCTTCCGGGTTTGCTGGTCGGTGAGGAGCTGGCAAACTCGCTGCACATCGAGCCTGGCGACCCCGTCACCATCGTCTCGCCGCTGGGTGAGATTGGTCCGATGGGCATTCGAGCGCCCAAGTTTAAACGGTTTGTGGTGGCAGGTGTTTTTAAGACGGGGATGTATGAGTACGACGCCAAGTTCACGTATACCACCTTGCCTGTGGCGCAGCAGTTTTTCTCGATGGGCGATACGGTGACGGGTGTTGAGCTGAAGGTCAAAGACATCTACAAAGCGTCCGAAGTAGCCCAAGAGCTGGAAACCCAGCTCGGATATCCGTACTGGACCCGCGACTGGATGTCGATGAATAAGAACCTCTTCTCTGCCCTCTACCTCGAAAAGATCGTGATGGCGATCATCCTGGGCATGATCATCTTGGTGGCTGCTCTCAACATCATCTCCACCCTGATCATGGTGGTGATTGAGAAGGGCCGAGAAATTGCCATTCTGAAAGCGATGGGTGCCAACGGTGTTCAGATCATGAAGATCTTCATGATCGAGGGGTTGATCATTGGGTTTATTGGCACCACACTCGGGCTCTCATTGGGATATGGACTGTGCCTGATCTTGGCCAAGACCCAGCTTATCCGCTTGAATCCAGACGTCTATTATCTGGATACCTTGCCCGTTCAGATCAGCGCGGGGATGTTTGCAGTGGTGGCGCTGGCGGCGATGACCTTGAGTTTTGCGGCAACCCTCTATCCATCCTGGACGGCGTCCCGACAAGATCCGGTGGAGGGCCTCCGATATGAGTAAGGGAAATTTTTCCAGTCTATTTGGCAACGCGGTGGCAGGTTCACCTGACCAGCTTAAGGTGGAGCTCAAGGGACTCAGCAAGCGCTATGAAAAGGGCGGAGCCACCATCGAAATTCTGCGCGACGTAGACTTTAAAATCGAGCAGGGCGACCGTATTGCTATTATAGGACGCTCTGGCGTAGGCAAATCGACCCTGCTGCACATCCTCGGCACCCTGGACCATCCCACCAGCGGCCAAGTGCTCTTCAATGGCGAAGATGTCTTCAAGCGAGAAGCCCGGGCCCTGGCGGAGCTCCGCAACGCCACCGTGGGTTTTGTCTTTCAGTTTCATCATCTTCTCGGTGAGTTTTCCGCTCAAGAGAACGTCATGTTGCCCGCCATCATTGCCGGAGAAGATCTCGCCAGTGCTCGTAAGCGCGCGCGGGATGCGTTAACGGCGGTGGGACTCTCAGAGCGACGGGAACATCAGCCGGGAGAGCTTTCCGGCGGAGAACAGCAGCGGGTTGCCATCGCTCGGGCAATGGTCATGTCTCCTCGGCTGCTTCTGGCCGATGAGCCCACGGGCAACTTGGATGTTAACACGGGTGAGTCTATTCACCAGCTCCTGCTGGAGCTGAATCGAACACGGGGGATCACGCTGGTGGTGGTGACACACAATCCGGACATGGCGGCACTGCTCAGTCGTCAATATCGACTGAGCGACGGCAACCTTGTGCCACTCCACACCACCGAGCCTGTGACCTCTGGAGGTGTCTCATGACCCGGCCCTTTCGAGCCGCGCGAATTCTGTTGTCGCTTCAGCTTACCACCCTGCTTATGCCTTCGTTGAACTGGGCCCAAGCGCCCTCCGCCACCAGTCCTGCTGTGACGGAGACATCACCCTCGACCGATCCGCTCTTGGGGAGCACGCCCGCCTCAGCACCTGCCGAGGGTGCCACCCGCGCGCCCTCGACCGATCCGCTCTTGGGAACGGAAGCCCCGGCAGGTGTCCAGCCGCAGGATTTGCCGGAGACCCTCTCACCCGTGGAGTTTTTGCCGCCAACTCCCGCAACCCCGCTTGACATGACGAGCTTGGAGGGGGCACCTATCTCGGCCTTGCGTGTTGATGGCAACCTGAAGATCGAACAGGACGCCATCATCGCCGTTTTGGCCACCCGTCAAGGAGATGCCTACTCGACCGTGCGCATTCGCAGCGACGTGAAGGCCATCTACGGCTTGGGCTATTTCCGAGACGTACAGGTAGACGTATCTCAAAAGGCCGAAGGTCTTCAAGTGACCTATCGTGTGGTAGAGAAACCCTCGGTGCGGGCGGTTCGAGTCGAAGGCAACGAGAAGGTCGAAAAAGACGACATTCAGGAAGTCATCACCCTGAAGCTCTTCTCCATCTTAAACCAAGCCACCATTGCCGAAGATGTACAGCGCATCAAAGATGTCTACGCCGAGAAGGGTTATTACCTGGCGGATGTCAGCTCCGAAGTGCGCGCCGTCTCCGAAAACGAAGTGGAAGTGCTCTTTAAGGTGAAGGAAAATGACAAGGTGCTGGTCAAGCGCATCTACTTCTTAGGTGCCGAGAAGCTCAAAGACAGCGAATTCCGCAACTTTCTGACCGTCAAGGAGGGAGGATTCCTGCCATCCTTGACACAGAGTGGCACCTTCAATGAAGAGCAGCTCGAAAACGATGCCATGATCGTGCAGGCGTTTTACAACGAGAAGGGTTACATTCAAGCGCGCGTGGATCCCCCCACCGCCTACATGAGCGCAGACCGTAAGAGCATCTTCATCTCGTATAAAGTCTACGAAGGAGACCGCTACAAGATCGGTGAGATCGACGTGACAGGAGAGCTGATCGACAGCCGTGAGAAGCTGCTGGGGGTGATCAAGACCGCCACCGGCGACTGGTTCAGCCGCTCCAGCCTGGGCACCGACATTCAAGCCTTGACGGATTTTTACAGCGACGAAGGTTATGCCTTCGCCAACGTGGTCCCCATCCCGGACATCGATGATACCACCAAGACCGTGAAGATCACCTTTGATGTAGAGAAGGGTGCTCGCATCGACCTTGACCAGATCCGCATCTCTGGCAACTCTGTCACCTGGGACAAGACCATCCGTCGTGAAGTACCGCTCTTAGAAGGGGAGATGTACCGAGGTGGCCGGATGCGAGAAGGCAAACGTCGGCTCGAGCGCTTGGGATACTTTGAAGAAGTAAAGATGTCCACCCCCAAAGCAGGCAGCAGCAATGCCCTGAATATGGATGTGGAAGTGACCGAAAAACCGACGGGTACCTTCAATATTGGGGCTGGTTTTTCGACCTTCGAGAGCTTCATCTTAACCGTAAACATCTCCAAGCAGAACTTCTTGGGGCTGGGATATGTGATGGGTGCGGCGGCAAACGTTTCAGCGACCCGCCAGCAGTACAACCTGAGCTTCTACGATCCTTATCTGGGGGATACTCGCTGGACATTGCGTGGAGATGCGTACAACATCGACACCAGCTATTCTCTCTCGGAGTCTCGGCGAGGCGCGGACTTGGCCCTCGGCCACTATTTGGGAAGCTCGGACGACTCCCGTTTTGCCCTTAAATATACCTTCGAGAACGTCGGCATGACTGGACTTTCGGAGTCTTGGCGGCGTTATCGCGGGGGTGAATTATTTCGGGGCGGCGACGTCAGTAGCATTGAAGCGAGCTTGACGGTCGATAAGCGCAACAACCGCATCACACCCACCAGCGGATATCTGCTGAGCCTCTCCTCCGAGCTGGCCGGTGGGTTTGAGATCGGAGACCGGAAGCTCCTGAGCCTGCTGGGGGGTGACTTTAACTACCATCGCCACCAGTTTAACTTCCGGCTGTATGTTCCGTTGTACCCCAAGGTCGAAGACTTGCTGGTATTCCGGGTCAATACCACCCTCGGCGGCATCTTCAGTACCGACGGGCGTATCCTGCCGGTCATTCAGCGGTATCGAGCGGGTGGTATCAACTCCGTGCGTGGTTATGGGCCCTATACGCTGGGACCGACCGCGCGCGTGACCACCAACGATAACCCGAACCATCGAGACGATCCCCTCGTCATCGGTGGATACCAGATCTTCAACTCCAACATTGAGCTGGAGTTTGCCATTCTGAAGTCGGCGGGCATTCGAGGGGTGGTCTTTTTTGACGCGGGCAACGGCTTCGACCTGCTAGGCTTTGATCAACAGGCCAGCACGGACGAAGTGGTGATCTTGAGCGACGGGTTCCCCCGCATCAGCACGGGTTTTGGGGTGCGCTGGTTCTCCCCGATGGGACCGCTGCGTTTCGAGTGGGGCTTCCCCCTGACCCCGCGTGAGAATGATCAGTCGCAGGTCTTTGAGTTTACCATCGGCTCGTTCTTCTGAGCCGAGACATGAGAGATAACGGGAGCGCCCGCCCTTGCCGGGTGCTGATCATAGGAGAGCAACGCATGAAGTTCGGTCATATTTTCTCTGGTTCTGTCCTCGCGGCACTCTTGACGTTGGGAACGCTGAGCAGCCTTGACATCACCAGCGCCCAAGCACAGACGGCGGCGGCCCCGAAGATTGCGGTGGTGGATCTGAATGAAGCCATGAATTCCGTCGAAGAAGGAAAAGCGGCCATCGCAACCCTGGAGAAGCGTTTCGCCGAGCGTAAAGGTGATCTTGAGAAGCGTCAAAAGGAGCTTCAAGAGATGCAGGCCAACCTCGAGCGCCAGTCAAGTGTGCTCTCTGACGCGGCCAAACGAACCAAAGCGCAGGAGCTGCAAGAGAAGTTTGCTCAGTACCAGCAGAGCCGGATGGAAGCAGAAAACGAGATGGGCGGCATGCGCGCTCAGCTCCAAGATGATATTGCAGAAAAGCTCAAGAAGGTGTGCGCCGAGCTTGCCGTTCAAGGTGGTTATACCTTGGTTATTGAAAAAAATGTGGTGTGGTACTCCCTCCCGGCTTACGATATTACCCCGCAGCTTATCAAAACCTACAATAGCCGGAGTACCAAGCCCGCCCCCAAGAAGTGAGTCGGATTTCTCGAGACTTTTGTGTATCCTGAGCCAGCCATCGGCTTAAATCCGCCTGCAACAGCGGAGCTTTACCGTGCAGAACGCCCTCCTTCGGCATCCGACCGCCCTCATTCATCCCGACGCTCAGCTTCATCCCACCGTTTTTGTCGGCCCATACTGCATCGTGGGGCCGCAGGTGCGCGTGGGTGCCCACACCCGCCTGCATGCGCACGTCGTGCTCGAGGGTCCAGTGGAGCTGGGGGAGAACAACCAGCTCTATCCCTTTTGCTGCTTGGGTCAGCCCGCTCAAGTAAGGGGAGAGAACATGCTGTCGCGTGTCGGCGGTAGGTTGGTGGTGGGTGACTTTAACATAATTCGTGAATATGTCACCCTTCATCGGGGAAGTGAGGCGGGGCGAGGGGAAACTCGGCTGGGCAGTCGCTGTTATCTGATGGTCTCCTCCCATGTCGCCCATGACTGTGACGTGGGCGATGAGGTGGTGATGGCCAATGGCGTGAGCTTGGCGGGTCATGTGGAAGTGGCAGGACAGGTGACGTTTGGAGGGCTGGCGGGTATACATCAGGGGGTTCGAGTGGGACGGCTCAGCATGGTGGCGGCGGGTGCGATGGTCTCCCAGGACGTGCCTCCTTTCTGTCTGGTGCAAGGGGATCGGGCTCGACTGCGTGGGCTCAACTTGGTGGGGTTGAGGCGAGCAGGGTTTTCGTCGGAGTGCATCAGCGGGCTTAAGCGCCTGTATCGTCAGCATTTTTTGAGCAGGGGAGGGGGGTCTCGGAGCGAAGCGGCGGCTTTTCCCGAAGGGGACGAGCTGCTTGAGTTCGTGCGGAGATCCCATCGAGGCGTTTGCACGTCTCGTGTTTGAGGTATTTAAACATGCATTTAAATGCACCTCTTGTCTACGTCATCTGTGGTGAAAGCTCCGGAGACCAGCTTGCAGCGGATGTTTTACGCGCCCTTCGCGTGAAGCTGCCCTCCTTACGCATCCGGGGAGTGACCGGCCCTGCCCTGGAGTCGCTCGGCGTGGAGTCTTTTGCCTCATATCATGCCCTTGCCCTCACCGGAATCACCGAAATCGTCTCGAGCTTGCCCGCCCTCTGGCGTTTGGCGGCGCGACTCGAGGCCGATATCCGCCACCAGCGCCCCGCCATGTTGCTCTTGGTGGATGCTCCCGGCTTCAACCTGCGCTTTGTGCAACGTCTACAGAACCTGAACATGGTGCGCGTTCAGCTCGTCAGTCCTCAGATCTGGGCTTGGCGTCCCGGCAGGATTGACATAACTAAGAAGTATGTCAACCATATCCTGCTCCTGTTTGCTTTTGAGCAGGCGCTCTATGCGCGTGCGGGGGTGCCTCATACTTGGATTGGGCACCCTCTCGTGGATCGGCAGCTCCAAGCGGCGGGTCGGTTGGCAACACCTTCATTTCACGAGCGGCATCCGGTGGTGGCCCTCCTGCCCGGCTCACGCCCTCACGAGCTGCGCCGCCATCTCCCTCCACTGCTTCAAGCCGCACGGCTCCTTCATCAGCGCCAGCCACAGCTCTCCTTTACCCTCGTGGTGGCCCCGGGTGTGGATCGTCGTTGGCTCAGGCATCTGCTTGAGCGCCTGCTTTGTGGTCAAACGCTCCCCCTCAGATGGGAGGAAAAACCTGTGATGGAGGTCTTGCCAGATGTTCGAGCTGCATGGGTTGCCTCAGGAACGGCAACCCTGGAAGCCGCGTTGTCGGGAACGCCTCATGTGGTGATCTATAAGGTCTCGTGGTGGACTTGGTGGGTGGGGCGTCTGCTGGTGCGAGGGGTGGAGGGTCTTGGGATGGGCAACATCTTGGCAGGAAAAAAGCTGGTGCCTGAGCTCTTGCAACGCCTTGATCCGTCCAAGCTGGTGTCGATCCTGGAGCCCTGGCTTACGGATCCCCATCAATGGCAAGAACAGCACCAAAAACTTTTACAGATTCGGACCTTACTCGGGCCTCCGGGGGCTGCTACTCGTGCTGCGGAGGTGCTGGAGCAGCTCCTAAATCCTTCTTCAACCTCGCTTGGAGCGCCGACGGCGCCACCCGAACAGACCCAGAGCGACCCCGGTTAAGGCGGGGTAGGGCAGGGGATTCCCACCGTTTCCGCGCGCATTGCAGCCGCCTGGAGTGCTGCCCTCGTCGATTTCCCCATCGCAGTCGTTGTCAACTCCATCTCCGGCCTGCTCGGTGGCAGCCGGGTTGATGTTGGGATCTCCGTCGTTACAGTCCTCACAGAGCCCAAAGCCGTCTCCATCGGCATCATTGACGTCATCGATCAGCCCGTCGCAGTCGTTGTCCACGGCATCACACAGCTCAAAGCCGCCCGGATAGGTCAAAGCGTCAGCGTCATTGCAGTCCACACAGGCCGAAAAACCGTCCGCGTCGGCATCCGCGGCTTCATCCACCGTCCCGTTGCAGTTGTTGTCTCGCCCATCACATACCTCTGCTGCACCCGGTTTGGCACCCGGATCAAGGTCGTTACAGTCACCTGTGCAGGTCGAATAACCATCGCCGTCTGAGTCGGTGGTGGTACAGCCTGCGGCCAGCGCCTGAACACTCTGCCACAAGGCGGCGTTGCCTCCGTCGTAAGTCATGGCCCAAAATCCGATGCCTTGAATTCCTTGCGACAGTCCCCAGGCAATCTTGTCTTCCAGGCTTTCTTGATCGTCGTACCAGAGCTGAGTCGTGCTGGAGGGAAAAGTATAAGGGGTGTGGGTGACACTGTCCCACTTCCGGCCATACTGAAGACCGGCAGGCACCGCTGCTTCATAGAACTTCGCGGAGCCCGTTCCCGTCGCAGTCCCGGGCACCGTCGTGTTGCTCGTCGGCCACTGAATGCCATACAACGGCAGGCCCAGAATCAGCCGATTGGCAGGTGCGCCCCATGTCTGATAGTCGTCTACCGTCCACTCCAAACAGTAGCTGCCCCACGGACTGCCCCCAAAAAGGGGCGAAACCGGCCCGGGAGAGCCTCCAGAATAGTGGTAGTCGTAGCCCATGATGAACAACCCGTCACTTTTGAGCGCGAGCTGATCGTAGTCGTAGGCTCCATTCCAGTCCACCGCAGGCATGGCCAGGGTCACATCCCCCACTTTGGGTTTAAGCTCGGTCAAAAATGTGACGAGATTGGCCTTCTGCGACGAAGGCAGCCCTTCAAAGTCCAAATTGACACCATGCGCACCATACTGCTTGACCAACGTCTCCAGCTTTGAGATCGCAGTGGCTCGTTTGCTGGCAGAGCTCAGTACCGAGGTCATGACATTGGCGTCAAAGGAGATCAACGTCACATGAACTCTGACCCCATAGGGTGTGGCAAGCTGCATGGCTTTGGCGGCATAGTTGGTCCAGTAGGACGTGCTCGAGAGCGTTCCATCCGCGTTGAGGGTAACGCCGAAGATGGCCACATGGGTCAGGATGTCCCACGGGAGGGTGTTCAGATCGTCGCCCCAGTAAGGCCAATAACCATACACCGTGGTGTTGGCAGCCTGAGCTTGTGCCCGAAGCAGGGCCGAATGCCGAGGTTCTCCCGAGAGACGCACCGGTGTAATCGGAGCTTCTTGCCCGACATGGGCCAAAAACTCCCGAGCGTGAAGGCCCAGCGCTCCGCGAGGAGATACCGTGCCGTGCAAAGGGACATCTGCCTGTACTTCTGTACTGCTGAGAAGGAAGGCTGAGGACGCCGCAAACAGCAGCAGAGGGGTCATGCGTGTTGGGTGTGCCATTGTATGCTCCAATATGGCTGAAATGGTTGTGCTCGGAGCGTATAAGCCGCCAGAGTAAAACGGCTTCAGCCTGCCACATGCGGCAAGCTGCCGTTGAGTATACGCGCGGACGCCAGAAATCGAAATCAAAAGCCTCTCTGCTTGAGCAGAAAGTGGGCATCACCGCACACGATTTCAGACCTCGTAGGCGTCGAGGCTGTCGAGAGGTGCTTCGTCGGTAAACACCGGAATGCCCTGCGTTTTCAGCAACGCTGCAAAGACCCCATCCCCTGGTCGTTTGGCGCCATCGATTTCGGTCTCACCGCAGCCGCACGAAGGCGAGCGGGCCTTTAAGATGGCTGCTGACGCATCGGACGCGTTTGCGTAAGCGCGCTCCGCACCCGTGATGAAGGCGGCAGTCAAGGACGCCCCATCCTCCACACGCACCACCTCCGCTCGACCAGCCCACACCTCATGCCCATCACCTCCGCTCAGCGTGGCGGGAGGCCGGGGAGTGCCCAGCTCGCCCAACTCTTCTGGGCAGACAGGAATCATCTGCCGCCCTCCCAACAGCGCCTCCAGCCGAGGAGAAGGTTTGGAGCGACCATCATATCGGCACGCCAATCCGGTCAAACATGCCGATACCAAGACCTTCTGCTGCACACCCGGTACTTTCATCTCACGCCTTCCCGCTTGTCAAAAGACACGCCGTTTCAAGAGGATGATGTTATATTACGCCACCCATGAGGTAAAGAGCACCACGCTGACAACACCGCTCGCTTTACCGCACCGCCCAGGTAGGAGCTTTTTTATGGCCGACGCGCTGATCATTTTGCCCACCTATAACGAACGTGACAACCTCGCTCCGCTCGTGGAGCGCATTCATGAGCAAGTGCCAGACATTGATATTCTGGTGGTGGACGATAACTCTCCCGATGGAACCGGAGCCCTTGCCGATGCCCTGGCAGCCGCCGATGGGCGTGTTCATGTGCTGCATCGCAGCGGTAAGCTGGGCCTCGGCACCGCGTATCTCACGGGTTTTGTTTGGGGGCTCGAGCGGGGTTATACCTGGATCTTAGAGATGGATGCCGACTTTAGCCATGATCCAGTCCATCTGCCGGTGCTCCTGGAAGCGGGTAAAACCGCTGATCTGGTCTTAGGATCACGATATATTCCCGGAGGTGGCACAGAAAACTGGGGACTTTGGCGACGCCTGCTCAGCCGAGGCGGGGGCGTTTACGCACGCTCCATCTTGGGTGTACGTTATTGTGATCTCACCGGTGGCTTTAAGTGTTTCAATCGACGGGTGCTGGAGGCATTGCCCCTCGATCAGATCCACTCCGAAGGATACAGCTTTCAGATCGAGATGACGTGGCGGGCCCATCAGCAGGGCTTCCGCATTGTAGAAGTGCCCATCATCTTTCGAGAACGACGGGAAGGTCAGTCCAAGATCTCTCGGCGCATCGTCTTGGAGGCAATGGGTGTGGTTTGGAAGCTCAAGCTGGGAAAGGCTGGCTGAAAATGACCCCCTGGGCCATCGACTTGGGCACCACCAACACCGCCATTGCCCGCTGGAATGCTCGCAATCAGGAGCCGGAGCTGCTGCACCTGCCCCAGCTCAGCCGAGCCGCAGCGGAAGGGCAGAGCCTAGAGGTACGTTTTTCAGTCCCTTCATCTGTATGGCTCTTGCCGGGGGATGACTGGAAGACCCGATTTGGCAAGCTCTCCTGGGTGGAGTCGATGACCTTTTTGGGACAGGAAGGCCGTATCGGTCAGGCGGCCTTAGATGCCGATGCCGGTCTCATGCGCCCTCATTTTGTGCGTGGCTTTAAGCGGGCGCTGCTGACGGACGGTCGAACCCCTTTAACACAGGCCGGAAGTCGTCGTTTTACGGCAGGTCAGGTGGGGCGCATCTTTTTGCGAGAGCTGCTCGCGGAAGCCTCCCGAGTGACAGGAGAGCGCCCCCGTGATGTCGTCTTTACCACGCCGGTGGACAGCTTCGAGCCCTATCGGGCTTGGCTCCAGCAAACGTCTAAGAGCTTGGGCATCAAACGTTTTCGTACCCTCGACGAGCCGGTGGCAGCGGCCATTGGATATGGTCTTCGCCTGGACACCCCCCAAAAAGTGCTGGTGCTGGACTTCGGCGGCAGCACCTTAAATGCAGCGGTGGTGGCGCTGACAGAACGGGAGGCGGAGGTTGGACGTTGCCAAGTGCTGGCGAAGGAGGGGCTGGCCATCGGTGGGGATCTGGTAGACGCTTGGATGGTCGAGGAGTATGCTAACCGTCTGGACTACGAGCTGCACGACGATCCGGACGAACCTTCTCGGGCGTGGTGGTATCGCATCATGCTGGAGGAAGCTCGACGGGTCAAAGAGGGGCTCTATCTACGCGAGACAGAAGCATTTTTTCTGACGCCTCCGCGTGAGCTACAGCGGTTGCCGGGATTACTCCGCGCTCGCAAGAACTTTAGGCCGGATCAGAGCTGGACCCGCGATCAGCTCGTGGCACTGCTTGAAAAGCGAGGGCTCTACAGCCAGCTTCACGCGCTGCTGGACCGAGTTTTAGACCAAACCTTGAGGGCCGGAACACATCCGGATGAGCTGGCGGAAGTGCTGATGGTCGGAGGCTCCACGCTGTTGCCTGAAGTATATCCGCTCGTGGAGCAGCGTTTCGGGCGCTCGCGTGTGCGCGCATGGCAACCCTTTGATGCGGTGGTTTATGGGGCCTGTCGTTATGCCGAAGGGCGCATTGCACGGGCAGATTTTCTGACACACGACTATGGCGTGCTCACGTATCGCCGAGAAGGGCAAGAGACGGTGCCGGAGTACCAAGTGATTGTCAAGGCGGGCACTGCCTATCCAACCCCTGGCCCGGTGTGGCAGAAACATCTGACCCCAACATGTTCGCTGGGTGAGCCCGAGCGGGTGTTTAAGCTGATGATTTGTGAGCTGAGCCAGCGGCACTCCACCCACCAAGCCTTCACATGGGATGCGCACGGGCGGCTGCATGCATCCGACGCCTCGAGCGAAAACGGCCCCATTGTGGTGCCTCTCAATGACGAAAATCCTACCCTCGGGACATTGGATCCTCCGCATCAGCCCTTTGACCGGGCGGCGCGGCTGGATGTGCGCTTCGGGGTGAGTGCGGAGCGGTGGCTCTGGGCCACCGTGACGGACCTCCGCAACCAAAAGACTCTTTTGAATGAAGTACCGGTGGTGCGTCTGCGTTAGCACCGCTGAGGAGGCAGAGCATCAATGGAAGCAGGCTCGTGGACATGGATTGGTGGGGCGCTGGTGATGGTGGCAGGCGTGGCGGGGGGATATGGCCTCCTTCGGCGTCGTCAGCTCCAGCATCGGCTGGGACGGCGGCGGCTGATTCGGGAGCTGTCGCAGGGACTTGGCCTTCTCCATCAGAGCTTTGGTTTGTTTGGGCGTCCTGCCACCGCAGAGACGGGTGCTGGCTCTGCTTTGATGAACTTGCCGGGACAAGTGCAGCTCGGTCAAGAGTGGGAGCGCGCTGAGGGCCAGCTCGAGGGACTCCCGGTCGAGCTGGTGGGTATTGAGCGAGAAGGGCGGAGCCTGATTGAAGTGGTGGTCCGGCTCTCTGAGCGGCTGCCTGCGGAGCTTGCCTGCACGCAGCAGACGTTTGAACATACACTTGCAAGGATGTCTGGTAAAAAAGTACAGGATGTGCTGACGGGCGATCCTGGCTTTGACGACCGGATGGTGTTGCGCGGCTCCCAGGCTCACCTCGTGCGCGCCTGGATGGATCATGGGATACGTCGAGCCGTGATTGCCCTCGCGGTGCGTTGTCGCCAGCTTGCCTTGTTGCCTGACCGAGCCCTGCTGATTTTTGAAGATAAGGCGGAGGCCCCCCTTCAACCCGAGCTTGTTTTGCGCTCGGTACGGGAGCTTTTGCAGCTTGTGCGCCTCTTTGTGGGTGGACCTTCGCCGCTGGAGCGATTGATTCGTGTGGTGCAGGAGGATCCCGAGCCAGCGGTGCGGCGCCGTTCTGTGGAAAGTCTTGCCAGACGTTACGCAACGGAGACGACGGCTCAGCAGGCCCTTCGAGGAGCGCTCCAAGACGAAGACTGGTTGGTCAGGCTGGCGGCGGCCAAAGCCCTGCGGGGTGAAGCGCTTGAGACCTTCGCCCACATGTTGCATGTTGCGCCTCGTCCCTGCCGGAGTTTGTCGTGACAGCCGTGGCGGAGCTGAACAATCCGCTCTTCCTGTCCCTCCTGCGCTCGGCCTTGCCAACCTCTATTCCGGCGGTGCTGGCCATCGGGCGTATGCAGGATCGTGAAGCCATCCCTCGGCTGCTCAAAGCCTATGATCAGGTGGACTCCACCGAACATCGGCAGGCGATTCTGGAGGTGCTCGAGCTGCTGGGGGCTCTCGAAGCTCAGGATTTGCTTATCCGTGAGATTCAGAACCCGGACACACCTGCTTCACTCCGCCAGACTGCTGTGCAAGCCCTGGGAGCTTGTGGAGATTTGTGCGCCCTGGAGGTATTGAGCCCCCTGACCCGGGTGATGGTCGGCTCGAGTCTGCGTTCGTTGTCTCAGCAGGCGATGGCTGCGATAGAGGCCCGTCAGGGTCAAGGGGAGCCGGAATGGCATGCCCAGCAGGAGCGGCATCGGATGCAGGTGTCAAAAAAACCGGATACCATCGCCTTGATGGCGGACGAGCAGGCGGAGCGACTGGGGGCGGCTCCACGGGAGCCTGCGCGCTCGGCACCACCTTCCTTGACTGCTGCGGCATGGGCCACACATGAAGTCGTGCCGCTGAGCATACCGGATGCCGAGGCTGAGCGGCCTTTGCAGGAATCAGCTCCTCCTGAGCAAGTCCCGTCACACCCGGCATCTTCACCGGCGGAGCAGGATCCTTTTGCCCGTGAGCTGCAAGCACTGGTGGACGCGCTCCCGGAGACCCCCTTGGATGCCGGTGCTCGCACTCGTGTGCGCGGTGAGCGGGCGGGCTCGGACACCAACCGCAAGAGTTTGGAAGTTCAGCGTGCGCTCTCGTGGCTGGACGATGGACCGCTGGCCCCTCCGTCGGGGCGAGGGCGTGGCCCTCAAAGCTGAGCCTCTCCTGCCCTGAGACATCCTTCCCAGCTCTCCGAGTGGAGACAAGTCCTCCTAAATCCTTGTAAAACTTCGATAGTATATGGAGAGAGCATGTTTCGGAAGCATCTCCTGCCTCTTGTGCGCCCCCACATGCGCGAGCTTTTGGCGGCGGGGGGCTGTATGGGGCTGGTCTCCTTCAGTCTTGGCATGCAGGTATTCTTGATACGCCAGAGCCTGGATTCGCTCTTTGTCGCCCATGAGCGCGCAGCCCTCCCGTGGCTCGCAGCGGCGGTCGGTGTTGTGATGCTAACTCAGTCATTGGGCGAGCTGGGGCGAGGATTTTTCATGCGTCGAGCTGGGTTGCGCATCATGCGTGGGCTTCGGAGGATGCTCTTCTGTCACATCCAGCGTTTTTCGGTAGAGCAGCTTGAGCGACGCTCACTGGGAGAGCTGTCTGCGCTGCTGGGTGCGGATGTGGAAGGTGTGCAGCGGCTGCTGACAGTGGTGATCACGTTGGGGCAAAAGCCGCTCTCCTTGCTGGTGTTGCTGGCGGTTGCGTTTTGGCAAGAGCCGATCCTGACTGGCTTGGCATTGGGACTGCTCCCCCTGATTCTTTTTCCACTTCAACGGCTTAAGCGATGGGTAAAGCAGCGTGCGCAAGAGGCTCAGCAAGCAGGCGGAGAGCTTCACGAGGTCTTACGCTTGGCCTATCAAGGCGCACGCACCATCCAGAGTTTTCAGCTCGAGCCACACCTGCAAGCACGTTTTGAGCGGGCGCTTGCGACACAGGAGCGGGCTCAACTTGAGGCGTTGCTGGCCACTCAGCTCTCGGGGCCACTGGTGCAGCTCGTGACGGCTCTGGGGGTGAGCTTTGCCATTGGGTTGGGGGGCTGGTGGGTGCTGGAGGGCCAAAAGTCGGCGGGGAGTCTGGTGGCGTTTGTGCTCTCGTTGGGGTGGATGGTCGATCCGCTCAAGAGCCTGGCGCAAGTGCCCCTACTTTGGGCTCAGGCCAGAGTGGGGCTGGAGCGGAGTTTTGCGCTGCTGGAGGAGCGTCCAGCCCTTCGGGATGGCTGGCGGGAGCCTCCGCCTGCTCACGAGCACTGGACGCTGGAGCTGCGAGGGGTGAGTGTGAAGGCAGCGGATACGTACATTCTAAAGGATGTTTCGTGCCAAATACAGGCAGGTGAGTGGGTGGCGCTGGTGGGGCCCTCCGGCGGTGGCAAGAGTACTTTGTTGAGCCTGCTGGCACGTTGGCGCGAGCCCACGGAGGGAGAAATCCTGTTAAACGGACATCCGATGGCAGAATATCGACTCGAAGCGCTTCGACGTATGTTTTCAGTGGTGCCTCAAGAGACATTCTTATTTCCTGAGCGTATGTGGGATACCCTCTGCTGGAGCGCTGCGGTGCCACCTCTCGAACACGAGACTGCACTTAAGTATATGAATTTGCTTGGTTTTTCGGCGATTTTGCAGGAAGGGGAGGGGGGGCTCGAGCGGCGGGTGGGGGAGGGGGCAGGCACCCTCTCGGGGGGCGAACGCCAGCGGCTGGCGCTGGTGCGAGCACTTCTGCGGCCAGCTCCATTCTTGCTCTTGGACGAGCCAGCCGCAGCCCTGGATGAAGAGAACGAGCAACGTTTAGGAGTGCTTCTGGAGCAGGTCAGGGGGGGGCGTGGGGTGCTGATGGTGAGCCATCAGCCGGGTCTCGTGGCGCGAGCGGATCGGATCTTACGTTTGGAGGGGGGGCGCTTGTGCGCCGATTGTTCCCACAATGAGTTATATCGGGAGGATATAACGTACTGAAGAGTGCATGGTGCGATTTCGGAGCGGGTGTTTCTCCGCGTTCTTCCCTCCTCAAAAGCCTTCCCAAACTCATGTTTTCATCACAAGACATCGAAATAAAATATGTTTAAAAGTATTTTTGCCCGTTCAACCGAAAAGGGGAGCGCACGCCATGAGCCCGAGCTGGACAATATTTCTTGAGCGTGTTAACCTAGACATATTAGAGATATATGATGATAATATCATGATATATCTGAATATTTTTTAAAAGTATCGCAGACACCATCTTCATCATATTTCAAGTGAATTCGCTGAGAGTATGTTATACTCATGCAGTATTGATGAAGAAATAGATCCCTCTAGAGGTCCAAATCGCCTGCTGGGACGCCAGCGCGGGCTGATCGGTCAAAACACAAGTAGTACATTTAAATGTATTTTAGAAAACATTTCTCGACGACATAGTAGCGCACCTTTTTATCCCCAGCCTCTTGTGCATATGTGAAGAGTGCTCTTTTTCAGTATGTTGATACGTATGCTAGATTCCATAATCAAAAGTCAACAAACGAACAGGCCGAGATCCATATCTGGCTTTGGTTATCAAGTCGATTGAGCGAGCAAAATGACTCTCAGTCGATGACGTTTCTGTCGTTGTCGCTTAAGACTTAAGCCCTACGTCTCTTAGGTGAATTCTCTTTATACGTTGAGCATTTTAGACATTTAATAGCTTAAGATCTGCGCCATCATTAATGCTTTACTTTTATAATCAAGTGAAGAGAAACGGCGAGCTAGTGCCCTACGAGCTGGCTCTCTACTGCTTCAACAATAGGATCTAGCTGCAATATTTCACAAAAATGAGCTGTAATGACTGTTGCTTATATAATTTCATGATAGCAAGATACTTTGTTTGCAAACATTTTTCAGGACACAAGACCAACGATGAGGTATTTTTCGATCCCAGCAATGTCGGCGCGCTTTTGGATGTACGCTTTTCGGGGTCATACGCCCACTCTTTGGATCCATGCATCGTCTATCGGTGAAGTTCTGGTCGCCGCGCGGCTTGTACGAGGCATGAAGGCGCCCCCTCTGCCGTGGATCTTGACGGTTCAGACCCCCTCAGGGCTGAGTGTGGCCCGTACCCAGCTCCCGGAGGTTCCTTCTTTTTTGGCCCCCGTGGACCTTTCTGGGGCGGTTATGCGCTGTTTTGTATCACTTCGACCTGCTGTTCTGCTGCTGATCGAGTCCGAGTTATGGCCGACCCTGCTCTCCACTGCCCATGCTCAGGCTTTGCCGGTGATGGTGGTCAATGCAAGCCTCTCATGGCGCTCATACGAACGTTATCGACAGCTCCAGCGATTCGTTGAGCCACTTCTGAAGCCGCTCCAAATCTGGGCGCGCTCTCCCGACGAGCTTCAACGATTCCTACGGCTGGGTGTCCCGCCTGAGCAGTGCAGATTGTTGGGTGAGCTCAAGCGGTTGCCTCTCTCCACCTCCCCAAACGCGCCCGTCTCAACACTTACAGAGACGCTCAGGCGCTGGCGCACACATTTTCCGCTGTTGATCGCGGCCTCCACTCATCCATCCGAGGAGCGTTTGATCTTGAGGGTGGTGGAGCGGCTCCGGCTCCAACAGCCCATGCTCCGCCTGCTTCTGGTGCCTCGGCATCCCTCTCGGGTGGCAAATGAGCAGGTCTTTGAGGGATTCCCACGCTGTTCGGAGCGAGCACAATGGCTGAACTTGGACACGCTCGGCCTGACCGTGGTGCTCGACTCGGTGGGGGAGCTGCGTGCGCTCTATCCTCTGGCCTCAGCGGTGATCGTGGGGGGCTCTTTTGTGCCAGTGGGTGGCCATAACGTGTTGGAGGTCGCGGAGGCGGGGATCGTCTCGTTGGTCGGCCCTCATACGAAGCAGATCCAGATGGATGTGGAGGCGCTCCACCGGGGTGCAATTTGTCATGCCTGCGCCGATGAGGAGGAGCTGTATGCCAAGTTGACGCAGGTGCTGGCCGAGCCTCCAGATCCGGCTCGAGTCCGGGCGATCTATGTTTCGCAGCTCGAGCTTCCGGCTTTGCAGGCACGGCTGCACGAGCTGGAGCAGCAGATTCAGGCGCTTGCACAGGCAGCTTCGCACGCTCATCAAAATCCGCCCCTCATCGCCGTTCCAAATCCTGCGCTTCCCACCGCGCTTCCCACTAAATCGAGAGAGGGGCTGGGTTCTGCTATGCCCTCCGACATGGAGCTGGCGGCGAGGGGGCGGCGGTTTCGATGGCTGGCCCAAGCGCAGCGTTGGATGAGGTCGGGGCTGCTTCAGCCGCTGCTCATGCTGCTGTCACTTCTTTTTCTGGGGGGAGGCGTGGTGCGGCGCGGACTCTATTGGCTTGGCGTATTTCCACAAGCTCGGGTGCCTGCTCGGATTATTTCGGTGGGAGGGTTGGAGAGTGGAGGGGTGGGCAAGACGCCGGTGGTGAAATGGCTGGCGGAGCATTTAACACCCGTGACCATTCTCAGCCGAGGTTATGGCGGAGCAGCCACAGGGTATCCACGAGAAGTAAATAAAAACATTTCTTTTTTAGAATGCGGAGATGAGCCTATTTTACTAAAGCAATCTCTTAATAATGTCCGCGTGGTGGTCGATCCTCAGCGTGTCCGAGCAGCCCGCTGGGTGTGTGCTTTAGAAAGCGAAAAAGCGATGGAAAATCCCATCATGATCCTCGATGATGGCTTCCAACACCATGCTTTGGCTCGTGATTTGGATATCGTAGTAGTCCGGCCTCAGCCGCCCGAAAAGCTGCTGCCCAGAGGCACTCGACGAGAGCCCCTGTGGTCCCTCCAGAGGGCGCACATCGTCTGGTGTCATGAGAATGGACTGGAGGGCGAGGTGGATGCCTGGTGGCGGTCTCATACCACGGCGCTGGAGGTGCGCAGTCGGCTTACGCTGACGGGAGCGAAGCCCTTAGCGGGTGGGTCTCGCATGGGTTTGGAGGGGCTCCGCGCTGCGGGGCCCCTCGGCTTGGTTACGGGTATCGCTCATCCTCAGCGGGTCAGACAGTTGCTCGCTGATGAGGGACTCGAGGTGGCGCATCACGACAGCTTTCCAGACCATCATATCTTTGATCGTGCGACGTTGGAGAAGCTGGAGCAAGAGGCCCTTCTTCGAGGGATTGAGAGTTTGGTCACGACAGAAAAGGATGCGGCTCGGCTTGGCTGGTGGTCTTCCGAGGCTCGGCTGCCCTGGTATGTGCTCTCGACGTGCTTGGAAGTGGTGAAAGGGGAGGAGGCGCTGTGGGCGCTGCTGAGGCTGCTGGGTTGTGAAAAGCCGCCCTCGGGCACCGTTTGACGACCGCTTGATGCCCTCCCTCCTCAAATTTCGGTGTTGCCCATGCAGATCGCTCAGGGACCGTTTGAGGACCGCTTGATTCTCTCCCGAGGGCCGATGGAGAGAGGGATGTTGAGGCTTCTCCGGCTATGCAGCGCCTCTTACGGGCGTGGGGTGTTCGCGGCCACACCCGAGAACCGATGAAGCCGGTGCTGACGCTCAAGGGTTGTGGGTTATAATGAGTCTCGTTTGACCCATCATTTATCGGAAGGAGTTGACCATGCCGCTGCCTCCATTTTTGCTTGACCGGCTGTGCTGTCCTATCAGCCGCCAACCCGTGGCCCTCGTTCCGCCCTTGATTCGGGAGACGATACTCGGGAGCCTCTCGCCGCAACAGCGTTCACAAGGGTGGCATCCGGCTCCCGAGCAGCTCCTGCACACGCTGGACTGGCAGCATCTTTATCGTGTAGAGCAGGGCGTGCCTGCGATGAGACCGGACCAATGCCTTAGACTGGATGTTCTTCAGCGCGAAAAGCTCGCTTCATTCTTGGTTTTGTTGCCTCAGGTATGAATCGTCCACTTCGTATTCTCCATGTAAATCCGGAACATACTCAGCGCGGAGGCGAGCGGCAATGTCGGCTGCTGATCCAAGCGCAGCTCATGCAGGGCCATCTTCCGGAGCTGTTTGCGGCTTCAGCACCTGCCTGGTGGGAGTCTCTCCAATCGGAAAAGGTTGACATAACTTATCTTCATGGGAGGGGGGGGCTCCAGGTTCGGGGGCTCATTGCGCTTCGGCGTCGGTTGCTGCGGGGGGATGTGGATGTTCTTCATCTTCATTCGGCGCACGCGCACACGCTTGGGCGGGTGGCAAGTCTTGGGCTCTCGGTGCCATTGGTGGTGCATCGGCGGGTGGACTTTCAACCCGGGATGACATGGTTGAGTCGATGGAAATATCTTGGAAAACAGCAGACTTATATCTGTGTATCTCATGCTATTTATCGCATCCTTTTGGCAGCGGGCATTCCTTCTGATTGGCTTCATGTGGTTCATAGTGCGGTGGAAAACCCTCCAATTTTAGGGCTCGAGCCGCGCCAGCGGCTGCTCACGGTGCTTGGATTAAATGGATCTTGGCCGCTGCTGGGCTGTATCGGCCAGCTCGTACCTCACAAGAACCAGCGGCTTGCGGTGGAGGCGCTGCCCGACATTGTGGCCGAGCATCCGAGGGCGAAGCTGCTGTTGGTAGGCGATGGTCCAGAGCGTCGTTGGCTTGAGGGCTGTGTGGCGGCTCTGGGTCTGTCTGCTAAGGTCGTCTTTCTCGGGGAGCGAAGGGAGGCCACGGACATCCTTCAGCTAATGGACCTGCTCCTGGTCCCCAGTCGGGAGGAGGGTCTTAACACGTCCATTCAGGATGCTCAATGGTTGGGTGTTCCAGTGGTGGCGGCGGCGGTGGGCGGCATTCCAGAGCTCGTTCAGCCGGAGCGGGGCTGGTTGCTCCAGGCTACGGGTCCACATGATTTTGCTCAGGGCATCCTAACTGCATTGGCAAATCGGGGGGAGCGTGTCGAGCGGAGTCTCCGCGCGCGTGCATGGATCGAGGCGCAAGGGGGCGTTGCGCGGATGGCTTCGGACGTTGAAAGGATTTACCGGTATGTATTAAGGAAATAAAAAGAAAAGAAAAAAGAAAAAAAGAGACGGACTTGGGGGCTACTTGCCCCCAAACCCCCCGGAAGGGGCAATGCCCCTTCACCCATTTTGTTTTGGATTTATGGGTCGGATAGGGTTGGTAGGCCCGGCTTTTGAGAATCCACGATGTTCGACGCCCGTTGGTAAAAACACCTCCATCACGTCTAAACAGAGCCTGCCGCCAAATGCTCGCCAAGCATGATTGTCATCGCGGAGCCGAGTGGCTCGGTGCCGAACCGCCGAAATTTCGCCCGTTGGGAAAAACGCCTCCGTCACGTCTAAACAGAGCCCGCCGCCAAATGTTCGCCAAGCCTGATTGTCATCGCGGAGCCGAGTGGCTCAGTGCCGAACCGCCGAGATTGCGCCAACCGAGGCGCATTCCGAGCGTGCATGAAGTGTAATGGGTGAAAAGAGAGCCGCCACGACAAGCTGCGTGATCCGCATCGGAAAGGGGCTGTGGATGTTGGATTGTTGGTAAAATGGGGAAACAGATGGAGAAAAATGAAAATCATGGCGCGAATGTGTTGAGGATGGCTTTGTGGGGGGAATGCTGGAGGAAAATCTAAAGTGCGTCGTTGTTCGCATGTGTGGTTTTCATTTGCGGCTAAAACGCCGCGAAAGTCGCGGGCTGCCTGGCGGCCCCTTTATCCCATATGTTTTGGTTTACATAATATACATTATCAGACTCAATTGATCTGAGCCCTTTTGCGCTTGCCGTAATGCTTTTGGTGCATTCCACGGTTCAATTTTGGCCTTTTGCTGTCCATATCCCAATACCCATTTTATGTGTGTTTTTTACGAGTTGCGCGCCATACGCGCTTCACGCGCCGGCATCCCGTACATCACAAACAGCACTCTGGACGAAGAGCGTCTTGGCCGACGAGCAGCGTCCGAGCAGCGTCCGAGCAGCATTTGAGGCTCAAGCCCGTTCGGCATGTGTGTTGAATGTGAAACGAACGCTAGAAACGCTTCATTTTTGGGCGGTTCGCGCATTCGTTCAACGATTTCGTTTAACATCATGGACCCATGATGTGAGTATTTTTTCCAGCCGCCCGTCATTTAATTGGCTTCGTTAACAGAGCTCCAACATCCCCGAGGTTTTGGATCCTACTTTATCAATAGCTCTCAAAATGACACCACGCTCTATTGGATTGCTCCTACCATCCCGATCCCAAGCCTGCCGTCATTCAACATTAGGCTCGCGCGCGCATCGGCTAGGAGCACTCTCATTTTTGGGATCCATTTTTATCAACCCATGTGGATTTGCCCTCATCTTCTCTCGCGTGCAAACAACAGAAGCAGAGCGTGTCATCCGCCGACCTGCTCAAGCCGAAGGCGCGTGGAGATAACAGAAGCAGAGTGCGTCAGGCCACATCCTCAAACCCCAAAAAAACAATCAGGGTGAAGGGGCTTAGCCCCTTCCGGGGGGCCTGGGGGCGAGAAGCCACCAGCTCCTCTCCTCTGAACCGGGGTGAAGGGGCGCGTGGAGATAACAGAAGCAGAGTGCGTCAGGCCACATCCTCAAACCCCAAAAAAACAATCAGGGTGAAGGGGCTTAGCCCCTTCCGGGGGGCCTGGGGGCGAGAAGCCACCAGCTCCTCTCCTCTCT
>JBJTQF010000136.1:0-9750 GCA_046075485.1 Myxococcota bacterium | reverse complement strand
TTGCCCTTTCAAACTATCCCAGCAGGGGGCAGCGGCCCCCTGCACCCCGTTTTGTTTTTTGTGCGTCTCCCCTCAAAATACACAGCAGATCGCGTATCCTATGCTCACCATCTCCTTCACCCTATCCTGAGAGGTCTTCATGTCGAACACAATCTATCGTAAGGGGCTGCATGAGCTGAGTGGTTCCGTCCTTGCCTGGATGCAGCCGGATGGCTCCTGGGGCTGGAACAATGCAGGGCTCATCGTCGATGGCGATCAAACCCTCCTGGTGGATACCCTCTGGGATATACGCCTCACCCGTGAGATGCTCGACGGATTCGCCCGTGCGACACCTGCGGCACGTGAGATTCGTCAAGTGGTCAATACCCACGCCAATGGAGACCACTGCTGGGGCAATCAGCTCCTCAGTGGTGCTGAGATCATCGCGTCGCGGCGAGGTGCAGCGGAAATGGAGGAGTTCACCCCCCCCAAGATGGTGACGCTGATGAAGGTGGCAGGGGTGGCCAGTGCTATGGGGGGCTTCGGACGAGTGCTGGGCAAAGGTCTCTCGGCGGTGGGCCTGTCCAAGCTGGGAGGGCTCATCGATGCCGCGCCATATGTCCAGGAAATCTTTGGCCCCTTTCATTTTGAGGAAGTGGTGCTCACCCCTCCGACACGCACCTTTGACGAACGCTTGAGCCTCACGGTGGGCAACAAGAAGGTAGAGCTGATCGAAGTCGGACCTGCGCACACACAAGGGGATGTGCTCGTGTACGTACCCGAGGACCGGGTACTCTTTGCCGGGGATATCCTGTTTATCGAGGGCCATCCCATTATGTGGGCCGGGCCTGTGTCTCGCTGGATTCAAGCCCTGGATATCATTCTCGGACTGGAGCTGGATCATATCGTGCCCGGTCATGGGCCGATGACCGATAAGGCAGGGGTACTGAAGCTCAAGGAATACTTCGGGTGGCTGGAGACCGAAGCACGCCGACGGTTTGAGGGGGGAATGCCTGCGGAGGCCGCCGCACGGGATATCGGTAAGGGGGTGTACAGCGGCTGGAAGGATGCTGAACGCATCGCGGTGAATGTGGAGACCCTGTACCGAGGTTTTCGGGAGGAAATGACGGGTGTGCAAGAGGCAAAACCTGATGTGATGGAGCTGTTCGGACGGATGGCGCGCCTTCGCGCCTAGATTGTTTTTTTTGTGCTTCTCTTTTTGCACTGCTTTTTTTGCAAAGAGGGCGCTGCCCTCTCTGCACTCACCCGCAAGGGATTCCATCCCTTGACCCGTGTTTGGCTTTAAAGGGTGCCGCTTAACAGGCGACGGCTCAGCCCACTGTGACGCAACTCCCGCCCCGGACTCCCCACCGCCTTCACCAGCACCTCAAACCGCCCCACCATCACCATCAACTTCCTCGCCCGCGTCATCGCCGTATACACCAAACTCCGCCTCAACATACTGGCATGCACGTCCGACACCTGCAACACCACCACCGGAAACTCACTCCCCTGCGCCCGATGCACCGTCATGGCCCATGCCAACTCCACGTCCTCCAGCTCCGCCCCACTCAACGTCAGCTCCCGCTCCTCAAACCTCACCCGCAACCCCTCCGGCTCCACCCCCAACACTTCCCCCAAGTCCCCGTTAAATAACTCCAAGTCATAGTTATTGCGCGCTTGAATGACCCGATCCCCCACCCGCAGCCGTCGCCCTTCTCCCCCCTCCCCCGGGTTCAAGAGCCCCTGCAAACGCCGATTTAACGCCTCCACCCCCACCACACCCCGATGAGACGGGCTCAAGACCTGAATGTCACGCCGAGGATCACACCCATACCGCGCTGGCAAACGACGACTCACCAGCTCCACCAACGTCTGAGCACACCGCTCCGCATCCGACTCCTCCAGAAAATAGAAGTCCGCATCCGGTGCCTCCAAACCACGAGGCCGCTGAGGTGCATATCCCAACAACATCCGCCGGGCGTTCAACGCAATCAAGGAGCCCCCCGCTTGGCGATGCACCTGCTCCAGCATCACCCGCGAGGCCAACCCCGTGGACATCAAGGCCCCCAAGACATCCCCCGGTCCCACCGGCGGAAGCTGATGCACGTCCCCCACCAATACCAAACGCCCCCCAGATGGCAACGCCTCCAACAACGCCGCACACAACGGCAAGTCCACCATGCTGGCCTCATCCACCAGCACCAGGTCCACATCCAACGGCTGTGTTGAATTCCGCTCAAAACGCATGTCGGGAAGCTGCACCTCGAGCAACCGATGTAAGGTCGTGGCTTCCCGCCCCGTGGCCTCCTGAAGCCGACGTGCCGCCCTCCCCGTCGGTGCCGCCAATGCCACCCGCTGCCCCCGCGCTTCACAACACATCAGGAGCGCCCGAACCAAGGTCGTTTTACCCGTGCCAGGGCCTCCGCTGATCAATAACAACGATTCCGTTGTACCCAACGCCACCGCTCGCCGCTGAGCCTCCGCCAATTTCAGTCCCAGCGCCTGCTCAGCCTGCTGAATCTCACCTGCCAACAATTCTGTTGAATCAAGTGCAAGTCCCGGACGCACCAGCAACCCCTTCAGCCGCTCCGCCACCTCCCGCTCCGCCTTCAGCAGCCCCGGCAAATACAAGGCGGCATCGTCCTCCGGCTCCAGCCCTCGCTCCAGACACAACACACCCTGCTCCTGCAACGCCTGAATCGCCCGCAAGACCTCCAGCGGGGCCAGCCCCAACCCCTCACTCTGCTGCAACAGCCGACGCTGAGGCAAATACACATGCCCCTCCTCCACCGCCCGCGCCAGCAGATGACGCACCGCCGCACGCACACGCGAAGGCCCCTGCGGATCCACCCCCAGCTTCTGTGCCAGCGCATCGGCCTTCAGGAACCCCACACCCCGAAGTGTCTCCGCAAGCTGCCACGGATCTTCTCTCAGTACTTTCAGCAGCCGATCCCCGTATCGCTTCAGCAGCCGCTCCGTAAACAGAGGGGTCAGCTCGAGACTGGCCAATAACAGCCGTACTTCTCGGGCTTGCGCCATACCTCGCCAGGTCTCGATCAGGGTCTGAGCGCGCGCAGGCCCCACCCCCGGCACGGCTGCCAAGAGCTCCGGGGAACCCTCCAGCGCCGAGAAGAGCTGCGTTCCGAGCTGTTGCACCAAACGCTCCGCCAGAGCAGGACCGATGCCCTCAAAGGCACCTCCCCCCAGCAGTTGTTCGAGGGCTTCCAATGTCGCAGGGGTTAAAGGGAGACTACGACGCGCGCGAAGCTGAGGCCCAAACTGTGGATGCTGTTCCCAGTCACCTTCAAGCTGAACCCGCTCGCCGACATGCAGATGAGAGAGCGCCCCCACCACTGTCAACGCCGTCCCGTCATCACGAGCACAGCGCACAGCGGCAAAATCACGCTCTGGAGCAGAGAAAAGAATGCGGAGAACCTGAACGGTGAGCGAAATCACCGGACTTCGATATGATAATCCTGAAGATGAAGCTCTTCCGCTGGGGTCAGCACGATGCGCCGCTCCAGCTTCCGCTCCATATCCTCCAGGTCGTCGGCCAGATCGGAGTAGAACATATCCGCGATGGTGGGATGCAACGACACGTAGACACTCTTGCCTTCGTGTGTGGCCACTTCTCGACGCACTTGACGCAGCACGTCGTAGGCAATCGTGGTCCGCGACTTATGATAACCCTTGCCTTCACAATAATGACAGGGCTCGGAGACCATCCGCACCAAGTCTTCCCGCACGCGCTTACGGGTCATCTCCACCAATCCCAGCTTGGAGATCTTCAACACGTTGGTCTTGGCCTTGTCTTCGCGGAGCGCCTCTTCCAGCGCACGATAGACTTTCTCTCGATTGGCTTCTTTGTCCATGTCGATAAAGTCAATGATGATGATGCCGCCGATGGAGCGAAGGCGAAGCTGGTAGACGATCTCTTTGATGGCCTCGAGGTTGATCTTGAGGGTGGTCTCTTCCAAATTGGTGGTGCCGGTATACTTGCCCGTGTTTACGTCAATGGCGGTCAAGGCTTCGGTCTGATCGATGATCAAATAACCACCACTCTTGAGCCAGACCTTGCGCCCGAGGGCCCGGTTGATCTCCACCTCCACCCCGTGGGCGTCGAAGATCGGCTCGGGGCCTTTGTGCAGGTGAATCTGAGGCTTCAGACGCGGCATAAAGGACTCCACGAACATCATGATGCGCTGATATTCGTCTTCGGAATCCACAATCAAGCGGTTAATCTCGGGGGTGAAGAGGTCTCGCACGGCCCGTAAGACCAAGTCCAAGTCCTGATGAAGCAAGCAGGGCGCTTTCAGGCGGTCGCGATTTTTCTGGATATTCTTCCAAGTCCGCTGGAGGAACTCCATGTCCGCCTTGAGGTTCTTCACCGGCTGGCCGTCACAGACGGTTCGCACGATAAAACCTGTGCCTTCGGCTTTGTTGGTCTCCACAAACTCGCGGAGCCGACGACGCTCTTTGTCCTTGTCAATACGACGGCTGATGCCCACATGGTCCACGGTGGGCATAAAGACGATGTATCGTCCCGGCAAGGTAATATGAGAGGTCAGACGTGCGCCTTTGGTGCCCATCGGATCTTTGGCCACTTGGACCATGATCTCTTGGCCTTCTTGCACGTAGTTCTCGATGTGCGCGTCGGGAGAGATGCGGGCTTTTTTGGGGGCTTCGTCGTCGTCGTCGTCGCCGCCATCGCCGATAAAGCTCTCGTGAATGTCAGAGACGTACAAAAAGGCGGCACGCTCCAGCCCAATATCTACAAACGCGGCCTGCATGCCCGGAAGCACACGCACGACCTTTCCTTTGTAAATATTGCCCACGAAGCCCCGGTCTTTGCGGCGCTCGATGTACAGCTCCACAAGCTGTCCACCATCCATCAGGGCAATGCGGGTCTCGCTGCCCGTACAGTTCAAAATCAGATCCATCGCCATATGAAGTCCTCATCGGACCTCGGGCACGTAGCGTACAGCCTCTGGGGACAGACGGCTGAGAAGACTCGCCTGATACGGCAGGGAAGCATCAGACTTCCGTGCCACCTGCGGACGCAACCCGGACTTCTCGTCGGAAGAACTTCATTCAGCCTCCCACGAAGAAGACGCAGACAGATACAGCCGATGCAGGACAAGTCCGGCCCAGGCATCCCGGGTGGGCACGCGCGCGATGATACACGGCACAGAAGCTCGGGTCTGTGCCCAATCCAGGCGCAAAGATGAGTCGCGCCGTGTCGCCCAACGGTTGGCCGTGACGTGCATGAGGCAAAAAGGGTTTAGGTTTATGAAACGGCTTTCCCGCACAGCAGGAGAGGATTAACCTGATTCCTGTCAAGCGGGAGAAAATCATCTGGCCTCGCATGCCGAACGCTCTGTCTCTCGCAGGGCGATCAACGGGAGCCAGCTTCCCACCGGAACAGCTCCACGCTCAGTCATACGGGGTCGAAACTTTGGATGCAGCGTGTTCTACAGCGGCTCGATGGGCCTCACATGAAACCTTGCGTTGAGGTCTCTCCTCAGGGCGCGAGCGACTGCGTGATCTACATCCTCATCTCTCAGGCTACCCAATGGCTCCCATGATGTCAACACGAGTTTATATTTTGTCGGGAAGCGCTCAGCTCAGGCACGTTTCGGCAGGAGGTCTCAGGCAAGACGCTCTCAGACGGCATCCTTCAACGACGACGACGCGGAGGGGCTCGCCGAGGCCCACGGGCACCCCGCGCGGCAAAGATCAGCTCTTCTTCCACCGAGAGCGGCTCCGGTGGGGCTTCGGCACCCTCGGGAGGCTCGCTCAGGTCGCGAGAGGGTCCAGGCGGAGGCTCCGCTGCCGCAGGTGACGCGGGCTCCGCTCCTCGTGCGGAAAATGGCAGCAGATGGCGCACCAAGTTTGCGGTCAAGCTCACCTGATGATGCACCAGCCTCACGTTGTCTTCGAGCTGGCGCTGCGCAATGGAGAAGGCGTCCATGCTCACCTTCAGGTAACGCACAAACAGCTCCTGCACGCCTCGCTCCCGAATGCGGATCAGCAAGGTCAGGAACTCCATCGGCAACAGCTCGGCAATCTCCAGGCTCTCCAGCACGATGATCTGCATCAACACCTTACGGGTCAGGTCTTCTTCGGTCTGGGCGTCGCGGACTTCAAAGTCTTCGCCCTTGCGGATCCGATGGGCCATCTCTTCTAAGGTGATGTAACGGCTCAGGCGGGTGTCGTAGAGTCGGCGGTTGGTATAACGCTTCAGGAGGGTCTGCACGGTATATCCTCTGCGGTGAGCGAGGCTCGAGAGGCCCACACGCTCAAAAACGGCTCAGGCTCATGCCTCGTGGAGCAGCTCGCTGTGTTTGCCAATCCAGTCGGCAATCTTGGGCCAGAAATCTTTGGGGCCCTTGGAGGAGGTCGAGAGTCCAATATGTCCAGCCTTAAACCGCATCAAGGTGACGTCGGTGGAACCGACGGCCTGGTTGATCACCTCTGAAGAGGCCGGCGGAGCAATGGTGTCGTTCTCCGCAATGATGTTGAGCAAGGGTGCGGTGATCTTCTTCAGATCAACCTTCTGGCCGCCCACCACCATGTTGCCTTTGTAGAGGTTGTTGGTCTGATAACAGTCCTTAATATACTGTCGATAGACCTCACCGGGGAACGGAATATTGTCCGCCGCCCAGTGCTCCATGCCCAAAAAGGTGGTCACGAAGTCGTGATCGTCGATACGACGGAACACTTCCAGCCACTTGGTGGCCCGCTGCACCGGGGCCATCATCGAAAATCCGGTCTCCATCAGGTCGATGGGCACGTTTCCAAAGGCATCCACCATCGCATCCACGTTAAAACGCTCCGGCTTGGTCCACTCGTGGAAGACGCCGTTGTCGTGGAAGTTTAAGGGGGTCGCCTGCGCCACAAAATTTCGGATGCCATGCGGATTTAAAGCAGCATAGGCCAAGGACATGGTCCCCCCCATGCAGTAACCATACAGGCTCACGTCAGGCGACTCCGAATACCGCTTGGTCCACCGCACCGCTGAACGGATCAGGCCAAAATAATCTTCCCAGCCCAGCCGCTGCTCGGTAGCCCCCGGTGTCCCCCAGTCAATGGCGTACACGTCAAAACCTTTGTTGCGCATGTACTCGATCAGGCTCCGCCCCGGCAAAAAATCCAGGATGTAATAACGGTTGATCAAGCTATACACAAACAGAATCGGAGTCCGATACAGCCGCTTCGGAGACTCAAACCGCAACAGACGCATCTTTCCGTTGGAGTACACCACCTTACTCGGCGTAGACCCCACCGGCGGATCGCTCACGCCCGAGGCCACTTGAATGATCGGCTTGACGTAATGATACGGGCTGATCTCTCGATGGGCGAACGCACGAAGCAGGCCCCGGTTGATCTGACGCTGGCCATCCAGCACAAATCGGATGTTCTCGCTGATCTGCTGAAGACGGCTCATGCTCCACCCTCCTGCTGCTTCTCGGATCCGTTGGCTTTGTCGCTGCCACTCTTACGCGCACGCGGAAGGCTCAGCACGTTGGCGTCGGGGCTCACCTGCGACCGCGCATTCAGGTTCTGAAGCTGATCCACCAAAAACTCAAGCTGAGCGCCCATCGCTTCGACTTCGCCGTGCAGCTCGTAGAGCTGCTCCCGCAGGTCGTCCACATCGCTGGTGGTCGGCATCCGCCAGAGCTTCAGCAGCATCTCCACATTGGTATTAAACTGAGAGCGGGTCAAAAACATCAGCTCCATCGAACGACCCGCTAAGTTCAAATAAAATCCATTGGAAGCCAGCTTGCCAAAAAGCTTGGTGGCTTTGGATTCTGTGTTCTTAAAGGCCTTGCCTTGTTTGGTCTCAGGGTTGCCGAGGGTGCCCAACAGACGCAGCCAAGACGCAAATGGATTAAACGTGGCCTGCGACGCATTCTCTGTCATGGTCTTCTCCATGCTCGTCACATACTCAAAAGGGATGCCGTCTCGCGTAGGGCAAGAACGCGGCACCCCAGGGGTAAGGGTCTGTTCCGTACTCATCGGCACGGGATCAGCTCAAGGCGTCGTGGAGCATCGTAACGCAAGGCGTCAGGGTCGGCAAGTGGTTTTGTTGCACTGCACAAAAAATCGGAAGTTCACCTGTAGTACTCATCGATTAGCTTCTTGTGCAACTGCACATGACATTCTCTCCCTTACTTTTTTATGGGCTTGTGTGTAAACTGATCTCATCAGTCGAAGCAGGAGGCACGCGGTGGCAGAAAAGCAGAATAAAGCATTGCCCGCTGGCAAGGATGGTAAGGACGCAGACAAAGGCAAAAAGGATGCCAAGTCGGAGGGCAAAAAGGAGGGGAAACGCTCCTGGCGCTCCGGCCCCTGGCTGGAGCTCGTCGGGCTGGCCTTCGGACTCATGCTCGTGCTCGGCCTGGCCACCCTCTTGGCGTGGGCGCTCACCGGCCCCCCCATGCCTCGCACCCTCACGCTCGCCGTCGGCGCTCCCAACTCCACCACCGAGTCCCTCGGAAAACTCTATGCCAAGCAGCTCGAGGAATATGGTGTCACGCTGGAGCTGCTCAACACCTCCAGCTCGCTCGAGAGCCTCCAGAAGGTAGACCAGGAACTCTCCCAAGATCCCGAGGACGAGCAGGATGACAAAAAAAAGCCCGCGCAGGTCGCCCTGATCTGGACCGGGGCCACCGGAGAGGTGGAGGCTCCCCGCGCACGAGGGCTCGCCAGCATCGCCCTCCAACCTCTCTGGCTGTTCCATCGAGGCGCTGCGCCCTACACGTCGTTTAAGGAGCTCAGCGGGCAACGGGTGGCCGTCGGTGCAGAAGGCTCGGAAGGGAATACAATCCTCACGCAGATTTTCGCAGACTATGGCCTGCTCTACAGCGCGCCCACGGTGAAGGAGCAGGTGGCAGAAGCATCGGCACCCACCGGAACACGGCTCATCCCCACCGATGGCCCCGATGCCATCAATGCCCTCCGAAACGGTGCTCTCGACGCCATCGGCCTGCTTCAGCCTCCCGACGCACCCATCATCAAGCTGCTCCTGCAAGAGCCCGGTCTCCACCTCATGGAGATGACACAAGGGCCCGCGCTCGAGAAACGATATGGCTACCTCAGCGCACAAATCCTCCCGCGCGGGGTGATCGAGCTGGCGTCGGATCTCCCGTCGCGCTCCGTGCCCGTGCTGGCCCCCGCCGTGGAGCTGGTGGCGCAAAAGGATCTCCATCCGGCGCTGGTCACGCTGCTGCTCAAGATCGCCGGTCAGATCCACGCACGCGGGGATCTCATGGCCGCCGCTGGCACCTTCCCGTCCGAGAAATACCTAACTCTGCCCATGCATGAGGAGGCAGAGGCGTATTTTAGGGATGGCCCCCCGTTTTTATATCGGATGCTCTCGTTTGATCATGCGGTACTGGTAGACGCAAACCTGGCGTATGCGTTGCCGCTGCTGCTGCTGATCTGGCCGCTGGGTCCACTCCTGCCCTGGCTGCTCAATTGGCGCGTGCGCGTGCGCATCTATCGCTGGTATCGTGTGCTCAGGATGATCGATAAGGAGCTGGAGACACAGGCGGATACGAAGAATATTCAGCGGGATGTCCAGGCGCTGACGGCCATTGAACAGGAGCTGCTCGGTTTATGGGTGCCGCTGTCGTATATGGAGGAATTTTATAACCTGCGCATGCATATCTCGTTTATTCAACGGAAGTTAGAGGAACGAGCCAGCGGACCCAGCGAACGCCGCTGAACAACAATATGGGTCCAGGGGCCGCTGCCCCTGGTTAT
>JBJTQF010000135.1:0-11121 GCA_046075485.1 Myxococcota bacterium | reverse complement strand
TGGAGCTGTGGTTTCAGCTTGGGTTTGGAGAGGGAGAGCTGGTGGCAGGCAGTCTGAGGTTGCAGTGGACTCAGCTTGTCAACCGGAGCATGGCGTTGGGTCAGCTTCCGTCATTGGGCTTGCTGCTGGCGCGCCAGCTTCCGGCGCTCAAGGATCATGCACTGATACAAAAGCTGCGAGGCGCAACAAGCTGAAGGGAGTGGGCAGAAGCAGTGCCTGGTATCCACCCGCCTGTCCGAGAACCCCTGACAGAATCTTCCCAGCCACACATTTTTTTTGAAGACTGCTCTACAGTCGTGTTATAGTTTCGACGTACATGCTCTCGGGCAGAGCATTCGCTGTCTGTTTTGGTGAACATTGTCTACAACATGAGACCGCCCTCATGCAGAGACAGAGCCATCACCCCCCCTTCTGGCCCACGCGCACGCACATCTCTCCACATAGCGGTCCTATATGTCCTGTTCAACCGATATGGAAGTGCCGTTGAGCCCTTCTTGTTCGGCTTGTTTTATTGTGCATTTTCCTTGCGTTTAGAACTTTTTGCGTCCGTTGTCATGGCTGTCTTGGCCGATCCTTGACCGAGCGCGATCTTATGGGGTTTGATGTTATGCGCACGACATCACTGTTGAGGCTTGGACTCTTCTGGCTGATGTGTCTCACGCAGACAGCACACGCGGAGACCGCCCCCACAAGCTGGCTCATCCCAGCCCAGCTCAAGTGCCTGTTTGTCACCTGCGCCCTCTTTTATCCCGCTGACGGCAGCCTCCCACAGCCGCAGAGCTGGAACAGCGCGGTGGAGCTCAACCGTCCCGGTCGGCTGGTGGTCGAATCCTCCGGCACCCTCTTGGAGCATCCCCTCACCGCGCAGCAGCTTGAGCTTGGTCCCGGTACATTGCTCTACCTGGGAGGCGCACGCTTTCAGCCGCTCTCGGGCATGTCGTTGCGTTACGTGCATGTTCCGACCTCCAGAGCCCCGCTGGAGATTCTGCTGCCCACCTTCATCTTGGGCACCGAAGGCACCCAGTTTGACCTGCTCACCCTGTCCGTGCAAGAAGTGGCGGTGGTTCAACACGAAGGGCGTCTGTTATGGAAACGACTGGACACGCCCTTAGCACCCCCCCAAACACTCGACGCAGGGTATACCCTGACCCTCTCCACCCTTCAACCCACCCAGCACTCGCTGGAGCCTCAGCTCAAACGGGGGCTCAGGAGTGTCCGAGCGGTCTCATCCCTCCCCACCCCAGAAGAGCTTCTGCGTATTCTGGAAGAAGAACGGCTGAGCGACCGCCTGTTGCTCGACGATGAGACCCTCGACCAGCTCAGCGCCGAGACCCTGCCCAGCATGACCCTCACACAACGGCAAGCAGTAGCCACCCTGCTGAGCACCACCCGCCCGGAGCAGCCGCTGGCAGGCCGTGTCCTCTTCCAGCTCTGGCTTCAGGCTCGCCTGATCCCCCCAGAAGCCGCTGCCGCCCAGAGCTTCCGGGAGCAGCTCGAGCAGGCATTTACCAGCACCCCCTGGCCCGCTCAGCTCGCAGGGATGCTGATTCACGAGGCCATGCTGTCACAGCCGTCTCCAATTCTACAGCCAAGGTGAGACCCTCCGACGTGCCGACGCCCCACACACAATACCCCTGGATAGACGCCCTGCGCCAGACGCTTCAGACCCAAGCGGCCTTGACCAGCGCCCTTCCCAGCGCACTTTTGTGTGCCCTGCTCTGCGCCCTGACGGGAGCCGCTCTGCTGGCCATGACCCCGCTCGGCCAGCCGCTTGAGCAGGCGATCTTGTCCAGAGGACTGAACCTGCGACCCGCGCCACCTCCAAATCCCACCGTCTCCGTGGTGGTCCTGCGAGGACAAGCCCCTCAACATGGGGGGGTCTCCGTGCGTCTGGCCCTCACCGAGCTGCTGGAGCTGCTGGCCAGCACCCCTCATCAAGCGCCCGGGGCCGTACTGGTGGATGTCCTACTTTCCGAGCAGGAATCGTTGCAGCCGTTCCAGTCCAGCTTGGGACAGCGCATCCAAGCCGCCTCCGCTCAGCTCGGACGGGTGATCCATACCGTCTCGACGCATACCAGCGCCCACAGCCAGCACACACGAGCGCCCGACGTCGCGCCTCTCAAGTCCCACCTGTTGGTGGATGCCCCTCACCTTCCCCTGGGACCGGTGGCCCCCTTTTGGCAGCTTGCCTCTCCACAGCTCGCCCCTGAGCTTTATCAGGTTTCAGCCGCCGTGGGAAATATCGGGTTTTCCAGCCCACCCGACGCCCGTGGCCTGCTCCTGGAGCTGCCGATGCTCTCCCGCGTGCTCCTGCCCGCACGGATTCAGCCCTCCGCCACCTCCGCCGTGCTCGAGCTGCCCGAGACCGCCCTGCTGCCCTCCCTGTCCCTGGCTGGAGCGGCCCTCATGCGCTGTGTGCCTCCCCAGACACAACCAGCCCCCGGATGGCTTCAGACCTGCTTCCAGCCGACTCCAAACGGACTCAACATGAACGGCAGCCCCGTCCCGCTCGACCCAAAAGGGCAGCTCCCACTCTCCTATCGACGCACCTTTCAGCTTGCGCCCGAAGGAGACGCCCCCCTCCCGCTGAGAGGGTATGAAGTCGTGGCCTTCCGGGACAGCTCGCAGGGGCCACCGTCTCTGGTCCTGCCAGATGGCGCACGGCTCTCTCCCGCTGCACTGAAAAACCGGGCGCTGCTCGTGATCGACGCCCATGAGCGCCAGAGTGTGATGACCCCCCTCGGAGCGGCCTTTCCGCCCGCCACCGCACACGCCCAGGCCCTCGCCGCCCTGCTCGCTCAAGATTGGCTTCGCCCTGTCCCGCTTTTTTGGCAGCTCCTGCTCACCGCCAGCAGCCTCTGGTGGACCTTGAAGATGCGCATACGCGGCTGGGGCGTGCAAACCTCCCTCACCCTGCTGAACACCCTCTTCAGCCTGTACGAAAAAGGGCGGGGAAAGTACGCCGAGCCGCTGAGCCCCTCCACACAACACCCTCATGAGCAGAACACGGCTCAAAAACCTCCCCCACGACCGCTTCACCAGAGCCTGCTGCTGCTGACTCGGAGCCTGCTCCGCCTGCTGCTGCTGCTGTTCCTAGAGCTGCTGTGGACCCCCGAGCTGCTGCTCGTACTCGGCTGGGCCGTGTTGAGCATTTCCCTGCTGGTGTTCTCTGGCTGGTGGTTGCCGGTGGTGCCCAGCATCGGAGCCCTTTTGGCCGCCGGTGTGGGCTGGCGGCTGGCCAGCGGCTGGCAGCTCGAGCAAGAACAGCGCCGCGAACAGGAAACCCGCCTCGCCCTCGAGCGTGAAGTACTGCCGGTGGCCAATAACGCTCAAGCACTCCACGAGCTGCGATCCTACGAAGCCTTAGAGCAGGTGCTCCCGCCCCACGAGCTGGAAGCCCTCGACGCCCTCTTAGAGACCGCCATTCCACTCTTGGGCGCTCAGCACGCCAGAGCCACCCCCACCTACAGCCCCGACCTCTCTCAGCAGGTCCGCGAGACTCAGGAGCGTCTGCGGGTCGCCCTCGAGCGCATGCAGCAGCAGCAAGCGCAAGCGCAAGCCGCTCAGCGACAGGTCGAACGGCACTTGGAGCAGGTCAACACCCGCGAGAGTGTGTTTTCTAGGATTGGTCGCCTGTTGCCCTCTGTTGAGCCGTTGCCATCCGCTGAGCGGTTGCCATCCGCTGAGACACGCGCAGACGCCAGGCACTCTGAGCCTTCGTCAGAGAGGTTGAGCCACCTGCCGACGTCCTCCCAGACCGCATCCAGAGAGGAGCCCTCTTCGCCCTCGGAGCGCCTCCCACCAGTCCGTCACGCCGCAGCCCTGCTTACGCCGCCAGAAGTTCCAGCAGCGCAAGTCCAACTGGCGGAGCGTTATGGCATCTATACCCGCCATCCCGGTTTATTGGCCTTCGTCTGGGATGCCGTTCACAGGCTGAGCGGACATCGAAAGACCCCCGTTCTGCTCTTGGGAGAGTCTGGCACGGGGAAAGGGCTGCTGGCCAAGCTCCTACACGATGCGGCTCAAGCGCAGGAAGCGGCTCAGACACAAGCGGCTCAGACACAAGCGGCTCAGACACAAGCGGCTCAGACACAAGCGGCTCAGACACAAGCGGCTCAGACACAAGCGGCTCAGACACAAGCGGCTCAGACACAAGCGCGTGGAGGCTCGTCCATCGGTTTATCACACACGAGATCTGCGAGTTTTGTCTCTCCACGCCGAGCAGAGCGGCAGGCATCGGCGCCACTGCCTGCCTTTCGAGCGGTGAACTGTGCTCAGCTTGTCCCCGAGCTGATGCTGGCCACCCTCAACGGCTACCAAAAGGGAGCGTTTACCGGTGCCCAAGTGGACACCCCGAGCTGTTTTGAGACCGCCCCGCTGGGCACCACCTTCTTGGATGAGGTGGGAGAGCTCCATGCGAGTGCTCAAACGGCGCTCCTGAAGATCATCGAAGAGCGTGAGGTCATCAGACTGGGTGAAAATCGTCCACGTCCTCTGGACACTTGGATCGTGCTGGCGACCCATCAAGATCTCGAAACCCAGGTAAAAAAGGGCGTGTTTCGCGAAGATCTCTGGTACCGGATCAACGCCATCACCTATCAAGTGCCCGCCCTGCATGAGCGCCTCTACGATATTCCGTTGATCGTCCAGGCGTTTTTTAAGGAACATGAGCCCAACACACCCCTCACCCTGAGTCCCGAAGCCCTCGCGCGGCTCCAGCACCACCCCTGGCCCGGCAACGTGCGAGAGCTGCGAAATGTGCTCACCCGGCTCACCATCTTTGCCCCGAATCCCCTCATCGAGCGCAGCGCCGTGGAAGAAGCCCTGATTTTTAACGCACGCTGGCTTGCTCCGCAGCTCCCCTTCTCGTCTGAGCGGAGGCTTCAACCGCCACCGGAGCCACCCTCGCCCCTGTTGGGCTGGGAAGAACGGCTGGGTGCCCTGGCAAACACCTGGCTCGAGAATTTGAGACGGCACCACTTTGAGCTCCTCCCCTATGCCGAGGAGCAGCAGATTCAACGTCAGCGCGCCGATGCCCAGCTCCGGGTGCTGCTGGCCCTGTCCCTTGAGGCGTCTCAGCTCCGGTTGGACATGGCGAGTGAGCTCTTGGCAGGTCCGCTGGCTCAAGAAAAGGTCGAGCGCCTGCACGAGCGCCTGCGCGAGCGCCTTCAGCTCTACCTGCGCCGGCTCACCGAACGATACGGCCCCAGCTCCGACAGAGCCCACTGCTCCGACGAAGAGCTCACCCGCATCTTTAGTAAAGACTACGGCACCTTCGTGTGGGCCCCTGTGAAGGTGATCTCGCTGCTCAGACAGCAGCCGGCCCTTCGTGCTGCAAGCTGAGACGTCCGGTATAGGGGCTCCGGTATCGTGGCTCCGGTATCGTGGCTCCGGTATCGGGGCTCCGGTATTGGGGCACAGTGTCCGGTGCTCACCGGACGAGCTCCAGGCGTTTTTGCGCGCTTCACCGGAGGCAAGCGGGGTTCATATCCGGTATGAAGCGTGAAGCATTCTGGTCATACCTGAAAGTGCGTCTGCCCCGGATTTTTTTGCGCTTTCTCAGCGGCGGCATGTGCCCACGTCGGCTCCGGAGAACCATCGTTCATGACCCCCCTGTTTTGCGGGATTGAAGAGAACTTCGCACCTCCGAGTGCAGCACTCGACGCCCGGTTTTTCGTCCGCGAGGCCCACCAAGGCGCGGTCCCTGCCAGCGTTGAGGACTGTCCGGTGGCTCGGCTGGCATGCTCCTCGCAAAAGTTATCAGCACCCACACCGGCTGGAGCAGTTGGCTCCCGCAGGCTCGGGTCTCATGCGGAGACACTTGCTGACGCTCCGCAGAGTCATCATTCGAGACAGGCTGTCGAGACAGCCTCACGAGGTGCTGATTATGCAGTGGACGACCCTTTTATGTGCCAAGCCCTCCATTGGAAATTTGGTTTGGAGCACCCTGCTGCTGTTTGTGCTCTCCCACAGCGTTTCAGCGGAGGAGCTGCCCCCCATCACCCCGCCCCCCTCGACCACCATCTTGGGAGCGGACTGGACGCCTCCTCCCCGTGGTGGCAATCGCTCGGGCGAGCGGGAACCGGCGCTCTCCGAGCTGGAATCGGCGCTCTCCGAGCTGGAACCGGCGCTCTCCGAGCTGAAACCGGCGCTCTCCGAGCTGGAAGACAGGCTGCGGGAAGACACGCTGCGGGAAGACACGCTGCGGGAGGAGATCGGTCAGCCAGACGTTTTAACAGACCTGATGCCTTCGGGCACCTCCGGCTTGGTGCTGGTGGAGACCGAAGAGCTGGAGCCTCATACGGAATCAGGCCCTTAACACACGCGCCGGGCTCATGCCTATGCGCGGAGAGGGCTTTCCTCACACCTGATTAAAAAAAGACCCTCGACAAAAGGAGACGGCAGCATGCACCTGTCTACAGAGAAACACGAGATCTTTGGACGTTGGAAGCTCATCCAGAAGAAGGTGTGGACGGCTGAGAGACGGGTGCTCATCATCTCCGAGGGTACACATCACCCTCGACGGGTGCTCAAAGCGGTGCAAGACACGGCTCAGGGCCCGCTTGGGCAAACACTCCTGCGGGAGTGGCTGCTGCTGCGTCACCTGCATCTGTCCGCGCTGCCTCAAGCGGAGGAGCTGCTCACCCACGGGCTCTTTACCGCAGAGCCTGGGCCCTGGCTCGGTTTTACCCAGACCTGGATCTCCGGGGAGTCGCTGGAGGAGCGGCTGCTCACCCGGGGGCCACTCAGCCCCGTCGAAGGATTGAACTTGGCCCATGAGCTGCTCCTGCTGCTGTCTCGGCTGGAAAAGGCCCGACTGGTAGGGCTGGATCTGAAGCCTGCTCATCTCTTTGAGACCCCCAGTGGCTGGAAGCTGATCGATGTGGAGCAGCTCGCCCCCCCCCGACCGTTGGGAGGCCCCCTCTTGGCGGGGACTCCCCGATATGCCGCGCCGGAGCTCCTGGAGGAGCAACCCGCCAGCATCAGCACGGAGTTTTACGCGCTGGGACGGGTGCTGCTCGAGGCATTGACAGGCACCTTACCGCTGCCCTCAGCGTCCACGTTACCGGCGTTGGCCGCTGCATTGCGCCAGCTTCCGCCCTTGTCGGACTTGGTGCTGGAGCCCTTTCAGGCGCAAGCGCCGGGACTGGCGAAGCTCCTGCCTGCTTTGCTCGCGCCTCATCCGAACCAGCGTCCGCTGCACGTACAAGCCGCGCTGGAGCTCTTGGGCAAAACAGACACGGTGGCGGCGGAGCTCTGGCTTCCACCGGCATTGACGTCCCTTCAGCCGAGCCCGGAGGGACTTCGTCTTGCGCCGGGCCACGAGAAGCCCCTCAAGTGCTTGCGGGAGCTGCTCCATGTGAAAACCGCTCCGGCCTCCTATGGCCTGCGGCTCGATGCACCACCGGGAGCGGGTGCGACTCGATTTTTGAACGATGCCTGTGTGCAGCTCGCCCTGGAGGGTGTGCAGGTGCTCCGCATCTCTGCTGAGCCGTCGCCGAAGCCGTTTTTTCTGGCGGAGCGGCTGCTGAAGCACCTCAATCCGGCGTGGCAGGCTTCGTTTCAGCCCAGCCGAGCCCCTCTGGAGGAGCTGGAGTCTCAAAAGTGGGATGTTAGGGCGGAGCGGCTGGTGGTGGCGATTGCGCAGCGTTTGCAACAGCGACCGCCTCGACCGCCGCTCTTGATGGTGGTCGACGAGCCTCATCAACTGGATGAGCCGTCGCAGCGGGTGCTGGCGGCGCTGCTTCCGATGTTGATGGAGGTGCGTCTGGTGCTCCTGCTGGGTCATCTTCCGGCACAGCTCACGGAGGGTCTCACCCTGCTGAGGCGGCGCTGGACGCAGCTCCCGCCCTTGTCTCTTCCGCCCCTGAGCTTTGAGCAGGCCCGGGATGTGGCGGAATCTCGTTTGCGGACCACCCTCACCATGCCCACCCTCCAGGCGCTGTATATGGCGGCGGAGCAGCAAGCGGGGCGGCTGGTGCTCGGTCTCAAATATTATCACCGGGAGGGGAATATCCAGCACGCCGTGGAGTATCTCCAGAGTGCGGAAGGTAAGGTTCACTCGGAGGGGCGGCGGCAGACGGTGACGTGGCACAAGGTGGAGGAAGCCACCCAACAAGGAGAGCTGCTGCTGGCCTATGGGCTGGCAAAGGCGCTGCTCGAGCGGGAGAAAGCAACGCCCCTGCGGGTGGAGGTCTTGCGGCGGCTGGCGGAGCTCTCGCTGGCGCTGGACATGCCCAAAGAGGCGCTTGAATGGCTGGGGTTGCTCCCGGAAGAGGCGCTGGACCTGAGCTCAGCACAGGGCTGTCGCACGCGGGTATTGTATGCGCGTGCGTACAAGGCCCTGGGAGAGGCGGAGCAAGGGCTGCCGTGGCTGAAGGGGCTGCTGGAGAGTCCTGCCTGGCTGGATCTCCCGGTGGAAGAGCGGCTGACGCTGCAATCGCTCGAGGTGTATCTGGCGCTGAGCAGCAAGCAGCTCTCCCTGGCGGAGCAGCGACTTCCAGACTTACTTTCATTTTCACAACAAGCAGAGATATTAAGCCGAGCACCTTCTGCTTGGTTGGGGCCGTGTGTGCTGGCGGTGTGGCTTCGACTCTCGGGGCCCCTTCCCCAGACGGCGGAGGAGCAGCAACAGCTCACCGATGAGCTGCTTCGGCTGAGCGAGCAGGCGAAGCGTCTGGATAATCGTGTGCAGCTTACCCGGGTGAGGAGTCTGCTGGGGGCGTGGGCTCAACATCTCCAACATCCGCTGGCGCGGCAGTGGCATGAGCAGGAGGCGCAGGAGGCGCGCGAGGCGTTTGATCTTCCGCAGGAGGCCAGTGCGCTGGCGAATTTGGGGCGGTGTTTGTTGACGCAGCATGCTTCGGAGCAGGCGGAGTCGGCGTTGAACCGTGCCACCGTGCTCTTTGAGCGGCTGGGGGATGTGGTGGGACAGCGGCGGATGTTGCTGATGAAGACGGAGCTGTACGCACACAATCAACACCCTGGGTTAGCCCGTCAGACGTTGGGTGAGGTATTCCGGCTATTGGATCGGCAACCTCACCCGACTCAGCAGGCGTGGGCGGATTTTCTCGATGGGCTCTTACGGCGGCGGGAGGGCATCACGGATCAGCTTTATCAGCGGCTGCACGAGACGTTTGAGCGGCTGCTGGCGGTTCGGGAGCCGGAGCTGGCGCTTGCGTGTGGCTTGGAGCTGCTGGAGCATGTGGTGGAGGTCAACCGGACGGAGGAAGGATGGATCTTACAGCCTCGTCTGGAGGAGCTGCTGGCCAGACATGGCTCAGCGGAGCGGCGACGGCGTTACCATCTGGCGCTGGCGCGTTTGAACGGGGCGCGGCTGGAGGTGCAGGAGCAGAGGCAAGTAAGTCCGCAGGATCTGGAGTGGTTGAAGCAGCTTGAGAAGCTGGTGGAGCCTTCGAGCAACCTCCAGGAGCTGGCGGGTTCGGTGGCGGGAACACTTGAGCGGCTCCTGGGGGGCAAGGTTTTGGTGATGTTGCGGGGACCAACGGGGATTGTGCAGGATCACACGGGCTTGAGCCCCGAGCAGCTTCCGGCGTTGTCGAAGAGCATTGCAGAGCATGTGCTGAACAAGGGAGAGAGTTTGTGGATCCCGGACTTAACGGCGGCTGGGATGGAGGGGGCTTACATGCGGGAGTCTCAGCTCGGAGCGACGTTGAGGCAGCGGCAGCAGTATCGGAGTGTGGTATGTATGCCGGTGAAACACGCCAGTCGGTTGGTGGGGGCGCTTTATGTGGCGCATCCCCGGGTGGGTGCGGTGACGGAGCCGCTGGCGTTGCAGGCCATTGAGCGGGTGGCGCATGTGACGGGTCAGCTCTTGAGCTGGCAGGATGCGGATCTTCAAGCAGCGCTGGAGGATGATCTTCCGAGTCTGGGTTTGGTGGGCAAGTCTCCGGCCATGCAGCGGCTGAGGCGGGAGCTGCTTCAGATGAGCCACTCGGATCTGAAAAGCCTGACGGTCTTGTTCCGGGGTGAGAGTGGGGTGGGCAAGAGCACGCTGGCGCGTATCCTGCACGAGCTGCGACATCGTACAGACGCGAAGGCACCGTTTGTTTCGTGTGATGTGCGTTTGGTCCCGGAGTCTCTGTTGGAGTCGGAGCTGATCGGTTATGCGCCGAACGCTGGCATCAACGGTGCAAATCCGGAGGGAAAGCCGGGCTGGTTTGAGAAAGCGAATGGGGGCACCTTATTCATCGACGAGGCTCAAAACTTACCGTTGCCCTATCAAGAACGTTTGTTGACGTTGATTTCGGAGTGGCAGCTCCAGCGGCTGGGTGGTTCACACAAGATCTCGTTTTCGTGTGACCTGGTGCTCGGCACGAGTCGAGACTTACGCGAGCTGGCGGAGCAAGGGCTCTTTTTGAAGGCGCTGGTGAACCGGGTGTGGGTCAATCCGATTGTGGTGCCTACCTTACGGGCTCGTGGTCCAGAGGACATTCGTCTGTTGCTCGAGGCGGAGGTGCGGAATGTGCTGGGTCTCTCCGAGAAATCGCAGGTCCACTTATCCACATTTTTTCAGAAGGATGCGCTGATGGCGCTCCAACGGTATACTTGGCCGGGTAACGTGCGCGAGCTGAAGAACCTGATGCTCAACAACGTGCGAGTGCGTGAGCACATCAAGAAGCGGCAGCCGCTCGGTCTGGAGCTGATGGAAGATCTGACGCTGAGTGCTCTGCCGAGTAAGCTCGAGAGCCGCCTCTCGACGCTGGAGGAGCTCGAGCTGCTCTCACCGGAGCTGACGTATGAGGCTTTTGAGCTGGAGGTGATCGACCCTCTACGGCGTCGGTTTGCAGAGCGGATGGTCACCCTGCACGGCAACAAGCGGAAGGCAGCGGAGGTGTTGAGGGTCAGCCGCACCACGCTGGATCGGCTGCTCCACGAAGGGAGCGAGTAAAACACGGCGGACGCGGGCGCTTGCACATTTTTACGCTCGGGATGCGGAGGGTGCCTCGCTCAACCCACGCGACCTTCGCTCAAGTCTGTGCTATCTTTTCTCCCCAGAAACGAGCGTCTTGTGTGAGCCTGTGGCATATGAAGGAGTCTTTGCATGGGTTTTCGACCAGGTCTTGGTGAGTCCGACTTTCTGCGCCTCCGTCGAGAGCA
>JBJTQF010000134.1:0-24513 GCA_046075485.1 Myxococcota bacterium | reverse complement strand
GCTTGGTCTTCGCCCAGCGTACGCAGCTCCACTTGGAGCAGCTTTTCGGCTTGCGTGGGTACTACAAAATAGTCGCGCAGCTCGAGCCCTTCGACGATGGCCGCTCGGTCTCCGAACCGTTCGCGTGCTGCTGCCATCGCCATCTCTGCAAACGCCGCGCCGGGGAGCAGTGCCGCACCTCGCACCTTATGCTCTTCCAGATAGGGAAAGAGACGAGTGGAGAGGGGCACTTCCCACACCCAAGTGCCCACCGCAGAGCCGGGCTGGAAAAAATGAGGCAGAAACGGATGCGCACGGGTGCCGCGCCGAGTGCGTCGAGCCCCGAGCACCGGCTGAGCCTGGAGTTCTTCACTTTTTTCATACTCCACGAACCAAAAAGGCTCATGCTGAAACGGATACGATGGTAATGACACACATCGTCCTTGTTTCTGAAGCATCTCCCCTCTCAGCTCAAACCCTCGTAAGTAGAGGGTGGTGGCCGCGCTGAGCAGGCTTCGCCGCGAGTGGTCCTCTCGGCGGGCGGAGGGCACCGCGATGGCCGACACATGTTCCTCTTGAATGGTCTGCTGGAGGGGATTGATCAGCACCGGGTGAGGCCCCAGCTCCAAGAAGGTATCAAATCCTTCTCGAAGGAGCACTCGGCTGGTCTCGGCAAAACGCACCGCACAGCGCAGGTTGGCTGCCCAATACACCGCATCCAGCGAAACACCGGGACGCACCGTCGCCTCCACCGTCGAATAGAACGGCAGACGACCGGGCTGAGGCTGGAGACCGGCCAGGGCCTCCCGCAGCGGAGCCAGGAGCGGCTCCACCTGAGGACTGTGCGACGCCACATCCACATCCACTCGATTACAATAGATCCCTTGAACGGTCAGCTCATGTTGGAGTTGATCCAGCGTGTTTGGATCGCCCGACAGCACCGTCGAAGAGCGGGCATTACTCACCGCGATGGCCACCCGATCTTCATACCCTTCGATCACCCGTCCGGCACCTGAAAGCCCCAGCCCCACCACCAGCATGCGTCCTTGGCCTCGGATCTGGCCCAGCAGACGGCTGCGGGTGCAGATCACCTGAACGGCCTCCGCCCGCGTTAAGACCCCTGCCACCAACGCTGCCGCCACCTCTCCCATGCTGTGTCCGACCACCGCCTCCGGCGTGATCCCGTAGGCTTGCCAGAGCGCCGCCAGCCCGACCTGCACCGCAAAGAGCACCGGCTGGAGCTTGGTGATGTCCTGGCTCCACGTTCCTGCCGGATCCTGGAGCGCCTCCAGCAGCGACCAGCCTTCTTGCCCCACAAAGTGCGGCTCGAGAGCCTCCAGCTCCTCCCTGAAGCGGGGCTCCTCAGACATGAGGGCGCGGCCCATGCCCACCCACTGCCCACCCTGACCGGGAAATACAAACACCGTGCGACGTGTGGGGGTCTCCCGAGGGGTCTCCCGAGCTGTTTCTGAGGTGCTCTGGTCCAGAAACGGGGTGAGTGCCTCCACCAGCTCTGCGGTCGAGCTCCCCACCACCGCCACCCGATGGGCCAAGTGTGAGCGCCGTTGTGCAGCGGTAAAACACACATCCGCCAGGGGTGGACAATCTGCGCGGCTCAGCAGCGTGCGCATCTGTACCACCTGCTCCCGGAGCGCCTTCGGCACATGGGCCGAGAGGGGCAAAAAATAGACGGGAGCACGACTCAGAGCCCCTGTGCCTGCCTGCTCATGTCCGTGGGTATCCCCCGGTGTATCTGCATGCGTATCTATGTGTATATGCGCGTGCGTATCTGTGTGCGCGTGAAGTTCTCTCTCCCAGCCTTCCAAGAGTGCATGCGCGTTTGTGCCGCTGAGTCCAAACGAGCTCACCCCGCCGAACACCGGCCCCGTTTGAGGCAACATCACCGGCGAGGTGGGAATCGCCAGGCGTCCTTCCTCCCAGTGGATGTCGGGGTTGGGGTTCTCGAAGTGCAGCGAGGGAGGCAAGATCCGGTGATGCAGGCTCAAGGCCACTTTGATCAAGCTGGCGATGCCTGCTGCGCCTTCGGTGTGGCCGATGTTGGTCTTGATCGAGCCCAGATACAGCGGCGCTTCTCCGGGGCGTCGTTTGCCGATGACCTCGGCGATGGCGTTACACTCCACGGGGTCACCGGCGCGGGTGCCGGTTCCGTGGGCCTCCATGAAGGCAAGCTGCTCGAGAGGCAAGCCACTCTCGAGGTAGAGGCGGCGGAGCAGCGCCATCTGACCCTCTCGGCTGGGGGTCATGAAGAGCCCGCCGCCTTGGCGCGCGTCGTTGTTGGCGCCGGTGGCGCGGATCAGCGCATAAATTCGGTCTTGATCCGCCAGCGCCCGAGACAGAGGCTTGAGCACCACCATGCCCATGCCCTCACTGCGCACGAACCCTTCGGCGCGCGCGTCTCCGAAGCGGCAGCGGGAGCTGGGCGACAACATCTTCGAGCGTGAGAAACAGATGGTCGTCTCGGGCTCGAGCACCACATTACAGCCACCGGCGAGTGCCACGGGCAGCTCACCGGACCAGAGTGCTTGGCACGCCAGATGCACCGCCGTCAGCGACGAAGCACACGCGGCATCCACCGCCACGGCTGGCCCGGTCAGGTTGAAGGCATACGAGATGCGTCCGGCAGCGGAGCTCCGGGTGCTCCCGATCTCCGAGTATACATCCAGGTCAAAGTCGGGATGTTTGAGGATGCGCTCGCGGTAGTCGGCGGTGAAGAGGCCCACATAGACCCCGGCGCGGATGCCATCCACCTGCTCGAAGGGAAGGCCCGCATCCTGGAGCGCTTGATATGCCACCTCCAGCAGGTGACGCTGCTGAGGATCCATCGCCGATGCTTCTCGGTGCGAGAGCCGAAAGAGGGCTGCATCGAAGCCCCGCAGGTCTTCTAAAAAGGCCCCTTGACGGGTGATGATGCGTCCGCGTGTGCCCGGATGGGCATCGTAGTAACGTTCTAAGGAAAATCGGTCGGAAGGCACATCTGTCAGAATACAGCGACCTTCTAACAGGACACGCCACAGCTCATCCAAGGAGCCAGCGGAACCAAATCGACATCCCATACCAACAATTGCAATGGGCTCATGCTGCATGACATCCCCCTCAATCCCATCCAGAGTCATTCCTCAAAAACCAACCATCGCGCACGATGACGCCCGTTACGAAAATGGATATAAAAGATCCATATGTCTCATTACGGTCATGAGGAAGAGAAAGATGAGGGGAGAAGCACTCAGGCGGTGCTCAAGGCGGAGAAACAATGCGTAATGCCTGAATTCTTTCTTGATAGGAATTTATCCAGCGGAGGCTTCGGCCAACGTGACGCAGTTCCGGCCTCGTTGTTTGGAGACATACAAGGCTTTATCTGCTTCCGACAAGAGCTGCGTGAGGGTCTCATCGGTGCCGTCTCTTACCGCCACCCCAACGCTGATGGTCACGATCAGGGCACCGAACTCTTGGCTCTGAAGTGCGGTGTGTTCGATGGCTGCACGAAGGCGCTCAGCCACGCCCAACGCCGCTTCTGCCTGAGCTCCGGGCAAGAGCACCACAAACTCCTCACCGCCGTAGCGTCCGAGCAGGTCGTTGGTGCGTAAGGCTTGAGAGCTCACCTGCGCCACCAAACGTAAGACATCGTCTCCGACCGCATGGCCATAACGGTCGTTGAACTTCTTAAAGTGATCCACATCGAACATAATGACCGAGAGTTTGGTGTTCTTCTGCTGCGCTTCTCGATGCAGCCGCTCCGCTTGGCGGAAGAACTCTCGACGGTTGAAGAGCCCGGTGAGCCCATCACGCTCCGCCAGGGTCTTGACCCGATAAAAGAGCCGGGCATTTTCGATGGCGATGCCCGCTTGTCCCACGAGGGTGAGTCCCAGCTCACGATCTTCGTCCCGGAAGGGCTGTTGGTTCCGTCTTGACAAGAAAACAAACCCGGTGAGGGCTTCTCGCGTGCGCAGGGGCAACGAGAGCCAGTCTTGCAGCCGACCTTCTCCGTCTGAGACGCGCATCACCGTCCCTTCACGCCCGCTGAGTAAGCTGCTGTAGACCTCCGGGGCCTGGAAGAAGTATTTGTTGCCGATGTCGGAGAGGCCCCGCGCCACCGCCAGCTCCAAAGCACGCTCACCTTGGAGTACCACCAAGCTCTGATCAAAGACCAGGGCTTTGCCCAGCGCATCGAGCAGGCGCTCCAGTCCTTCTTCCAAGTGGAGGGTAGAGGTCAAGCTGGCGTTGAGCTCACGCAGGGTCTCGGCCAGCCGTCGGCGTTCGGTCTCTGCTTGGAGGGCCACCTCGAGCTGTGCGCTCCGCACGGTCTGGAGCGCAATGGCGATATGGCCTCCCATCGCCCGCAGCAGCTCGGCATGATCGGCATTGAAGATCCCTCGGGCCAGGCGGTTGTCCAGATAGATCACCCCCAGGGTGCGCTCTCCGATCTTGAGGGGTGCCGCCAGGATGCTGCGGAGCTGATGCTGCTCCACGCTGACCGACTCAAGGGCCTGTGCATCGGCCCGAGTGCTCATGAGCACCGACTGGCCCTTCTCGAGCACCACCGACAAGATGGTCTGGCTGTAGGCGGTGGGCTCCGTTAAGGTCTCGTGGCTCGCCGTTCGACCCAACAAGAAGCTGAGAGTCGAGCTGCCCTCCGCCAGAATGAAGAGATACCCTCGCTCGGCCCCCAAGATCCGCATACACTCGTCGAGGGCCAGACGCGCAAGCTGCTGCACATCCAGCACGGAGGCAGAGATACGGCTCAGAGACAGTAAGGCGTCGAGCTGTCGCTGAAGGATCAGCACATCGGTGCGCCGACTGCCTCCGGGGTTGAGAGACGATGGAAGCTCTCCTCCCGCTGCCACTGTGAGGTTGTTTAAGCTCGACCCGAGGGCGGGAAATTCCTGCTCCAGCCGACGCAGACGGGGCATCCATCCAAGCTGTGTCATGATGCTCCGTGCTCGCTGTGCCTCGATGAGTGCTGCTCGCATCAGCCCTCGCGCCTGGAGCAGTCGAGCATACGACAAGGAGAGCTTCAGCAGAACCCAGGGGTTGTCCTGCTCATAGGTGAGCTCTCGTAAGGTATCGTAGCGTGAGATCGCCGCCGGAGTGCCTTCGAGTCGGAGCTGCTCGAGCTTGAGCACCTCCAGATGGAGCCGCAAGGTGGAGGTGCTGGCAGTGGCTTCCAGGGCCTCCAGCGCACGTCGGAGTGCCTCAAGGGCAGGCGTGAGCCCTTCACCGGTGGCACTCAAGCAGAGGTCGAGCACATAATAAGCGTGATGCACGTAAAAATGTTTGGAGTGTAGGGCACTCCGAGCAGGTGGAATCCCCCAGGCATCATGGGCCGCAATGGCACGCTGGAGCGGAGCCCCGAGCTCTCCTCGGGTGTGGTGCAGGCGGACCAGAAAGGCTTCGACCGAGATCCAGGGGACCGCACGGTTGGGTGGCACAATCTGACGATACTGCTCCACCCGCTGCTGGAGCTGGAGCGCCTGCTCCGACTGGCCCAGCAAGGCATGGGACGCCATCGCAGCGGCACTGGCGCGGCACATATAACCTGCCAGGAAGGGGCTCTCGCGGTGTTCGACCCGTCGCAGGGCCGCTTGAGACACCAGGAGGTCTTCACGGGTGAGCCCCCGCATCTGATAGTTCCACGAGAGATCCACGCAGCAGTTCTGATAGGCCAGCGGCCCGAGCCATCCCGCGAGCTGCTCAAACACCTCTTTCTGGAGCTTGAGGGCTTCGTCGGCATCGCCTCCGAGGTGGAGGGCGATGGCACAGGTGCTCTGCGTGGTGGCCAAGACTTGGCGATTCTCGAGCCGACGGGCGAGGTCGAGGGCCCGTTTACTGAACTGCTTCACGGCTGAGCCGCGCCCCATGACCCCCATGAGCCAAGCGAAGGTGGCATAACCCTGACAGGTCTCCGGTGCGTCTCCTAAGCGGAAAGCAGGCTCGAGGGCCAATATCCCACATTGCATGGCGAAGAGCACATCTCTGTTAAAATATCCGACCAAAAAGCCGGTATCACAGAGGCTCACCAGGGACTTATCCCGACCCAGCTCCGCCTCTGTCAGCGGCGGCGGTCTGACCCCCTGCTCGATCAGGCTTAAGGCATGCTGCATGAGCGCGGTGAGATGGGCCTGAAGGGTCGCCGGATCTCCATGTAAGGTGCTGGGAAGGGGCTGACCCAGCTCCTCAAAGGCCAGCTCGAGCTGTTTTGCCCCCGCAACGGTGTTGAGCGAGACAATGGTGGCCTGTGCGATCTGAGCTCGTAAGGCGCTGCGCTCCAACAAGGCGGTGGTCCGCTCGAGGGCCGCTTCAAAGTCGAGAATGGCTTCTCCGATGCGGTCGGTGTTGAAGGCAGCGATGCCTCGGACTCGATAGAAGGCCCGATGGTCTTCAGGCGGGAGATACCCACGCAGCAGCTCGGAGGTGGCGGTCGAAGGCTCCTGGTCTTGCTCGAGGGCTTCTCCGATGGGAGACTGAAGCAGGGACCACGCCTGAGCATACGCATGTTGAGCCACGGCGGTCTGAGCGGCAGCCAACACGGCACGAGCGGCGCGAGCAGGCTGGCTCTGAGCATATCCGAGCAGGCAATGGCGGGCCCACTCAAAGACGCTGCGTCCACTGTGATGGGTCAGGCTCTCGAGGTAATCGGCGGCGCGCTGATGATAGGGAGTGGGATCGTGGGTCCACTGGCTGAGCAGGGTCTCACGCACGCGGTCATGGATGAAGGTATACCCTTCTTCGCGGTTCTGGGCTTGAAAGAGCTGCGCTTCGAGCACTTCGGAGAGCAGATGCTGAAGCTCCTGCCGCGTGTTTGCGGCACCCATCGCCAGGAGGAGCTGAGGCTCGATGTGGTTGCCGAGCAATGCCGCAAGGCTCAAGAGCTCGCGGGCTTTGGGGCTCAGACACGCGATGCGGCGAGCAGTCAGGGCAAATACGTCGTCGGGAAGTGGAATGGCTCTCAGCGCGTCGAGGTCTACACTCCAGCGTCCCCAGTAGGGCATGACGATGCCCAGCTCCTTCATGGTCTGGAGATACTGCCACACAATCAGCGGGTTGCCCTGAGAGTGATGGGTGAGCCACGAGACAAACTGCTCATCCAGCGGTGCGCCGAGGGTCTGCTGCACCAGGGCCATCACATCGGCCTGGGTGAAGGCGCCCAGCTCGAGCTGAAGGGTGCCTGCGCCTTTGAGGTGCGTAAACAGCGGCTGGAGACCTTCCGGGAGACTCTGATCGGAGCGACAGGTGATCAGCAACAACAAGGGGGCTTGTTCCATCGCACGGCTGAGCAGGGCCAAGGCTTCGGCACTGGCATCGTCGAGCCACTGCACATCGTCGAGCCAGAGCACAGCGCCTCGGTGAGTGCTGGCCAGCTCCAGCAGGAAGTGGGTGAAGGCGTTGTAGAACAGATCTCCGGCATCGCGGGTCTCTTCGGGAGGCGCGGATGCGCCGAGGAGATTGCCCAACACCGGGCTGAGCTGAACCAGGAGGCTGGCTTTGTCTCCGGCGGCGCTGATGAGCTGCTGCCGTGCGGCGTCTCGCTCCAAGGAGGGGAGCTGCTGAAGCTCGCTGGCGTAACGATGGAGGGCTTCTCGAAAGGGGGCGAGTGGATAGGGATCCTCCGCCACACACTTGCCATGCAAGATCAAGGTGGAGCCGGGGAGCTGCTGCAAGAAGTTCTCACACAGAACGCCTTTCCCGGAGCCTGCGGGCGCACTCAGCCAGACCTTCATCCCGTGGCCTTGACGGGCTTCGCTGAAGGCGCGCTGGAGGCTGTCGAGCTGCGTATGGCGTCCGATCAAGGTCAGGCCCCGCCGGTTGATGCGCTGCTCCTGCCCGATGCGCACCTGGGGGGTCTGTGTTCGGGTCTGTTCTGTCACCCGCTCGAGGTCTAAGAGCAGAGCTTGTCCCGAGACATAACGCTCATCGGGGTCTTTTTGCAGGAGGGTCTCAACGATCTGCGCCAGGAGCGGATGAAGCTGAGGCCGCTGGATGAGCAGAGAAGGGGGCTGAACGGCTGCATGTTGGTGCAGCAGCTCCGAGAGGTTATCGGTGGTGAAGGCGGGTTCTCCCATCAGACATTCGTAGAGAACCATGCCGAGGGCATAAAAGTCGGCGCGTCCATCCACCGGGCGCTCGAGCAGGCCGAGCTGCTCGGGAGCGCTGTAGCGGAAGGTTCCGACGGTGTGTCCTTCTTGCGCTTGGAGGCCGTGGGTGGCCAAACCAAAGTCGATCAGGCGGATCTGCCCTTGGTGAGCCAACATGATATTTTGAGGTTTGATGTCGCGATGGACCAGCCCATGCTGATGGACTTCCTGCAACGCCGACGCCAACACCAAGGCGACGCGGAGGGTGGTGGCTTCGTCGAGGGGTCCATGAATCAGGCGCTGGGCCAGTGTGGAGCCCTGGATCAGCTCCGAGATGAGATAGGCCCGCTGCTCATGGAGTCCGACCTCAAAGATCTCTGGCACGGCGGGATGACGGATGCTGCCATGCAACGCCGCTTCTCGCCGGAAGGTGGCCAGGGCATCCGTGGGGCTCAGAGGGCCATAATAAAACTTGACAGCAACCGTTAGCTCTCCTCGGGTTGCCCGATAGACCACGCTATACGCACCTCTCCCTAACTCCTCATGAAGGGTGAGTAAGGGCAGGAGTGGCTGAGCGTTTTGTGGCTTTACATAATCCATGCCGGTGGACTCTCTATGGTTGAGGTGCATCCTCATGTGGGCATTTACCATGCCACATTTTTCAGACGTCATTCTGGTGACGCACCAACATGCCGCATCGGTGAATGCATCCTGAACCGTATCTTGGGTTACTCGTTTGGCAACGGCAAGCCTTTATCAAGCCTTTATACGGAGAACCTTCATAAATGCGGAGGACCGATTGCTCATATTCACTCATATGGGAATCTGCTCCGGTCAAAATGGAGCACTTCGTACATCTTTCCGCGTCTATCGTCATCTTCGGGCCCACACTGGAGAGGCCAATACGGGAGAAGCCCACACGGGAGAGGCCCACACAATTCATGTCGATTGAGCTTTGCGCATATTCCGGCTATCATGACGATGGGGTGAAAACACGCCCCACTGCACCAACCTGCGCTGCGTTGAGGATGATGCCGGATGTCACGACCAGGGCTAGAACGACTCGGACCTTATAATCTGATCCGCAACCTGACCCGCCCAGGGCGTGCGGAAGTCTATGTGGGTGAGCTGGCCCCCCGCTCAGAGCCCAAAGGCAAAGAGCAGCTCTCCAAGCTGCCAGAGGTGGCGATCGTCAAAGTGCTGCGGCCTCCTGAGCAGGTGGATCTCGGCAATATGCCGCGCGTTCAAGAAGCGATGGCCCGCTTCGTGGAAGAAGGTCGCCTCGGCACCCGCCTGCGCCATCCCTCCATTACTCGGACCTACGGCGTGGCGCTCGACAACCGCCAGAACCAGCACTTCATCATCCAGGAGTTCGTCGAAGGGGTGACGCTGGCTCAGGTGCTCGACTACTGCGCCGGACGGGAGCAAAAGCTGCCCTTCTCGACGGTGTTACGGATGGTGGTGCCGGTGCTCAAGGCGCTGCACTATGCGCATCACGACGCACTGCGAGAAGATGGTCGTCCGCTCCGTGTGGTTCATCGTGACATCAAACCCGCCAATGTGATGTTGACGTGGGATGGTCGTATCGTACTTTTGGATCTCGCCAGTGCGCGCTCGACCTCTTTTACGCGGCAAGCCACGGTGCAGGATGTGGTGATGGGCACCTCACACTACCTTGCGCCCGAGCAGGTCTTTGACACCGACCAAGTCGGCCACCAGACCGATATCTTCGCCACCGGGGTTATTCTCTACGAGCTGGCTTCTCTCACGCCCCTGCTCCCACGCACGCGGAAGCTCTCGGAGATCGCCACGGCGCTGGCACATTTTAAGTTCAGCAACCATGCCAGCTACATCGACGAAGGCAACTATCCGGGGCTGACGGGCGTGCTCACCCGGGCACTGGCCGCCAAACCCAGCGACCGCTATACCACCGCTGGAGAGATGGCCCGTGACTTAGAGGGTTTGCTCTTGAAGGCCGGAGACGGCACAGGACTGGCTCCGTTTGTACAAGAACTCCGACGCCAGTGGGAAGGTGGCCCTGAGGATGAAGAAAACCGTGCGCCTCGTCCGCGTGCCACGTTGCCACCGACGCCGTCTTCTCCGGTCCAGCCCGCTACGCCGCTGACGGCGCCGCCGGTCTCATCCCCTGCCATGCCGGTTTTTGAGAAGCTCCCCCCTGCTCCGGTGGCTGAGAAGCCCCCGGTGGTGTCTCCGCCAGAGCCTGCTCAACCGGAAGTAGAAAAAGCGCCACTCACCCCGTTGGCCAATCCTCTGGCTCAGCTCAACAATACGGGGGTGATGCGGCTGTCGTCCACTGAGCAGCCGGTGGCACCTCCTCCTTCTCGTAACTGGCGAGAGCTGCTCATTGCGGCCTTACTCGGCATGATCGTGATGGCCTTGATCTATCTCCTTCTCGGGGGAAGTCACTGAAATGGAACTCGATTCTTCCCGGTTTCTGGGTGCCTTTATGGGCTCCATCGTGGGTGATGCCCTCGGCGCTCCTTTTGAGTTTAAGAGTCCAGGCAGCTACAAGCGTCAATTTCCAGAGCCGGTGCTGGGAGGCACGGGGGAAATGGTGGGGGGAGGCTCTTTCCAGTGGGCTCCGGGAGAGTTCACCGATGATACGCAGATGGGCTTGGTGCTGGCCACCTCTCTGCTGCACAACCATCGGCTGATCGGGCAGGATATCTTCTCGCGCTTTCGTGTGTGGGCGCGTCACGCTCCAGATGTCGGAATTCAGACGCGCTCGGTGCTGAGCTCTTCTCAGCCGTGGGACAAGGCCGCCCTTCAGTATTATCAGGCTCATCCACACAATGCGGCGGGGAATGGGGCGCTGATGCGCACGGTGCCGGTGGCCCTCTATTTTGCGGATGGCACGCTCGAGCAGTGTTTGGATGCCGGTCGTTTCCAGGCCAGCCTCACCCACGGGGATCCAGCGGTGAGCTGGGGGACTGCGCTCTATCATGGGCTGATCTATCACGCGCTGCGAGGCGTGGAGCCCTTGTCTCAGCTCACGGCGCTGCTGAACATGCTCCCGGCAGAGGTTCGACCGCGTTACGAGGAGATGTTAAGTCCTGGCTGGCATCCATCTCAGACGACACTGCCCAACGGAACGGTCTGGACGTGCCTCGCCCAAGCGGTGTGGGCGGTGAGAACCACCACGAGCTTCGAGGATGCACTGGTGGCGGCCCTCGAGCTGGGACACGATACGGACACGGTGGGAGCGGTGACGGGCGGGCTGGCGGGTGCTCTCTACGGAATTCAGCGTATTCCGTCTCGTTGGACGACCTATCTCAACGGAAAAGTGCATCAGCCAGAAGGGCTTCAAGAGTACGATCTGTCGGAGCTGCTGATCCTGGGCAATCAGCTCTTGGGCTTCGAGGCTCCGTTGCCACCGATGGAGCCTATCCTGCCGCTGGGCGAGATCGACACGGGGATCTTGGCCAGCAACCTCAACGGGATGATCTGCGCGGCACGGGAGACGGCCATTGTGTCGCTGTGTCGTACCTTTGGACGGGTCAGCCCGTGGGCCTATCGGCGTCAGTTTTATCTGCTGGATTCGGCGACAGCAGCCAGTAATCCCGATCTGCAAGATCTGCTGCTGGAGCTGGTGCAGACGGTGGAGGCATTTCGCAAGGAGGGACGGCAGGTCTTAATCCACTGTCATGCGGGGCGCTCGCGCACCGGGCTGGCGTTGCGTGCTTGGCTCATGTACGCGCACGGCTGGACAGAAGCGCAAGCGCGCGCACACGTTGAGGCCCGCTGGCCTTACTTCCAACGCTGGAATCCCAGCTTTGAGCAGGCCCTCCAGCTCTGGGAGGAGCGGTTACGGGCACGATAACCCGGGCTCCAGAAGGCTCCTTCCGGCTCCACCCGGCTCGGCTCGGCTATTTGCTCCGCATCGCCTGCTTCTTTAGACCTCCACGCGGCTTTGAGGGCCCAACCTGAGCGAAGCGCCTTTCGGCTCGGCTCCTTCGAGGTGGAGCCAGTCTCCTCGTCGAACCTCCAGCAGTGCTTCGTTTTCGGGAGCGCGATGCCGGGTGAGTAAGGTGGCTTCCTGGAAACCTTCCGCTCCACACAGATGCACCGTCACCGTGCCACGTCCATGCAGTGCTGGCCCCAACGCGCGATAGTGACCGCGCTCCGCTGTCGCTGGGGCTGCTCGACGCTGAAGCAGGAGCTGAGACGAGGCCGGATGCACTTTATCCAGCCCTGCCCGTGCGTCAATGGCTTGGATCAGCGGAGGCCGCTGCCAGCGCAGCTCTTGATGACACCACTGCCTGGCCGGTCTCTGAGGCCCCACCAGCGGACAAGCGGCGTGATGTGTACAGGGAAAACGTACCGTCACCCCTCCTTCACGCACCACCGCATCCCGGAGCTGACACAGGCGCTCGGCAGTCTCTTGTAAGGCAGGCTCGAGCAGCAGCAGCAGGCCATCCGGGACGAGCTTCTGAACCAAACCAGCCAGCCAGGGGCCTTCATCGGCTTGAACGCTCAGCTCGTTGAGCACATACCCCAGGGTGAGCAGGTGAGCAGGCGTGCTCAGGGCCTGCTCGAGGGCCTGTCGTAGGGCCAGCGCGCGCGCAGCAGGGGTGGGAGGGGTCTTCACCCGGGTGAGGGTCAACTTCAGCTCCAGCCAGTCTGGCAGGAGCCCATGCTGCTGAGCCAGCGTCACCATCCCCTGGAGCTGCTCCAGCGCGCGGACGCTATGGTCGAGCCCATGATAGTGCAGGGTGCGGGTGCCGGTCGTGGGAGGAGGGAGCTCGCGCAGCAGATCCAGCACCGCGATGAGCTGTGAGCCCGGTCCACAGCCTGGATCCACCATCCGCAGGGTGGAAGGCAGAGGCTCCACGGGAGGCCACACCTCGGTGAGCCCCGCGCGGGTCCGAGTGGCGTTCACGGGCACATAATAGAGCAGGTAGGCTAAGCTGAGCTCGGGGCTATCCAGGTAACGTTCGCCGGGGAGTGCTCGCGCCCGCGTGAGACCTTCGGTGAGGGTCCGCACGAACGGGGCGAGCTTATCGGCCAAGGCGCGGGTCTCGAGAGAAAGTCGAGGGTGTTGCTGCTGAGCCAGGATTCTGAGCACTTCCTCCCAGCCGGGATCCAGATCCGCTTGCGTTTGCATGCCCTCTCCTTCGTGGTGACGGTGCCGGGTGCCCTCAGATTTCGCCTGGGATGAGGGTCGAGATGCCATCCGGGATGTAGAAGCGGGCCAGCACCGAGGGGGTGTAGGTGGTGTTTTTGATCGTGCTCACCGAAACATAACGCACGTTGAGCCCTTCTTGTTTGCACTCCATGAGGGTGTAGTTGTGGTACTTGGCATCGACCCAGGTGAGGTGAGGATTGGCTGGGGCGAGTGCCGCCGCATACGCGCTGGTGGGATTCCAAGCGCCGGTGCTGTCGCCGATGCCCGACGAGGTGACGGAGCCGGTGACCAGCTCCACGCCGCTGTAGGGTGCTTTGCGGTTGGTGAAGTCCGAGCGGAGCAGGCCCGCATAACAGTTGTGGATATCTCCGGTGATGACCACAAAGTTGGAGATCTTTTGTTGCTCCACATGCTCCAGGAGGAGAGTCCGTTCGGCGGGGAATCCATCCCACTGGTCTCCATTAATATAGTATCCGTCGTAGGTCTGGATGACCCCTCCGTTCGGGCGGAAACCCAGCGCCCCGTTGGAGAGCTTGAGGGCCATCATCATCACCTGGTTGGCCAGCACCTTCCAGCGCGCAGTCGAACGGCTGAGCGTGTTGAGCACCCAATCTCGCTGGGTCACGCCCATGAGCGTCCGATCTTCGGCGTAGAGGTCATCACAGCCGGGGGTGGCCACATCTCGACGGCAGACGGCGGCGTCTCGATACTGGCGCGTATCTACGGCGATGACATCCAGCAGCGCACCATACTGAAACGAGCGATAGATCTGATATTGGGTGATGCCGTTGCTCTTGGAGAAGGGCAGGTCGGGCTCCAGCGGCATAAACTCTGAATAGGCTTGATATCCGGCAGACTGGATGTCTCGGTCGGCCTGAGACATGCTGGGATCACCTCCGGCGTAGTCGTTGAAGACCTCGTGGTCGTCCCACACACAGATCCAGGGGTGGAGCGCCCGGACCTTTCGATATTCGGGGTCTGACAGATAGAGCTTATACTTGTTTCGGAAGTCGTTGAGGGTGATGGCCCGTCCTGCCTGCACCTCCCCGATGGTGTCTACGCGAACATCCGAGCCCCCTGACTCATAGATGCAGTCTCCCAGATGGATGCAGAAGTCCACATCCTCCGTGGCCAGCGTGGTGAAGACGTTGTAGTAGCCGGAGGTATACTTCTGGCAGGACACGAAGGCAAAACGCGGCACCACACTGGAGTCGGTGGGGAGAGGGGCGGTGAGGGTGCGTCCGACCTCCGAAGCGTAGCCCGTGGTGGTACTGAAGCGATAGAAATAGTGGGTGTAGGGCTGCAAACCCGTGACCTTGACCTTCACCGTAAAGTCGCGAGAGGCATCGGTGGTGAACGTGCCGGACTTGACCACAGAACCGGTGGCAAAATCCTGAGCGGTCGCCACTTGCCAGCTCACCACCACCGAGCTGCTTTGATTGCCCGAGGGAACCCGCGTCCAGATCACCACACTGTCGGCCCGAGGATCTCCAGAAGCAACACCGACATCATCGGTGGCGCTCGTGCGTGCATGCGTGCGAGCCTCCACCGCAGCCGTGAGAAGGGCAGCACCAGACAGAACACCTCCTTGCAGGAGCTGCCGACGGGTCAACCCAGACGATGGCTCCACCAACGGCGCCGAGGTCTGCTCCGACGAGCTGGGCGGAGACAACGGCGACGTGGCCTCAACAGTCGAAGGGGAAGCAGCGTCGGCTGCGGGACCGGGACGATGTTCTGGAGCCATGACGATTCTCCTTCATGAGCGGTATACAGTTACGGTGGACACGAGAAGCGCTCCCAAAGGGGGATGTATCGAGGCCATTGTAGGCAGGGAAGCGCAGAGAGACAACGTAAAAGGGTGTGCGGGTCAGGAAAAAGCGAGCGGGCCATCTGCAACTATTCGCTTTTATTTCGCCAATATTCATCTTTCGGCATAAATTCAAAATTTTTGAACATTTTTTTCATCGTCTCAACGTGATTTTCATTGAACTGGCACGTTTTTTTTACTTTGTGAAAAAGAACTTGTTGCATCAAACCGAAGTTCACCGCAATGTGTGTTCGAGGCTGCTTTTTGCCTTATGAAGTGGAAGAAAAGAGGGCTATCCAAGAGAGCACTCCTCCCGGATACCACAACGTCCATAAGAGGAAACACACTCATGAAGTATACCACGCTGTTTACTCTTGCCCTGGCTGGTCTGACCTTTGGTGCGGGCTGTGCAGCGGAGCAAGACGAGCTTCAGATCGCCAACGCAGCAGCCGTTGACGAGTCCTTTGACGCGCTGGAGCTGGAGCTGAATGCTCAGCCCTTCAGCTTTGACGGAGTCACCTATGCCAATCAGAAGGCATTCGGTGAGAGTGGGCGACGCTGTGGTGTGAATCCCTCAGAGTCCGATGTGCAGCGGATGGAGAACGACTTCCAGAGCCGGAAGTCCACCCAGAAGGCCAACGTGACCGGCGGTGTGATCAACGTGTACGTTCATGTGATCAACAAAGGCACCGGTCTTGCCAACGGTGATGTGCCGGACTCTCAGATCACCGCTCAGCTTCAAGTGCTCAACGACGCATACAAGGCCACTGGTTGGTCCTTCAAGCTCGCCAGCACGGATCGCACCACCAACTCGACTTGGTACACCATGACCCCCGGCTCCTCAGCCGAGAAGCAGGCCAAGAGCGCACTGCGGAAGGGCACGGCGGCGGATCTCAACCTGTACACCGCCAACATCGGCCAGGGCCTGTTGGGCTGGGCCACCTTCCCCAGCGATTATATCAACAGCCCCAGCCAAGACGGTGTGGTGGTGCTCTATACCTCGCTCCCCGGTGGTACAGCGGTTCCCTATGACGAAGGCGACACCGGCACCCATGAGGTCGGTCACTGGATGGGCCTCTATCACACCTTCCAGGGAGGTTGCAGCCGTGACACCACCAATGGCGGTGATCAAGTCTCCGACACCCCCGCCGAGAAGACCGCTGCTTATGGCTGTCCTTCGACCTCCACCAATACCTGCAAGTTCATCTCGGGCAATGACCCCGTGACCAACTTCATGGACTATGTGGACGACGCCTGTATGTTCCAGTTCACCGCCGGCCAGGATACCCGAATGGACGCCCAGTACACCACCTACCGTTATGGTAAGTGAGCTGAGCCTTCAAGCTCCCAGCTTCTCCTGATCCGTCTCACCTTGCTCATCGCTCGCCCTACATCCTTTTTTTCCCCTCGTCTCTTATCCCTCTCAACCTCGCCCATCGGTATTTTCTAACCACTCGTGCATATTGACCTTTCCCCCGTCCATCAAATTTAATCATGGGCATCATTATTTTTCCCTACAGGGATCGAAAGCCCCTCCCGATAGAAAAGGTGTGAGCCACAATGCAACGGAAACGAAGCAGCGAGGCTCGGGCCTCTATCACTTCTAAAAGGAGCAGATGACAACCGGATGCCTGTTCGGAAAATCGCAGGCAATGGATGCGTCAGGAGGCGGGTCCGGCAGCAGGAGAAATCCGACGCCAGACTCAATGGAAAAGCACTTCCTGCTGAGGAGATTTCAACAAAATCCACAGCTTGGAGATATCTATGTCACAGCAGAGCGCCAATCGTAGTCCGCCTCGGCGGGCTCCCCGTGAAGGAGCATGGCCCTCATCCGCCGGAGGCTCGCGACCCAATCGCAGCCCTCCGAGATGAGAGAATGGCCACATGGCTGCTCAACAGCGCATGCCACGACGCCTGTTGAAGGTTCGCACAAAGGGAATGAGGGTGCGATTACTTCTTCTCACACGACACGCTGCCTTGCCCCCCGTCGAGGACCATGACCTTTTCGGGGGAGCTTCGGCAGACCCACAAGACACCGCCACGCGGACCCCGGAGGGTCAACGTGTGTGAGACGCAGGGTTCAATAGACTGCTCAGCGTGCGGGGATCAACGTTCCCGCCACACAGGAGGGAGAGCACTCGACGACCTCGGATTTGCACACGCTGCTGAAGTGCGGCAGCAGTGGCTAAGGCTCCCGTAGGTTCTACCAGCTGCTTCGTGCGGGTGAGTAGAAAATACAGCGCCTCCACCAGCTCCACTTCGCTCACCGTGACAATGCCCGAGAGCAGGCGTCGCATGATGGGAAAGGGAAACACACCGATGGCACGGGTGGCAACACCATCGGCCACGGTGTTGGGCTGAGGAATTTGCACGATCTGCCCCTGCTCCAACGAGCGACGGGCATCATCGGCGGCCTCCGGCTCCACACCGTACACCTCCACGGACGGATGAAGGCCCTTTAGGGCGGTGGCGATGCCAGAGATCAGGCCGCCCCCACCCACCGGGATCAATACCACCTCGAGATCAGGCAGCTCCTGCGCCAGCTCAAGCCCCAGGGTGCCCTGTCCTGCCATGACCTGAAGGTCATCAAACGGCGGGACCAGTACGGACCCTCGGCTCTGCGCAAGCCCACGGGCAATGGCTTCCCGATCTTCGCGGAACCGGTCGAAGAGCACAATCTCTGCACCGTAGTCGGCGGTCGCCTCCAGCTTCACGCGGGGAGCGTCCGACGGCATGACGATGGTGGCGTGAATTCCGGTCAAACGTGCGGCTAACGCAACACCCTGGGCGTGGTTCCCTGACGAAAAGGCAACCACGCCTCTTTTTTTTTCTTCCGGCGACAGACTCAAGAGCTTGTTGAGCGCCCCCCGAATCTTAAACGAGCCACTCTTTTGCAGGTGCTCAGCCTTCAGAAAGAGCGACGCGCCCGTTCGCCGATCCAAACTCTCACAGCGTAAGATCGGAGTCCTGTGGATATAAGGCCGGATGCGCTCCGCCGCCGCCTGCACATCCTCCAACGAGAGACTCTGCGGTGTCTGCATATCAAACCCTCCTCCAGAGTAGGATCCAGATGCACGCAACGATAGGGGCGAATCATGATGCGCCCCCACATTCGGCCCCGAGACATTCCCAACCGTAGGGGCGAATCATGATTCGCCCTCCCATTCGGCCCCGACATTCGCCCTCCCATTCGGCCCCGACATTCGCCCCCACATTCGGCCCCGACACGCAGGCTCAGCCCAGCCGAGAGATGCCCCGCTCGGTGAGACCCACCACACACAGCTCTTGCCGGTTGCTGTAGAGCTGCTGAGCGCGTGGCTGGACCAACCCCATTGCCTCCAAGCGGTTGAGCCAGCGAGGGAGCTGCTCAGCATCCTCCCAGCGGTTCAGCTTGAGGGTGAGCAGCATCCCCTGGAGCGTCGGACGGAGCTTATCGGCCAGCCGGTGCAGGCTGTGGAGCGCGACCGCTGCCGCCACGTTGACATCCAGGATGAGCCAATCCACGCGCTTGGGGAGCTCCTCCCGGCGGAGGTCTCCCATATTCTTCGGAAGATAGCGCACACGCACGCCGCTGGGTCCGACGTAGCTGGCCACCATCGGGTCGAGTGGGTTGGGATCAACGCCGACCACTCGGATGCCGCGACGCAGGAGGGCATAAGTCGCCCCCCCGGGAGCACAGCCCAGCTCCACCGCCAGATCGCCGGTGCGGAGGGGCAGCTCAAACCAGAAGAGGGCTTCTTCGAGCTTACGATACGCACGCGAGGGCAGCGGATAGGGCAGCTCGACGGGCGGAATGCCTCCGGGATATGCGGCGTGCGCGGAAGAGTGCCTGTGAGTGCCCAACCAGAGGGGCTCTTCAGGCGCCACCACCACGTCGAGCACATTGTCACCGACCTGTGCTTTAGAGCCTCCCACAAAAAGTCCTGCGGGTGCTTGCGCGCGAAGCTGCTGCTCGACCGCGCGGGCGAGAGCTCCTTCGACCTCGTCGGGGGGAAACTCGCCGGGTCGATGCCGGTCTCGCTCAAACACATGGAGGCGCATGGGAGCCCCCTGCCCCTTGAGGGTCTGCGCTTGCTGGAGCAGGCTCTCGAGAGACTCCTGTGGGCCAATGGAGCGACCAAAAGCTCGTGCAAAAGGAGACTGAAGCACGAGGGACTCGGCGGGGATTCCTTCGAGCTGCTTGAAGGTGATAAACCCGGGCCGCGAGTAGGCAAAATGGAGCTCGGGATGTTGCGCCTGCACCGCTCGTTTGAGGGTGGGCTCGGCACCGAGCTGACAGGTCGCAAAGACGAACGCTGGGGCAGAGGTCATGATACGCTTCCAGGAGAGAAAGAGGAAATAAAGCGGTTCCCATCGGATCGTGGCCGTCACACCGTATAATGACCTCGACGGGAGCTGTCAGACCCTTGAGCGCGACGGAGGCGCACGAGGAACCGAGCACGAGCCCTTGATGGCTCGAGCGCGCCCATCATAGCCCGAAGCGGCTGCAACGGCTGCATCTTTATCGTATGTTCATGGGAGGCATGTGGTGCAGAGCTCGGCCTTGACGTCATGGGGCTTGCCCTCTTGGAGCTTGCTGGTCTTGGCGGTGTTGATGGTGCTGCTGTCCCTGGCGGTGTGGGGAGGCCATGCCTTACGGCGGGCACAGCTCCGCCATCGCCTTCAGCGGCGCGCCACACGAGGGCGAGAAGGAGAGCAGGAGGCCGAGCGGCTGCTGAAGCGTCAAGGATATCGAGTGCTCGACCGTCAGGTGACGCAGGAGAGTGGGCTGTGGGTGGACGAGACCTACCATGCGGTGAAGCTCCGGGCAGACTTCCTGGTAGAGAAGGGCGACGAGACCTTTGTGGTGGAGGTGAAGACGGGAGAAGTGGCACCGGATCCGACCTCAGCGGCCACGCGGCGTCAGCTTCTGGAGTATGCCCATGCGTATCCGGTGGATGGGCTGCTGCTGGCGGACATGCACGAGGGAAGGCTTCATCGTATTGTTTTTGAGTCACCGGAAGAAGCGTCTGAAGGAGAGACGACGGAGACCGGGGGCCGTTCTGCTTTCTGGCCGGGGGTGCTCCTGGGGATGGGGATGGGGTTGGGGCTGGCCTGGGGATTGCTGCGGCTGTAGGCGCTGGCATGGGTGTTTTGATCTGCTGAGACACAAGACAATAGGCCAGACGACAGAGATGGATGGATCTCAGACGTTTCAAATCCCTGAAGATCTGTATTGACCTGCAAAAGAAGGATTGCATAAAAGAGCACACTGCGGTTAGAATAACATATCACACGTTCAAACAAGGAGAGATGTATGCGCATGTTTAGCCGTCGTCTGGTGCTTTCGATGATTGCCTTGTTCGTATGGACCGGATGTAGTAAAGAGTCCTCCAACCAGAGCGCGGCACCTGCGGTCCCGGCGGCAGAAGAGCCCGTGCTCAATGTGTACAATTGGGCAGAATACATCTCACCTGCCACCCTCGAGCGATTTGAGAAAGAGACCGGCATCAGGGTGAACTTGAGCTTTTATGACTCGAACGAGACCATGCTGGCGAAGCTCGAGGCGGGAGCGCGGGAATACGATGTGGCGTTCCCCTCGGATTATATGGTACAGATCATGATTCGTAAGGATTTGTTCCTGCCATTGGACAAGTCTCTGTTATCCAATGCCGTTCATTTGGATCCAATGTTGTTGAATCAATACTACGATTCAGAGAATAAATTCAGTCTTCCATATATGTTTGGCACGACGGGCATTGCCATCCGCACCGACAAAGTCACCACCAAGATTGAAGGCTGGAAGGATATTCTTATGCCAGCCCCCGAGCTCAAGGGTCAGCTCTCGATGTTGGCAGACAAGCGTGATGTGATTGGCATTGCTCTCAAGATGAAGGGTTATTCCATCAACAGCACCAACCCCAAAGAGCTTGAAGAAGCCAAAGCCTTGTTGGTCGCTCAAAAGCCCTTTGTGAAGGTGTATGACTCCAGCAGCTATAAGATCAACTTTGAATCGGGAGAGGTCAAAGCAGGCATGGCATGGGGAGGTGATATTGCCTCCATGTATTGGAAGGGAAATAAGAACCTGAAGTACATCTTCCCCAAAGAAGGAGGCCCCATCTATTCCGAGAATATGGTGGTTCTCAAACACGCACCTCATCCCAAAAATGCTCATGCCTTCATCAACTTCCTGATGCGTCCGCAGGAAGCAGGCGAGACCACCAACACCACCTTTTATGCCACGGCCAACAAGGACGCCACCCCTTATATCAAGCCTGAGCTGCTGGCAGATAGCTCCATCTTTCCGCCCGCAGACGTGCGTCCCAAGCTCGAATACTATCGTGAGCTGGGAGAAGCCGATGCACTCTATGAGCGCATCTGGACCGAGCTGATGGTCGAATGACCTCGGCTCTGTCGTCGGTCTGAAGGTCAAATCCGACCTCGACCGCTGCATAAGGAGACCCGCCATGACGACTCACACCCTCGACCACACCCTCGACCCTTCCACCCTGCAACATTGGACCCTGCCTCGTGAGGCTTATGTCTCCCCTCGGCTGTATGAGGAAGAGCAGCGTCAGATCTTTCAGCGTGGATGGGCTTTTGTGTGCCACGTCTCCGAGGTGGCGTCTCCGGGTGCCTATGTCACCCAGCGCATCGGCGGAGAGCCCGTGGTGGTCTTACGAGACCAAGACGGCACCTTACGCGCCTTCTCGAACGTCTGTCGCCATCGCGCCAGTGTCCTGCTCGAAGGTCGAGGCACCCTCACCAAGGTGATCACCTGTCCCTATCACGGCTGGAGTTATAAGCTCAACGGCAAGCTCCAGGGGGTGGCGGAGGCCAAAAGTGCGCCCACCCTCGAGCGCAGCAGCTTGGGCCTGCCGAGCCTCTCCGTGGACGTCTTGAGTGGGTTTGTTTTTGTCTCGTTGGAGGAAAATCCTCCTCCGCTGGACACGTTCTTCGGAGATCTGAGCCGTAAGCTGGCGGCACATCGTCTGGAGGAGCTTCAGTTTGACCATCTCTCGTGGGTGGACTACAACCAAAACTGGAAAGTTGTGGTGGATAACTTCCTGGAAGGATATCATGTCGCGATGGGTCATCCGGGCTTGGCGCGGCTCTTTGACTATCCGGGATATCAGAACCATCCGGGGGAGCGTCATGTGTGGATTGACGCCCCGCTCAGCCCGAAGCCCTCGAAGGATCCGCTCGAGCGTCTGTATCAGCGGCTGACCACGGCGCGTCCGGGGTTGCATCGCTCGATGAACCGGAGCTGGTGGTATACGTGGATATGGCCTTCGACCTGTCTGAACCTCTATCCAGAGCAGGCCGATATCTGGCACTTGATCCCGTTGGGGATCAACAAGACCCGTGCGGTGAGCATCGTGTATCTGCATCCCCATGCGGGGCTTCGGCATCGTTTGGCCAGCCGGGTGAACTGGCACATCAACACCCTTGTCAGCCAGGAGGACGATGAAATCTGCACCCGCGTGCAGGAGGGGCTTGGCTCTCGACTGTATCAGCGCGGACGGCTGCATGATAAGACCGAAAACGCAGTCCAGCACTTCCACGCCCTGCTGCGTCGCAACCTCCCGGACCTCGACCCGGAGTATCGTCTGAGTGTGTGACACATTCGATATTTCCACGCCCTGCTGCGTCGCAACCTCCCGGACCTCGACCCGGAATACCTTTACGGGCGCTGAGTCATTCCGCTGATACATTGAATTCTACGGTGGTTGAGTCATTGATTGTTGAGTCATTCCGCTGATACACTGAATTCTACGGTGGCTGAGTCATTCCTCAGATAAGCTGGCATATGTGCGTTTGCTGAGTCATCCCTCGCATCAGCGGGGTGTTGGACGTGAGGGGTACGCGGATGTTGAAGTTGAAGCGGATCGGGGTCTCAATGGTGGCCTATCTGGGCCTTTCAGCGTGTGGAGAGCAGGCGTCTCCGGATGATCTTTCGGCCTCTCTGGATCAGGCATTACAATCGCTTGTGGAGCAGGAGCCGCTGGTGCCGGGTGTATTGCTCGCGGTGCGTTACGGCGACAAGACGTATGAGGGAGTGGTGGGAAGCCGCAGCTTCGACGGGGAGCCCTTGGAGGCTGGGGATCTCTTTCGGATTGCGAGTGTGACCAAGACCTTCACCTCGGCGGCGGTGTTTGTGGCGGCGGAGCAGGGTTATTTTGAGCTGGAGACGACCATCGACCTCCTGCTGGATCCGGCGTCTCTGTCGCTCTTGGATGCTGGAGGTTATGATCCTTCGGAGATCACGGTGTATCAGCTTCTGACGCACACGGCGGGCATCTTTGACTATACGGAGGCCGAGAGCTTTTACGCGATCCTCGAGGACGATCCGACTCATCGCTGGACCCGCGAGGAGCAGCTCACGCTGGCGATGGAGGAGGGTGCTCCGCTCAACGCGCCGGGGGAATCATATCATTATGGTGACACACATTATATTTTGTTAGGCGCGATCCTAGAGAGGAGCTTTGACACCTCTCTTGCGGAGGTCTTTCGACTGGCGCTCCAATACGATCAATGGTCTCAGGGGGACACGTTTCTGGAGAGCCTCGAAGATCCGGCGGATGGGGGAGCACTTGACCGGCTGACACATCCCTATATCGGAGAGACCGATACACGCGATTGGGATCCTTCGTGGGATCTGTACGGGGGCGGTGGGTTGGTGTCGAGTGCCGAGGACTTAGTACACTTCGGGGATGCGCTCTTTGGGTTAAACGGACAGCTTTTCGCATCGCAAGAGACGCTGGAGAGCTTCCTCGAGATGCCCGAGGTCGGACTGGAAGCGTTCTCCGGGATGGATGGAGGCGCTGGCATCAATCGTTTTTACTACGGCGACCTGACGTGTTATGCCGGGCTCGGCTTTTTCACCACCTGGCTGGTCCACTGTCCCGAGCTGGATCTGACCTTTGCGGCCACCGAAAATCAAAGCGAACCCGACGCCGCAGACCGCATCGTCGAGCTGGTCATTGAGGCGGCCCTCACCCTCTGAGCAGGAGTCTGAGCAGGAGTCTGAGCAGGAGTCTCGCCAGAAACTCACCTTCGTCATCGCCGTTCATCCGAAGCACACGGATCGTATTTGAGCCACGGATGAAACACAGATGAAACGCGGATCAAGAGAAGCGCCTGATGTGTCGGCCATGCTCAACCCACGCGACCTTCGCTCAAGTCTGTGCTATCTTTTCTCCCCAGAAACGAGCGTCTTGTGTGAGCCTGTGGCATATGAAGGAGTCTTTGCATGGGTTTTCGCCCCGGTCTTGGTAAATCTGATTTCCTGCGCCTTCGCCGAGATAAGCTGGACCTCATCGATAAGTCCTATCTCATCTCTGAGCTCGTCGAAGATTCCGCTGAGATTGTGCTCTTTCCTCGGCCCCGCAGGTTTGGCAAGACCACCAACTTAAGCATGCTCCGCTACTTTTTTGAGCAAAGTGACGACGACCGCTCCGACCTCTTTGCCGATCTTGAAGTCTGGCAGGACGAACAGGCGCGTAAACACT